>CALGZC010000010.1 GCA_937934745.1 uncultured Blastocatellia bacterium
TTGGTTTTCTCAGGGAAGTTTCGTGCGCCCTCTGCGGCGCTGCGGTGAAATTTCCGGTGGGTCGAAGGACGATGGTGGTCAGAAGCAGCTCCCCTGCTGAAGGAAGCGACTCCGGGGTGGTGCAATGCCGCGCCTGCGCGCAGAAGGAATCTTCGGGCCTTCAGGTCGGGGAGGATGTCAAGTTTTAGGAAACACCTAGTTAGGGAACACCCAGCGAGTCTGTTTGCGGCAGAACAAGAAGGTCTTGGCGGGCATAGTGCGTTTGGACACTGTGCCGGATAGCGTCAATATATTCATCACGATAGGTCCAGAAGCCTTCAAAGCTTCGCTTTCCGGCCCGATGGCCGTTCTTGCCAGACGCAACTGCGGCCGCAGCAGTCTGTTCCTGCCGTTCACGTGCAAACAGGGCAATGCGGAAGCATGGGTCGTCACTCAAAACAATCCAGTAGTCCTGGCTCTCACGGTCTGGTGGACGAAAAAATTGCAGATGCTCTGCCACAAAAGGTGGGACGATATCCGCTTCACCGAGAATCCAAACTGCCTGCGATGTTCGGGCAATGGCAGCATACCGCTCCTGCTGGGGTAAGAACAAAGACAGCTTTTGAAAGGAGGCGATAAAAAGCCCCGATAGCCGCTTTTCAATAAAGCGGTCTTCAATGTAGTGCGAAATGCTGAGCATCAATGAGAAGTTGAGGGTGCGAAAGGTGTCAGTTTCTGTGACCGGCAGCCCACCCCCGTTATGCTCTGTGCGTGTCGTCAGGTGATGAACAATGCTATCAAACGTTTTGGCAATTGGCGCCGACATGGCGAAGCTCCCGTGGCAGCCGCGTTCCCGTTTCCTAACCGGCGAGGCGGCTGCCGGGGACGAGACTCGTCAAAGCCTGTGGTAGGCTTGGCGGTTAAGTATATTTTCATACACTTTTGGAAACGACACAACCCATGTTCTCTATAAAAAGCGCAAATTAGCCGGCAGCGTCGTGGGAGGTGTCAGTTCCGCTGGAAGCTTCTTTTGAAAGCACGGCATTCAAGGCGCGACGAACAACCACACATACAAAATGCTTGACACACGATTGTTGCCTCGCTATCCTCAGCGTTGCCTATCATGACCGCGGGGGTGTTTGCGGGAGTAACTCAGTGGTAGAGTGCAACCTTGCCAAGGTTGAAGTCGCGAGTTCAAATCTCGTCTCCCGCTCCACTGTAGAACGCTGAAAAGACGACGAATACATGACATTCGTCGTCTTTTTGTTTGTGGGACTTGGAGAGGTCTTGACATCTGTTTGATGGTGATTGTAGCTTCACAAACTTCCACAAGCATAACTTCAGAGCAAGAGACCGTTGTCCGAATCCATGGCAAACAATGTGCAGCCGTCCGGCCCTGAAGGCGTAACCATTACGCCGCTCCGTGCGCCGGTCATCACTTCTCCACCAGTTTCAGAAGAAACCGCCCCCGAGGCGGCAGCCACCACAGCAGTCGGGGCCGAGTCCGGCGAAGATACAGACTTTGCCGCCATGCTCGATAACTATGAGCAAACCTCTGCTTCGATTGCTCCGGGAGACATCGTTGTGGGACAGGTTGTCTCCATTACGGAGCGTGGGGTTGTCGTTGACATCGGCTTCAAGTCCGAAGGGTTGGTTCCAAGAGAAGAATTCACCGGACCGGATGGCGAGCTGACCGTTGCCCGGGGGGCATCGGTCGAGGTGATGGTCAAGCAATTGGAAGGTGGCGATGGCTACGTTGAGCTATCCTACGCGGAAGCCCGGCG
Organism: uncultured Blastocatellia bacterium; assembly: GCA_937934745.1. Lineage (GTDB taxonomy): Bacteria > Acidobacteriota > Blastocatellia > Chloracidobacteriales > Chloracidobacteriaceae > Chloracidobacterium. The sequence continues at coordinate 1,764 of CALGZC010000010.1, forward strand.
ACATCACCTCTGGGAAGTGATCGAGAAAGCATTTGTCGAAAACCAGACCGTTTCTGGGAGGATCACCGAGCGCACGAAGGGTGGTTTGCAAGTCGATCTGGGCGGCATCAAAGCATTTCTTCCGGGGAGCCAGGTAGACCTGCGTCCGCTCCGCAACTTGGACGCTCTCATCGGGCGCGAGACGACCTTTCGCATTCTGAAGCTCAATAAGAAGCGCAACAACATCGTTCTCTCGCGCAAAGTCCTGCTGGAAGAGGAGATGGCAGCGCGTAAGGCCGAGACCCTGCGCATTCTCGATGAGAACGTCATTGTGACCGGGCAGGTCAAGAACTTGACCGACTACGGCGCTTTTATTGACTTAGGTGGGATTGATGGCCTCCTGCACGTTACCGATATGTCCTGGGGACGCTTGCCTAAACCGTCAGACCTGTTCAATGTCGGCGACACGGTGCAGGTCAAAGTCCTTAAGTTTGACCGTGAAAAAGAGCGGGTCAGTTTGGGCTACAAGCAGTTGCTCCCCGACCCCTGGGATACGGTGACCGAGCGCTTCAAGCGCAATGACATTGTCAAAGGTCGGGTGGTGTCTGTCACCGATTACGGGGCCTTTGTCGAACTCGAAGACGGTGTTGAGGGCCTAGTCCATGTCTCCGAGATGACGTGGTCAAAACGGATCAAGCACCCGTCGAAGCTGGTGTCAGTCGGCGATGAGGTCGAGGCCATGATTCTGGAGATTGACCAAGCCAACCGCCGCATCAGCCTCGGCATGAAGCAGGTCCAGCCCAATCCCTGGGACACCGTGACGCAACGGTATGCGGTTGGCTCGCGTGTCTCCGGCAAGGTGCGCAACCTGACCGACTTCGGGGCTTTTGTTGAAATTGAGGACGGCATTGACGGCTTGATCCACGTTTCCGATCTGTCGTGGACAAAGCGGGTCAAGCACCCGTCGGATGTCCTGAAAAAAGGACAGACGATAGAAGCTGTCATCACCAACATTGATACGACGAACCGGCGCCTCAGCTTGTCAATTAAGGACCTGGAGCCGAATGCGTGGGAGCGCTTCTTCCAGAAGCATCGCCCAGGTGATGTCCTGACCGGTAAAGTCGTCCGTATTGCTGGCTTCGGGGTCTTTGTCGAGCTTGATGACGGCGTTGAGGGGCTGTGTCACATTTCAGAACTGTCTGACCAGCGGGTTGATCGCCCCGAATCGGTAGTCTCTGTCGGGCAAGTCATGCCGTTTAAGATTCTCAAGCTTGACGAGGCGAACCGCAAAATCGGCCTTTCCGCCCGTGCGGTTGGGAAGGAAAATGACCCCGAGGATGTGAGTAACTATCTCAACAACGAGAGTATGACCAGCCTGGGTGAGGTAGCCCGTTTCGTGCAGGGTGACAAGGATTCACGCTAACCATTTTCTGGCACCGTCATCAGCTACGCTGGGTAGCTCAACCTGAGCCTCGTTACCGGTCGCTACTTGCCTGTAGCTGCGCGGCCGCACCATCATTTGCTCTGGTGTTTCAGTATGGCAAAGCGCCGGATCGTCATTCTAGGGGGTGGGTTCGGCGGGCTGTACACGGCACGTGCTTTGCATCTTCGTGGCGTGACAAGACACGCCGACGTGACACTTGTCAGCCGCACGTCATCGTTTTTGTTTCTCCCGCTCCTGTACGAAATTTTGACCGATGAGGTGTCCGACTGGCAAATTGCGCCGTCCTTCACCGAGGTGCTGCCGGACGGCTGCCGTTTCATCTGCGGAGAAGTGACCGGCGGCGAGCTTCAGGCGGATGGTTACCGTGTGCGTGTGCGTCAGACAGATGCTGAGCTGACGCTTGAGGCCGATACGGTCGTCATCGCCCTGGGGAGTGTCTCCGACGACTTTGGCCTGCCTGGGGTCAGGACCTATGCCCGTCCGTTCCGCTCCCTGTCCGATGCTTACGCCTTGAAAGCTGCCATCACGGACGCCGTACGGCGGGTCAGGGCGGCGCCCCGCGAGACGGCGTCGTTTGCTGTCATCGGCGCCGGGCCAAGTGGGGTAGAACTGGCAGCCGTGACGGCAGACAAATTGCGTGAGGAGCGGTTGCGGGCGGGGTTGCCGCCGACGCAAGTACGGTTGCACTTGATCGATCGGTTGCCCGAAATTTTGCCGCAGTATGCCTCGGCTCTCCGGCGCTTTGCGCATCGTGAGCTGACGCGGCGCGGTGTTGAGCTGCATCTGGGCGTTGGTGTCGCAAGCTGCTCTGCCACCGGCGTTGAACTGGAAAACGGCGTGCACATTGCTGCTGAGACCATTGTCTGGACGGCCGGTAGCCGTCCCACACCGGTACTGGCAGATTTTCCCTTTGTCCGTGACCGGCGGGGACGGATTCCCGTCAGTCGGACGCTGGAAGTTCCTGGGTTTCGGGGAGCGTATGTGCTGGGTGATGCTGCCGCCAGTGTCGCAGCGCCTGCAACGGCACAGGTTGCTGTTCGGCAGGCGGCTGTGGTTGCCCACAATATCGCCGCCGGCCTGCGTGGTGAGCCGTTGCGGGAATACCATTACGAGCCGCTTGGTGAAATGATGACGCTCGGACGCGGCACGGCTGCCGCCAATCTCCTTGGGCTGTCCTTTAACGGACTGGCCGGCTACCTGACGCGCCGACTGATCTATTTGCTGGCTATGCCCGATCCCTGGCACGCAACGAAAGTCGGGTTGAGTTGGCTGGGGCAGTCACTTGGGGAGGCTTGGCACGTGTGGTCGTCACCGGCGCCCTTGACGCAAGCCATCGAATAAATACTAAATGCATACTATCGGCTTGACAAAAACGCACTATCCGGCTTATACCATCACATCACCCTTGTGGGTCGTTAGCTCAGTTGGTAGAGCAGCTGACTCTTAATCAGCGGGCCGTAGGTTCGAGCCCTACACGACCCACCACAGCCCAAGCTTGGAATGCCGGCGCTTTTGCGTTCCGGCAAGCCAGAGCGGCGGCGGGTGCTCCAGCCTTCGCCTCTCAACCGCGAGAGCGCCGCGAAAGCGCTAAGCCAAGCCAACAATGCTTCTCTACCTGGTTGCCTGGGCAATCTTGCTAGCGGCCTGCCTAGCGGCCGGCGCATCCGCGCTTGCGCTTTTCAGCCGCTGCGCCGCTTTCGAGCGACCCGCCGACCGTTGCCTCGCTCTGGCGTGGATTGGCCTGCTCACGCTGACCAACGCCTTTCTGTTCCTGTCGCTTGCGCTGCCATTACGCCCCCAGTGGTGCGCGCTGGCGGCGCTTGGGCTGGCGCTGCCGGCCTGGCTGGTGCCCCAGGCGCGGCAGATCGGCAGCGAAGCGTGGCGCTTCGCGCGCTTTCCCGCCGTGACGGGGGTTGTCCTGTTGGGTTTGGCGCTGGCCTGGCTTGTCCTGCGGGGCGCGCTCCTGGAAGATGCGCGGATTTACCATATTCCGCGCGTTCGCTGGTTCAGCGAGCACGGCACGGTTTACGGCCTTGCGCTCCTGGAACCGCACCTGGCGCTCACGACCGCCTGGCATGCCCTGACTGCCGCGTTTGACGCCGGCTTTGCGCGGGGGCGCGTTTACGCGCTGGCTAATGGCTTTGCCTGCCTGCTGTTCAGCTTGAATTTCATCCTTGTCGGGCGGCGTCTGGCCCACGGAACCATGCGGCTCTCAGACTGGTTTCTTGGGGTTGCCTCGCTGATCTATTTCAGCATTTGTCTCAGGCGCTATACCCAGATTGTCTTTTCGCCTTCGCCGGACACGGTGGTTGTTTTCGTTGTTGTCATGACGTGCTGGGCTTTGCTTGCCGCCTCAGCCCCAAGCGAGCGCGGCGACCAGGCTGTTCAGCCGGCTTCGCTGTGCGCGGCCGGCGCCGTCAGCCTCAAGCTTTTCCTAGCTCCGCTCGCCGCAATCATAACGCTCGCGGAAATCTGGCGCTTGCGCCGGTCAGCGCGCGCGCTGGCTGGGCTGGCGCTCGTTCTGGCGCTTTACGCCGGCTCGTTTTTTATCGTTCAATTTGTCTCAAGCGGCTATGCGCTGTATCCGCTGACGATTTTTGATCTGCAAGTTCCCTGGGCGGTTGATCACGCCACAGCGGAATACAAGGCCAAGCTTCCCGCTCTGACGGTCGCGCTGGGCTTTTACCCCGATGGCAATTCGAGCGTGCCGGCGACTTGGCTGGAGATGGGGCAGCGGTGGCTGCGGAATCAGACAGACTTCATTTGCTTCTCGAGCATCACATTGCCGCGGCAAGTCAGTTGATATTTGTTCAAAGGGTCAGAGGCGCTGTTCTTCTGGTAGCTGTCATTGGGTTGATTGGCAATATTTTCGTTCTCGCCTCGGCCCCTGACATTCGTTACGGTCTTGGCTATCTCTACGTTGGAACAAGCCTGTGGCTCGCGCTCTTCCTCCAGTCCCATGTTGAGCAGCTCGAAAAGTCGCTTCTGAATCGGCTGAATGTCAGCGTCGTCTCCGTCTTTGTATTCCTCGTCGCGCTCAGATTTTTTCCCTTTCGCCTGTCCACGGGACTTCTGATCGCAGGCTTGGTCATCATCGCCGGACTGCTGGCCGTCACCGTCGGGAAGCCATTGGCTCGCAAGCTTGCTCTGACGCCCCACCCGGCTTGGGCGCCGCTGATGACGGCAGTCACGCTGGCAGGTTGTATTGCAGCAACCGGCTGCGCGAAGGACGCGACGGAAATGGCGATTGAATCCTATGCCGGCGCCGGATTGCTGGCTGTGCCGCATAACGCAGCGCCCGCCTGGCTCTTGCCGCCGCCAACGCTCCAGTTTCACCTGGCGGTAAAGAGCGAGACAAGCGCGCGCCCCATCAATGTTCGCTTTGAAAGGCAGTCGGTGGCGGGCCTGACGTACCTATTGCCAGTCGAGGGATTTTGCGGGGATGCCGAGTTGCCCTGCGGCTCCTACGGCATCCGCCCGGATATTCGCCCGCGGGATGCGCGGCGCGGGCTGTCCGCCGGCTTTGCGCGCGCTAGGTGACGCCGCGAAATGGCGGCCTCCGCCAAGCCAGGGGCCGACCGAGGCCCGGTATGGTAGGCTTGCGGCGGGCTTGCCCGGCCTTTTTCGTCAGAATTCAAGCTATCGGAAGGTCTTATGCGCCTTGCCTTGTTATGTCAGCAGTCCCGCGTGTTCACCGCCCTGGTGATTGACGATGTCGCAATTGAGGTGGACCGCGCTTTGACCGAGCCACGGGATGTTTTCACGCTTGACGCCACCGCGCGCGCGGCGTTGTTGGCGACCGCAGCTACGGCCGCCCGGCGCGGCGACGGCGTCACGGCGCTGGATGCAGTCGAGTTTCTGCCGCCGGTGCCACGGCCGGGCAAGATTATCGCGGTTGGGCTAAACTACCGCGACCATGCCGCCGAGCAGGGCAAAGCGCCCCCGGCCGAGCCGGTTGTCTTTGCCAAGTATGCCAGCGCCGTGACCGGCCATGGCTGGCCAATCGTCCTGCCGCCCAACAGCCGCGAGGTGGACTACGAAGCCGAGCTGGCCGTCGTCATCGGCAAAACAGCCCGTCGGGTCGCGCGGGAGGATGCCTATGCATACGTAGGCGGCTACACGATCCTCAACGACGTCAGCGCCCGCGACATGCAGCGCCAGGACAAGCAGTTCACGCGGGCCAAGTCCTGCGACACCTTCGCGCCGATGGGGCCGTGGCTCGTGACGGCCGACGCCATCCCCGACCCGCAGGCGCTGGACATCCGCCTCACGCTCAACGGGCGCGTCATGCAAGCGTCCAACACGCGGGAGATGATTTTCGACATTCCCTACCTGATCTGGTTCTTATCGCAGGCGATGACGCTAGAGCCGGGCGATGTCATCGCCACCGGCACGCCCGGCGGCGTCGGCGTTTTTCGTCAGCCGCCCGTTTTCCTTCGGCCCGGCGACGAAGTGGCGATTACCATCGAGCGCATCGGGACGCTCCGCAACCCCGTCGTCGCGCCGCAGGATTGACCGATGGAAGGCGAAAGGCTGCGCGCACTGCCGTCTGTAGAACGTCTGGCGCAGGCACTGGACGCCGATCCGGCTCTGCGTGCCTACACGCCGGTTGAACGCCGCGCAGCAGCCCGCGCCGCCATTGCCCGGCGTCGCGCGGCGTTGCGCCAGGGCCTGGCCGAAGCCCAAGAGGGGAGCGAGTTGCCCCTGTGGTTGTCGGACCAGATGTCTGAGCACCAGATGTTTGAGCAGTTGTGTGCGGCAGCACGGGAACACTTGCGCGAAGCGCGGTCGCTGCGTCCGGTGATCAATGCGACGGGCGTGATCCTGCACACCAACCTAGGGCGGGCGCCGTTGCCCCAGGCGGCGCTGGCCGCCATCGCGGACATTGCTGGCGGCTACGCCAATCTGGAATACGACCTGACGACCGGCCGGCGTGGACGGCGCGACACCCACGGCGAGGCACTCTGGCAGGAACTGCTCGGCTGCGAGGCGGCGGTGGTCGTCAACAACTGCGCGGCAGCGGTGTGGCTCGTCCTCGACGCGCTGGGGCGGGGTGGGGCAGCGCTCATCTCGCGCGGCGAGCTGGTCGAAATCGGCGGCGGCTTTCGCATCCCCGACATTATGGCACAGAGCGGCGTCGCGCTGCGGGAAGTCGGAACGACCAACCGCACGCGGCTGTCGGACTACGAAGCAGCGCTCGCGCCGGATGTGCGCCTCATTGTCCGCGTTCACCAGTCGAACTTTCGCCTGACCGGCTTTACGGCGCGCCCGACCGTGGCCGAGCTGGCCGGATTCGCGCGGCGTCACGGCCTCGTTTTGTTTGACGACATCGGTAGCGGGCTGCTGGTTGACCTAACGGCCGACGGCCTGCGCGACGAACCGCTCCCGGCGCAGGTGCTTGCTGAGGGCGCAGACGTGGTGACCTTCAGCGCCGACAAGCTGCTGGGCGGCCCGCAAGCGGGGGTCATCGCCGGGCGGCGCGACCTCGTTGAGCGCATCCGGCAGCGGCCGCTGATGCGGATGCTACGGGTGGACAAGTTGACTTATGCGGCGCTAGAAGCCGTGCTGCGTCTCTATCGGGCAGGGAACTGGGCAGCGATCCCCGTGCTGGCTCTGCTGCGCACCTCGCCGCTGGTGCTCAAGCGGCGGGCGCAGCGCTTGGCGCGGCGGTTGCGGCAGCGCCTTCCGCCGGACATCTGCCGGATCGAATTAGCGCCGGGTGCGTCGGTCATCGGCGGCGGCTGCGCCCCTGACATCACGTTGCCGACGACGCTGGTTATCTTGACACCAGGACGCCGTTCGCCCGATGAGCTGATGGCGCGACTGCGGCAAGCATTGCCGCCGGTCGTGGCGCGTACTGCCGACGGGCGCGTCTTGCTTGACCTCCGCACAGTCTTTCCGGCGCAGGAAACAGTGCTTGTGGACAGAGTTGTGGAAAGCCTCCAGGGTGTTCCTCCACAGGTCTAAGGCTATGCTGAGGTCATCGGTTTTGGGTCGCCCGCGGTATTCGCTGGAGTTAGGGCGGCCTTTCTGCAGGCGCCGGTCACAGTTCTGCCATGGGCTTCGATTGGGCAGTTACCGCCGGAAGCCAGTACGTTGCGGCAGCGCGGCAACCGGTGTGTCCTGCACAGAGACTATGGAGCTGTGAGTCTGGCTTTCCCGGCCGCTGTACCGGACACAACACGCATTGCTTGACTTCGTCGCGCATCGGCCCGTACCGTTTAGAAGCACCTGGCTTCTTCTTGAACAACCCTCGACTCGGTTTCTCCCGTGACTGACTACAGTCCGCATGTAGGTCGTCACGCCACCAGCCCGCACGCATGACTGAACACGAGTCGCCCGCAACGCCGACAACCGAAACACCATCCGATCCGTTGTTAGGGATGATCGTGGATGGCAAGTACCGCATTGAACGTGTCCTCGGCGTCGGAGGCATGGCAACGGTCTATGCGGCCATCCGGCTCCAGATCGGCGATACGGCGGCGATGAAGGTGCTCTCGCCGGAGTCCAAGTCTCTGCCTCTGGCAGTGGCACGTTTTCAACGCGAAGTGCGCGCGGCGGCCCGGATCAAGCATCCCAACGTGGTCACCATCTATGATTTCGGGACCCTGCCGGACGGCCGCGCTTACATGGTGATGGAGTACATCACCGGCGAGTCGCTGCGGGACGAGCTCAAACGGGTTGGACGGCTCAGTCCGGAGCGAGCTGTCGCCATCATGACCAGCGTGTGCGCAGCCGTTCACGCCGCCCATCAAGAAGGCATCCTCCACCGGGACCTCAAGCCCGAAAACATTATGCTGGCGCGCATGCGCGACGGCTCAGAAGTGGTCAAGGTCGTGGATTTCGGAGTCGCCGAGCTGCATGAACAAACCACGGCTTCTGCAATGACCAAGCTGACCGAACACGGCCTGATGGTCGGCACACCGCACTACATGTCCCCAGAACAATGCCGTAGCGAACCGCTCGATTCACGGTCGGATGTGTATAGCCTGGGTATCATCTTGTACGAACTGTTGACGGGAACGGTGCCCTTCAACGCACGGACGGTCTCGGCCGTCATTATTCAGCAGGCGACGGAAACACCGCGCCGTCCCCGTGACCTAAATCCCGACTTGAGTTGGCCTTTGGAGCAAGTCATCCTGCGAACGCTGGAAAAAGATCCGGCACGGCGTCCGCAAACCGCTGCCGAACTGGGGCAGGAGTTGAGTTGCGCCCTGTTCGGTGTCCCTGCATCGTCAGGCGGCACACGTTCCAGTGGGGCGCTGCGTCTGACCGGTGCGCTTGGGGATTTCCCTGCCCCCCCAACTCGGGAGATGACCCGCCCACTGACGCCGCCCATCACCGGCAGTACCGGCTACCCGTCGCCGCGAAGCCTGGTGGTACGCCGGTCGAGCACGCTCCGTTACGACAGCATGACCGGGATTCGCAACCTAACCTTTCTCAAACAGGAGGTTGAAAGTCTTGTTGCGGCACGCCGAACCGCCGCTCTGCTGTTGATCGGTGTGGACGGCATGAAGCACTACAACGAGCGTTTTGGCTCTACCGCTGGTGATAGTCTCCTCCGTGAGTTAGCGCACTGGTTGCGCGAGCACGTCGGCGAATTAGGCATCGCGGCACGGTTTGGTGGGGATGAATTCGCCGTCTTGTTGCCGGGGAGCACGGCCGCCGACGCAATTGTGTTCGCCGACCGGATGTCTCGCCAACTGGCGTCCCAGCGGTTTTTGCGTACTGAAGTCCCAGAGGGGGTTGCGGTACAAGTCACCGTTGCCGTCGTTGTTTCACCAGACGACGCTACTACAGGCGTCGGCTTACTCGACGCCGGCGGACAGGCGCTGGCTGCTGCCAAACAGCGCGCGCCAGGGCGCGTCTATCGGCAGGGTGTGGATGAAACCACACTCCAGCTTCATCCTAACTTCAACGCTTTTGTCGGGCGGACGGCCGAGTTGCGCACGCTGCATGACATGTATGAGCGAATGGTGGCCGGACGCGGGCAGCCGATCTTGGTACTCGGTCCGACCGGGATTGGCAAGACTCGTTTGTTGCAGGAGTTTCGGCGGCAACTCGCCGGTCAGGAAGTGACATTTTTGAACATGCCCTTTTACGAAGCAGGGCAGGGGACGCCGTACAAGTCATTTTATGACAGCCTGCGCGGCAGGCTACAACTGCTGCTTGAAGCGCACGAGCCGGCAGCGTTGCAGCACATTTTAGGGCCGCTGGCCGAACGGGTGGCGTTAGAATTTGCCACCGAGGATGGTTTCCTACACTTTTGCGATTCCATGCAATCGGAGAGTCAACCAGAGCGCTTCCTCGCCTTTGATTACCTGGTAGCGCTGTACCAAGTGCTGGCCCACCAGCAACCGACCGTGTTGTTCGTGGATGATGCCCATTTTGCCGACGAACTCAGTCTGGACTTGCTGGCCTATCTGGCACGTTCAACGGCAGGTTTGCGCTTGATGTTGGTTCTAACGGCGCGGACGGAGTCGCTGACCGAAAAACATCCGTTGCGCCACTGGATGCGCGCCGTCAATCAGTCGGTCGGCTTTGAGTCGCTGACCCTTGAGCCGCTGTCGCTGGCGGATACGACGGCGTTGGTCCACGCCACCTTCCCCAACGTTCGGGTCGCGCCCGCTACGGTGGCGCGTCTCCATGCGGAAACGCGCGGTAACTCGTTCTTTCTGGCTGAAATTCTACGGCACCTGGTGCAAAGTCGGCATATTCAGCAGGAGGGCGACAGCTGGGTGTTTCCACCCCTGACAGATGTGGTGCTCCCGCCTTCCGTGGTGGAAGTGGTTGAGGCGACGTTGGCCCGTTTGTCGCCGGGGGCACTCGAGCTCCTGTCGCAGGCGGCTGTCATCGGGATGGACTTCACCTTTGATCTGTTGTTGGCGGTGACGGAACGCCCGGAGCGCGAGGTCTTGGCAGCAGTTGAAGAAGGGCTGGCCCAGGGTATCATCACCGAGCTGGTAGATGCCGAGGAGGACAGTTACCGTTTCCGGCACGGAACGGTGCAGAAAGTGCTCTACAACCGGCTCAATCGCCGTCGCCGGCGGACAACGCATGCTGCTGTTGGACATGCTCTGGAACAGACCATGACAGCGACGGGACACGGCGGTCGGTTGACCGGTGAACTGGCCTACCATTTCTATCAGGCCGCCGAACACCTCCCGACGCTGCGGTACGCCACGGCAGCCGGTGTTCAAGCGTGGCGAAGTTGGGCAGTTGACGAAGCCCTCAAGTACTTTGGCTGGGCCGAAGAAGCCGAGCGGCGCTTGAACATCCTCGTAGATGTAATTTTTGATGAAAAAGAAGCGTCATTTGACAACGTGCCGGTAGAGCAACTGCGGCTATTGACCGACTTCAACCTCAACTACGGGCAGTTGCTCATCCACGTTGGACGGCTGGATGAGGCGGAAAAGAAACTCCAACTGGCGCAGACGTTGGCGCGCCCATCGCAAGACGAGAACCTGCGCGGACGCACCCTGGCAGCGCTGGGTGAGTTGTGTGAGGCGCGCAGTGAGTACTCATCGGCTTTGCTGTACTGCCATCAAGCGCTTGAGGTTCTGCGTCGGAAGGGAGACAAACGAGCTGAAGCGCGGACAACGGCAATCATTGGCACCTTGTACGGCCGCCTAGGGCAGTTTGCGCGCGCGGTAGAAGCGCTAGACAAAGCGCTGGCGCTGGGACGCGCCATTCGGGATCGACAGGTGGAGGCGCTGGCACTGCGCGAAGGTGCCTTTGTTCGCGCCCGCCAGGGTGAGTTTGCTCAGGCGATGACGTTGGCTCAAGACGCCGTGACGACCGCTGAACGTCTGGCCGATCCGCTGGGGATCTCGATTGCGACGAGCATTTTAGGGGTGACACTTCGGGTACAGGGCGACTACGAAGCGGCGCTTGACCTGTTCCGGCAGGCGCGTCAGTTGACCCAGGATTTGAGCCGCCCGCGCAGTGAGTGTATCGAACGCATCAACATTGCCGAGTGTCTCATCGCTTTGGGTGAGATAAATCAGGCGCTTGAGGAGGGGAAACTCGCCCTGGACATTGCCATACGCATCGGCAGTCGCCAACTGGAAGGTTTGGCGACGCTGTGCATCGGCCAGGCATATCGCCGGCGTGATGAACTGGGCGCAGCTGTGGTGTGCTTCCAATCTGCCCTCAAGTTGTTGTCAGCCGTGAGCGACCGAGCTGCTGAATGTGACACCTTACTAGCGCTGGCAGATTGGTACTGTTTGGATCGGCATCCCGCCGAGGCGCTTGATCTTGTACAGCAGGCGGCGAATGTGTTGCCCGATGCAACGGCGCGCCCCTGGCAGTGGCGAATGGCCGTGATGTCGGCTCGCTGCCACCGGTTGATGCGCCACAAGGACTTGGCGCGCGCCGACCTTGAAAGAGCGCGTCTCATTATCGAAGAGCTGACCGCCAATCTAAGTCCGTCCGTCAACCCTGCCCACTTTGCGCGGGTCGTGGAGCCATTCAGGCATGAGTGGCAAGAAGTATACGACGAGGCCTAGAAACCGTTGCTGGAAACACCTGGATGGCACCCCAAAGATTTGAAAGACTGTGCTTGCGTGGTTAGCAGTCAAGAGAAGCACTTTGTGCTCTCAGCCCTATCCGGGGCCGGTGCTGTATTTAGTGATGCTGTATGAAGTTCCAGGACTTCGCCGCCGTCATCTTTGACATGGACGGCCTACTGTTGGACACGGAAAGCCTCTACTGCCGTTCCTGGCAGCAAGCTGCGTCCGACTGCGGCTTTACCATTAGCCCCGGATTTTATAGCCAACTCGTCGGTCGGTCACGCGCCGATGCATTACAGATTGTCTTAGAGCATTTTGGAGACCGTGTTCCAATGCCGGCGTTTTACGAGCGAGTGCTTCACTACGAAAACGTTTACTTTGCCGAAGCCACAATCCCGGTCAAGCCAGGTGTGTGGGCTTTGCTGGCCAAGGTGGATGAACTGCAACTGCCGAAGGCACTGGCGACCTCAACGCACCGTCGGGCTGCAGAAGCGCGCCTGGTCCAAACCGGGCTTGATCGGCATTTTCACGTCACCGTCACCGGCGATGATGTCTCCTGCCCTAAGCCGGCACCGGACATCTACCTTGCAGCCTGCACCAAGCTCGGCGTTCCACCAGAACGAGTGCTGGCGTTTGAGGATTCTGACCCAGGCGTGTATGCCGCCCATGCCGCTGGTGTGACAGTGGTCATGGTCCCGGATTTCAAATCACCGGCCCCTGAAGCGCAACGCTGCGCGACCCACATCTTCCCCTCTCTGATAGAAGCCCTGCAATACTTCACACCGTAACCTTACTTCACGCCGTAAGATTGGTGATCACCCCGTACGGGCGTGCTGGGTCTAACGATGTCAACCGTCGCCGCCGAGCCCACCCTGTCTTGGTCACAGGAGCTGCAATTACAGCTACTTGCTCTGTGTGCAGCAGGTAAGCTTTGGATAACGCTCTCCTCCCATGGGGTTGGACTATCACCTGATTCCGTTGGTTATTTAGCTGTTGCGCGGCACATTACCGAGGGCGTCGGCTTTGTCTCGTATCGCGGTGAACCCTTTGTTTCCCAACCACCCCTGTACCCGCTTGTGCTGGCAGGCCTGATGCGTCTTTTCAATTTGGAAACCGTCACTGCTGCACTGTACCTCAATGTGGCGCTCTACGCTTTTGTTGTTTATCTGTCTGGTAGAATATCTTTCTCAATGACAAAATCATTCACTATGGCTATTTTCGTCTGCCTATTAGTTTTTTTTAGTGTGAAGATTTTTACAGTATCAATTTTTGCTTGGAGTGAGCTACTTTTCATAGTCCTACTCATCATTCATCTGCATTTTATAAATAAGTTTACTATAAGTAATGGAATAGGTCAACTTGCCCTTGCTGCTTTTTTTATTGGTCTGCTTTGTCTTACCCGTTATGCAGGAGTTGTCGCAATACTATCGAGCTTAGTATTTATACTTTTCACTCGTGAAAATAATATTAAGATTATTCTATATAGATTGACTATATTTTCTATCATATCATCTTTATTATTTATATTATGGATTTTTAGAAATTATATTCGATCTGGAACACTATTAGGTCCAAGGACATATTCTGTTCTTAAAGTAAATGAGTTATTGATTTTGTTTGGAGATGTCATTATTGATTCATTTATTTGTCAATCATCTAAGCTCGAATATTCTAAGTGGTTTATTTGCTGCTTATTAGCATTATTTATCTTCTTTTCTATATTAATTTTCTCTCTTATCTGGAACTTAGTTAATGGAAACATCAATTTTGCTTATCAATCTATGTTTGCAATACTCTATTCTATATTTATTATCATTTCAAGTAGAATTGTCTTTTATGATCCTATTGACCAACGTTTGTTGTCGCCTGTTTTTATACCGTTTATCATTCCAGCACTTTACTCCTTTTCCAAGATCGTTTCATCTTCCAAGTTATATCGTGCGCTTCCTAACGCTTATCGGCGATCGCTGGTAGTCTTGTGGGTAGTAGGCTGGTTTACTTATCCATCCATTGCAACGACAGTGCTCGCTATAGAGACTTATCAAAATGGGCAAGGCTACCATGCCGATCATTGGCAGCATGGCGAGACTATTCGTTATCTCCAGAAGCATCGAGCAGATTTTTATCTTCAACCAATCTACACTAATGATCCGGAGGGACTTTACTTTCTAGCCGGTATCTATGGAAATTATCTATCTTCTCAAGCACGTGCTCCGTGGCCGAGAACAGAACAAGCATATTTGATAAGATTTGAAAGAGGTTATCCCGGCAACTACCTAGATCAAGTCGAGCGAATGAAGAACTTTGCTGAAATAACTTCCATACTAAAATTCTCAGATGGTGAAATCTACTATGTTAAGCGGAAAAGTGATAGATAGGTAAATTAGACTATACTAAGTTAAGAAGCTTTTTAGATCTTAATTATGTAGAATCTTAAACTAGGTCTAGCACCTAAACTATCTGCATAAGATTTAAGATTTTATGTCTTAGCCCTTTTAAGATAATTTTATTCAATGTGTAATATGCCGGTCGATCAAATTACAGTCTTCTCGAAATGCGCTTGTTAACACCCTGTACTCTTTTGCTCAGACAATGCCAAATACCTTTCTTTCTTTTGCCAAAATTAACCTATCACTTGAAATCCTCGGTCGGCGTCCCGATGGCTATCATGAGTTGCGAACTGTTTTCCAGACAATAAACCTTTGTGACCAGATTGAAATTGAAGTGACGGCGACGCCGGACATTGTCCTAACGTGTGATAGCCCTGATGTACCCTGCGATGGGCACAATCTGGTCGTACGCGCTGCTCAGGCACTACAGTCAGCCGTCGGGACAAGGCAGGGCGCACGCATCCATCTTCGGAAGCAGATTCCGATGCAGGCCGGATTGGGGGGCGGGAGCAGCAATGCGGCTGTGGCGCTGCTTGCTCTGCAACAGCTCTGGGATGTCCAGCTCCCACAGGATGAACTCCACGGTATTGCCGCGCGTCTTGGGGCCGACGTTCCGTTCTTCCTGACCGGTGGAACGGCGCTGGGTTTGGGGCGCGGTGATCGCATCTATCCCCTCCTGGACGCTGAGTTGCCGTTTATTGTACTCGTCCATCCCGGTGTTTCGGTTCCGACCGGTCCGGTGTTCCATCGTCTCAACATGGGGTTGACAAACGCCACCACCGTTCATACATTGCCTTCTTCCCTGCCGGTCGGATTTGATTGGCGACAGGTGGGGAATGCTCTTGAAGCCGTTGTCTTTGAAGATTTCCCGGTCGTGCGCCAAGCCTGCGACCGGCTCCGCGCCTGGGGCGCGCTGCTGGCCCGGATGTCGGGGAGCGGCAGTGTTGTGTTCGGGCTGTTCGCAGACGCGGCGACGAGTGAAGCCGCACGGCAGGCGGGTTTAGCTGCCGGGTGGCGGTGTTGGGTCTGTCGCTCTGTCGGACGTGCAGCTTATGCGCAGCTTATGCACAGAGCTTACACCGTCGGGCGGGGGAAACTGCACCGGGGTAACTGAACTTGGTCGTCTGGTACCGAGGGACGTGCAGCAGGCGGTTTACTGGCAGATCGTCCAATGGTAGGACAAGCGCCTTTGGAGCGCTGAATCAAGGTTCGAGTCCTTGTCTGCCAGCCACATTGGTCGATGCACAACGTGCGACGCTTTGCCCTTGGAAGAGGGTAGAGCGTCGCATTTGTTCGTCCGTGGGGAACGAGGTCAATCGGTCATGAGCGGGATGCGCGTTTTTTGCGGGAACGCCAATCGTCCCCTGGCAGAGGAAATTTGTCGTTACTTGGGGATTCAGTTAGGTGACGCCAATACGACGCGCTTCAGCGACGGTGAGTTCAACTACCAGATCAACGAAAATGTCCGCGGGGCGGATGTCTTTATTGTTCAACCCACGTGTCCGCCTGTGGATGGCCATGTTGTTGAACTGCTGATCATGCTCGATGCCTTTCGGCGTTCCTCGGCAGAGCGCATTACAGCCGTTATCCCCTACTTCGGCTATGCCCGCAAGGATCGCAAAGATCGTCCGCGGGTTCCGATCTCGGCAAAGGTGATGGCGAATATCATCACCACTGCCGGCGCGACCCGTGTGCTGACGATGGACTTACACGCCGGCCAGATTCAGGGGTTTTTCGATATTCCTGTGGATCACCTCTACGCTGCGCCGGTGTTGCTGGACTATTTCGCCAAGAAAAAACTTGACAACCTGGTGGTGGTAGCTCCTGATGCCGGCGGCGTCGAACGCGCGCGCGCCTACGCCAAGCGGCTCGACGCAGACCTGGCCCTGGCTGACAAGCGGCGCGACAAGGAACGGGCCAATACGGTTGAGGTGATGAACATCGTCGGGAACGTCGCCGGACGGTCGGCGCTGATTGTGGACGATATGGTGGACACGGCCGGCTCGTTGACACAGGTTGCCCAGGCGATTGCCGACAAAGGCGCGATGGCTGTTTATGCGTGCTGTACCCATGCCGTGCTTTCTGGCCCGGCGCTGGAACGCATTGCCCAATCACCAATTGAGGAACTGGTTGTCACGAACACCATCCCACACCAGAACCTGCCACCTAAAATTCGGGTGTTGAGCGTCGCCGGGTTGCTGGCCGAAGCGATTCGTTCAATCCACACGGCAACGTCGGTGAGTCGGCTTTTCGTATAGTAGGTTCGTATCTGTGTCGGTACGTTTTGTCAGTAAGTGAAGAAAGGTCACTGTCGTTTTTATGCTTGCAGAAACCGTGATTGAAGTACAGCCGCGCCTCAAACTTGGCTCGAACGAGGCGCGCCGCAACCGGCGGGCAGGTGCGATTCCGGTCAATGTTTACGGTCGGAAACGGCCGTCGTTCAACGGCTTGGTGGACCGCAAAGCCTTTGCCGCCTTTGTCCGGACGGGGATTAGTCGGGCGACCGTGTTCAACATTCGGCTGCCGGAGGAAGGGTTAGTGCCGGTCATTATTCGGGAAGTGCAAACCCACCCTGTGCGTGGCTCGATTGAACACTTGGATTTTCTCCGTGTCGCCTTGGATGAACCGGTGAAGACGCCGGTGCCACTGCGGCTACAGGGTGAACCATTAGGGGTTCGCCAGGGCGCTGTGTTGCAACGGGGTGTCCGAACGCTGACCATCAAGTGCCTGGCTTCCCAGCTTCCTAAAGAACTGGTCATTGACATCAGCAACTTGAAGATCGGCGGGCGGGTGTATGCCCAAGATGTGCCACTGCCGGAGGGGGCCCAACTGCTGTCGCCGCCGATGCAACTGGTTGCCTCGCTGGTTGGGACGCGCGCTTCGGCGGAAGCAATTGCTGCGGCTGCCGGTGAAACACCGAAGAAAGGCAAGAAGTAATCTGCCTGTGAAGTGCGTTGTGGGCCTTGGTAATCCCGGCCCCGCTTACGCTATGACACGCCACAACATCGGTTTTCTGGTTGTGGATGCTCTGGCGGAACGCGCTGGTCGGCCAATCAAGCTCGCCGAGTGCGAGGCATTGACGGGACGGATGGAGGTCGCCGGTGAGGTGGTGTTGCTTGTCAAGCCCCAGACCTACATGAATGCTGCGGGGCAGGCCGTTGCGCCGCTGTGCGCCAAGTACGGCGTCAATCCACAGGAGGACCTGCTGGCCGTTGTGGACGACATTGCACTGCCGTTCGGCCGGCTGCGTCTGCGGGGCAAGGGCAGTTCGGGTGGGCACAACGGCTTGAAGTCGTTGGCGGCGAAACTTCACACCGAGCGCTACGCTCGCTTGCGGGTGGGCATTCGTCCAGAACATCCCGTCCAGGATTTGGCCGCCTTTGTCCTGAGCCGTTTTTCGACGGCAGAACAGACGCAACTGCCGCAGGTGACTGCTCGTGCGGCCGACGCCGTTACGGCGTGGGTTCAATATGGACTCGAACCGGCGATGGCCCAGTTTAACGTCTGACTGCAAACCTGTGTGCCGGCGTCATCGAGTGCGCCGGCGATGCCTTGCTTCCGTCCACAACGGCGGAGGCGTCAGTCCTGCGGGGCTGAGTCCGAAAGGAGTGATGTGTGAACACGAAGCGTGATCGGTTGTATGAAGTGATGTTTATTGTTGACCCTGACCTGGGGGAAGAGGAAACCGACCAGATTATCGCGTCCCTCGCCGAACAGGTCAGCAGTCACGGTGGTGTTGTTGACAAGGTTGAAAAGATCGGCCGCCAGCGACTGGCCTACATGATTCGCAAGGGGAGCCGCAAATTTCACGAAGGTTTCTACGTTTTGCTGCACATTAGCGGCACAGGACAAGAGATTGCCGAGGCAGAACGCCGTTTGCGCGTTTTGGATTCGGTCATTCGCTTCCTGAGTGTCCGCGTCGATCAGGACCTCAAGCGGGCGGCCAAGATCAAGGCCCGACGTGAGCGGCGCCTGCAACTCCGCACCGCCCGGCAGGCGGCAGCGAACGGCATCGAGTCGGAAGACGAAGCCTAACGGTGGCGAACAGAATGGCGAACAGAATGTGGATAGCAGCGTGAGGTGAACTGACCATGGCCATGATGGAACTTCTGTTGAAGGAAGATGTGGAACATCTCGGCGTCCGGGGCGACATTGTGAAGGTGCGGGCCGGTTATGGGCGCAACTATTTGATTCCCAAGGGTCTCGCTCTGATGGCGACACGCGCCAACGTCAAGCTCATCGAGCAGGAACGGCAGCGGTTAGTCAAACTGGCCCAGGCAGAACTAACGGCAGCACAGACACTTGGTGAGAAGTTGACGGCTCTGACGCTGACGTTTCAGCGCAAGGCCGGTGAGCACGGTACGCTCTACGGTTCGGTAACATCTATGGACATTGCCGAGGCCCTGGCCGCGCAGCAGCTTGAGGTTGAACGACGGCGCATTGTGCTCAAAGAGCCGATCAAGGCCCTTGGCGAGTACACAGTACCGGTCAAGCTGCACCGCGACGTGACGGCAACCCTCAAGGTTGTGGTTGTCTCCGACGCTCCGGCATCCGATAAGCCGGCCGCAGCTGCAACCGAGTAACCGGGCGGACGTGCGCCGCCAGTGTAGCCCTACACGGTACTTATGAAAGCGACGGTTCACGTGACACTCAAGCCGGGCGTCCTTGACCCACAGGGCCAGACCATCCAACGGGCAAGTGAGGCGATTGGCTTTACGCGCATCGCCGATGTGCGGCAGGGGAAGTTCTTCGAGGTTGAAGTGGCGACCGATGGCGACTTGGAAGCTGCGCGTACCGAACTGGAGCGCTTTGCGTCGGAGGTGCTTGCCAATCCTGTGATTGAGGACTACCGGATTGAGTTTCCAGCAGCCGGAACTTGCGACCAGTAAGGAGCGCCTCGCGCTCCGGCACGGCCGCCGCTTTGCCGACTGAACAAACCTGCCTTCCGGTGCCCTCAGACACCAACGCCGGCCGGGGCCGGCGCGCCGGCAGTGTTTCTATGTGCCGGCTATCCAATGGCGACCATCTCGGCCACGGCCGATGCGCCGGTCACGCAGGTCGTATCGGAACGGTTTTCTGCCAGGGGGACGCCGATGAGCGACAGGGCGGCTGCAAAATCTGTGCGGGTAACGCAGCGGTAGTCGGTCGGCGTGTCAAGGCAACGGAGAAATGCAGCGCGCGCCGCAGCCTGACACATCCCCTCCAGATCGGCACCGGATTTGCCTGCCGTCACTTCCGCCAGTTCTTCCAAACAGACGGACGCCTCAAGCTGCATGGTCTGTGTAAACAGTCTGAGCAGTTCCCGCCGTTGCTCACGGTTCGGCAGCGAAATGTGAATTTTCTCTGACAGACGGCCGGCGCGCAACATGGCCGGGTCAATGAGGTCCAGACGATTTGTTGCTGCCAGAACAAACAGACGGTCGTTGGCACGCATACCGTCCATTTCGGTTAGAAACTGGTTGACGACGCGGTTGACATGAGGAGCTGCTTCGCCGGCTGCTGTCGAGCGGACACCGAACAAAGCGTCCGCTTCGTCGAAGAAGATGATGCTCGGCCGGTTGGCGCGCGCCCGCTGGAAGAGCTCGGTCACCCGTCGTTCGGACTCCCCGGCCCATTTGGCATAGATGTCACTCGGGGTTACGGCGTAAAAGCTACACCGTGCTTCCTGGGCAAGGACGCGCGCCAGGGTTGTCTTGCCGGTGCCGGGTGGGCCGTACAGCACTGCGCCGCGCGGCGGCGTCAGTCCGAAGGGTTGACCGGCATCTGGATCCTCAAGCAACTGCTGGATAAGTCGGAAGGTTGCCCGCACATCTTCCGCAATAACGATGTCTGACCAGGAGCGTTTTGCCCCGGCAAACCGCTCACCGGCCTCAGACTGAGCCAATGCTTCGGCCAAGTGCCGGTCCGTAATCGGTTGGTCGGCGGCAAAGGCCGTCAAGGCGGCTGCATTGACCAGCCGCGCCAGGTCGGCCGCCGTGTAACCGGCCGTCCGCAATGTCCAGCGGTCGTAGTTGATCTCGCCGAGCGGGCGCGCGTGCAGCAGGCGTTCCAGAATGGTACGTCGCTCCACCGCGCCAGGCGGAGTCAGCGTCACCCGCCAGTCAAAGCGTCCCGGTCGCACGATGGCGCCTTCTAGGATGTCCGGCTGGGAGGTCGCCGCCATGAGCACAACCCCCGGCTTCCACCGCACCTGCTCGATATGCTGGATGAAGGCTTCGAGGAAGCGGCGGTGCTCGATGTTGGATTCGGTATCGCGCAGGGTTGCCGCCAAGCCGTCGAAGTCATCGAAAAACAACAGACAGGGGGCGGATTGGGCGGCCCGTTCAAAGACGTGGTGTAGCCGCTCGATGCCTTCACCGGCCCATTTGGAGGTGACTTCGCTAAGTGTGACCCGCATGAGCGGGAGCTGAAACTCGCCGGCCGTCGCTTCGGCAAGAAACGTTTTGCCGCTGCCGGGTGTGCCGACCAGCAAAATGCCGTTGAGTCGAATTCGGTAGCGCGCTGCCCGGTCGGCTTCCAAGACAATCCGAACGGCCTGAGTAATGATGCGTTTGGCTTCGGCGCACCCGCCAACATCTGCAAAGGTGACGCGCTGTGCCATGCCGGATGAGGTGCCGGGTGGTGCGCCGACTGGCGGCGGTGGCGGCGGGAGTTGTGCGAGCGCCGCGCGGTAGTTCTCGTTGCGCGGTTCGCGCCGGACGGCTTCTGTGAGGTGCCGCCGGGCTGCCTCTACATTTCCCAGTCGGCTGTAGGTAAGTCCGAGATTGTACTGAATCAGTCCTGGACTTTCAGGGTATGCCGGCAGGAAGGTCTCCACCTGCGCCGCACGGTGGTAAGCTGCCAGCGCCGCCGACCAGTCTTCCAAACGGAAGAGTACGTCGCCGAGTTCGTTGTGGTATGTCGCACGGCGCGGCTCAAACCGAATTGCCGCCTGGTAGCTCTCGCAGGCAGCGGCCAGATCGCCGGCCAGTGATAGGGCGTAGCCAAGGTTGGCGTGGATGATGCCCCGCTCACGGGGGTAGGCGCGCCCATAAGGATCATGGGCGATGGCTTCCCGGTAGGCAGCAATAGCGGCCGTGTAGTCCCCCTGCTGAAGATGCTCGTTACCGCGAACATTGGCAGCGCGTGCTGCAGCCAGCTCCATCGTCTGTGGGTGTCAGAAAAGCGGAATGAAGGCGCAGGTAGTCAACCGGCGGGGGAAACCGTTCGAGTGACCTCACTTCCACTATCGCATGGGGACGGGCGCTGATGCGAAAAAAACTCTTGCGCCGCACGGACGGGGCCGAGTCTACCGGAGCGCAGTCCCGGCCGAGGACGCCACCGACCGGGGGTGGCCTCTATGGCACCTCGTCGAAAATGCCCTTGCTCATGTAGCGTTCCGCACCGTCGGGAAAGATGGTGACGACGTTTTTGCCTTCCCCAAGCCGCATGGCTAACTGAATGGCGGCAAAGGCGTTTGCCCCGGCCGAGCCGCCGCACAGCACGCCTTCTTCGGCCGCCAGCCGGCGTACCATCAGAAAGGCATCCCGGTCGGTGACGGCGATAATCTCGTCGCACAGCTCACGATGGAAATTTTCCGGCACAAAGCTCGTCCCGATGCCCTCCACCTTGTGCGGGCCGGGTGCTCCACCGCCAAGCACAGAGCCTTCGGTTTCGACGGCGATACAGACTGCCTGTGGATTGCGTTCGCGGATGTAACGGGCAACGCCGGAAAACGTCCCTGCCGTGCCGCAGCCGATGGCCATCCCGTCCACCCGTCCACCGAGCTGGGCGTAGATTTCCGCGCCGGTTGTCAGGTAGTGAATTTGCGGATTTGCCGGATTGCTGAACTGCTGTGGCACAAATGAGCCTGGGATCGACGCCGCTAATTCAAAGGCCTTGCGAATAGCGCCCGGAATGCCCTCCTCATGGGGTGTGTAAACGAGCGTTCCCCCCAATGCTTCTGCCACCTGCATCTTTTCGCGGCTGTACCCCTCGGGAACGCACAAAATGACGCGGTAGCCGCGCTTCCGCCCGATTAGCGCCAAACCGACGCCCGTGTTGCCGGCGGTTGGCTCAATAATGGTTGCCCCCGGCTTGAGCAACCCACGCCGTTCGGCATCGGTGATCAGGCCGAGCGCAGCCCGATCCTTGATGCTACCACCGGGATTGAGGTACTCCAGTTTGGCATAGACGTTGGCCGCGCCCGGTGGGACGACCGAACGCAGATGCAGGAGTGGTGTATTGCCGATGAGTTCCGTAATGTCTTCTGTCACACCAAGTGCCATGGATGTGTCTTCGGAAAAGTGATAGGGAAAGGATGCTACCGTTGCCGGTAGATCAACGCAACGGCTCCATCATGGGGAGGGCCTGTGGTTCGTATCACCGGCGCTTCTAAGCAGCTACAACACAGTGGTACGCCAAACTTGGTAAGGATCTGGAAGGACTGATGACAAGCAGTATCCGTGTGCGTTTTGCCCCATCGCCGACCGGCTACCTCCACATCGGCGGTGCGCGGACGGCCCTCTTCAACTGGCTTTTCGCCCGCAAATACGGCGGCGTTTTCATCTTGCGGATTGAAGATACCGACCGCGAACGCTCGACGCCCGAAGCCGTAGCCACCATTCTGGATGGCCTGCGCTGGCTTGGACTCGATTGGGACGAGGGGCCGTATTTCCAGTCCGAACGCCTTGCCGAGCACCGCCGGCTGGCCGAACAACTCCTGGCACGTGGTCACGCCTACAAATCCTATGAAACCAAGGAGGAACTCGATGCCCTGCGGCGCGCCGCCGAAACGGCCAAGACAGCCTTTGTGTTTCGTGGGCGGGAACATTCGCCGGAGGAGGAAGCGGAACTCGACGCCCAGGGCAGGCCCTATGTCATCCGGTTTCGCGTGCCACGTACCGAGGGGGCTGTGACATTCTACGATCTGGTCCACGGTGAGCAGACCAAGCGCTATGCGGACATCGAGGACTTCGCTCTGCTGCGCTCGGATGGCTCGCCGCTCTACATTCTCAGCAATGCCGCCGATGACATTGCCGAGCGTGTCACGCATGTGATCCGCGGGCAGGACGGCCTTGCGAACACACCCAAACAGGTGCTCATCTATCAGGCGCTGGGTGTTCCGAGTCCGACCTTTGCGCACCTCCCGCTGATTCTGGACGGCAAACGCGCCAAGCTGTCCAAGCGCAAGCACGGCGAAGCGGCGACCGTACGGTTTTACCAGGAACGTGGCTTTATTCCCGATGCGTTTCTCAACGCAATTGCGCTCATTGGGTGGTCGCCCGGTGACAACCGCGAAATTCTTTCGCGTGATGAGATGATCGCCGCCTTCGACTTTGCCCAGGTGAGTCGGACAAACGGCATCTTTAATCTGCCGCCGGCCGACCAACCCCTTGCCGACCCACGCCAGTTTACCGATCCCAAGGCGCTCTGGATGAACGCCGAGTACCTGAAGACTATGCCCCTTGACCGGTTGCTGCCGTTGGTTCAGGAACAGTTAGAAGCCGCCGGTTTGTGGCAGTCCACCTTTGCGGAAGGTGCCGGCCGTGCCTGGCTCATCCGCACGGTGGAGGTGATTCGGGAACGCTTCCGTACGCTGACAGATTTCACCACCTATGGCCGACCATATTTTGACGACAGCTTTGCCTTTGACCCCGAAGCCGTCAGAAAGCACCTGCGGGATGCGCGGCTGACGGACTGGTTGCCGGAACTCGCCGACGTTCTGGAGCAGGTGGCGGACTGGAAGCCGGAAACGGTGGAGGCGGCGCTGCGGGCCTTTGCCGAAGCCAAAGGCGCCAAGGCGGGACTCTTTATCAACGCGGCGCGCGTGGCACTGACCGGACAGAGCGTCGGGCCGAGCATGTTTGAAGTTTTCGCCCTGATTGGACGGGAACGTTCCTGCGCGCGCCTGCGCGCCATCCGAGAACAGGCGGCGATGGGGGCAACTGCATCGTTGCCGGTCGGCTGAAAACCGATCTACCGGGGTCTTCGGTCGCGTTTGAAACGTTACGTCTAGGCTTCCCCAAGACAGAGTAACCTACGCAAGGGAACGGCCGGGCCTGCAAAAAAACCGGTGCGTTTGGTTTCCGGCGCAGAGGAGGCGTTTGTGTCGGATGGCAAACACTAACCGACGGCGCGTACTGTGGCTGCTGTGGCTGCTGTTCAGCTTCCCGGTTGCTGCCTGGGCACAGCAGACAAGTGTGGTGTCGTTCGCAGTGAGGGATGCCGTCACGCGGCAGCCCCTTGGCGGGGCGACCGTTACCCTTGTGCCGAAAGCCAAAGACCCCGGTCGGCGCTCCCTCGCACAAACCACCGGTACTGACGGCAACGCCGTTTTCACGGATGCAGTCGGCGGTGAATACACACTGACCGTCACGGCGCCCGGTTATATGACGCTCACCGACGAGCAGTATGTCATCGAGCCCGGCGTCTTCATCGAGCAACTGATTACCCTGACCGCGACCGACGCCGAGATCGTTGAAGTGCGCAGTAATCCGGAGTCGCCGCTTGTGAGGCAGGGTGCCGCTCCGGCCGCTGCGCTGACGCCTGGTGAAATTCGCATCCTGCCCACGCGCGGGCGCGACATCCTGACGGCCTTCCCGCCGGTACCGAATGTCATCCGCTCCAACGACGGCCGGACCAGCATCAAGGGAGCGCGGGAAGATCAGGCGGCGGTGCTCGTCAACGGCAGTCTCAGCAACGACCCAGCAACCGGACGGTTTCAGGTCGAAATCCCACTGGAGGCGCTCCAGCGGGCGGAAGTCTTCACAAACCCATACCTACCGGAGTATGGCAAGTTCACCAGCGGCATCAAGCGATTGGAAACCAAGCCTGGCGGCAACAAATGGACGTACAGCCTCTATGATTTCTTCCCCTCGGTGCGCGCTCGCTACGGTAAGCTTTTTGGCCTTGCCAATGTGTCGCCGCGCGCGACCATAACTGGACCGATCGTGCGCGACCGCGTGTTTGTCGCCCAGGCGCTTGAGTTCATCGTGGACAAAGCCATTGTTCGCGGTCTGGCCAGCCCCAACAATGACATTCGCAGGGACGCCTTCCGCAGCTTCAGCCAACTTGACGTAGTGCTGTCCGACCGCCAGGCGTTGACCGCCACGGCCAATATCGCCCGCCAGCTGTTGCGCAACGTTGACCTTGACTTCTTCAACCCTGTATCGGCGTCGGCCAACCGCCGCACGCAGGACTTGTTCTTCGCCGGTGTCCATCGCTACGCCACAGCTGCCGGTTCGGTCAGTGAAACACGCTTCAGTTACAAGCGCCTCGGTGTTGAGGTCTTCGGTAAAGGGGATGTGCCGTTTGCCATCACGCCCTTTGGACGGACAGGCAACTTTTTCAGCCAAACTGACCGGACAACAGAACGCGTCCAGCTTCAGTTCGCGACAAGCTTGGCAACCGTAAGGGCCGGGGGACTGCACCAGGTCAAGTGCGGGGCAGATCTCAGTGCCGCACGCAATCGCGGCTGGGTCGCCAATCGTCCGGTCGAAGTCCGCCGTGCGGATGGTTCGCTCGCCGAACGCATCATCTACGCCACGCGCGGCAACCTGCGCGCCTCCAACATTGAGGGCGCTGTTTATGTCCAGGACCAATGGCTCCTTCGACCGAACTTGCAGTTTGACTACGGTTTACGCGCCGAGACACAGCAAGCGGCGGCAGCGCTGAATCTTGCGCCGCGCGTGGCGCTCTCGTATGCCCCGGGTAGGACGCATAACACGGTGGTGCGCGCCGGCTTTGGGGTGTTCTACGACAAAATACTGCTCAACGCCCTGGCGTTTCAACGGATGCCGCTGCCGGTTGTCACAACGTTTGCAACGGACGGCGTCACACCCATGCTCACGCTTCCCCTGACACTAGAATCGGCGCAGGTAAACGGCGGGCGGTATCGTGTGCCCTACAACCGTTCGGCGCGCTTTGAGCTAGCGGAGCGCCTCACACCGCGCACGGTCGTCAAGTTAGCTTACCTTGACAGTCACACCTTCAACGACTTTTACGTTGAGCCGGAGCTACGGCAGACACCAGGCACAATTCGCCTGTTCAACAACGGACGTGCCACGTACCGGGCGTTAGAAGTCACGGCCGATGTCAAGTTGACGCCACGCCATATGTTTGTCAGCTCCTATGTGCGGAGCAAGGCGCGTGCTGAACTCAACGATCTCATCACACACTTCGGCGACACGCCGAACCCGATCATCCGTCCCAACCAGTTCGGGAATGCCCCGATTGACGCGCCGAATCGATTTTTCGTGCGCGGTGTGTTTGCCGTGCCGGGGGACTGGACGCTCGCGCCGATTATCGAGTGGCGCACCGGCTTTCCCTACAGCATCGTGGATGAAGCACAACACTTCATCGGCCGCCGGAATGCCGACACGACGCGCTATCCACGTTTTATGGCCGTTGACCTGGCCGTAACGAAGAAAATTCGCTTGCCACAGTGGGTTCGGCGTGGTGCCTTTGGAAAAAGGGTGGACGTCGAGTTCGTCAACGTCACGGTCAACATGTTCAACCTCACCAACCACTTCAATCCGCGCAACGTCTTTGCCAACACCGCTGCACCCCAGTTCGGGACGTTCTTCGGTGTGTACCGGCGCTTTTTCAACATTGAGATGAACTTGTGATGAGAAGCCACCCCCGTGGGCCGACCAGCACTGCCAAGATGTGCAGTCGGCGCCTTCCGGTTGACCTAACCTTTGCAAAAAGGAGAGCCACGACGATGACTGCCCCCAACGGAGCGCCCGAACCGATCACCGACGCCGGCTACACGGCCGAAGAACTTGCACAGCAGTGGGCTGCGCTGCGGCAGACCGAACCTAAGCTGCGGATGCGCGACGCGGCGACCAAGCTCGGCGTCAGCGAGGCGCAACTGGTCGCCCTTGGCTGCGGGAC
>CALGZC010000011.1 GCA_937934745.1 uncultured Blastocatellia bacterium
TGTGCCGACGTCGAGACGCAACTGACCGAGATGGACAGCGAAGACGATGTGAGCCGCTGATGCCCGGCACCTCCACCGGCGCGTGGCATAGCCGCCGAACGTCGCCGTCTCCAACCCCGTCAACAGCCTGAAAGGCGTGTCCGGTCGCTTGCTGCGCAAGGAGCGGTCCGACATCCAGAAGCGTGATCGGAAGGGCGCCGGACGGATGGTACCTACCGCTGCCCCCACTACTGAGGCGGTCCGACATCCAGAAGCGTGACCGGAAGGGGGGGCTGTGGTCGCCGTCCGACTTGGCTGTAAGCTCCGGCGGCGCGCCGCTTGCCATCGTGCGCCAGTACATCAAGCAACAGCAGACGCCACACTGAAAACGAGCCGCAGGCGGAGTTTCGGCGCAGCCAAACCCCATAGGACGGCTCGACTCCATAAATCCTGGTCCGCGCCTTGCCTGCCCTGAACGGCGGCGGCCCAGCGCGCACCGGGCAAGGGTTTTGTGAAATTCGCAATGACCTCTCACCGGCTTGCAAGAGGAGCAAAACGCCCTGGACATTTTTTGTCTGGCTATCCTTAGCAGGCCGTTTCGACCTCCGGGCATTCAACCCCAGACCCTGCTAGCCTGAATCATTCCATCTCTTTTTAGGTAATCTTAGGTAATCACTCTCTAGGTCAGGCGTCTCACGATGTTGGAGAGGCTTGTGCTCCGGGGCCGGTGGTCACGCCCCATCCGCTGTCACATTGGCTCTGTCCGGCACGTCAGCTGTTACTGTGGCGGGCGCAACATCAGTGCCGGCGGCGCAGCGCGCAGGGTACACGGTTTCGGCCAAATACCGGGCATATGCCTCGAATTCGTCGAAGTCACCGTTCTTGGCCACGATGTACACATCGTCGCCGATGACCTCAAACAAGTAGCTCTCGCCGCATGAGGCAATGTAGCGATACTCCACCTGATCGTCATCCGTCTGCGTGATGTACCGCGAGCCAAAGATCATGTTGCGCTTGCCGAGGTACGTCGGCTCGACTTTGAGCATAACGTGGCAGAACCTCTACCGGGCAGGTACCAGGAGCACGCACCTACTCGGTCAGCACTTCGTTCAACACACGGATCGTCTCGTCGTCCAGCAGTGGCATTTCATCGCTTCCGACCAACGCGGCAATC
Organism: uncultured Blastocatellia bacterium; assembly: GCA_937934745.1. Taxonomy (GTDB): domain Bacteria; phylum Acidobacteriota; class Blastocatellia; order Chloracidobacteriales; family Chloracidobacteriaceae; genus Chloracidobacterium. The sequence goes on from CALGZC010000011.1 coordinate 1,154, forward strand.
TTGCGAATCGTGTCTTGCGGGACCTGCTGGCGTCGCCGCTTGAGCCGCTCCCGAATCTCCTCACGGTGGCTTCGTAGAAGCTCCCGGTGGATTTCAAGACCGCGCCGCACTAGACTCAGCGCTCGTTCCTCCGTCTGTTTCAACCGGCCGGCTTCCTCTGGTGTAAAGCCGCAACGACACCTGGGCTGGGTGAGGAGAATGTCTTCAACCGGCTCGGTGCAAACCATTTGGTACAAGTTGGAAATTTCATTGATGGCATCCACCAGAAAGTCCTGACGGCTGATATTCAACTGGGTGATCATTTCCATATTGCGCCACTCTGGACTGGACACCAATCGCGTACAAAGCTGCTCAATGATGTTGGCCTGGGTCGCCCCGGCGTGCAGGAGACAGTAAAACTCGGCATAAATGGGCTGGAAAGCTCCAAATGCGAGGTCCACCTGCTTACGATGATGGGGGTAAAACAACTGCCAGGGTGGGGCGCCGCGGAGCTTGAACGTTGAGCGAATGCGCTCAGCCGTTGGGTTGTTGGTGGGAAAGCTCTCGTTAAGGTAACGCAGTTTGGCCTCACACCCGGCCCGTGCCTGACTGTAGTTTGAGACGGCTTCCAGAATGGCCCGGTCTCGCCACAGCGCGTCGAGGTCGCTATCAAACAGGTAGATAATCTCTTCTATTTCTTCCGTGACGGCGCGCCGCATCAAGGCATGCCGAATGTGGGCTGCAACGCGGTCGAACCGCCGGACGACCTGAATTGCCTCCCAGATCTCGGTTTCTTCCTGTGGAGCTTGGGACAACGTCTCGACCGCCTTGGAAAGATCGTGCTGGCGCCACGCTTGGTAGTACGCGCCCAGTTCCACCAGCGCGCGGTCAACATCTTCAGGAATGCACATTTCAACCCGCTCGCGGATTGGGGCTACCAGATGTCCAATCCACAGCGCAGCGTCTAATGAAAGGGCTTCGGGGAAGCCCTCGGGAGAAACGGGCGAGGTGAGCGGCAGCAGCCATTCCCACATCTGCCAGGGTGCCGGCCGCACCGGCAGCGGCACATCGCTGACCGTGCCATTCCGAAAGACAAAGCGACCTTCCAGAAGGTACTTCCGGCGGAACAACGCGGCACCCGCCTGCAACGTTTCCTCAATGAGACGCCGTGCAACGTCTTCCGTTGGCAGGAGACCACTCAGGATGGTGGGATCGGACAGACAGACCAAACGCTTCAGTACCCAGATGTCATCGGCGTCCAGGGCGCCGGGTAGCCAGTGGACGCCGATCTCGTCAGCCTGCAAGGCCTGCAAATCAAAGTCGGCCTGTCCGGCCCGGCGCGGGAAATACACACGTGCTTGGTGTTCGCTGCCCCGCTGGGACTGTGCCGGCTCCCAGACAATCCCCAGCGCATCCTGACGGATCACGTGCCACAGGTTGACGTGCTGAAGACACCACAGCTTGTCTCCTTCCTGGGCGAAACCGACCGGGAAATCTTCAAACAGACGGCTCCCAGAAGCCAGGAGTGCCAGGTTGAGACGTAGATCGCTGTCAGAAAGCGCTCCGGCGTGCGCCGTGACAAGACTCTCCAGGGCTTCGCCAGGATGGAGTGGGAAGCGGTATTCACGGTTTTCCGGGTCATCGCCGGTGACGATGACATTTTTTGCCAGTGCCTTGATTTGTTGCAATAGAGCCGCCGATAGCTTGTAGGTCGGCTTCTGACCGTACAGGTCGTAAAACAAGATGCCGTTGGTCAAGTCGGATACTGTGGACGACAGGCCGGCCACCGAGTGCATGAGAATAGCCTTGAGCAGCATGCGGGTATGCAGGCGCTGTCCCTGACTGATACGGGGAATGACGGCCTCTACAGCCTGGTCATAGTTCTCAAACGCATGCGCCAGCGCCGGTACGCTCCGCAGCATCGGCTCGAGAACGTCAAACAGTTCGTCCACGGTAAACAGGCTTTCCGCCGGACGATTGCGAATGCGTTCAACAGCCTTGATTGCAAAGACCGGGAACGAAAAGCCGCTCAGATAGCGCCGCAGCCGCACACCGATATCCCACGCCATCGGGTGCAGCGGATAGAGATTGATCAGGCGTTGTTCATCCAGCTGAAGCTTGGGAAGCTTGCGCTGGAGTTGCTCACGAACCTGGGCGACGGCATGCCGCTGCCGGGCATTTTTGGTCAGAAGATGCGCACCGATAAGCGCCGGAATCGCGTTTTCGCCAAGGTACTCAATGGCGTAGCTACTCAGCAGCATACCGACCTGTTCCGCCGATAACTGCCGTCCCTTGGCGCTATCGAGTACCGTATCCGTCACTGATACATAGACATACAGCGGGACCTGCCGTGAAATCCGGCTCAGAAGTTCAAGCATTTCCACCACAACCGCAGCGGTCCGCGGCGTTCGCTCCTGCAGCAGATCGTCGAGGGCATCAATGATAACCACCACCCCGTCGCCGGTCGGCACACCCTGGCAAGCACGGAGCAGGTCGTTTATAGCCGGGGCCAGTCCGTTCGGTGAGGTCGCCGAGTTCGCCAGGGTGTAACTGATGAAGCGCCCCAGGTAATCCAGCACGGGCAACGGGTTCTCCGGCTGGCCAAGCTGCCCACCGTATACGCTGATCACCTGCCAGTGCCGTGCACCGAGCTGGGCATGAATGTCCTGCAAGCGGCGCGATACTTGACCGAGTGGTTGACCCGCAAACTGCGTCAAGGCATGCACGAGCCGCAACAGAAAGGATTTTCCGCTGCCCGGCGGACCGACCAACAACGATGCGCGGTGGCCGGCCGGCGTTGGTGTCACCAAACGTTCACTCAGACGCTGAAGCACATCGCCGAACTCGTAGGTCAGCAAAGCGCGGCGCAGAAGTTCGCGTTCCCATCCCGGCAAGGTAAAGTCCACCGGTACGAACTCAACAACGCTCAGGCAGTCACGAATTTTGGCGCCCATACACGTTATGACCGGCGCTGCCACAAGGCAGCAAGGGCAACATTGCTAAAAACGTAGACTTGATAATCTGGTCACCCAATAAACACGGCGCTTGGGAGGAAAAGCCACGCGGGGAGTCCCTTTTTACTGCTTCATCATACTCCCCTGGTGCGGATTACACCATGTTGATGAGGCTTTGGTAGCCAAGGTGACGGCAAAGCGCGAGGCTCACCAAAACGTGCCACTGTATCAACAGCACGGGCGTCCTCCAGGCTTGGAGACGCCCTACCGCTGGCAGGCGGACGGCCTACCTTCGCCGTTGTGGCAGCCCAGCGGTCAACGCGCTGGACGCTTAGGTCAACCCCTTTTGCCGGCTGCGCCCTCCATGCGTCACAGGATGCACTATGGGCAGTCCGCCAGCGCATTGTTCGGGTCACACGGCAGGGCATCTTCCAGCTGATGGAGTGAACCAATAACGGTGCTACGGCGCAGAGGAATGCTTGTGCCCTTTTCACGGTCGCCGTACACAATCAGCCCATACTCGGTTGACGGACGTCCGGTTTCACCGTCGTACACATAAAAAATCGTGTAGTTGTACTCACCGTTTTTGAACCTCACCGACACCGTCTCAAATTGAAAGCGTGAGTAGTGCGCATAGAAGAACATCCGCTGCGAACCGGCTCGTTCGGTCGGATACTCCAACTCAATCCGCCCGGGCCGCCCAAAGCGGTACTGAAGGTACCCGCTTTCGGCTGTCAGACGTGGCGAACCGCACAGGCACACCATTTTGCCGCGGGTTGTCAGGGCTCCAAAATACAGCTTTTCGTCCCTTGCGCACAGCATTTTGCCCTGTGCCTGCCACGCCGGTGCAGGATTGGCCGGCGCGGACTGCCAGGCCAGCAGTACCACCCCGACCAGCAGCCCCAGGGCAAACCCCGCCAGGGCTATCACACCTGTTTTCCAACGGCGACTTTTCCGATTGTGATCATGGCGACGAGGCATACCAGGCGTTTTCCCCCATGAGGTTTAGATACCGGCAACCATCATCTCGGCAATCTTGAGCGTCGGCGCCGCCAATCGTCCACGAAAATCAAGGTCGTTCCCGACCATTTCGATCTGCTTAAACATTGTCAGCAGGTTGCCGGCAATGGTGACTTCTTCCACCGGAAACGTTAGCTCGCCGTTTTCAATCCACTGCCCGGCAGCGCCGCGCGAGTAATCCCCGGTCACACCGTTGACCCCAAAACCGATGAGTTCTGTCACATACAAACCGTTGCTCACCGAGGCAATAATCTCTTCCGGCGCGTGATGTCCGGCCACAAGGTACATGTTGTTGACCCCAACCGATGGTGTACCAGTCAACCCACGTGAAGCGTTGCCGGTGGTTCGCTCGCCCAGCTTGCGCGCGGTATAGGTGTTGTGCAGATAGCTTTCCAGCCGACCGTCACGGACAATGACCGTCCGACGGGTTGGAACACCTTCGCCGTCAAACGGCCGTGAACCGAGCCCTTCGGGCAGGCGTCCGTCATCCACAACCGTCACCAGGGGCGAGGCCACACACTCACCGAGTTTCCCGACCAGAAATGATGCCTTGCGAAACACCGCATCGCCGGAAACTGCTGCAAACAGGTGGCCGATGAGGCTGGCTGCGACCTCCGGCGCGAAGACGACCGGGCAGCGTTGGGTCGGTACGCGTCGCGCTCCAAGTTTGCGGAGGGTGCGTTCCGCAGCCCGCCGGCCGATGGCTGCCGGGGACTCCATCCGGGAGAGTTTGCGGCGCGCATCATACCAGTAATCGCGTTGAAGCCGCCCGTCGGCATCACGTGCTACCGGGACTGTTGTCAGCGACAGTGAAGCATGGCGGTATTCCCCTACGAAACCCAGCGAATTAGCCAGCACCGTTTGACCGGAAGCACTATCCACACCACCACCCTCAAAGTTGACAATGCGTGGGTCGTAGTCACGTGCCGCCGCTTCCGCCGTCAGCGCCAAACCGATTTTGTCCGCTGCCGATAGGGCAGTCAGGGCTGGATCGACCAGATCTAGGTCGGGAATGTCGGTCGCCAAGTCGGCTGCGTCGGGAAGCCCTGCCGTGTCATCCACGGAAGTTGCCTGCGCCAGGGAGAGCGCAGTTTCCACAAGTTCGTCCAGGGCCGACGCCGACATATCTGAGGTCGATACCGATGCCTGCCGACCGCCGAGCAAGACGCGCACCCCTAAGCCACGACTGGCGGCTTCTTTGACGGTTTCAACCGCACCTAACCGCACCGCGGCCGCAAACTCGACGCTTTCACGCACGATCACCTCGGCAGCTGTCGCGCCTAAACGACGCGCTCGCTCGATAACCGAGACGGCAACTTCAGAAGGCGACCAGGCCATAGCTTAACTTTGTCATCCGAGGGTCTACGGGCTGCATAAGCTGCATGCTACGAGCCAGCGGCTGCGGCTGCAAGCTGCGATTTGCGAATGAGAACTTGACAACAAGGCAGGCGCATCGCACCGTTGACAGTATTCAGCTTCAGCGCATCTCCGGCGGTGGATGGACGGTTGACGACCATCTACAGCACTCATCCTGTAAAAGGACTCGTCTTCATATGAAAAAAATCGGTGTTTTGGTTGGGCGTGAAAACACCTTTCCTCCGGCGCTCATCGAGCGCATCAACAAACAGTCACATGAAACCGGCGTCATGGCCGAGTACATCACCATCGGCGGTGTTCAGATGGATGCCACCTGCCCTTACGCCGTTATCATTGACCGGATTTCACATGAGATTCCCTTCTACCGGGCATTTTTGAAGAATGCCTACTTGTCAGGCACCATCATCGTCAACAATCCCTTCTGGTGGTCGGCCGACGACAAGTTCTTCAACTATTCCATGGCCGTGCGGCTCGGCGTCGCCGTTCCTAGAACGGCACTTCTGCCCCAAAAGGAGTACATGGAGCGCATCACATCGCAGTCCCTGCGAAACCTTCAGTTTCCGCTCGATTGGCAGGCAATTGTGGATTACGTCGGGCTGCCGGCGATTCTCAAGCCGCACGACGGCGGCGGTTGGCGCGATGTCTATCGCATCAATTCCCTGGAAGAGCTCATTCAGGTCTACGACCGGACCGGGCAGCTCTGCATGACACTTCAGGAGTTTGTGAAATTTGACCGCTACGTACGCTGCTATTGCATTGCCAAGCAGCATGTTTTGATCATGCCCTACGATCCGTCGCGTCCCTATCCAACGCAGTACCTTGACATTCGCCCGGAAGACTACCTTGAACTGGAGCTGCACGAGCGGATTGTGCGCGAGTGCCGGTTGTTATGTGAGGCGCTTGGCTATGACATCAACACCATTGAGTTCGCCATTCGGGACGGCGTACCCTACGCCATTGATTTTATGAATCCAGCCCCGGATGCCGATTCATTCTCAGTTGGTCCAGTTAACTTTGAATGGATGGTCTCCACGGTGAGCCGCCTGCTCATTCGGCTGGCACAAGAGGGGCGCCCGGCGGAACAGACGCATACCTTCCGTTGGGAAGAACTGATCGCCAAACACAACCGTTTGGCCGAGTACGCCTAATACTGTGCTCTTTGGAGAAGCCAATGGAAAGCCACGCAAAACTCAAAGCCGCCATTGCTCATTACGACGCCTTACTTCAGGAAACACCGACCACGTTGGCGGAAGCGCGCGATTTTCTGGCAGCCCGCAGCGCAGAAGAAAAGATGATTTTCGGGGGGCGACCACTGTCACCGTATCTGCGCCCCCATTTTGTGACGGCCGAACGCTGGCGATACCTCTGTGAAGAGTGCGCCCGCATTTGGGAATGCGTCGAAGTGGTTGGGCGGGTGGCCATGAGCGACCGGCGCATCTACGACGACTTAGGTATCACAGACGGCGAAGCGCGCCTGATCGAAATCGATCCCGGCTACACGGGGATTTCCATCACGTCGCGGCTCGACTCCTTTCTCACAGAGGACGCCTTTTCCTTTGTCGAACTCAACGCCGAGAATCCGGCCGGTATTTCCTACTGCGAGGTCATGGCGCGGATTTTTATGGAACTGCCGATTATGCAGCGGTTTACGGCGGTCTATTCGGTGACCCCACTGTATTCGCGCCGGCTGCTGCTTGACACGTTGTTGACGGCCTACCGCGAGTGGCGCGGCAACAACGACAAGCCACGTATCGCCATCGTGGACTGGGAGGGGTTGCCGACGCAGTGTGAGTTTGAGCAGTTTCAGGCGTATTTCCAAGCCGAAGGATTCGCCTGTACGATTGCGCCGCCGGAACAGCTCGACTACCACAACGGCACACTCCGCCACGGCGACTTTGAAATCGATCTGGTCTATCGGCGCGTGTTGACTAACGATATTCTGGATCGCCCTGAGGCGTGTAAAGCGCTGGTCAACGCCTACCGCGACCGTGCGGTGTGTGTTGTCAACGGTTTTCGGACGAAGTTTGTGCACAAGAAAATGTTCTTCGGCATTCTGACCGACGAGCGATATGCCGGGCTGTTTACACCGGAACAACAAGCGGCGATTCGGGAGCATATTCCGTGGACACGCCGCCTGGCCGACATCCGCACGACATACGCCGGCAACACCATCACCCTCCTGGACTTTGTCCGCGCCAACCAGTCGCGGCTGGTCCTGAAGCCCAACGATGAATACGGCGGCAAAGGCGTGATTGTCGGCTGGGAGACCACTCCGGCCGAGTGGGAAGCGGCGATTGAGGAAGGGCTGCGCGGCGACTACCTTGTCCAAGAAAAAGTCCCGACGGCGCATGAGGTCTTTCCTCACTTCACGCCGGGGGGGGATGTCAACTTCATTGAACAACTCGTGGACCTTGACCCACTCCTGTTTCACGGCAAGGTGGGCGGTGCGTTTACCCGACTGTCGAGCACGGCGCTATGCAACGTAACCTCAGGAGGGGGGATGGTGCCGACGTTCGTGCTCAACGTGTGACGACACCTGATTGATTCCAAGACCTTTAGCGGCTGCAGCCTGCCAGCTTGCAGTTAGCTCCGCTTGGCGAGAGGATGGCTATGGCTCAAGAGTTCACCTTGGGGATTGAAGAGGAATTCCAAATTGTCGATCCTGAAACCCGCGAACTGCGCTCACGCGTGGCCGAGATCTTGGACGAGGGCCTGACGCTTCTGGGCGAACAGCTCAAGCCCGAAATGCATCAGTCAATGGTCGAGGTCGGCACCGGGGTCTGCCGCAACATTCAGGAAGCTCGCGCAGATGTCATCCGACTGCGTCGAACCGTCGCCAATCTGGCGCACAAGAAAAACCTACGGATTGTGGCAGCTTCAACGCATCCGTTTTCCCACTGGAAAGATCAAGAAATTACCCCTAATGAGCGCTATTTCCAGCTCATTGAAGAAATGCAGCAGTTGGCGCGGTCGCTTTCGATTTACGGCCTGCATGTCCACGTCGGCATTGAAAACCGCGATGATGCCATTCACATTATGAATGCTGCGCGTTACTTTCTGCCGCACATCCTCGCCCTGACCACCAGCTCGCCGTTTTGGATCGGACGCAACACGGGACTGAAATCCTACCGGTCGGAAGTCTTCAAGCAGTTTCCACGCACCGGTATTCCTGACTATTTTGGCTCGGCCAGCGAGTTCGATAACTACGTCAAACTACTCATCAAGACGGGCTGCATTGACAACGGTAAGAAAATTTGGTGGGACCTGCGGCCGCACCCAATATTTCCAACATTAGAATTTCGGGTCTGCGATCTGCCCTCCAAGGTTGATGAGGTTATTGCCATTGCTGCTCTGTTTCAAGCCGTCGTCGCCAAGCTCTACAAACTGCTGCGCCAAAATATGGGATTCCGGCTCTACCGGCGGATGCTCATCGAAGAGAACAAATGGCGCGCAGTGCGCTATGGTCTTGACGGCAAGCTGCTGGATTTAGGCAAGCAAGCCGAGGTCCCGGTGCGAAGCTTGATCGGGGAATTGCTCGATTTTGTGGACGACGTGGTGGATGACCTCGGCAGTCGGAAAGAACTTGAATACATCCACACCATCCTCAAGGAAGGCACCAGCGCCGACCGGCAGCTTCGCATCTTCCACGAAACCAACGGCGACTTCCATGCCGTCGTGGACAACCTGATCGCCGAGACGCTTGAGGGTGTCATGGAGCCGGCTGCAGAAGCCGCTGCGGAAGCCAGCACCCAAGCACAGCCTTCGTAAGGGCGTCTCGTTCGTTATGCCTGATGCGCTATAATCTGGCCGAGAAAACAGTGACTCAGCAGGACTGAGAAAGGTTTATTGAAGTATGTCACGCGAAAAACAAGCTGCGCTTGGACGCGACAGAATAGGCGGAATGGAAAGTGCAGCCGCCGGCTTAGCGACGGATCCAACGGTTGCAGCCGAACCGTTGCGGCGTGACGGCAAAGATAACCTCAACGGTGTCGGCGGGTATCAGGAGCGCCAGGAGCGCCGTCCAGTGGATGCGCTTACCGACACGTTGGAGGCCCACCGCGGCGAGCGCCACATTGTGGCCATTCAAAACTTTCCCGACCCGGATGCAATTGCCTCTGCGCTGGCCCACCAAATCATTGCCGCCACCTTTGGGATTACGGTGGACATTGTTTACGACGGCTTTATCAGCCACCAGGAAAACCTCGCACTCGTCCAACTGCTGCAAATCGAGCTGTTGCACTACGACCCGACAATTGATCTGAAGCAGTATCAGGGCAGCATTTTCATTGACAATCAGGGTACGACGACAACGCTGACCAGCAAACTGCGCGAAGCCGGTGTCAAACCGCTGGTCATCGTGGACCACCACGAACGGCAGGGGTTGATTGAGGCGGTTTTCACCGACATCCGTAAGGTCGGTGCCACGGCGACTATTTATGCAGAGTACCTGCGCGAGGCGTTCCCCCTGGAGAAGAACAATCCACAGCATGTCCGGTTGGCGACGGCGCTCATGCATGCGATTCGGACGGAAACCAATGGCATGATTCGCGCCCGGGAGTGCGATTTTCAGGCTGCGGGTTACCTGTCACAGTTCGTGGACACCACGCTGTTGAGCGAGATCCTCAATGTCAAGCGGTCAAAACGCGCCATTGACATCATCAATCTGGCACTGGAGAAACGCATTGTCCGCGACAACTACAGTATTGCCGGGGTGGGTTACGTCCGCTATGAGGATCGCGATGCCATCCCACAGGCGGCTGACTTCTTACTGACCGAAGAAAACATTCACACGGCAGTCGTGTATGGCATCATCACCAAAGAGGGTGAACGCGAAGTCATCATCGGCAGTCTGCGAACCTCAAAGGTGACGCTCAACCCAGATCAGTTTTTGAAGTCGGCGCTTGGACGGGATGCGACGGGACACTACTACGGTGGCGGTAAGCACGAGGCCGGCGGCTTTGAAATCCCCATCGGCTTCTTGTCCGGGACGTACGATGAAGACTTCATGCGGTCGAAGTGGAAGATTTACGATGCAATGGTAAAGCGCAAACTGCTGGAAAAGATCGGTGTCATTGAGAACCAATCCACTTCCGCAGTCATTCGTCAGCCGAGCGCCGAGCGCCCCGAAGAGTAACGGAGGTGGTGCGGGAAGAATGCCGGTGCGGAGCACGCGGGCAGTGGTGGTGAAATGGCAATCGGCCCTGCCCGCGCACCGGGAAACTATCCTGGTGGCCGGCGTTACCGGTGCCGTCTTGCTCTATCTTTATGCCCCCCTGCTGACATTATTCGCGTTATCGCTGACCGCTGCTCCCACAGCCCATTTTCAGGCCGGGTACATCGGCGCCTGGTATGTCAAAACCGCGCGCGATCCGGCGTTCCTGACGGCGATCCAGACGAGCTTGCAGGTGGCTGTGGTAACGACCGTCGTCGCCTTGGTCATCGGAACGATGGCCGCCGTGGGGTTGTGCAAACACCGATTTCGGGGCGAGTCCTGGCTTGAGAACTTGTTTTACCTGCCGATAGTCACCCCTGAAGTGGTGGTCGGCTTCGCCGCCGTCACCTTGTTTGCATCATGGGGGCGTCCGCTGGGCTTCTGGTCGGTCCTGGCGATGCATGTCGCCTTTTGTACGTCGTATGTGGTCTTCATTGTTCGGGCGCGCCTGGCGAGCTTCGACGAACGTTGGCTCGAAGCCGCCCTGGACTTAGGGGCGACGCCACCGGCTGCCTTCTGGCAGGTGACGTTGCCGTGGTTGATGCCGGCGCTTGTCGGGAGCGGCCTGCTTTGCTTTGCCCTTTCGCTCGATGACTTTGTGATCACAAGCTTTGTCGCCGGTGACGGCGTGACGACATTGCCCGTCCTATTGTACGCCAGGATGAAAACCGGCGTCTCACCGGACATCAATGCGGCAACCGGCCTCCTGCTCATTGCAACCGTCCCGCTAGTTACGGTGGCGCAGGTGGTGCAACGACTTCAGCGACTGCCCCGCTGGGGCCGCGTGGGCGGTGGGGTGACACTGCTGGCCGCAGCCGTGGTTGCCTTCGCGCCATCACTTCAACCGGCAGCACCGCCGACACTTCATCTCTGTATTTGGTCAAACTACACATCAGAGAAACTGCTGCGGGATTTTGAGCGGCGCTATCGCTGCCGGGTTGTTGTCGAAACGTTTGACTCCAATGAGGCTCTTCTGGCCAAGCTTCAGACCGGCGTGGCCCGCTATGACCTCATTACGCCGAGCGACTACATGGTGGGGATCCTGGCGCGGCAGGGCCTGCTGCGGCCGCTCGACCGGTCGCGCCTGACGAACTGGCAGAACCTCGACCCGGCGTTTCTCAACGCTCCCTATGATCCGGAGAACCGCTATACCGTCCCCTATACCTTCGTTGTTACCGGCATCGGCTACCGCCGCGACAAGGTCAGTACGCCGGTGGACAGCTGGGATGCGCTCTGGGACGCCCGCTACCGCGGGCGCATTGCCTTGCTTGACGACATTCGGGAATGTTTCGGGGCCGCGTTGCGGCGGCGCGGCGCCTCCCCCAGTAGCCGCAACGAAGCAGAAATTGCGCAGGCGGCGGCAGACCTCCTGCAGCAGAAGGCGCTTGTCAAAACCTACGACAGCGCCACATTTGAACAGCTTCTCCTCACCGGCGAAGCCTGGTTAGTACAGGGATACAACGGCCAGATTGCCAAAGCCGCGCGCCAAAACCCTAACATTGTGTTTGTCGTCCCACGCGAAGGCGGGACGCGCGCTGTGGACTGCCTTGCAATCCCCGCCAATGCGACCCAACCAGAACTGGCAGAACGGTTTATGGACTATATTCTTGAACCACAGGCGTCGGCAGAGATCGTTCAGGCCACCGGTTACGGGACACCGAACCGCGCCGCCCGGGCGTCTTTGCCGCCGCTGTGGGCTGACAACCCATATGTGTTTCCACCGGATGATCTGCTCCGACGCTGCACCGGACTTGAAGATGTCGGTGCAATTTTGCCGCGATACGACTACTATTGGACAATCATCAAGTCCTGGTAACAACACGCCAACTCGCTCACCATCATTCGTGCACAACATTTATGGGAAGCCATGAATCCTCTTCTTCACCAGTTCCTGACTCGGAAGCCATTGCCGGTGAACTGCTAATCTCACTGATCAATGACATGGAGCTACTCCTAGCTTTTGAGCAGAGTCAGCGGGTAGCGCATTTCCAACCGGAACTGGGCGAAAAGTTGACGCGCTTTTTGGTCAATGAGTACCGCCAACGCCTTGAGCGCCTAGCGCGCCTTGTAGAAGACAAAGACTTTCTCCGCCTGTTGCTTCTGGAACTGGGCGCGATGGAGCGACCCGACCTGCAGGACTATCTGCGCAGTGTCTTTGGCTACCGGCATGAACTGCAGGAACAGCTTCAGGTGCGCGGCGTGACCGAATCTGACGAGATTCTCAAGGCCTATGTGTCCGGCAAATACCGCCGCATCACCCAGGAGTTGCCGCCGGTTAATTTTGACCAAAATGCCTACGCTGCGCCGGATATTGCGGCAGAGGCTGATCTTTATCGCCGCCGGACACGGCAGTTAGCAGAACTCCTCAAACAACAGCAGCAGACGTTACAGACGACGGCGGAGATGGCAGCAGCCATGTTGAGTCTGTTCGTCAATTACCTCAACGACCGCGTCAACCAGTTGCCGCCGGAGGAGAAAGCGACGCGGCATACGGCGCTTCAGATCACCTTTGGCGAGCTTGAAGCGCCGGTCTTACAGATGGCACGTAAGCTCAAAGCCATTGAACAAAACGCCGGTAAGCCCTGTGGTCTGGCCGAAGTCATGGAGCTGATCGCGAAACTTTTTGCTCGGGCGTGAACGCGGATGTCGCCGAATGATCACCTGCCGGTTTACGGTTCAACGCCTTCTCCAGCGGCGTTCGCGCCAAAGTCAGGCGTCATGTTCATATTGCAAACTGTACTGGGTTTTTTGGGCACGTTGGCCTACGGGACAGTGATTTTCTTTCTCCTCATCTTCACGAGCTTACGACCTGGGGTGCCAGAGATTATTCCAACCCTGATCTTTTTCATCGGTGTCGGGATCGGTCTTGGGATCGCCATCATTACAGTCTATTTCCGCTGGTTTGGGGTTTTAGCCGGCATTGCTCTGGCAATTTTGATGCCTCTTCTCCTCGTTGGTGCTTGCATTGCGACTCTCTTTGGCATCAGTACCCTCGGCAATGTCCTCGGCGGAGGATTGTTGCCCGTAGAGCGGGTTCTGGGGGTCTAATCCAAAAAGGCTCGGTATGGGTCAAACACTTGGAGCGTTTCAGCTCGACATTATTTCCGATGGTACGTTTCGCTTAGACGGCGGGGCAATGTTCGGCGTCGTACCGCGCGTGCTGTGGGAGCGCGTCATGCCGCCCGACGAGAAACACCGCGTCGTTCTCGGCTTGAACACATTGCTGGTGCGAACCCCCTACGACACCATCTTGGTGGACACGGGAATTGGGACAAAGTGGAGCCCGAAGTACATCGAAATGTACGGCATTGCGCATGAAACAACCGTTCCGCAGTCCCTAGCAGCGCTGGGCCTGACACCGGAGGACATCACGGTGGTCATCAATACGCACCTGCATTTCGATCATGCCGGCGGCAACACCTATCGCGCCGAAGATGCCAGACTGCGCCCGACGTTTCCGAAGGCACGGTATGTCGTGCAGCGCGCCGAATATGACCATGCCCGGCATCCACATGAGCGTGACCGTGCCAGCTACCTGCCTGAGGACTGGGAGCCCGTGGCTGCTGCCGGACAGTTTGATTTTGTAGCGGGAGAGGTAGAAGTGTCGCCCGGCGTCTGGGTTGTACCGGTACGCGGGCACAATGACTTTACGCAGTGTGTCCGCATTACATCCCACGGTCAAACGGCGTTCTACTGGGCGGACATTGTACCGACAACGGCGCATGTGCCGTTTGCCTGGGTGATGGGCTACGACCTGTATCCGGTGGAGTTGCTGGAGAACAAAAAACGCCTGATTCCACAGGCAGCAGCAGAAGGATGGCTGAACATTTTTGAGCACGATCCGCGCTGCCCGTGGGGATACATCGTCGCCGGCGATAACGGCAAGTATGCCGTCCAGCCGGTGACCTGAACCCTGTCCATCCCGGCGGGTGAGACCACACGCTGCGCGCAGGCGCTCCAAGGGGAAGAGCACATGCCTAGTTTAGTCAACTACGCCGTGGTAGCGATAGGCGGCGCCTGTGGGGCGATGCTGCGTTACGCCGTCACAGTGTCGGCGCTTGGGAATTGGTCGCTCCGTTTCCCTCTCCCAACCTTTGTCATTAATGTCAGCGGGTCACTGTGCTTCGGCTTTGTGGTCGCCCTCCTTGCCGACCGGGTTGGTCTGCCGCCCTGGTTACGTCTGGCGCTCACGACCGGATTTTTAGGGGCTTTCACAACATTCTCAACGTTTGAGTATGAAACCGTTATGGTATGGCGTGAGCACGGAGCACTTTGGTCGGCCGGGTATGTTGCAGCCAGCTTACTGTGCGGAGCCATCGGACTTTTGCTCGGCGAATTGGCAGCCCACAGACTAACCTTACAACTTACTGCCCTTCGTCACTGAACATACAGCACGTAGCACGCGGAGATGCTCTCATAGAACGCAGTGTCACATTACAGTCAGCGTTCCTAGAACGGTGACCTGTTCACAGGGAGAAGGCAGCAATGCTTCGCGTATTACCTGGTTTGCTGGCCGCCGGGTTGTTCCTGATGGTTCACCCTTTGAGTGCAGCCGCCCAAGCTCCACCGGCACAGGGCCGGACGACCACAAGTGAGAAAACCACAAGTGAGAAACCGGTCTGCCCGGTGACACTGAAGGAAGTTGAAATCACCGAAAACAGGGCTTACAGCGACTATCGAGGCAGACAGTACTACTTTTGCTGCCCGGCCTGTAAGCCGATCTTCGATAAGAACCCAGGGAAATACGTGCGCGCCCTGGAAGCCAAGCGAAAGGCGGCTAAGCGGCGAGCCGCCTAAACGGGGACCGTCGCCACAGAGCGCCGCACCATCCGGCCGAAACCTTCTGGCATTTCCTCACCGAGGTCTATGCAAGGGTCTATGCAAGTCCAGCCTATTCAGCTTGTGCTTCAGGTGGGGCCGGCTGCCCTTTCTTTCCCTTAGCTTCCTTGGGTGGTGGAGCTGCTTGGGCAGGCGGCTCGTGTGGGTCTACGCCGACTTCAATCACACAGTTGCCGAAAATCACAGTCGGCTGGTCGCCATTGGAGGTTTTGACCTCAAGTGAACGGGCCGTGATGGTCGTTTGGTCATTGACCCGCCCGGAAAGCTCAATCGTGTCGGCTTCAATTCGTCCCGCCAGTTCCCCTTGGGAGTGTAACCGGTCAACTTTGACAGTACCGTGAACGGCACCGGTGGCGGCAACCATCAGCGCCGGCGCGTGCAGTTCGCCACTGATCTTCCCACTGACCGTCACACCGCAATTGGATTTCAACGTGCCGGTCAACTCGCTCCCCTCTTCGACAATCGTTTGTTTTTCCGCCATTGTGTTTCCTCAATAGATGGAGAAGCGTCCAACGGCCCTGACTAAGCCGTTTCAATCTTCAGCCGCAGGATGCAACCCGGCTCGAAGGCAAAATGGGTGTGTCCGTCCGGTTGTTTGACGGTGGCGCGGACGGTGCCTGTCGAGCCGACAATGATCCGACGCGCCCCGTTGATGCTCGGTACAGCATCGGATACAAAGCGTCCGTGAACAATCAAGATACCGCTCCCATGCACCTGACACCCATCGAACAAACCTTCCCGGCCAATGATGAGCTGCGCCCCCTGACCCAGTGTGATGTTGCACTTGAGGAAGCGACCATCCACTTCAACAATCGAGTCAGCATCAAACTCCAGTGAGGCATCCCGCAGGACATCGCCATGGCCAAAGTAACGTCGGTTGGTTGGGACCGGGGCCACCGCAACGGCTGCGGCTTGTGGCGAGGCCGTACCGCCATCCGTCTTGCCGTTGAGAAACGCAGCCAACCTAGAAGCAGGGATCAACTGAGAACCGTCGCCGGCAACACTGAAGTCGACTTCGTCCACTTCTGCCCCGTCGGCAACCTCGATTGAGAAATCACTGCCGTACAGATGTGTCCGGCTGAACTTTGCACCTTTGAGGCGGGCACCCTGAAAGGTGGCATGCCGACAATCAGCATCCTGAAAGCTCACCTGGGACAGATCGGCTTCCTCGAGCACCGCGCGTTCAAGCTTCGCCCCGGACAAGTCGGCGCCGGGCAAGACGGCTCGCCGCAGGACGGCATCGCGCAAATTCGCTCCAGTCAGCAGAGCTTCCTCAAAGTTGGCGGCTTCCAGAATGGCATTTTGGAAATCAACTGCCGTGAGATTGGCACCACCGAGGTAGGCATTGCGTAGGTCGGCGTTGGCAAAGACGGCGTTTTCAAGTGTCGCGACACCGAGTTTGGCATCAACCAACTGTGCCGATGGCAGTCGTGCTCCGGTCAAATCCGCGCCTTCCAGGTTGGCACCTTCCAGGTTGGCCCGCGATAGGTCAACCCCGCGGAGATTAGCCCCTTCCAAGTTTGCACTTTCTAAATCTGCCCCACGCAGATTTGCCCCCTCCAGGTTGGCGCGTACCAGGAAAGCGTCGCGCAGACTCACACTGGCGAGATTGGCGCGGCGCAAACTCGCTTCCTCAAGGTTAGCACCCTCAAGGTCGGCGCGGCGTAAGTTAGCGTCATCGAGGTTAGCTTTTGACAAATCCAGTTCGCGCAGGTCCGCCCGCTCCAGCGACTCGCCGCGCTTTACTCGTTCAATCACTTCTTCAAAGGTGAACTCAGGCATGGAGGCACCCCTTTCGCCGTTTTTTTCAAATGTGCGGGCCGTGCCGCTTTGTCTGACACGTTTTCCTTTGCGCCCCGGCGAGGTACGCCGGGCAATTTCAGATCACTCCGCAGTACCATCAAACCAGATCATCTTTGCCGTTCGTCGGCAATGTAGCGCCGTAATCGCTCGATCCGTTTTTCAAAGGACAGACGCTGAATTTCATTCGCCAGCTCAACGGCACCGAGTTCTGCCAAGATCACATTGATCTGAAGCTGAGTTTCTTGACGAGCCTGCCGGTAAAAGCGGCGGTCTTCGGCGGCGGAGGGATTACTCGACTCTTCAGCAGTGGCAATTTCATAGGCCTCATGCGCGTCCTGCAGATCGCGCGTGAGCTGCTCCAGCCGGTCAAGCAACCCTGACTTACCACTTTGTGCAACGCCGCTCTCCAGTTGTTGCTGGTAGGCCTTGAACTTTTCAACAATCTTTTCCGCCAGCCAAATAGGCAACCCGGTCGCTACTGCAAGGTCCTCTTTCGCGCCGACCAGGAAGCTCTCAATCGTAATGAGTCCGGCGCGATAGAGCTTGTCAATCGTGACCTTGCCGACTTCAGGAATTTGCTTCAGTAATGAGTTGACAATCATCCCCTCCGACTGAAGCGTATTGTCGTCAATGACGAAGGTTGCCGGCAACATTTCCGTCAGTATTTCATAGTTACTCAGAATGCGCTCGCGCAGCTCACCGCTCACCAGGCCGTCACGTGACAACCGCGCTTCATCCAGAAGATTTTCAAACTCTTGGACGGCATCGCTAACATCTTCCATGCCCATGCCTAGCGCCGACTTGCCGAGGCTGTTAATGGCCGGCTGGCACATTTCGAGCCATTCCTTGCGCGCTGCGCCGGCACGCAACTCAATAATAAACGCCTTGACCGGACGAATGTAGTTAGCGGCAATCTCGGAAAAGAGCGTCCGCACCTCTGTCTGGTCGGTGACCACCGCTGGGGCGATGTCTTCACCCAGGCCATCCTCCTCTCCCTGAGCGATGATCCGTTCAAAGGCGTCCTCGAACCCTTCCAAGGCATCTTCGTCGTCTTCGCCGAGGAACAGGTCCGTTTCGCCCTCCGGCTGAACCGCCGCCGGGGCTATATCGGTTTGAATCCGCGGTAGGTCAAAATCGTCGGTTTCATCTGCCACCGCGCCGGCATCCGGCATCCCTACCACCCCGGCGCCGGCAGCAGCCTGTGTTTCGACCCCAACAGTGACTTCTTCAACCACACTTGCCGCTGGCACCGGTGCCGGCTGGATGGTCAGCCCTGACAGCGAAAAATCGTCTTCGTCCTCTTCTTCCAACGGCAGTGGAGCTTCGGATGGTGCGGCTTCGGCTAGTTCTGACAGTGCCGCTTCGACAGAGGCCGCCGGTAATGAACCGTCCTTTTCTTCGTCAATCTCTTCTTCACCAATCTCCGCAGCCGTTCCAGCACCGGAGAGGGCTTTTGCAACCTGCAGTGACCGCGGCTCGACTGCTGCTGCCTCGGTCACGGGCGGTGGTGGAACGCGTTCCGGGGAGTGGTCTTCTAATGCAGGCGGTGCAACATCAGCCGGCTGTGGGCGGACAGTGGGCGGCAGCGGCGGTGGTTCCGGCGGCACATACGGAGGAGGTGACGTGCGAGGCGGTTCCTCTTTTTTCTTGCCGAAGAAGCGGTCAAAAAAACCCATACTCGTACCCTTGGATTTCCCGTAACAACCGGCGCGCAGCTACAGGACGCACCACGTCGGTCCATCCTGTGGCTCTCCGACGCCTTCACCAGAAGCGCACAGCGCAGAATACGGCAGCGTATGGTCTGTCCTCACAGCGCGCATGGTGCTTGTCAACGAAGCCGGTGGCTGGGTAAATGGTTTATATACAAGTTGCCAAGCAAAACACCATAGAAAAGTAGCGAGGGAAAACATTGACGCAACAAGACTGATGGATTGTGCCCTACTAAAGCACCGTGTGTTGTGTCATTCAGAACGGTTTTTAGCTAGGTTGCTGTCTGCCATCCGAATCTGATGCCAAGGTATGAACCATATGCCTGAAGCTGAATTCCGCCTGCTCGTCAAAGAGGTAGCCAACTACGTCCGCTTTCTAGCGGAAGCCGGCGTCACTTTCCTCGAAGTAGGACAGGAAGACAGAGTCTTGGCCGGAGATACCGCAGACGCCTCAGAGCTGCAACCACCTGCACCTACCCAACCACCTGCCCAGCATACATCGAAAGCAGTGCGCCGCGTACCAGAGACAGGAGCAAACCCTGTCCCCACAGACGGCGATGAACAAGCCTTACGGGCAACTCCAGAGAAACAACGCCTGCTACACAGTCAACCGAAATCCAACGATGAAAATTTAACCCGATCCGCGACGACCTGCAACCAAACCCTGGCCCGTGAGCCGCAGTTCCGTCAGGACTCGCTCTTCGGCGAGGCTGCCGCGCCACTGCCGGCGGCAGACGTTTCACTCGAGGCCATTCGCAACGACATCGGGGATTGCCGGCGCTGTAAACTGGCGCACCATCGCACAC
The DNA here is from genome assembly GCA_937934745.1 of uncultured Blastocatellia bacterium. Taxonomy (GTDB): domain Bacteria; phylum Acidobacteriota; class Blastocatellia; order Chloracidobacteriales; family Chloracidobacteriaceae; genus Chloracidobacterium. Next base: position 20,853 of record CALGZC010000011.1, read on the forward strand.
ACATTGTCTTCGGCGAAGGCTCGCCACAGGCGCGGCTGGTCTTTGTTGGCGAGGGGCCCGGCGCGGAAGAGGACGCGACCGGACGCCCCTTTGTCGGCCGCGCCGGGCAGTTGCTCGATAAAATCATCGCCGCGATGGGTCTCAAGCGCGAGGAGGTTTACATTTGCAATGTCGTCAAATGTCGGCCGCCGGAAAACCGGACCCCCGAACGGGATGAAGTCGCCGCCTGCGCGGGCTTTCTGCATCGCCAGTTGGCGGTCATTCGCCCGCGCGTCATCGTCGCGCTCGGCGCGTCGGCCGCCGCCGCGCTGCTCGAAGACCCTAAGCTGGGCGGCATTTCCAAGCTCCGCGGGCGCTTTTACGATTACCGCGGCATACCGTTGATGCCGACGTTTCATCCGGCGTACCTGCTCCGGTCGCCCGACAAAAAACGCGAAGCGTGGGAGGATATGAAGCAAGTGATGGCCAAGTTGCGCGAAAGCGAGCGCGCCGCGCCATGACGTGGTTGACGTTTGCCGGACAACTGCTGCTCGCGGCGCTGTGCGGCGCGGCCGTTGGCTTTGAGCGGCAATGGCGGCAGCGCCAGGCCGGATTGCGGACCAACGCGCTGGTGGCCATCGGCGCGGCGGCCTACGTGGCGCTGCCGGCGCTGGTGGAGAAAACCGACACCAGCCCGACGCGCGTCGCGGCGCAGGTCGTGTCCGGCATCGGCTTCCTCGCCGGCGGCGTCATTTTGAAGGAGGGCGCCAGCGTCCGCGGTCTCAATACCGCCGCGACGCTGTGGTGCTCGTCCGCCATCGGCGTTCTCTCCGGATCGGGTCTGCCGCTGGAAGCTTTGTTGCTGACGGCCTTTGTCCTGGCGGCGCACCTGGCGCTGCGCCCGCTGGCGCGACGCATCAACCGCCAGCCGCTCGACCAGGCCGATCTGGAAACGGCGTACCGGCTAGAAATTGTCTGCGGGCAAGCCGACGAAGCGCATCTTCGCCCCCTGCTGATTCAGGAAATCGCCCGCAGCCAGTTCAAGTTGCAATCGCTCCGCAGCGTGGATTTGCTTGGCTCGGATAGACTACGCCTGGAGGCAACCCTCCACGGCAACGGACAAGCAACGGATGAAACCCGTCGCCTGGAAGATATTACGGCGCGCCTAGCGCTTGAGGCGGCGGTGACGGCCATTGGCTGGGCGGCGTTGGCGGACGATGCCGCCCCGACGTTGGAATCGCGCCGTGTCAACAGCGACGAAGGCTAACCCCATGACGGAAAGCATGACGACCAACCGCTTGAGCCTGACGGACAATGCCGCCGCCCAACTCGCCGCTGCGCCGGCCGACCTGCGCCGGTCGGCGACGCTGCGCCTGCACAACGGCGTCGGACTGCGCCCGCTGCCGGAGCTGACTGAGACCATCTTGCGCGAATGCTGGCAGGGGCGACTGCAAAGGCCATTCTGGCTCGATCTTGCGTCACCCACGCCCGCCGACCTGCAGGCCGTGGCCGGTCTGTTCGGCTTTCATCCGCTGACGGTCGAGGACGCGCTCATCCCGGAGCACCGCCCGAAGATCGACGAGCATGAAGAGTATCTCTTCATGGTCTTTCAGAGCATTGCCGGCCTTAGCGACGAAACCGTGCTGCCGGCCGTCGGCGTCGGGCACTGCGCGACCAGCCGCCTGGCCGCTTACCTCGGCGTCGGCTTCCTGGTCACGATTCATGACCGCGCCTTCGCGCCCGTCGAGGAAGTCGCCGCGATTGTGGACGCCCGCGACACCACGATTGACCACCGCCTGGACCTTGTCCTGCATGCCATTGTGGACCGCATGATCGATCAGGTCTTTCCGGTGCTGGCCGATGTCGAGGACCGCATTCAGGAAATCGAAGCCCGGATTTTCACCGAGTCGGACCAAGACGTGCTGCCCACCGTCCTCAAGACCAAGCGCGAGCTGATGACGCTGCGGCGCTTGATGGGGCTGCAGCGCGAGATGCTGCTGCGGCTGAGCCGGCGCGAGGATTTGCCCTTCATCGAGCCGAAGACGGCGATTTACTTCCGGGATGTCTATGACCACGCCATCCGGCTTGAGGAAAACTGCGCCATCTTGATCGAGCTGGCGACCAACGTCGCGGAAGCCCATTTGGCGGTCGCCTCGCGCCGTACTAACGAGGTCATGAAATTCCTCACGATTTTTTCCACCATCTGGATGCCGCTCACCTTCATTGTCGGCGTCTATGGGATGAACTTCGACCACATGCCTGAAATCAAGATTTGGTGGTTTTACCCGTTTCTCTGGGTGGTCATGATCGGCATCGTCGTCGGCATGCTCTTGTTTTTCCGACGCAAGAAATGGCTCTGACCCCGCTCGCCCATGCCTAAACGCACCGACCTACGCAAGATTCTCATCATTGGCTCCGGCCCGATTGTCATCGGTCAGGCCTGCGAGTTCGACTATTCCGGCACGCAGGCGTGTAAGGCGCTGCGGGCCGAAGGCTACGAGGTCGTTCTGGTCAACTCCAACCCGGCCACCATCATGACCGACCCCGACATGGCCGACGGCACCTACATCGAGCCGCTGACGTTGGAAGCCGTCACGGCGGTGCTCGAGCGCGAGCAGCCGGACGCGCTCCTGCCGACCGTCGGGGGGCAGACGGCGCTTAACCTGGCCATGCAACTGGCGCAGGCGGGCGTTCTGGAGCGCCTGGGCGTGGAGCTGATCGGGGCCAACATCGCCGCCATCGAGCTGGCCGAATCGCGCAAGCAGTTCAAGGCCGCCATGGAAGACATCGGCCTTGAGATGACCAGAGCCGTCTTCGCGACCCCGGAAACCGACCTGGAAGCGGTCAAAGCCGCGATTGGCTACCCGGCGATCATTCGGCCGAGCTTTACGCTGGGCGGGGCCGGGGGCGGCATCGCCTACAACGACGAGGAGTTTCACCACATTGTCGAGCGCGGATTGGCGCTCAGCCCGGCGCGCGAGGTCGTCGTCGAGGAGTCCTTGCTGGGCTGGAAGGAATACGAGCTCGAAGTCATGCGCGACTGCGCCGACAACATTGTGATCGTGTGCTCGATTGAGAACTTCGACCCGATGGGCGTCCACACCGGGGACTCGATTACGGTCGCGCCGGCGCAAACCCTGACCGACCGCGAATACCAGGCGCTGCGCGACGCGAGCCTGAAAATCATCCGGCGTATCGGCGTTGAAACCGGCGGCTCGAACATCCAGTTTGCCGTCAACCCGCGCGATGGGCGCGTCCGGGTCATCGAGATGAACCCGCGGGTGTCGCGCTCCTCGGCCCTGGCGTCGAAAGCCACCGGTTTCCCGATTGCCAAAATTGCCGCCAAGCTCGCCGTCGGCTACACGCTGGACGAAATTCCGAACGACATCACGCGCAAGACGCCGGCCTGCTTCGAGCCGACGCTCGATTACGTGGTCGTCAAAATTCCCAAGTGGGCGTTTGAGAAGTTCCAGGCGGCCGAGCCGGTCTTGGGCACGCAGATGAAATCCGTCGGCGAAGCCATGGCGATTGGCCGCACCTTCAAAGAGGCCTTTATGAAGGCGCTCCGGTCGCTGGAGGCGAGCGCGGCAAAGCTGCCCACCTACACCACGGACGACGATCTCCGGCGGCGGCTGATTACGCCAAACCCGGAGCGCGTGCGTTACCTGCAAATGGCTCTTGAACGCGGCTGGACCTGCGCCGAGCTGCACGAGCTGACCGCGATTGACCCGTGGTTTCTCGGCCAGCTCAAGGAAATCGCCGACGCCCAGAACGCCCTGCGCGGGCGCGCGCTGGACGACATTTCCGACGCTGAGCTGCGCCAGGTCAAGCGCCTGGGCTTTTCCGACCGCCGCGTGGCGCGCACCGTCGGCTGTACGGAAGCCGACGTCCGCGCCCGCCGCCTGCGCAGCGGCATTCGCCCTGTCTTCAAGCGGATTGACACCTGCGCGGCGGAGTTCGCGTCTTACACGCCCTATCTTTACTCAACCTATGAGGAAGAGTGCGAGGCCGACCCCAGCGACCGGCGCAAGATCGTCATTCTGGGCAGCGGGCCGAACCGGATCGGACAGGGTATCGAGTTTGACTACTGCTGCTGTCAGGCCAGCTTCGCGCTCCGCGAGGCTGGCTACGAGACCATCATGGTCAACTGCAACCCGGAAACCGTCTCGACCGATTACGACACTTCGGATCGGCTGTACTTCGAGCCGGTGACGTTCGAGGATGTCATGCACATCATCGAGCGCGAGCAGCCCGAAGGCGTCATCGTCCAGTTTGGCGGGCAGACGCCGCTGAACCTGGCCTACGGGTTGCGGCAGGCCGGCGTGCCCATCATCGGCACTTCGCCTGAAAGCATCGATCTGGCCGAAGACCGCGCGCGATTCGGCGCGCTGCTGCGCGAGCTGGACATTCCCCAGCCTGCGTCAGGAACGGCCACAACGGTTGAGGAAGCCTGCGCCGTGGCGCGCCAAGTTGGCTACCCGGTGTTGGTGCGGCCGAGCTATGTCCTGGGCGGGCGGGCGATGATGATTGCCTACGACGAGCCGAGCCTGGCGAGCTATGTCATCGAAGCCATCGGGGCTTCGTCCGGGCGGTCGGTGCTCATTGACCACTTTCTGGAATCCGCCGTCGAGGTGGATGTGGACGCCCTGTCGGATGGCGAGGACGTGTGCATTGCCGGCATCCAGGAGCACATCGAGGAGGCAGGCGTACACTCCGGGGATAGTTCAAGCGTGCTGCCGACCTACCTGATCGAGCCGTGGCACCTGGATGTTATGCGGCGCTACACCCAGCAGTTGGCCCGCGCCCTGCGGGTGGTCGGCCTAATGAACATTCAGTTCGCCGTCAAGGACGACATCGTGTACGTGCTGGAAGTCAACCCGCGCGCCTCGCGCACCGTGCCGTTCGTCAGCAAGGCGACCGGCGTGCCGATTGCCAAGATCGCCGCCTGGCTGATGATCGGCCGGCGGCTGGCGGATTTCAACCTGCCGCCCATGCTGTCCGTCGGGCGCTTCTTCATCAAAGCGCCGGTGTTTCCCTTCATCAAGTTTCCAGGCGTGGACCCGGTGTTGGGGCCGGAAATGCGCTCGATTGGGGAGGTCATGGGCATCGCGGACAGTTTCGGCATGGCGTACTGGAAAGCGCAGCTTGGGGCGGGAACGCCCCTGCCGCGCGCCGGGACGGCGTTCCTGAGCGTCAACAACCGCGACAAGCCGGCGGCGGTGAAGGTCGCGCAGCGGCTGCATCGCCTCGGGTTTCACCTGGTGGCGACGCGCGGAACGCAGGAGATGCTGGCCGCGGCCGGGCTGCCGGTCGAGATGGTCTTCAAAGTGAACGAAGGACGGCCTAACATCGTTGATTTGATTCGCAGCCGTCGGATTGACCTCATCGTGAACACGCCGCTGGGCAAGGCCTCGCACTTTGACGAAAGGGCGATTCGCGCGGCGGCCATTCAGTACAACATCCCATGCATCACCACCATCACCGGCGCGATTGCCGTCACGAGCGCCATCCAGGCGCTGCAACACGAGCAATTCGCCGTTGCGCGGCTGCAGGATTACCACGCCGGCAAGCCTCGGTTAGGTTATCCGCAGCAGCCGGTCTCTGCCTCGCGCTCATCGGCACCATGAATCGGCACTATGAATCCCACCCATCACTGCGGGGCCTCCGGTGTCCGCAGCAGCCGTCCGCCGGGAAAAACCGGTTGCGGCTTTGGCAGCGGAGGCTCACCTAACGCCTGCGTCAGATCGTCAATGAGATCATCCGGGTGTTCCAACCCAATTGAGAGCCGCACTAAGTTCTGCGGCGCGCGCGTTTCAGGCCCCTCTGCCGAGGCGCGATGTTCAATCAGACTCTCCACGCCGCCGATGCTGGTCGCATGGGTGAAAATCCGCGTCCGCGCCGGCAAGGCTTTCGCCACTGCCGGACCTTCCTTCAACGTAAAGGACAACACCCCCCCAAAACCGCTCATCTGCCGTTTGGCCGTCAGGTAGCCGGGGTGTTCAGGTAGGCCCGGATACAACACCCGCTCAACTTTTTTGTGTGTGGCCAAAAAACGCGCCACTTTCAGCGCCGTCTCGGATTGTGTTCGGACGCGGCACGGCAGCGTTTTGAGACTGCGTTGTAACAGCCAGCAATCAAACGGCGATGGAACCGCGCCCACCACCATTTGCACGCGCCGGATGCGCCGGAAAAACTCATCCTCCACTTTTGCGATCACGACACCGCCCAAAACGTCGCTGTGGCCGCCGAGAAACTTCGTCGTCGAATGCACGACCAAATCCGCCCCAAACGCAAACGGCTGTTGGAGAACCGGCGTCCCCAAGGTGTTCTCGACCAGCAGCCGTGCCCCTTGCGCGTGGGCAATTTCGGCCGCGCGCGCAATGTCCACCACTGACAACAGCGGATTAGAAGGGGTCTCCACCCATACCAGTGCCGTGGTAGGTCGCATTGCGGCCGCGATGGCTTCCGGGTCTGTGGCATCTACAAACGTGGCCTCCAGAGCCCAGGATGCAAAAATGTCTTTGAGCAACACGGCTGTGCCGTAATAGGTATCCTGTGCGATGACCACGTGCTGCGCCGGTGTCAGCGCTTGAAACACTGCCGCCGCAGCGGCATTGCCCGAAGCGAAACAGGCTGCTGCCGCACCACCTTCCAGCCTAGCCAGGCTCATTTCCAGCATTTGCCGGTTTGGATTCCCCTCACGGGTGTACTCAAATCCGCGCGGACAGGCGCCCGTTGCGTCACGCTCGTAGTTGGTCGCCAGGTAAATCGGCGGCATGACCGCACCTGTCGCCGGGTCAGGCGTCTGGCCGGCATGGACAGCCAGGGTTTCTATCCGCCGGGCATCACGGCTCATCACCTTCACTCCTTACGGGATTGGGGTTTCCGGAGGGTCTTAGTTGAGCAACTTGTTACCGGGCGTGTTTTTCTCGATGCGTGCGCCGCCGTAGTTCCGGTAGCGTACGCCATCCCGGTCGGCATAAAACGAATAGCGCCCGTCGTAGTTGTGCCGTTTGGGGACAGCATAGATTGCAAAGTCGCGGCGATCCGGCGTGACCACGACCTCAATCAGGTACCCTAACACCTCACCGCCGTCCAACACCTCTAGCAGCTTGGCGATGTCGTCCCGAAACTGCCCCCGCCCGGCCACCAGCTCCGGGAGTGTACCGTACTGCCCACGGTTGTTGCGGGCAAAGACCTGCTCGACTTCCAGCAGTTTCGCCAACAAACGCGCCATCGCGTCTTCATTTTCGGCCATTTTGATGAACACGCCCTCTTCGCTCAGCTTGAAGAAGTTCCCACCATGCGCCTCGGCCAAGGCCTGTGTCTCACGGTCGCCGATCAACCACCGTCCCCCACTGCGGATGAGATCGACCGGAGCGGTTTCTGCCCGCGTCGGGCCGTTTTCCCTCTCTTTTGGCTCTTTTGGAGGAAGGACAATAAACACCGTTGCATCATCCCCGGTAACGGTCTCGCCGGTAACCGTTAGGGTCTCTGGAATGCCGCCGCTCAACTTGATGAACTCCGGTTCCAGCTCGGCGATTTGTTCCGGCGTCAACTTCTTCACCGCAGCACCGCACACGTGAAGCTGAAAGGCTTCAGTAAAACGCCGCTCCCGTAAGAGGCGGTAAAATGCCTGCACCGTCTCTGTTGGGGTGCGCGGCGGCATATCCACTGGCTTCGGTGCCGACTGCGCCAGGGCAGCACCGACCAAACAAGCGGCTAAGAACCAACCTGTCAGCAACATTCTTGTCCTCCATCCCATGTTGCATCCTATGGTGTGACTTCGAGCAGTGGGTGAAGATTACGGCCGCAGCCGGTATAACATACGTGGAAAGGGAATGGTCTCACGGACGTGCTCCAGCCCGCACAACCAGGCCACACACCGCTCAACCCCCATACCAAAACCCGCATGGGGAACGGAGCCGTATTTGCGCAGGTCCAGATACCACTCAAAGGCATCCCGCGGGAGATGGTGCTCAGCAATGCGCTTGACAAGTTTCTCATACGACTGCATGCGCTGTCCGCCGCCGATGATTTCGCCGTAGCCTTCCGGCGCGAGCACATCCATACACAGCGCCACCTCCGGGCGTTCCGGGTCTTCTTCCATGTAAAACGCCTTTACCTGCGCTGGATAGCGATGGACAATCACCGGACGGTCAAACTGTTGTGCCAAATAAGTTTCATCAGGTGCGCCAAAATCGCCGCCCCAGGTGAAATCATGTTCAAGCCGACCTGCAACATAAGCTTCGTGCAGCAGGTTGACGGCCTCATCATAGGCAAGGCGTGGAAAAGGCGGCACAACGGCTTCTAACTTGCTGATGTCGCGCTCAAGCAGCGTGAGTTCTTCTTTCCGGCGTTCCAAAACGCGCGCCACGACAAAGCTCAGGAAACGCTCCGCCAACGTCATCATGTCGTCAAGCGTGGCATAGGCAACTTCCGGCTCAACCATCCAGAACTCCGTCAAGTGACGGCGTGTTTTGGATTTTTCAGCGCGAAAGGTTGGGCCGAAGCAATACACCTTGCCAAAGGCGGCCGCCGTCGCTTCATTGTAGAGCTGCCCCGACTGAGTCAGGTACGCTTTGCCTTCATCAAAGTAATCCAGCTCGAACAAGGTCGTTGTGCCCTCGCAGGCAGCCGGCGTCAAAATCGGCGTATCGGCCAGGATGAAGCCGTCGTTATCGAGAAAATCCCGAATGGCGCGGACGACCTCGTGTCGCACGCGCAGAATTGCGTGCTGCCGTTTTGAGCGCAGCCACAAATGGCGGTGATCCATCAGGAATTCAATGCCATGTTCTTTGGGCGTAATCGGATAGTCGTGCGCGAGTTGAACAACTTCGAGGTCGCGCACATCCAGCTCATACACGCCGGGACGCTTGGGATGTTCGCGCGGCGTCCCCGTAACCACGATTGAAGATTCCTGGGTGAGTCCATCGGCACGCGCCCACACGGCTTCTGAGACGGCGTTTTTAGCGACAATGCCTTGTATAATGCCGGAGCCATCCCGAACTTCCAGAAAGAGGAGCTTGCCGCTTGACCGCGAATTGTACAGCCACCCCTTGATGATCACCTCCTGACCGAGGTAAGCGGCTACATCAGCAATCCGAACGTAGGTCATGTTACATGGGTCATGGTGCCCTCATAAAAAGGCACAACTGAGCAAAGTTGTGATAGCGTGTCCTTGATTTGTAAGACAGGCCTGAGTGGGACATAGCATGCCGGACAATGTGCAGCAAACCAAGCCCGAAATCATGGAAGGCGACCCCCTGGTCACGGCGGCGCATGCGCTACACCGCATGCTGGCAGCGCTGCGGTTGACGCCTGACCGCGATGCGCATTTGGCGCGGACGGCAGAAAATGTTGCTGAGTTCTGGGCGGAGTTTTTCGCGCCGTTCATTGCAGCACAGCCGCCGCCGGTGGTGGCTACATTTCCGGCGAACGAGTTAGCGGGTCAGTTTGTCGCCGTCGGGGGGATGTCATTTCACTCGATGTGTGTTCACCACTTGACGCCATTTTTCGGCACGGCATATGTCGCTTACGTCCCCAACGAGCTGGGTGTCGGCATTGGTGCGCCGGCCAAACTGCTTGAACACGCCGCACGTCGGCCACAGCTTCAGGAACGTCTGGCAGCCGATGTCGCAACAGCCCTAGAAGCAGCTTGCCGTCCGCACGGCGTGGCGGTCTGTCTCATTGCACGGCAAATGTGCCTGGAGATGCGCGGCATCCGCGTCGATGGACGAGTAGAAAGCACCGTGTTACGCGGCTGTTTTCAGGAAGCCGCCTGGCGCGATCAGTTTTTCAACTACCTTGCCCGCCACGCAGCTGGTTAGGTGGCGAGCACAATTATCCCAACAGGGAGTTTGACTGCCAATGATTCGTATGCGTCGTTTTGTAAATCGCATCGCTGGGAACACCTTCATCACGTTGGCGCCTGTGATCATGTTGGCACTTGTGCTAGGCGTTGCTGGAGACGTGACAACCGAGTGCGCCACAGCGCAGGAACGCGTTGCCGGCCCTGCTTCAAAACCCAAGGCGAAGTGGAAAGCGCAGGAAGATTTTCATTCTGTCCTAGCCGGTACGTTTCATCCTATGGAAGACGGTGATTTTAGTCCCGTCCGAAAGCGTGCCGATGAAATGGCCCGCAAGGCCCGGCTTTGGTCGCGCTCCAAGCCTCCCCGAGGCTACGACGCTGCCAAAATTCGCCCGCTACTCGTCCAACTCGAACGCGAGGCAGCGGAAGTGGCCAAACTCGTCGCGCAACAAGCCCCCGATGAAGACATCAAGCAAGCCCTGACCAAGCTCCACGACACCTACCACGCCATTGCAGGGGAGTGCCGCTAGGACCACCAGATTGCTGACTCTAGATTGCTGACTGCGGGCGACATCCTCTTGTTCGCTCTTGTTCGTGGAGCGTTGGCTGCCCGGTGTGCCCCTCTGACACGGCCTTCACCGGGGTAACTTGCTCAATCCCATCCACGACGACTAATCAACAATGCTCCAGGACCTTGAAACCCTTACCGCCGAACTCAAGGCGCTTGAAGCCCGGCTCCGGCTGGGCGGCGGCACGGCGAAAATCGAGCGACTGCACACACAGGGCAAGCTTACTGCCCGCGAGCGTATTGCCGGACTCCTTGACCCGAACTCGCCATTCCTCGAAATCGGTTTACTTGTCGCCTATGACCGGTATGAGGGCCAGGCGCCGGCTGCTGGCGTCGTCACCGGCGTCGGACGTTGTCACGGACGCGAGATCGTCGTTGTGGCCAACGATCCGACGGTCAAGGCCGGCGCCTGGTTTCCCGAAACGATCACGAAGATGCTGCGGGCACAGGAAATTGCAATGCGCTGCCGAGTACCGATTGTCTATCTGGTGGATTCGGCCGGCGTTAACCTGCCGTACCAAGGTGGGGTCTTTCCAGGGCAGTACGGCGCAGCTCGGCTGTTTTACTACAACTCGCTTATGCGGCGGCACTTGCGTGTTCCGCAACTGGCGGCCGTGATGGGGCAGTGTATTGCCGGGGGCGCTTACCTGCCGGCTCTGTCCGATGTCATTGTCATGGTCGAGGGAACGAGTTTCATGGGATTGGGCGGCGTCAACCTTGTGCGCGGGGCAACCGGGCAGACATCCGATCCGGAGGCACTGGGTGGTGCGAAGATGCACACCACCCTTTCGGGCGTCGCCCACTATCGCGAGCCGGACGACCGGGCTTGTCTGGCGCGCTTGCGGCGGTTGGTTGCAGCCTTGCCGCCACCGCCGCCACGGGCAGTGACTGTGAGCGCGCCACGTCCGCCGCGCCGCGACCCGTGTGATGCCTACCGGATTCTACCCACCGACCACCGGCTCTCCTATGATGCCGAGGCTTTTCTTGACACACTGCTGGACGGCGATTCTCTTGACGAATTTCAGGCCGATTACGCGCGGGAGATCATCTGCGCCCACGCCCGCGTAGAGGGCATCCCTGTCGGGCTGATTGCCAATCGGCGCGGACTGATTAGGGCCGGCGGTGATAAACCGCCGCGCTTTGGCGGCATCATCTATCGGGAAAGCGCCGAGAAAGTGGCTTACTTCATCGAGACTTGCGACCGCCACCGACTACCGCTGCTTTTCGTGCAGGACGTGTCGGGTTTCATGGTCGGCGTTGAAGCCGAACAATCAGGCATCATCCGCGCCGGTGCGCAGTTTGTTGAGGCTATGGCGACGGCAACCGTGCCCAAACTTGTGCTGACGGTCAACCATGCGTCGGGCGCCGGTTACTACGCCATGGCCGGGCAGGGTTTTGATCCGAACTTCATTTTTTCGCTTCCGACCGGACGCATGGGCGTCATGGAGGGCGAATCGGCCGTGATGGCGCTGTTTTCGGCGCAGTTAGAAAAGCTCAAAGCAGAGGGCAAGTCGCCGGATGCCGCACTTCAGGCCGAGATGGAGAAGGTGCGGGCCACGTACGAGGCACAGCTTGACGCCAAATTTGCTGCTGCACGCGGCTTTTGCGACGCCGTACTGGCACCGGAAGACGTCCGCCCAATGCTGAAACTGGCACTAGAGACCTGCCTCAACCAACCTGGGCCACATCTGGGGCCGTTTGTCCTGGGCGACGGACTAAGCTGATGGCGACGGAGCGCTGTTGTTTTCTTCGGGTGAGGTGTCGGCGACGGTCTCTGTGAGTTCCTCGTGCGCCTTCGGCAGCGCCTCTGACGAAGAGACAGTTGATGAAGTCTGAAATTCGTCGTCTTCGGTCAACGGCCCGGTCATTTCCCAGTCTTCCTGATGCGCCGGATAGTCACCCAATTGCAGTGCCTCGACCACAACTGTCCCGGCACCGATAGCTTCTTCTGGCGATGCAGTGGGGAGTTGGCCTTCTACAGGCTCTTCCGGCTGCGCACTGGATGTTTCTGCAAAATGGTCAGGCGCCGGTTGCTCTGATAGTGACCATTCCCCACTCACACGGAGCACATCAGTTTGTTGTGAATCACGTTTGCTCGGTGACTTGCTGATCTCGGCAATGATGTTGTCCAGTTCGTGGAAGCGGTCGGCCACATCGATCAGGCGCGGCGAAGTGTTGGCGCGGAAGCCTGCAACTTCTACCCGCACGCCTTTGTAGGCAATCACATTGAGCGCATAGGTAAAGTCCTCGTCGCCGCTAACCAAAATTGCCGTGTCATACTTATCGGCCAGCGACAGCATATCCACGGCAATTTCGACATCGAGGTTGGCCTTCTTGGTGCCGTCAGGAAAAGTCTTAAGCTCTTTTTGCACAACACGATAGCCGTTACGCCGCATCCAGAGCAAAAAGCCCTGCTGGCGCTCGGCCTGCTGATCGACGCCGGTGTAAAAGAAAGCGCGCAGGAGCGGATCGTCGCCCCGCAGATGAGTTAGGAGCTTAGCATAGTCAATTTCCACACCGGCCGAACGGGCGGCATGAAAGAGGTTGTTGCCATCAATAAAGATGGCTATGCGCCCCCTGTTAGAAGGCACATGGACAAGATGTGACCCGGATGAACTTCCCCTAGGATCGGCAGAACTCATGAAAATAGCTTTCTCTGAAACGAAGTGTTGTAAAGGTTATTCCATTGCGGTTGCTCACATTCTAATTTTAAGTTGGAAAGCAAGTCAAAACCCAACCGACCGGGACACGCTACTGGTGGAGAAGTAGTGGACAATCATCTCTGGCTATTATCTCGCCGCTGCACCAAGTGCCCTAAACAAACTTCTCAACCCGCAGAATACCGACCGTTTGGACGTACGCTACGACTGCAAAGTGGGGCATGTAACGCTCGGCGACACGGGCCAGAATACTGTCGGCAACTGGCTCTGGGACAATAGTCTCAATGCGGACGTTTTCGCCTTCCCACTCGCTCTTGCGGGCGCCATGCCACCCTTCGCCGCGCACGCGGCTGGCTGAATACCCCCGCGCGCCCAGGCTCAGAATCTCCTTTGTCAGCCGCGGCTCGAGCTCATCCTCGGCAATGATAACCACCAGCTTCATTTCAAACTTTTGCATAGCGATTAGCCTCGTCAAGTTCACAGTCCATAGATTTTGACGGCCAGGAAGTGATAGAGCGGCAGCCCGATGATGAGGTTGAACGGAAACGTAATTGCCAGCGATGCCGTTAGATAGTATGTCGGGCTAGCCTTGGGCAGCGCGACCCGGCAGGCGGCCGGGGCGGCAATGTATGACGCGCTGGCCGCCAGCACAGCTAGCACGGTCGCGCCAGCCATGGTCATTCCAGTCAGCTTGCCTGCCAGAATTCCCGCCAGAGCGCTTGCCACAGGCATCAAGATGCCAAAGCCAACCAGGAATGGTCCAACTTTTTTCAAGTCCTCGAGCCGGCGTCCCGTCACCAAGCCGGCTTCCAGCAGAAACAGCGTCAGCACGCCGCGAAATGGCGCGTCAAACCAGGGCGCAACCTGCTCCCAGCCGCGTTTTCCCGAGACATAGCCAATGATGAGAAACCCGATGAGCAGCAGGGTGCTCTTGCCAGCCAGCAGCTCGCGCATCACATCGCCCATCGTGCCCCCTTCATCGGAGCTGAGCGAATCTTCGCTCGCTTGCAGGCGAGAAATGATGATTGCCACCAGGATGGCTGGAACCTCCATGATGGTTAGCAGGGAAGGCAGGAAGCCTTCGTAGTTGAGTCCCTGCGCCTGATAGACAGCCAGCGCCGCCGGAGCGTCGGCCGCGGTGCCGGCCGCGACCGCGCCGGCTTCAATGGCCGCCCGAAGGGACTCTTCCTTGAGCGTGTCATGGAAAGCGATGGCTTCGCCGAAGGTCACGGCTGAGACCGAGCCGTAGTGGGCGGCAATCGCGGCAGCGTTCCATACGTTGAACTTTCCAAACTGCCGCAAGACGTAATAACTCACGATGGGTATGACAACGCCCAGGGCGACGGCTGCCAGGCCAGGCCGCCAGAAATCACTCAGGTTGCTAATGGAAAGCTTGTAGCCGCCTTTCAAGCCAATGGCAACTAAGAGGTAAATCGTCAGCGCCGTGTAAAGCTCTTCAGGAAACTTCAGATCGCTTTTGACGCGCGTGGCAATGACGCCAAGGATGAAAGCGAGCACCATTGGCGACAACAAGCTCAAAAACATTGCTTGCGTAGCGTTCATGTCATTCCCCGGTTGTATGTTGTTCTGAGGGCGGGGCGCGCTGCGGCGACCCCGCCAGCTTTCGAGCGCCTTATTCGACCATAGAGATGAGTCCGGTCTCGATGTCATAGACGCCGCCAACGATTTTCAGCTTGCCCTCGCGGACGCGCTTAGCCAGAACTGGCTCGAGGCTCCTGAGCTTCTCGACTTGCATTCGGACATTCTCGCGGATGGCGTTCTGAACCTCGTCGCCCGGCTGTCCCTTGACCCGCTGGGCGGCCGGCTTGATGTCGTTGATGAGCGTCACGATGTGACCCGGAACCTCCGGGACTCGCACCGCAGCCTCCACCGCGCCGCATTTCGTATGCCCAAGGACAAAGATGAGCTTAGCGCCAAGCACTTCCTCGGCAAACTCAATGCTGCCCCAGGAGGAATAAGTCGAGACCTGCCCTGCGGTTCGCACAATGAACAGGTCGCCCAACCCTTGGTCGAAGATGATCTCGTTGGGCACGCGCGAGTCGGAGCAACCAACGATGATGGCGAATGGCTTCTGCCCCTTGGCGGTTTCACGGATGCGGGCGATGTCCTGACGCGGATGGAGGGTTTCGCCGGCGGCAAAGCGACGGTTACCCTCCAGAAGGACTCTGAGGGCCGCTTCAGGATGAGCCTGAAGCTCCTCATTGGTCAGAGCGGGCTTTTCCGCGCTTTTGACGACTGGCCGCTCTTCCTTCGGCTTAAGCGACTTATCCGACTGAGCAATGGCGGCTGGGCAAACGAAGGAGAGCGCCAAAGCCGGCGTAAACAAGACGCTCGCAAAAAGCCGCTCGGCATGGCGTTTTTGGGACAACATCGGTAGCATTCCTCCAGCTGTGCGAAAGTGGTCGCGAAGGCGCTTCGGTTGGAAGACGGCTTCGCTTGGCATCAAAGTGGTTAGACTGCCCCACTTTCGCATTCCCTGTCTGCCAGTGTCAGTTGCTTGAAGGACAGCGAGTTTTTTGCTAGCCTCGCCAAAGTTACCCTTCGTAGCTAACCCTGTTAGGCTGACGAGCTACGATTGAAATATCTTCACCCTGCCTGGGTGTGTCATTGTCTGCGGCCGCCCGTCAAAGTTTCCCATCGAAGCCGGAAACAGCCCTTCACCGTGTTGCGGCGGTAGATATCGGTTCTAATTCCATCCACCTGATCATTGCTGAAGCGCGTCCGGGTGAACGCCTACGCCTCATCGAGCGCGAGAAGGATACGGTGCGACTCGCCGCCGGTCTGACCGAGACACACCACCTCACGGATGAAAAAATCAAAGCGGCGACGGCGACCCTGCGTCGGTTTACCGATCTCGCACGTTCCTACGACGTCACCGCGTTGCTGGCGGTCGCCACCAGCGCGATTCGGGAGGCCTGGAATCGAGAGGTTTTCCTTCAGCGCGTGGAGCAGGAAATTGGTCTCAAGGTTGAGGTGCTACCCGGCATCGAAGAGGCCCGGCTGATTGCTCTCGCCGTTGCCGAGGTCACGGATTTTCAGGGAAAGCCAACACTCATCTTAGATATTGGCGGCGGGAGTACGGAGTTTATCCTAACGACGGGACCAACACCGCATTACCTGGCTTCGGTTAAGCTTGGCGCAGTTCGCCTGCACGAACAGTTTTTGAGCGGCCAAGACCCGCCAACACGCACCGATGTTGCGGCTCTTACAACATACGTTCAGAGCGCCCTGGCGCGCACGGTCCGCGAAATTCGGGAAGCCGGCGGCTTTCAGCAAGTCATCGGCACTTCAGGAACGATTCTGGCGCTTGCAGCAGCCCAGCCAGATGGGATCCTCACCGACAAAAAAGATGTTTTCGGGAAAAAAGCTCATTCGCCGTTTACGCCATTTGCGACCGAGTTGACGTCTTCAGCGCTGCAATTGCTGAACCATCGCCTCCAACGACTGTCCCATAAGGACCGCCGTAAGCTGCCGGGCATTGACGCGCGCCGGGCTGACATCATCATTGCTGGCGGCATCTTACTCGAAACCATCTTCCGGGAACTCGGCATTACTCACCTGACCACTTGTGAATGGTCGCTGCGTGAAGGCGTCGTCATCAACTATCTCCGCGAGCAAGGCTGGACGCCGCCCCAGGTGTCGTGGACGGCAGAGGAGATTCGTGAGCAGAGCATTCTTTCGGTCGCCCGCCGGTACAACTATGAGGCAGCGCATGCTCATCACACGGCACGACTCGCTGAACGGATTTTCGATCAGACGCAAGTCCTGCACGGACTCGGCGCACGGGAGCGCGCATGGCTGCGTTATGCTGCCATCCTTCATGACATCGGCTACCACATTGCCCATACCAGCCATCACAAGCACACCATGTACCTTATTCGCCACGCAGAGCTACCCGGCTTTCATGCGCACGAGATTGCCATTATCGCCAATCTCGCCAGGTACCATCGCGGCTCACTCCCCAAACGCAAGCACGAAGACTTCACCCACCTCTCGCCGGTGCACCAGGCCGTGATTACCAAGTTGATTCCCATCCTCAGACTTGCCGATGCCCTTGACCGCCGTCATGCCGGGAAAGTTCAGGATGTGGCGGTGGAGTTGCGGGCAATCGATCTGTGGATACGCCCCATTCCGGCTGCCCAGGCTGACATCGAGCTGGAGGCTTGGTGCGCACAGCAGGTTTTCCCCATCTGGGCCAGCACGTTTCCGGGCATCCACCCCCACTTGGTCACCCACCAGGTGGCGCGAACAGCTCAGCAGGCATAAAAAGCTCAGGATCGGGCTTTTACTAGGCCTCTAACTCTCTACAGATGATCTAGGTTCCTAGTAGTAGTAGTAGGGCCTGTGGAAATGTGGAAAAAAAATACAAATTGTTGAAAATAAAGACTTTATATTCTAATTAGGCTGTGGAAGAATCTGTGGAAAAAAAGCTCTCATCTGTGGAACCTGTGGAAAAAAGTGCCGTCCTGAAGAGGATTTCCACAGGTTCCACAGGTCATCCACAGGCAGTTTTCCACAGATCTGTGGAAAACTTGCGTAAGTCTATTTTAATGAACTAATTAGGTTGTTGATGAGCCTGTGGAAATCGTTCTGCGTCTGGTAAAGGCGTGCAATCTTTTCACAGCTGTGGAGCACGGTCGTATGGTGCTTGTTGCCGAAGTGGCGGCCAATTTCGGGAAGGCTATGGTTGGTCAACTGCTTGCAGAGGTACATCGCCACCTGACGCGGCACCGCAATGTTGCGTGAGTTATTCTTGGACTTCAGGTCGGCAACCCGTAGGCCGTAGTGGTCGCTGACCACGCGCTGAATCATCTCGATGGTGATCGGGCGCTCTTCTTCTTCGATGTTGAGCACTTCTTTACACAGCTCAATGTCAATGGGGCGTTGCTTGAGCGAAGCATAGGCGACCAAGCGGATCAGCGATCCTTCTAGTTCACGGATATTTGACTTGATTTTCCCGGCGATGAAGAGGGCGACGTTGTCGCTGAGGTCAATTTTTTCGATGTCCGCTTTACGCTTGAGGATGGCGACCTTGGTTTCCAGGTCAGGGGGTTGAAGATCGGCAATGAGGCCCCATTCAAAGCGCGAGTGCAGGCGTTCTTCCAGCGTGGGGATCTCGCGCGGTGGGCAGTCACTTGAGATCACGATCTGTTTCTGGGCGTCATAGAGAGCGTTGAAGGTGTGGAAGAACTCTTCTTGCGTGCGCTCTTTGCCGGCAATGAACTGGATGTCGTCAATGAGCAGGACATCAATGCTGCGGTACTTCTCACGGAACGCCTGGGCCTTGTCATAGCGGATGGCGTTAATCAGCTCATTCATGAACTTTTCCGATGAGATGTAAACCAGCCGCATGTGTCGGTCGCGGTTACGGATGGCATGGCCGATGGCGTGCATCAAATGTGTTTTCCCAAGTCCAACACCTCCGTAGATAAACAGGGGGTTGTAGGTCCGGGATGGCGTGTCGGCAACAGCCATTGCTGCCGCCCGCGCAAACTGGTTGCAGGAACCAACCACAAAGGTGTCAAACGTGTACTTTGGATTGAGCGGCAGTTCGAGCGGTTCTAAGTCCACAATCCGCGCGCCTGTCAGTCCATCTGAAAGCGCATTGTTCAGTGTGCCGAAGGCAAGGTAGTCGTGACTCGGTGCCGGTGTGTCAGGATCGAGTAAGCTGTTCCCAGAGCGCGTGTCGTTTTGTTCGGCGTAGACAAACGCCAGACGCGCCCCACCGCATCCAACGGCTTCCAAAGCAGCTTCTACAACGTCGTGGTAGGTTTCCGTTATCCAGTCTTCGTAACTTCGGTTGGGAACGCAAAGATAGATCGTGTCACCCTGACAAGCATAGAGAGTCGCCGGTTTGAACCACGTACTAAAGCTTTCGTGGTTCATGCGTTTTTGAATTTCTCCCAAAAATGAGGTCCACTTATCGTCGTCCATCATGGTTCAAACCCTTGCCAATGAACACGAAGCACAGCCGGTAAGTAGGAGACGAGCAGCGTTTGAAAGAAAGATTTCCACAACTTTTCCACAGGCTTGGCAGGCTCCTGTGGAAATCTGGGACGTAAAGACTAAAGTCTTTTTTTAGAGTTACTTAGGCATAGTGGAAGTGGTTGACCTAGGCGTTCAAGCTAGCATAGGGAAGGCAAAGCGACAAGAAAAATCCACAGGCGGTCTACCGCGTGACAAGAAGCGCGACCAATCTTCTTAGAGGGAGATGTGAAATGACAGGATACCGGTATTGCGTGGTCGGTCTCATCACCATCAGTCTCTTGCTGGCCGTGCGGTTAGGCAGCAGTGCACAGGAACGCCCCTCTCGAAAGCCGCCCAAAGTAGGGCAGCCGGCCGCTCAGGACGATGTGTTTACAATTGACACGAACCTTGTCGTGCTGGATGTGGCCGTCTTTGACCAAGATAACCGCTTTGTCGGCGACCTGCGGAAAGAGAACTTCCGTGTCTATGACGAGCAAGTACTCCAGGAAATCGAGTACTTCAGCCGTGATGAGGCCCCGATCAGCCTCGGTTTCGTCCTAGATACCAGCGGTTCCATGCGTCCACGCCGCGCCAAAGTTGTTGAAGCCGTCAAGTTTCTGACACGTGCGGCGAAGCCCGGCGACGAGTTCTTCTTGGTGGACTTCAAGAATAAGGCCGAACTGGCAGAAGAGTTCACGCCGCGTCCGGCGGACATTGAGGATGCCGTGGAGAATATCGTTTGGGGAGGTGGCACGGCGTTGCTGGACGCCATTTTGCTTTCCGCCGAATACGCCGACAAAGAAGGGAAAAACCGTCGGAAGGCGATTGTCGTCATTTCAGACGGCGATGACCGCGACAGCTATTATGAGCGCCGTCAGCTGATCAAGATGCTTCAGGAGTATCAGGTACAGGTGTATATTGTCGGCTTTCCCGATGAAGAGGACGCCGGGGGATTATTTGGGCGCTCGGCGCGGAAGCGCTCCATTGAACTCATCAACGACATTGCCAAGGAAACCGGAGGTCGGGCCTTTTTTCCAAAGTCAACGGACGAACTACCGGAAATCGTACGCACGATCAACGCTGACCTGCGCGCCCAGTATTCGATCGGGTTTGTCCCAAGTCAGGATCAACGGGACAACAGTGCCTTTCGACGGATTACCGTTCGGGTTGACGATGGCAAGCGTAAGCTCGTGGCGCGAACACGCTCCGGCTACGTACCACGGCGCGGCGATTAAGCGTTTGTGGATAAACAACCGCAGCTCCTGTGGAAAACTTGTGGAAAATACAAGCTAAACCTTGTACTCAGCGCTATAACCATATTCAGAAGTCTTGGTTATAACACTTAAGTTTTTGATTTCAAATGATTTAATATTTTGACCAAAAACCGACTGAGCACTGGGATGAAATTCTACTCCTGTGGAAAACTTGTGGAAAACCCGGCTAAGTGAACCTCGATTCAGAACTTGCCAGGGTTCAGAACGTACCAGCGGTCGGTTCGGTCAACGGCAGGTCGGACGAGCCTGCCTGCCAAAAACAAAACTGTACGTCATATCCGTCAGGCATAGGATGTACGGCTTCCACGCCGGCTCTGGCAGCTCATCCTCTAGGACGCACTTGCGAGCAACTGCTTCGACGGCGTAAACGATGGTGGTAGCCGTAACCCACGGGTCATCCAGTGATGTCAGGTTGAGGGAAATTGCCTTGCGGAGCAAGGCGGCGAGGTTTTGCACCGAGTCATCCATCAAACGGCGGCATAGCGCACCCACTGCCTCATCTTTTGAGGCAAGGTCATAGATCAGGCGCGTCAGACCAGGCGTTTCTGCCTTGTTGACGAAGGTGCGGTGAATACAACGCTCAATGCAGCCGCGCAGGTCGTTGCCGATCAGGTCCTCCTCGGTGAAGTTACTGAACACCGCGTCCAGGCGCTCTGCAAGCCGTTGCTCAAATAACAGCAGGAGTAACTGCCGCTTATCGGAAAAGTAAGCATAGAACGAACCGATGCTCACACCTGCCGCCGCTGCAATATCGTTCGATGTTGTTTTCTCGAAACCGCGTTCCTCAAAGAGCTGGGCTGCTGCTTGAATGAGCTTTTCACGGGTACGGCGGCTGCGCTCCTGCTTTGGTAAAGACGGTGTCTCCCCCAGACCAAAGGCCAAAGGGTATTTCATGGGTGCACTCATGGGCTTTCCAGTGTTGGCCTACCCTTGGCGGGTAATTACAGCAGTATTCTAGCAAACGGCTGCCCAGGATATCCAAAACATTTTCGGAACGGTGGATCATGAAACCAACGCCGAAAGCCGGAAAGTTGGGTTGTAAAATGTGAATATAAGTTCGTATTTTAGATTTACTAACATAAACCCAAGTTTAGGTTCATTTTTCACAGCAAGATGTCGCCACGGGACTATGGGTCTGATGTGAGGCTGACAAACGTGCCTACTGAAGGAGGGAATAATCGTGCATCGAATCATGATGACCTTGACGGCTGCGGCTTTGGTGTGCATCACCTCGACGTCGACTTGGGCCGCGAAGCGGAAACGTGACTTCGTGATTCCCCGTGATTGTGTCGTGCAGGGGCAAGAGGTGAAGACCGGCAGCTACACTGTCGAGTATGACGATGCCGAGCCGGGCGAGTTGGTCATTCGGAACGGCAGGCAGGAAGTCGTGCGGACAAGCTACACACTGATTGAGTTACCAAAGCCGGCTACGGCCGACACCGTGGTGTTTACGAGCAAGGACGGGGTTCGCAAAATTGCTCGCATTGAGATCAAAGGTTCAAAGATGGCACTCAAGCTTGAGTCGTAGGTTTTTCCTACGCTTTGTGAGCTACCAACGGAACTGGTTGGCCAGGTGTTTGGCCGGCATTGTAACACACGTTGGCAGGGAACAGACCCGGCACCGGTCATTCCTCGCGCAAAGGAGGACCGGTGTGCAGAAAGGCGCGGCTTGCGGACGGCACGGGAGGTGATTGTACTGGCTGGACGGTTATTTTAGGGTGATGACTTTTGTGGGTAAATCACCCGAATTGTCCGCACTTCAACCCGCTCTGCCGGCTTATCTTCCGTACCTGGTACGATTGGCGTCTCGGCAATTTTGTCCACCACCTCCATACCCTCCACGACGCGCCCAAACGCCGTGTACTTGCCGTCCAGTGAAGGTGCCCGGCGCAGACAGATGAAGTAGTGCGTTGTCGCGCTATCCGGGTCGCTGCCGTGCGCCATGGACAGAATGCCCTTGTCGTGTGGTGTGTCGTTGAATTCCGCCTTCAGGGGCGATATGTCAAACAGCATTTTACGGTTCGGGCTGTTCTCGGGCCATTTGGCAGGGTCGCCGCCTTGGATGACAAAATTCTTCGAGATGCGGTTGAACTCCGTTCCGTCGTAGTAGCCCTGCTCGGCTAAGCGCAGAAAGTTCCGCACGTGATTTGGGGCGACTTCCGGGAAAAACTCCAGTACGATGTTCCCGGCTGCCGACTCGATCACGGCGCGTACCCCTTTGAGTTCCTCAATAGAGAGTGTTGCTGCCCGACTCGGCTTTGGCGTCAGTGGCTTCGGCGGCTGTGGTGTTGCTGGCGAGCGAACAGGTGGTCGTGGAGGCCGGCGCTGTTGTCCCAGCGCGACGTCACCCGAACCGGCTAACACAAAAAGGATGGGCAGAAGCACTTGGGTATGCATCGTTGGACCTCTGACCGGTGGCGTAAGGTGCAGTAGAGTGCTGGTAGTTTTCGGGAAAACGTTACACACCGGATGCTACTTCGTCGAGTGACTCCGACTTGTGCTGACTACCGGCCTGAGTGGTAGCGTTACCGGTCAAAAAGACTGCCATTGTGTTTAAAAGCCTATGCTTTACTTACTAAGGGAAAACATCCGCTCGGCCATCAGGGCAACAGTTGAGCGGCGGTTCGGGTTGATGCTGCCAGAGGTCGCAGTTGAGTTCCCACCCCATGCTGCCCTAGGCGACCTGGCGACGCCAGCAGCTTTTGAGGTTTCCAAACGACTCAAAGCCGCAACCGGTGAAAAGCGTTCGCCGCGTGACATCGCCCTGGCGCTTGCCGCTGACTTGCACCCCGAACTGACAAAGAATGTTGACCGTATTGAAGTCGCCGGCGCTGGCTATGTGAATTGTTTCTTACGGCGGGCCGAGACCTTGCTGGCAGCACTTGATGCGCCGGCGGTAGTGTCAATGCCTCGGTTCGGTGGCAAGGTCATTGTCGAACATACGAGTGTCAACCCCAATAAAGCTGCCCACATCGGCCACCTACGCAATGCGATACTGGGTGACACACTGGTGCGGATCTTACGTGCCGTCGGCGAAACGGTTGAAGTGCATAACTACATTGATGATACCGGTGTACAGGTTGCGGATGTCGTCGTTGGGTTTGCCTACATGGAAGGCAAATCCCTGGCCGACGTCGAAGCCATAACCGGCAAGTTTGACGATGTGTGCTGGGATCTCTACGCCCGCGTCGGGGCATGGTATGCGGCGGATGAATCACGCCTACAACTGCGGGCTGAGACGCTCCATGCGATTGAGCGGCACGAAGGCGCACTGGCGGCTCTGGCGGAACACGTTGCGGAGCGTATTGTGACCTGTCACCTTGCGACCATGCAGCGCCTTGGCATCCAGTATGATGTTTTGCCTTGTGAAAGCGCCGTTCTGCGCCTGAATTTCTGGTCCGATGCCTTTGAGCGACTCAAAGCGGCCGGAGCCATTACCTATGAAACGGAGGGCCGTCAGGCTGGCTGTTGGGTGATGCGCGCCGATCCGGAAACCACTGCAGCCGATGATGAACACGACGCCGACAAAATCCTCGTTCGCTCAAACGGCACGGTAAATTACACCGGGAAAGACATTGCCTATCACCTGTGGAAACTTGGCTTACTGGACCGTGATTTTCACTACCGGGCGTTTTACCGTTATCCTGACGGACACACTGCCTGGATGGGTGGCGCGGTCGCCTCTGGCACTGAATCTCCCCCCACATCGTTTGGGCAGGGCGTTGCCTACCTCAATGTGATTGACGTAGGTCAAAGTTACGCCCAGGCATTTGTCAAGCGTGGCGTCCTGGCCGTTGCCCCGCCGGCGCGTCGGAGTAGCGTTGCTGTCAGTGCGCATGTCGCCTACGAGAAAGTGGCGCTGACGCCATCCAGTTGTCTCGAATTGGGATTTACGCTCTCGGACGAAGATCGGCGGCGGCCGTTCATTTCAATGAGCGGGCGCAAAGGCTTGGGCGTTAAGGCAAACGACTTGCTTGACCGGTTGGAAAAGAGAGCGTTGGCGCAGGTGCAGGCCCATCAGCCGGCGCTATCGAAGGCAGAACAACAAAGCATTGCTCACAAGGTCGCCGTGGCGGCCGTGAGGTATTTTTTACTGAAGTTTGCACGAACGACTCTGATTGCCTTTGATTTCACCGAGGCGATGGCCGAACAAGGGGAAACCGGCGTGTACTTGCTGTACTCACTGGTTCGCATTGCGGGTATTCGTCGTAAACTCCGTGAGGCCGGGTTGGAGTGTTCTGCGCCGGCGGCTGTTTTACGTGACTACCTTCCCCAGGTTGCCGAGTGGCTACGCGATGACGGCCAAAACCCCAATGAATTCTGGGCGCTAGCAGTGCTGGCATTACGCTACGATGTGGTACTTGCAGAAGCCGCCGAAACGCTGGAGCCATCCGTCATAGCGAAGTATGCTTTTCAACTCGCACAGGCGTTTAGTGCGTTTTACAATCGCCACAACATTCGCCATGAGTCTGACGAAGTCCGGCGCGCATTTTTACTTGCGCTTGTAAGCCTGGTTGAAAGCCGGCTTTTGGCGGCGCTGAATGTTCTTGGAATTGATGCGCCAGAACGTATGTAATCATCTGTCCCGTCGCCACGTAAGTGCCATGACGACAGTATCGCTGCCCAACCTCAGTGTACCGCAATATTGGCTTGCGCCGGTACCGGACACAGCCAAGGGCTACCGACCGGCGTGGTTTGTAGAGTGCGGCCTGAAGTTTCACAGTCTGCGGGCGCGGCTCAAACACACGGAAGAGCGCCGTTTTCTCGCGTGGGTTCCGCACGGCGAGGGCTGCCCTGACTGGGACCACCCACCGGTGGACCCGGCTACCCTGACGGAGGAACAGCTATGGAAGTTTCCGCCGCGCGAACTGCCGCACCGCTGTCAAGGATACCTGCTTGAGGATACGGCATTGCACAGCCACATTGATGAACTTGTGCAGGGGTTGTCGCGGCGTGAAAGGCTTCAGCTATGGCTCAACCAGAAGTTCGATGCCTTTTCCGAAGTTGGGGAGACGCGGGAAAACTTCATCCGGCGGTTAGCGGAACTTGCCGCCGACACCATCGAGGACGAGCTGACGGCGCTGACGGCGCGCGTTAACCTCAAACTGTTGCAGGTACAGTCCGCGGCCGAGCGCAAGGGACTGAGTAAAAATCTCCCGGAAGCCAAGCTCAATGAAATTCTCAACAACCGGCGGCAGGAATTTTTCTCTTCAATCAATCGCCTTGAGGCGCTGTTCTCAAGCGGTGAGCGGCTGATTGTCACTGCCGAAGACAACCAGCCGTTGAACCAGGTGGTCAGCGATCCGGACCTGCACGAGACGTTACTGCAGATTGAAGCGGATGTTCGTCGGCAACTGAACGCGTTGTGCACCCGTTGCCTTGAAGCTGCCTCAGCCTGTGATGCATTTGAGATAGGTCTTCAGCCAAGCCAGATCAAAATTCTGAGGAAGGGCATCCTTTGGTTGCCTGAGCCAAAGTGATGCCTTGGGGCAACCGGCTTGCGAAGGGGCCGACGTCCTCTGGCTTCTGGCAGCCTATGCTCCCGACGTTTGTGGCGGTCCGCCGGTTTCCGTCCGCTGTGTCCGGTGGGCACCGACTGAAGAGGCTTACAAAAGCTCGACGGCGTAATCTGGGAAGGCTTCGTGCAGGTCTTCGAGCAGCCTTGGTGAAGGTTGGACACCGAAGGCCCGATGGGCGCGCAGCCTGACTTGTGTGCCAGAAGGTAAGCGCACGATGAAGTTGAGTGACCGTTCGCCCCGATGGCGATCGAGCAAGTCCCTCAGTTGTTTAGCCCGCTCGTCGTTCAGGGTCTCCGCGTGAAGGTGGATGGTGATGCCTTGTGCATAGCGCTCACGTAAACCTTCAAGGGGCTCGGCAGCTTCGGCAATGATGCGCGTCGGTGTTCCGTCTGCCAACTCAAGACGGCCGGTGACGACAACGGCAGCGCCATCCTGCACCTTGGGTTCTAATCGCTTGAAGGTCTCTGGCCACGCGATGACTTCAATCCCACCGGTTTCATCTTCGAGGGTGAACACAGCGAAGCGCTCCCCCTTCTTCGTGTTTTTCACCGTCAGAGCGTTGACCACGCCGCCCATGCGGACCTCGGCACCGGATGGCTGTGCTGCAAGTTGTGCGTAGGAAAGACTTTTGAGCGCCTGGAGGGTTTCACGAAAGATTGCCAGGGGATGGCCGGTCAGGTAAAACCCCAGCGTTGCCTTTTCACCGGCCAAACTTTCTTCCGGCGTCCATTCCACGACGTTGGGCAGCGCTGCTTCGGACGCCTGCCGGTGGTCGTCGGCAGCATCACCGAACAGTGATGCCTGCCCGGTTGCCGCAGCGCGGTACGCTCGCGCACCCTGTTCAAGCGCGGCATCAATGGCCGCAAATTTCTGGGCGCGCGTCCCGGGAAGGCTGTCGAAGGCGCCGGACTTAATGAGACTTTCCAAGACACGCCGGTTCAGGGCTTTCGGGTCAACCCGCTCGGTGAAGTCAAACAACGACTGGAACGGGCCGTGCTGTTCGCGGGCAACGATCACGGCGTCCACGGTGGCTTCGCCAAGGCCTTTGATGGCCATCAGCCCGAAGCGAATTTTTCCTCCCATGGCCGTAAAAACGTGCTGGCTGAGGTTGACATCCGGGGGCAAAATCTCAACACCCTGTTCACGCGCACTCTCAATATAACGGGCAACCTTGTCGCTGTCGCCGAGTTCGTTGCTGAGGACGGCCGCCCAGAAATGTGCCGGGTAATGTGCCTTCAGATAGGCCGTCCGGTATGCGAGGATGCCGTAGCAGACCGAGTGGCTGTTGGCCGTCAGAATGCCGTTGATGAAGTAGTTGTGGTACGGCGCGCGCATGGTCAAGTTGTACGTCGGCGCCGTCCCGGCCGGCGTAACGCGGACAATGTTGATTTCACGCAGCGACATGCTTCGGAGCTGAAAGCGATCAGGACGTTGCTGCGCGGAGCATACGCAACGTCCTGCGGCCAAGTCCACGGTAGAAGGCAGCTCGTCGCCTGGGAGAGGGGGAATCGCTTACCAGCCGCGTGCCGCCAGGATTTGTTCCGCCGGCAGGCTTTCAACGGCCAGTCCGCGCATTGGCTGCCCGTCTTCGATGTCTTCACAGGCCTCCAGCACTTTGGCGGGGTCTTGGTAGAAGGTCACGGCTTTGACAATGGCGCGGGCAAAGCGCATCGGATCGTCGGACTTAAAAATTCCGGAACCGACAAAGACGGTTTCTGCACCGAGTTGCATGCACAGTGCGGCATCGGCCGGCGTCGCCACACCACCGGCGGCGAAAAGGGGAACGGGGAGTTTCCCGTTTTGCGCTACGTCGCGCACCAGTTCGTATGGCGCTTGTAGGCGCTTAGCCTCAGCCATCAACTCGTCGGCGGCAAGCGTCGTCAGCAGGCGAATTTCACGGCGGATTTCACGCAGGTGGCGCACTGCCTCGATGATGTTGCCGGTGCCGGCCTCGCCTTTGCTCCGGATCATGGCTGCGCCCTCGCCGATCCGCCGCAAGGCTTCGCCAAGATTGGTCGCACCACAGACGAATGGAACACGAAACGCCAATTTGTCAATGTGGTGGTAGGGATCGGCCGGCGTCAGTACCTCGGATTCATCGATAAAATCCACGCCCAGCGCCTCAAGGACCTGCGCTTCCGCCGTATGGCCAATGCGTACCTTGGCCATCACGGGGATTGAGACGGCTTCCATGATCTGGCGAATCAGGCGTGGATTTGACATCCGCGCCACGCCGCCGTCGCGCCGAATATCGGCCGGTACGCGCTCTAAAGCCATCACGGCCACCGCTCCGGCTTCTTCGGCAATGCGAGCCTGGTCGACGTTGACAACATCCATGATGACGCCGCCTTTGAGCATTTCTGCCAATCCGGTCTTGAGTCGCATGAGCTGCTGGGTGTCATTCATCGCACAAACTTCCTCCAAAAACACTGCTCGTCAGTCTTCACCAAGTGTCCCGTTGGGATGATGCCATTCCTGCTACCCGACAGTGATCCTCGGTGATGCAGGCGCCGGGGGATAAGCTACAAACCACCACGGTACGGCCGTTGTCACCACACGCGCAACGGCCATTTGGTTGAAATTTGTAACCAATCGGGCTTGTTCTCAGAGGCCGATTTGCCGGTTGATGAGCGCTGCGACGTAGCCAGCACCAAACCCGTTGTCAATGTTGACAACGGTCACATTCGGTGAACAGCTGTTGAGCATCCCGAACAGGGCAGTTAGTCCACCAAGGGACGTCCCGTACCCCACGCTGGTCGGAACGGCAATGACCGGCACGGCGACCAATCCTCCAATGACCGATGCCAAGGCGGCTTCCATCCCGGCGACACAGATCACGACCCGCGCCTGGCGAAGTGTATCCAACCGGCTCAGCGTGCGGTGGAGGCCGGCAACGCCGACGTCTGCAACCAAGGTGGTCATATTGCCCATCACCTCACAGGTCACCAGGGCTTCGCGCGCCACCGGTAAGTCGCCCGTTCCGGCGCAAACCACGGCAATCAGGCCGGCACCATAGTGGGTGGTATCACGTTGAATGACAAGGGTTCGGGAAACAGCATCCCAGTGTGCTTCCGGTGTGACAGACCGAACAGCCTGGGATGCGGCTTCAGAAACGCGCGTCACCAGAATGTTGGGATGGCGGGCGTTCAGGCGCGCTACAATTGCTGCCAACTGCTCCGGCGTTTTTGACGCGCCATAGACGACTTCCGGGAAGCCATGTCGCAGCTTCCGCCCGTGGTCGAGTAGGGCAAACGGTTGCCCGTCGCCATCGGTCACAGTTTCGGCCGGAAAGCCGGCCAAGCGCGCCAGGGCGGTGTCCGGTGAGCAGGTTCCTGCCTGCACGTCCAACAGCAAGCTTTTCAGCTCGTCGTAGGTCATGCCAAGCGTTGCGCGGCTTCCTTAGCGAAGTAGGTGAAAATTACATCGGCGCCGGCGCGACGAATGGCCGTCAAGATTTCGAGCAGCACCCGCTCGCCGTCAATCCATCCGCGCTCGGCAGCCGCCTTGACCATGGCATACTCACCGCTGACTTGGTAGGCCGTAATCGGCACATCTGAGAACTCCCAAATCGCGCGAATGACATCCAGGTAGGCCAGTGCCGGCTTGACCATCACCATGTCTGCGCCTTCGGCAAGGTCAAGCCGGACTTCACGGAGGGCTTCGCGAACGTTAGCCGGATCCATCTGATAGGTTTGCTTGTCGCCGAACTTCGGCGCAGAGTCGAGTGCGTCCCGGAACGGGCCGTAAAAGGCCGAAGCGTACTTGGCCGAGTAGGCCATAATCCCCACGTTGGAAAAGCCTTCAACGTCGAGGGCTTCGCGGATGGCACCAACGCGCCCATCCATCATGTCCGAGGGTGCCACATAGTCCGCCCCGGCGCGTGCGTGAACGACCGCCATGCGCGCCAGTATCTCCACAGTTTCATCGTTGAGAATTTCCCCGGTTTCCGACACCAATCCGTCGTGCCCATCACAGGAATAGGGGTCGAGTGCCACATCGGTGAAGATGGTCAGCTCCGGAACAGCCTCTTTGACGGCACTGACGGCCCGTGGAAAGAGACCGTCAGGATTGACAGCTTCGGAGGCTGTTTTGTCCTTCTTGTACTCCGGCAAGGCGGGAAACAGCGCAACACCGCCGATGCCGAGCGCTACCAACTGGCGGCACTCCGCAACGAGCAGGTCAATCGAAAGCCGTTCGCAGCCCGGCATAGAAGGGATGGGCTGCCGTTCGTTGGTGCCGTCAACAACAAAAAGCGGGGCAACCAAGTGGGCAGGGGTGAGTGACGTTTCACGCACCATCCGGCGGATGGCTTCGGTGCGCCGGTTTCGTCGTGGGCGCTCAGGGATGACAAGCATGGCAAAGACTCCACGGACAGAAAGAATGACTTCCTTTTCACCATACGTCCCGGTGGTAGGCACGGCAAATCCGTCACAAGTCGCGGTGTTCAAACCACCAGGCGGCAAGGAACAGGTTGACGACGACACAGCCGACGGCCCAGCCGAGCATAAGCGGCGATGGCACCGCAGCCGAAGCAAACGGCCCGAGGCCGACCTGAAGCAGCAGCGGCGGTTGCCAACGTGCAGCCGCATACTGCCACATTGCCTCCGTCGGAACGAGCAAGCTGGAGACAATGCCGAGATTACGGACCGTTGTATTTCCCAACGCTGCTCCAATCCGCTCCATCCAACCACCGATGAAGGCGATCCCATACAGTCCGAACACGACAACCCCGTTGGCGAGGGTTGAAAGCCGCGTCCCACCGGCAATTGTCATCGTCAGGAGCACCATACCGCCCAACCACATTGCCCCCAGTCCCTCCAGCGTGTTGGGAGGTGTGTAGCCGGCCGTCAGGCGCGCTACCAGCAGGACGCCACCCCCCAAGAAGCACAAATACAGCGTGACCAGCACCAGAAAGCCAAGCCACTTGCCCACGACAATAGCCGTCCGCTGGACGGGTTTGGTCAGCAGCGTGTGGATCACACCTGAAGTCATGTCGCCCGACAGGGTATCCACCGGCAGCGCCACGGCCGTGACTGCTGCGAGAAAGTTGACAACGTACAGTCCGGCCAGCGTGAGGGCGTTGATCTGTATCCGCTGAACGGTCGGCGGCAAGTCAGTGGTTTCAACAACGGCCGCGCGAAAGCCCCACGCAAACAGCGCCAGAAAGAGCAGCCCGAGGAAAAACGCAAGCAACAGCACCTTGCGTTGGCGTGCTTCGTGAAACGTGATGATGGTCAACACTACAAGGCAGCGTAGATCGTCCTTCATCGGGCGGCGCTCCAGGATGCCGGGCGTATCGTTTCATCCGCCGACCGGTCATCCAATAACCAGGCACGGACAAGCCGCTCGATTTCGTCCGGCCGTTCAAAAAGCACCAGGTGACCCGTGCGCAGTAAACTGTGCAGGTGCGCCGTCGGGAGCAGTTGGGCCAGCCGTTCACTGTCGGCGAACGGGACAACGGGATCGAATTCACCGGTGATGACCAGGGTTGGCGCGCCGGTTGCTGCTGCCCTTTGAATCTGGGTCACCCGCTCTGGTTGTACTAGATCGGTGACGGCAAGGAAGGCCGCGTGGGAATCACAGTGGACCAGACTGGTAAACGCCATTTCCACATCGCACCAGGTGACTTCCCGCTGGCACAGCGTCGCCGAGACATAGCGGTAGACAAAGGTTTTAGACGGAATGCGCCGGAGCGTGTCAAAGATTGTCTTCAGTACCACCGGCAGGAGGCGCGCCTGTAACGCACCGTAGCGGAACAGCCCGAAGTTCATAATGACCTGGCGGCTGACACGTTCCGGCGCCTGCGCACCAATCAGCAGTGCAACGGCCGAGCCGAGCGAAAACGAAACCAGGTCAAACTGGGGCATGCCCAGCGCATCTGCCAGCATCAGGGTATCCTGCGCCAGCGTCAGCAGGTCGTAGCGGTTGTCTGCGGCAGATGCGGAAAACCCATGGCCGCGAAAGTCAAACGCAACGACCCGAAATCCGTGCTCGCCGAGTATCGGCGCCAGGCGGTAAAACCAGTAGGACGAGCAATC
Source organism: uncultured Blastocatellia bacterium (assembly GCA_937934745.1). Lineage (GTDB taxonomy): Bacteria > Acidobacteriota > Blastocatellia > Chloracidobacteriales > Chloracidobacteriaceae > Chloracidobacterium. The sequence goes on from CALGZC010000011.1 coordinate 52,690, forward strand.
CCACCCGTGTAGCAACAGCACGGGCCGACCGTTCGCCGGGCCGTATTCGTACACGTGATGTAGCACCCCTTGTACCGACACAAACCGGGCGCGGTCGGCGAATGCCCGCATGACGGCAAACACCTCCGGTTGCGGCGGCTGGGTTTCGCGCTGTTCACGCCGTGCGAGTTCAGCTAAGTGGCGGCGGAACTTTTCCGTGACCGGCTTGTCTGTGGGCAGTGGGGTGTTCACGTGTGGCGCCGTCAATCGGTCAAACGCTTAGCGGACGACTCGCGTGGGGCGGGCAATGTCCGCTCCTCTGTGAGATTGAGCCGGAGCATGGTATCGGCGGCAATAAAGCCATCGCCGGCTCGCTGCCGTCGCCAGTAAAAAAACACGCCCCCCACTGCCGCACCGAGTGTCACCATGCCCACACCGGCCAGCACAACAAAGGAGGCAATACTGATCAACAGTTGCCCGATGTGCCGGATATCCTGTTGCGTCGTGCGGGCGGACGTGCTGCTGTGGGGTGGGGGCGTACTCAACCAGCGCACGACATAGTCATATTTTACACGTTCAATAGCCGTGCGCGCGCCAATGATGTCACGGATGCCGTCTGCCACAACGATGAAGTTCCCCCGGCGGGCGACAAGGCAACGGTCAGAGGTCAGGAGCTGTGCTGCATCAAGGGCGGCGGTGGCGTCCTGCGGTGTCGGATACTCGGCAATCAGAAAGTGAGCGAACGGAGACTTGTCCGTGTAATCCGCCCAGGCGAAGGCGCTGCCCGGCGGCGTTGGTAGGACGCCAGCCCGCAGCCAGGCAGCCTGTGCCAGACCTCGCGCCCCAACGGCATAGTATTCCGTCCCCGGTTGCAGGGCCTGCGCGGGCAACTGGCGCAGGACGACCGGCCGTTCGTTTTCGACTTCTTCGGAAGGCAGTGTCGCCTGCCAGGCTTCCAACTTGGCGCGTACAAACGCCGCCACAGATGCCCGTTTTTCCTCCGTTGCTTCAGAAGCGAAGCTGAGAACGGTGTTGCCAAGTGCTTCGCCGCGTATGAGCTTGGCCAACCCCGAAGCGCGTCCGCCGCCTGGGCAGCGATACAGCAGAAAGGCCACACCGTCGCGCCGCCCACGATGGACCCAGGTCGCACCAAACTCACGTGCGAGGTCGCCCCACACCGGCGATACCACTTCCGGCGGCCAGGCGACGGCTGCCGGAAGACTCCGGCTAATGCCCAGCTCACGAACCGGAAAAGGGTGCCCGGCAACTTCGTCCCGCATCTCCCCTCGGATCGGTGTGATCAGGCAGCCGGACAGCAACACCGCTCCGAACGTCCACCGGAGCAGGTTTCGTCGCACGCACATGATCATGGCAACGGTGCTCCTGCGCGATGAAGAATCTGATCGGCAATCGAGTGGGGTTGCACAACCCACCGCAGGATGATTTTCCTGGAGGCAGAGGCGCTGTCCACCACAACATTGCCTAACCCAAAAAGCCGATGAAGCAGCGTTTGCTCAACCGTGACATCCTGTACCTTGGACAATGGGATGTTCCGCGTGGTTTTGGTCAGAATGCCGGTGCTGACTTCGATTCTATCATCCGTGAGGGTGTAGGTCTCTGACCACTGCTGGAGGTGTTTTATCCCGGCGATCAGAAAGGGCACAAGGCATAGCAAGATTGTGATGAATGGAACGGCCGGTGCGAGAGGGGCCCAGACGATGGCTTCCAGCACGCCACCCAGCACGACCAAAACGACGGACAACACGACCGCTAAGCCGTACCACAACCCGACAAACAGAAAAGTTTGGCGGAACACGACGACCGTCGTTGCAGTGGGTTTTGCCTCTAGGCTCTGCTGCGGAGCAGGTTCCGGCATGGCGCAGTTACTCACCCGCTTGGCGCAGATGTAGTCCGAATCCACATATACCAAGTTCGGCGAAAACGGCAAAGCCGGCTGCGCATTGATCACAGCCGGCAACAACAACCGGTCTCCTGCACCTCCGACCGGGGTGTTTCACCCCTGTCTTTCACCTGGTTCTGCAATACCACACAAATCTAGCCATTCCAGCCAAATCTGCCGCTTGCGGCCTGCTTCACCGCAAATGGTTTCACCGCTGCCGCAAGGCAGCGGCCCGGCGCCCGCGGACTCGCCACAGCCCTGACTTCCGGCATAACCTCGCCGTCGGAACGCCAACGGTAGCCAACGCAGCGACCGGGGCCTGTGCCCGGCCGCATGCACATCGCAGCCGCGCTTCGTGCCGCACACCACGGACATCGCCCCGCGCGCACCGACAGCCACAAGCTTTCCAGGTTATGCCCCTACGCCGCGCACGTCTGACTGCCGGCAACGAAGCCATCCGCAACCGCCACTCGTCTACCGCGTGGGCAAAGTCCGTTGCCGGTGCCTTGTCCGGGCTGTGCGCAAGCTCGTGGGCGATGGACAACAATCCGCGCCGCCTCGGCAGGGCCTGGTCCTACGCCGGCAAGCCGTCTCCGGCTCTTGCATTCCGGTTCTTACGCAAACGCAAACCGTGAAGCCGAGCGCCGCCGACCATCTCCGGTGCATCCTGCGCCAAAGCCTCTTCAACGGCGCAGCGCCGTTACCGACACGCCTAACGCCGAAGCCACTTCACCTGTGCCCGCTTATCTCCACATTGGACAGCACGGCATCGTTTTGATGGTATTTCAACCAAACCGTTCAGGCCCTGTGCGACAAGTAGCAGCAGCACAGAGAATCACGCTATAGTGATCGTGTTGGAATGCCTTGCTTCTTGGTAGCTGTTGTCACGCCCTGGCAACTGGTCGTGCGCCGGTTGCTGCACTTGACTCTCCAACGGAGTCTGTCCATGCAGGTTACAATCAAAGACCGTGCGACGGGGACGGTTCTTGCCGCCGCGAGTGATCCAAGTCAGGTTTTCGCGTTTGAGGGGAACTGGTACTTTGCGCCTGAGGCCGTCAATCAAGCCGTTCTCAAAGTGACCCCTGACACCTACACCTGTAGCTATAAGGGAACGTGCAACTGGGTGAACTTTGACGACGGGCAGCACTTGACCCCTCATGTCGCCTGGGTCTATCCCGCCCCGAAGTCCGGTTACGAACAGCTTGCCGGCCGCTATGGTTTCTATGCCGGCACGCGCGCTACCACGCTGGAAGAGCGCACCTGAGGAGCGCCAACACCAAACATGGAAACGCCAGATTCCACCATCTCACCTGACTTGGTGACGACGCCGGAACCGTCTTCCCCGATGACGTTGGAGGCAGCGCAACAGCGCATCGCACAGTTGGAAGAGGCTTTGCGCAAGTCTGCCGACACGATTCGTGCGTTGCAGGAAAGCGAACTGCGTTACCGGGAAATCTTTGACGGCGCCAGTGACATCATTGTGTTATTTGCGCTGGATGGTCGCCGCCTAGCTTGGAATCGCGCCGGCGAGGACGTGCTTGGCTACACCGCTGCCGAAGTGCAGGCGATGTCGGTGCGTGAATTTACCCATCTGGTTGTTCCAGAGCATCGGGAGCGCGTTCGGCGTGCGTGGAAAGACAAGCTTGAAGGGCGCAGCACAGCGTCGCGTTATGAAGCGGATTTTCTCACCAAGGATGGGCGGCGGCTCACGCTCGAAGTCAACTCGCGTTTACTGTTCCGGGACGGCAAACCCTTCGCCGTCCAGGGGATTTTGCGTGACATTACTGAGCGTAAACGCATTGAACAGGCGCTGCGGGACAGCGAAGGGCGCTACCGAGACTTGTTTGAGAACGCCAATGACATTGTGTACATCCACGATTTTGAAGGGCGGTTTTTGTCCGTCAATCGCGGTGTCGAGCGGATCCTCGGCTACACCCCGGCCGATGCTAAGCACTTGACGATGACGCACATCATCGCGCCCGAGCACCGCGCCCGCGCATTGCAGTCCATTGCCGACAAGCGTGCCGGACGCGCCGAAACCACCCGGTATGAACTCGATGTCATTGCTAAAGACGGCCGACGTGTGACGTTAGAAATCAGCTCGCGGCTGTTTTACGAACACGGCGTTCCGGTTGGCGTCCATGGGATGGCGCGGGATGTGACGCAGCGCCATCACATGGAAAAGGCCCTGCGCGAAAGCGAGGCCCGCTACCGAACGCTTTTTGACCGCGCCCAGGACGTGATTTACTGCCACGATTTGCAGGGCTCGGTGCTCGACATCAACCCGGCGACCGAGGCGTTGTTCGGTTATCGGCGAGAAGAGGCGCGCTCCATCAACGTTCTGGACCTGATCGTCCCGGAAAGTCGTCCGGCGGCGCGGAACGCGATCAAACGATTGCTGAAGTCACCTGAAACACCCGTCCGCTACGAGGCCACGCTCGTCGCCCGCGATGGGCGGCGGTTGACGCTTGAGCTGGTGACGTGGGTTGTGCAGGAAAACGGTGTCCCAGTTGCTTTTCAGGGGATCGGACGCGATCTCACCGAGCGCCGCTTGGCCGAACGTGCCCTGCGCGAGAGTGAAGAGCGCTTCCGGCGTGTGTTTGACGCTGCGCCCCTGGGCATCGCTCTGATCTCGCTGACCGGTCAGGTGCTACGGGCGAATCGCAGCGTCTGTGACTGGCTGGGCCATACGCAGGAAGAAGTTACCGGACGGTGTTATTCCGAGTTTCTCTTCCCGGCAGATGCTGAAGAACTCACCCGTTTGGCGCGCCGGCTTGTCGATGATCCTAAGCTTTCCAGCTTTCAGGTTGAGAAACGTTACCTAACAAAACAGCAGCAGGTTGTGTGGGGGCGGATCACGGTCGTGGTAGTCCGTAACAGCGAGGGCCGGCCGCAGTACCTGCTGAGTATGATTGAGGACATCACCCGGCGGCGGGCGCTGGAAGAACAGGTCCGCCATGCCCAGAAGATGGAGGCACTGGGACAGTTGGCCGCTGGCATTGCCCACGAATTCAACAATTTGCTGACGGTCGTCGCCGGTTATGCCGGTTTGCTCGAGCGGCGATTGTCCCCCATGTCCATTGAGCGTTCATCGCCTGAGTTGCTGCACCGGTACACCAAGGACATTCTAACGGCTGTATCGCGTGCTTCGTCGCTGACGGGCCAGTTGCTGGCTTTTGGGCGCAAACAGCAGCAGCAGCTTGCGCCGCTCAACCTCAATGAGTTGGTGACATCCACCATCCGCATGTTGCGCCCGCTGTTAGAGCCGCAGATTAGCGTGGTGACAGACCTTTCACCGGACCTCGGGATCGTGGTTGCCGACCGGCAGCAGTTGGAGCAGGTCCTGACCAACCTGGCCGTCAATGCCCGAGATGCGATGCCCGAGGGCGGAACGCTCACGTTCACAACGATGAACGTCTGGCACGAGTCACGTTCTGACGGCAGCACCGGCACGCCATTTCGCGCACGTCAGGTTAGTGATGAAACGCTGCGCATGAACCCGTATGTCATGCTGGAGATTGCCGATACCGGGATTGGCATGACGGACGAAGTGCGCCAGCATATCTTTGAGCCGTTTTTTACGACCAAGCCGGTCGGTAAGGGAACAGGCCTTGGCTTGTCGGTGGTGGAAGGTATTATTGCCCAGAACAAAGGCTTCATCACTGTTGAGAGCGAGGTCGGCCGGGGAACCACGTTCCGTATTTTTCTGCCGCGCGGTGAACTGTTGTGACCCGCGCTTGAGCTGCCCGTGACCTCTGCTGCGCCACCACCGAAGAGCCGTTACGCCGAGCGCCCGTTGGACCTCGCGGGACTGCACACCTACCCGCTTGCCGAGCGTCCGAGCAAAGTCACCGCCGCAGATCTGGCCCGCCCCTGTCCGCCGGACGCGAGTCTGCGGGAGTTCTTCGCCACATTGCCGAACCTTCTGGCCGCTAACGAGCTGCGCGCTGCCGCAACGGCCGTCCGGCAGGCCCGCCAACAAAGGCGCGCCGTGATTGCCGGGCTGGGTGGCCATGTCATCAAGTGCGGCCTCGGCCCAGTTTTCATCCATCTGATGGCCCAGGGATACGTCACAGCTTTTGCCTGCAATGGCTCAAGCGCCATCCATGATTTTGAAATTGCTTTGGCTGGGGCGACTTCCGAGGACGTAGATGCCACCCTGGGGAGCGGTGCCTTTGGAGGTGCGGAAGAGACCGGACGGGGACTGAACGCGGCCTGTGCGGCGGCGGCGGCAGATGGAATTGGGCTGGGGGAAGCCGTTGGCCGCCAGCTTGACGAACTCCGCCCCCCTTATGCGGCCCAATCGTTGCTGGTGCAGGCGTACCGCCGGAGTGTGCCGGTGACCGTTCATGTTGCCGTCGGCACGGACATCACACACATCCACCCGACGGCCGACGGAGCCCACATCGGCGCTGCGACCTACCATGACTTTCGCCTGCTGTGCGCGCTGGTACGGGAACTTCATGACGGCGGCGTGTACCTGAACGTCGGCTCGGCCGTCATCTTGCCGGAGGTCTTTCTCAAGGCCGTCACCACGGTGAGAAACCTTGGCTACCCGTTGACAAATTTCACAACGGTCAACTTTGACTTCATCCAGCACTACCGTCCACTGACCAACGTTGTGCGCCGGCCGGTTGCGGGCGGTGCCGGGCGGGGCATTGCCCTGACCGGGCACCACGAGCTGTTGATTCCGCTGTTTGCGGCCGCCGTTCAGGTGCTGGATGAGTAGTGTGCTCGGTACTGCCGGTGTTGTGTCCTTGTCCTGGCCGCGGTGGGCTTTTGGCGCCATCCCTACCTGTGGCAGGCAGAAACTTGGTCCGGTGAGTTGCCGTCCGGTGTCCTCGGGGCCGCCGCACCCGCAACCGGATGAAGCCGCTGACCCTCCAGGCGCCAGACCTGATCACAGGTGGCGGCCACCTGTGGGTCGTGCGTCGCCAGAATGAGGGTCATTCCACACTCACGTTGCAGTTGGTGCAGCAACGTCAGAATGGTCGCTGCCGTTTGCTCGTCGAGGTTGCCGGTCGGTTCGTCTGCCAGCAGGAGGGGTGGTGCCGTGGCCAGCGCACGCGCTAGCGCCACGCGCTGGCTTTCCCCACCGGAGAGTTCGGCGGGAAAGTGCTGCTGCCGCTCACCGAGGCCGACTCGCTCCAGCAGGGCTGCCGCCCGGCGCCGGCTTTCTGCCGCCCGAACACCGGCAATCCGCAGCGGCAGGGCCACGTTTTCCAGTGCCGTCAGTTCCGGGAGCAGGTGATGAAACTGGAAAACAAAGCCGATGCGTTGGTTGCGAAAACGTGCGCGTGCTGCCGAGGACAGCCTCCACAACGACGTTCCGCCGATCAGCACCTCACCCGCCGTCGGTGCATCCAGTCCGCCTAACACATGCAGGAGCGTGGATTTGCCGACGCCCGACGTGCCTACGAGCGCTACCGAGCATCCGGCTTCCACCGACCAGGACAGTCGCTCAAACACAATCAGGGGCGAACCGCTCGGTGACGCGCTCGGGTACTGGTACGTCAGGTGATCGGCGACAAGGATGGGCAAGGCTTCGGGTAAGCTCGACAGGCACGGTACAGGCGCCGGTCACTGTTCCTTCCGTTTCGGGCGCTGGTTAGCGGCTAACACCCGTTTGCGCAGGCGGATCGCCGTCGGCGTAACTTCGACCAGCTCATCGTCGGCGATGAACTCCAGAGCCTGTTCCAGCGACAGCTCACGCGCCGGAACTAATCGGATGCCTTCGTCGGCCGTCGAGGCGCGCATATTGGTCAGTTTTTTCTCGCGGACGACGTTCACATCCAGGTCGTTTTCGCGCGAGTTTTCCCCAACAATCATGCCCTCATAGACGGGTGTTCCGGGTTTGACGAACATCTCACCGCGTTCTTGCAGGTTGTATAGGGCATACGCCGTCGCTTCCCCAGCACGGTCGGCCACCAAGACGCCGTTCAGACGCGCGGCAATCGGCCCAAGCCAGGTGTCCCACCGGAGAAACATCGTGTTAAGCAAGCCCGTCCCCTTGGTATCGGTGAGAAACTCTGAACGAAAGCCAATCAGCCCACGCGACGGCACTTCAAACTCCATGCGGACGCGCCCCGTCCCGTGGTTGATCATCTTGGTCATCACGCCGCGCCGCCGCCCCATGGCTTCGGTGACAACCCCGACAAAGGTTTCCGGGCAGTCAATGACGGCCAGCTCGATAGGTTCCTTGAGGACACCGTTTTCTTCGCGCGTGACAACTTCCGGCTTGGACACCTGGAGTTCGTAGCCTTCACGTCGCATTTGCTCAATGAGAATTGCCAACTGCAACTCTCCACGGCCGGTGACTTTGAAAGCATCCGGTGAGTCGGTATCCTCAACCCGGATCGAGACGTTGCCAAGCAGTTCCTTGTCCAGCCGCTCACGGATTTGGCGCGAGGTCACATACTTGCCTTCCCGGCCGGCGAACGGAGAGGTGTTGACACCAAACACCATGGAGATCGTCGGTTCGTCAATTTGGATCAGCGGCAGTGCCTTTGGTTGGTCAGCGTCGGCAATGGTCTCGCCAATGTTGATGTCGGGAATCCCGGCGACGGTGATGATGTCGCCGGCGCCGGCGCGGTCACAGGGGATGCGTTTCAGCCCTTCAAACGTGTAAAGCTGCGTGATTCGGTGCTTCTCTAGCGTTCCGTCCCGCTTACACAGCATCACCGGTTGTCCGATGCTGAGTTCACCGGCAACAACGCGCCCAATACCCAGCCGGCCGACATACTCATCATACCCGATGTTCGTCACCAGGACTTGTAAGGGATCGCGTCGCCGGTCGGGCGGGGGTGGAATGGTGGCGATGATTTGTTCAAAGAGCACGCGCAAGTCGGACGCCTCATCTTCCGGCCGCCGCTTGGCAATCCCGTCGCGCCCGATCGTGTAAACAATTGGGAACTCAATCTGCTCTTCGTTGGCGTCCAAGTCAATGAACAGGTCGTAAACCTCGTTGACAACTTCCTGAATCCGTGCGTCTGGGCGATCAATCTTGTTGATGACCACGATGGCCTTGAGGTTCAGCTCCAGCGCTTTGGAGAGGACGTAGCGCGTTTGTGGCAGCGGCCCTTCTGAGGCGTCAACCAGTAAGATCACGCCGTCCACCATTTTCAAGATGCGCTGTACCTCGCCGCCGAAATCGGCGTGGCCCGGTGTATCCACGATATTGATCTTGACATCGCCGTACCGGACGGCCGTGTTTTTCGCCATGATGGTGATGCCTCGCTCGCGTTCAAGATCGAGATTGTCCAGAATGCGTTCGGTGACTTTTTCATGGACGCGAAATGTTCCCGATTGACGCAGGAGCGCATCCACGAGCGTGGTCTTGCCATGGTCAACGTGGGCAATAATGGCGACGTTGCGAATGTCTGTGCGACCTTCCACAGTAGCAAGCACCTCTCGGCATCTGGCCTTTGTGGCCGGAAGTTTCAAAAAAAGGACACAGCGTAGCGCACTTCCCCCGGGACGGCTACCGAAGTTTCCACGCTAGGCACCCTCGCACACGACTGCCGGCCGGAAACCGGTATGCAAAGGCGACTTGGTGGCCGTGCCGGGCGGACTATAATCAGCGCGCGCCGGCGCGAACGCCGGTAGGGATGTTCGTAGGTAGGCACGGGCAACGCGCACGGAGGCAGGCTGGAAACGATGACCGAGCGCATAGCAGTCGCGATGTCGGGTGGTGTGGACAGCTCCACCGTGGCAGCCCTGCTCAAGGAGCAGGGCTACGACATAGTTGGCTTTTCAATGCAGTTGTGGAATCAGCGGCGCATCAATGTGGATGCCGACGGGAATCCCTTGCCATCGCGCTGCTGCTCGCTTGATGACCTGTACGATGCCCGGGCCGTCGCCGACTTTCTGGGCATTCCCTTTTACGTGATCAACTTTGAAGATGAGTTTGAAGCGCGCGTCGTGCGTCCCTTTGTGGTGAGCTACCTCAATGGTAACACCCCCAGCCCATGTGTCGCCTGTAACAGCCGGATGAAGTTCGACCGGTTGATGGCGCTGGCGCACGACATCGGCGCGACCAAGGTGGCGACGGGCCACTATGCGCGCGTTCGCTTCAACGAAGCCACCGGACGCTGGGAACTCCTCAAAGGTCGTGACCGGCGCAAGGATCAGTCGTACTTCTTATTTGAGTTGACGCAGGAGCAACTTGCCTGCGCTCTCTTTCCACTCGGCGACCTCTCCAAAGCCGAAACCCGCGCCATTGCCCGGCGCCACGGCCTGCCCACCGCCGAGAAGACCGAGAGCCAGGAGATTTGCTTCATCCCCGATGGCGACTACGCACGCTTCATCGAGCGGTACGTCGCAGAGGCCGGAGGTGCGGTGGACGGGCCGCCGCAGTCACCCGTTGCCGGCCCACTGGTGCAGCTTGGTTTACGCCGCAATGTACCGCAGCCGGGTGAGATTGTGACAACGGATGGACGCGTCTTAGGGCGCCACGCCGGGACACACCGCTACACCATTGGCCAGCGGCGCGGACTCGGCGTGACTGCGGGTGACGGACGCCCGCTCTACGTCGTCGGCATTGACGCCGCACGGGGGCAGGTCATCGTCGGTTCGGAGGATGAGCTACCTGGCAAGTCGCTGACGGCGACCCGCTTGAACTGGATTGCCGTGAATGCGCCGGCGACGCCGCTGCGCTGTGCGGTTCGCATCCGCTACCGCCATGAGGAAGCGCCGGCAACGGTGTTCCCCCTGCCCAACGGCGATGTGCGCGTTGTGTTCGACGTCCCACAAAAGGCCATGACACCGGGCCAGGCAGTTGTCTTCTACGACGGTGAGTGTGTGTTGGGCGGCGGCTGGATCCTGACCCAGCGCTAGACCCAGCGCAAGCCACCCACAACACCCCATTCCTCGGCGTATGTCGCAACTGAACGAAGCGGTTTGCGTTTGGCTACACGGCGACTCCCTGTCGCCCTACGATGCTGCGTTACAGGCTTACCCGGCCGCGCCGGTCATTTTTGTGTTCGATGAGCCGCTGTTGACGGGCCACTACCGCCTGACGTTCAAGCGGCTGTTTTTCATGTACGAGTGCATCGTTGACCTTTACGAGCGCATTCCGAACCCAGTTAAGGAACTGCGACGCGGCAAGGTCGTCGAGGAGCTTCTGGACTTCTGTCAAACCTACGGGGCAACGCAGGTGGCCGTCACCGAGACCTATGCCCCCCGCTATCGGCAGTTTGTTCGTTTCCTGGAGCACAGTGGGCTAACCGTACAGCAGTTCCCAAAACCGAAGCTGGTGCCGTATAGCGGTCCACCGCCAAAACGGTTTATGGCCTTTTGGAAAAGGATTGAACGGGCTGCCTTTCGCGATTAGGCGGTCCAGATTGAACGACCGCGACCGGGCTGCGGCGGCGTTCAGTTGGGGATGAAGCCGCCGGGCGGTTGGCCGTGCGGCTGCCAGACGGCCTTGAGACGAAAGCGCACCCAAGGCATGGTAGCCTTATTATGGCCATCGGCTTTCCCGCCCGGAGCCTGACCGCAGGAGGACTCCCGATGTCTTCGATTCTTGCTGAAATCCTTGACGCTGCCAAAACCGTCCGTGCCATTGCACAGGGGATGGCCGTGACGTTGAGCTACATTCCAAAGCGAAAACTCACCCGCCAGTATCCTGATGTACCGGTTGAGTTATACCCTCGCTTTCGCGGTGAGCACTACCTGGCGCGCGACGAAAATGGCAAGGAACGGTGCGTAGCCTGCTTCCTCTGTTCCGCCGCCTGTCCGGCAGATGCCATCTACATTGAAGCCGATGAAGACTTACGACCCTACGCCGAGCGGCCGGGGATGGAGCCACGGTACGCCCGCGTCTACAACATTGACTACGGTCGCTGTATTCTCTGCGGCTACTGCGTTGAGGCCTGTCCAAAAGATGCCATCAAACATGGCCACAACTTTGAAATGGCCGTAACGAACTTTGCCGACCTGGTCAAAGACAAACAATACTTGTTGTCCAATCTGGAGCGCGAAAAAACACGCAACCTTACGCTGCGCAGCGATGCCGAATAAGGCGCGATGTCACACCAGGCGGCGTTCAGAGCTGCCTGGTGAGGCTACGTCTGGTGACGCCTACGCACCGGCCGCACTGGCCGAGTTTTCCTGGACGTTTTCCTGGGTGCCGGCTTCTTTTTGCGACTGGTAGTGCGCCAGCAACGCCTTGCCTTCGCGGCTGCGGGGATCAATTGTGCGGAGGTGCTTGTTGCCGACCATTTCCCAAATCGCCGTCACAACGCCGTTTTTCTCAACGGCGCTGTAGGTTTTCTGTTCCGGTGTGATTTCCGATTGCGCTGCTTCCGACATAGGGGCCAAAAACGCTTCTCTGTGTTCTGGTGAGGATGTCGCACCTTGCCTGAGCAAGAGGCGAAACGGCATATTTCCATAGCCAATCCAGGGTTGTCCAGAACGCCCCGGATGTTGTCACCGCCTGGAGGCTGGGTGTTTCCGGGCTTGGCGGTTGTACGGAGAACAAGGCTCCCGATGTCGCTCATTCGCTGTCCGATCTGTGGTGCTGAAACAACGTGGGTGGGCAATCCCACACGGCCGTTTTGCTCCGAGGCCTGCCAGCTACGCGACCTAGGTCACTGGCTGACGGAGCAATACACCATACCGGGCACCCCGGCAGATGCCCCGCCGCTCGACGACGCGGATGATGAATCCTGAAGGCAAGCCCCATGCTGCGCGTTTTTCTCTGGGTTGACATCAAGCGCTATGAGATTGGTTCACCGGCGTTTTTTCACTGCTTTTTCTCGACGATTGCCTATCGCCTGGAAAACGACGCCTGGGGCAGCGTGTATCCACGCCTGATGCTGGATTTCTACACGGGCCGATTGCGCGTGGCTGATGTGCCGGAGGCGCTGCGCGAGCTGGACGCAGTCCAAGCCGCCTTTGAAAGGATGCCCCCGACGGACATCATCTGGGACTATGACGATCTGGAGCGCCAGCCCCCGTGGGCCGAGGGCGTACTTGACACCGTGACCTGTGCTGCGGAGTGTTTTTTCACGTCGCGTGAGGAGCATCTGTTCACGGTGCTTCGGCAGGCCTTTGCACACAGCATGAAAGTTCGCCATGACGTCTGCATTCGGCGTATGGCATAACGGGGACCTGGATTCTTTGTGAGGCTAACCGTTACCTATGGCTCAAATGCGTATTACGCCGGGCGATCTGAAGGCAATGAAGGGTGAGGGGAAGCGCATTGTCGCCCTTACCGCCTATGACCGCCCGACGGCGGAAGTCTGCGAGGCCGCCGGTGTGGATGTCATTTTGGTCGGCGATTCTTTGGGCAACGTCTTACTTGGGTATGAGACGACCATTCCTGTCACGATGGAGGAAATGCTCCATCACGTCAAAGCGGTTGCGCGCAGCGTTCAACGCCCGTTGGTCGTCGCCGACCTGCCCTTTCTGTCCTACCAGACCGATGCCGCCGAGGCGCTGCGCAACGCCGGGCGGTTTCTGAAGGAGGGCGGAGCCCAGGCGGTCAAACTCGAAGGTGGCGACCGCTGCGCCGAGACCATTGAGCGGCTTGTCACGGCCGGCGTGCCCGTCATGGGCCATTTAGGCTACACGCCGCAGTCGGCGTATGTGCTCGGGCGCAATGTCGTGCAGGGACGCGACTACACCGCCGCCATCACCATCGTCAACGAAGCGCTGGCTTTGGAGGAGGCTGGCTGCTTTGCCGTTGTGCTGGAATGCGTCCCCGGTGAAGTTGCCCAGGCGGTATCTGAACGGCTGACCATTCCGACCATTGGCATCGGCGCCGGCGCAGGTTGTGATGGACAGATTTTGGTCTTTCACGATGTCGTTGGCTGGGGCCCAGGTGCGGCGCTGAAGTTTGTCAAGCGCTACGCCGATGTTGGTGAGACACTACGCCGTGCCGTCGGTGACTATGCCCGCGATGTCCGCGCGGGCCAGTTTCCCGCCCTGGAACACACGTTCACGATGCCGGCCGAAGCACGGGTCCTGTTTGAACAAGAACTCGCCGAGCTGGACGCCGGCTGCGGCGAATAATTTGCCTTGACCGAGGAGCACCTCGGCAGGGACAACCAACCAACGTATGACCACCATTAAGTTTGGTACCGACGGCTGGCGTGGCCGCATTGCCCGGGAGTTCACCTTCGCCAATCTGGATCGCGTGGCACAGGCGACGGCCGAGCAGTTTCTCTCCGATGGCAACGGAACGCAGCCGCTGGTTTATATCGGCCATGACCGCCGTTTTCTGGGAGAAGACTTTGCCGCGCGTGTGGCGGAAATCATGGCCGGCAACGGTTTTCAGGTCTGTGTGTACAATCAGTTTGTGCCGACGCCTATGGTGTCCTATGACTGCTATGCCGAGCAGGCGCGCGGCGGCGTCGTCATCACTGCGAGCCACAATCCACCCCAGTTCTCAGGCTTCAAGATCAAACTGCCCTTCGGCGGTTCGGCCCCGCCGGAGTACACGGCGCAGGTCGAGGCGCGACTGGACGCCAATCCTCCGCGCGCTCGGTCGCTGCGCGAGGCCATCGCTGTCGGGCAGGTGCAGTACATCCCTCCGTCGGAGAAGTACCTCGCGCGGCTGGCGTCGCTGCTCGACTTAGATCGGCTGCGCGCGTTTGACGGTGAGGTGCTGGTGGATTCGATGTACGGTGCCGGTGGGCGCTACATTGAACAACTGCTGCAGGGCGGTCGCTTACGGGTCAGGACGCTGCACGCCGAACGCGATCCTTACTTTGGCGGTGTTCATCCAGAGCCGATGCTTCCCCAGCTACAGCCTCTGTGCGACGAGGTGGTGCGACGCAAGGCGTTGCTCGGCCTGGCTACCGACGGCGATGCCGACCGGATCGGTGCCGTAGATGACCGGGGGAGCTACCTCAACACACACCGCATGCTGGCCATTTTGGCGCTTTACCTCATTCGCAAACGTGGACTGTCGGGCGGCATTGCCCGGACAGTTTCCCAGAGTGTCGTTGTCAAGCGCATTGCTGAACGACACGGCTTGCCAACCTATGAAACGCCGGTTGGCTTCAAACACATTGCGGCGTTAATGCGCACGCACGATATTCTGTGCGGGGGGGAAGAGTCGAACGGTCTTGGCTGCAAGCTGCACATCCCGGAGCGGGATGGCATTTTTAGCGGACTGCTCTTTTTGGAGGCAGTGCTTGCCTTTGCCAAAAAACCGTCGGAACTGGTGGCCGATATTGCCGCCGAATTCGGCGACTTTGCCTACGACCGGCGCGACCTGGCGCTTGACCACATTGAGCAGGGGCTGGCGTTCATCGAGCGTCTGCGAACAGAGCCGCCGCGAACCGCGGCCGGATACCCTGTGCGCGACGTGGGGACCCTGGATGGTGTGAAGCTCCTCTTTGAAGATGAAAGCTGGCTGCTGTTTCGCGCGTCAGGCACGGAGCCACTGGTGCGCGTGTACAGTGAAGCGACTTCGCCGGAGAAAATGACTGCGTTGCTGGACTTCGGCGAGCAACTGGTGCGCCGCTCACTCTGACGACGCGCCGGCGTTCCGGCAGCCGCACGCCTCTCTCCACGACGCAGGCTCGGCGGACATGGACGCAACGTGGTTTGAATGGGCGGCGCTGATGCTGACGGCCGCCATTAGCGTGATTGTTTCCGGTCACGCCCTCCTCTACAAACGCGAGGCACGTTCGGCCCTACTGTGGCTGCTGGTCGTTTGGTTTTTGCCCGTCATCGGTGTGCTTCTGTACCTGCTAATCGGCATCAACCGTCTGCAACGCCGCGCGCAACGCCTGCGTTCCACGGCGCTGCCGCTGCCGGCGCGTGTCGCCGACCAGGATCACACCGATACCTTAGCCGACGACGCGCTTGGCGGTCTGGCCCGTCTGGTCCGGCAGGCGACCGGACGCCCGCTGCTGGCCGGCAACCACATTGAACCGCTCGTCAACGGTGAACAGGCCTATCCGGCCATGCTGGATGCCATTGCGCAAGCCGAACGAAGTATTGCCCTGGCGACCTACATTTTTGACCGTGAGGGTATTGGTGAGTTGTTTGTGGAGGCGCTGCTGGCTGCGCAGAAGCGCGGCGTGGCCATCCGGGTGCTCATTGATGACGTGTATGTGCGGTTGGTGCGTGGGTCGGCCTTCAAGTTTTTGAAGGCGGCCGGTTTGCCGGTGGCGTCGTTTAACCCACCGGTGATTCCGGCGCGCCTGCACGCGGCAAACCTGCGCAATCACCGCAAGTTACTTATTGTTGACGGCCGGCTCGGCTTTACCGGTGGTATGAACATCCACCGCCCATACTGGCGGCCTGACCATCCGACGGCGGCCTTCCGCGAGTTGCACTTTCGCGTCAGGGGGCCGGTTGTACGCCACATGGTGGAGACCTTCACCGACGACTGGTACTTCACCGTCAACGAACGGCTGGATGCCGCCTTCTGGGGGAGCGCGCCGTTGGAGCCGGTCGGTCAGGCGCTGGCGCGCGGCATTGAGGCCGGGCCAGACGAGACGCTGGAGCGCTTGCGGTGGGTTTTTTTGGGGGCGCTGAACGCGGCGCGGCAGCGCATTGCCGTTTGGACACCCTACTTTGTTCCCGATCAATCCCTCCTGGCGGCGCTGAGCGCTGCCGCATTGCGCGGCGTTGAGGTGGATATTCTCACCCCGGTTGAGAACAACCATCCGTTGGTGCAGTGGGCAGGACGGGCGCACTACTGGCAGGTACTGGAACACGGAGCGCGCATCTGGGAACGCCCCGGCCCATTCGACCACAGCAAACTCATGGTCGTGGACGGACGCTGGGTGTGCATCGGGTCAGCAAACTGGGATCCACGTAGTCTGCGGCTCAACTTTGAGTTCAACCTAGAAGTGTACGATGCCGGTTTGGCACAACAGCTGGAGGTGCTGTTTCGGGATGCACGCCGGGAAGCATTGCTGGTGACGGCAGAGCAACTTCGGGCGCGGCCATTGCCCGTGCGCCTGCGCGACGGCGCGGCGCGGCTATTCTCCCCAATGTTGTGACGTGCCCAGCTTCTTCCTTGACGAGGAAGGCGGGGTTGGGTTATTATGGTGGGATAAAGCTTCAACGTATAAGAGCTATCTTCTGACGATCTTGGACTTGTAGGAGGTTTTGCACATGGCTTTATCTATCTCCGGCTCCAAGTCATCACGCAAGCTCGCGTCCAATTCAGAGTCTTCTTCTCAGCCTTCGAGTCAACCTTCCTTGCCAACGAAGTCTGCAACGAAATCTACTCGGACGCCGGTCATGTCTGTCAAAGCGAAAAGTCGCGCTGCCACCGCATCCGAGTCCGCCGTCCCGACCGGTGACCTGCCACCCACCTTAACGCCATCTAACGTTTCCGATCAACCCGATGCCGCGACCCGCAGCCCGAAGGCACGCTCCACGGCGGCCGCGGCGCAGGCTGCGGACGGGGCGAAAGGCGCAACGGCCGAATCA
The DNA here is from genome assembly GCA_937934745.1 of uncultured Blastocatellia bacterium. Taxonomy (GTDB): domain Bacteria; phylum Acidobacteriota; class Blastocatellia; order Chloracidobacteriales; family Chloracidobacteriaceae; genus Chloracidobacterium. The sequence goes on from CALGZC010000011.1 coordinate 69,971, forward strand.
CCGGTAAAGTCCGCCCGTGAGGCGGTGCAGGCCGTTGTTAAAGCTGTTCAGGAAGTTGCTTCCAAAGCGTCGGCGCGAAGCCGGTCGGCATCACCGGCCCGCAAAACCGTACGTACAACCGGTGAAAGCCGTCCGCTGGCCGGAGTCCAAGCAGACCAGGCAGAGGCGATGTCGCCGCCGGCGACCAGTAAGGCGACCACTAAAGTGAAAAGCAAGAAGGCGGCAGCCGACATACTGCCTGTCCCAGCACCGGCGCTATCGCCGACTGCCCGGCGCAATCGTGAGCGAGAGGCTTTGAACCTGTACACAACGGCGATGGAAGCTTTCAAACAGTCTGACTATGACCGGGCGCGCGATGTTCTTCAACTGCTGCTCAGCCACTACATGCTAGAAAGCGAAGTAGCCGACCGCGCGCGTGTTTTCCTGAAAATCTGCGAGCAAAAACTTCAGTCGCCGGCACTGTGACCTCAGCTTAGCCGAGCTTCTTCGCTCAAACGGACGGCTTTCCTGGGCCGTCCGCGCAGAGCCTGGCGAGATTCAGTTTTCATACGTATGGCATCTGTTGCGGCTTCTTCCCAAAGGTGTTCGGCCGCGCCTGCGATTAAGTGCGTTGCCATCGGTGGCGGAACCGGTTTGGCGACCCTCCTGCGTGGTCTTAAACGGCATGTTCTGGACGACGGCGCACAGCTACCGGGGCAGTGCATTGAGAGTTTGACAGCCGTTGTCACGGTGACAGATGACGGTGGCAGCTCTGGGCGGCTTCGTGAGGAGTTCCAGATGCTCCCGCCTGGTGACATTCGCAATTGTTTGGTGGCCCTGTCGGAAGACGAGCGCCTCTTCGCACGCCTGTTTCAATACCGCTTTCCAGGTCAGGGCAGTGTGCGTGGGCACAGCTTCGGCAACCTTTTTCTAGCAGCTCTGACCGGCATCACGGGTGATTTTGTTGAAGCTATCCGGCTTTGCAGCGAAGTCCTCGCCATCAAAGGCAGAATCATCCCCTCAACGACGGCCGACGTGACCCTCGTCGCCGAACTTGACGACGGTTTTCTGATCCGGGGTGAGTCGAAAATCAGCGCTGCCGGCGGGCGTATCCAGAACATCGCCCTTGATCCACCGGATTGCCGGCCGCTGCCTGAGACCCTGACGGCGATTGCCGAAGCCGATCTGATCACCTTTGGACCGGGGTCATTGTTTACAAGCGTGATCCCCAATCTGCTCGTCTCCGGCTTCACCGAGGCCCTTGCCGCCTCAGATGCTCTGAAAGTTTACGTCTGCAACCTCATGACCCAGCCTGGTGAAACGGCCGACTTTTCAATTGCCGATCATGTCGCCACGCTGCTGGCGGCCCTTGCGCCGGCAACCTTGGATGCTGTGATTGTCAATCACGGCCCGATTTCGCGGGCAGCACGGGCACGATATCGGCGGGAGGGATCACGTCCGCTCATCGGCCGGTCGGCAATCCGCCGCCTGCGTGTTCCGCCTCCCACGGCGCGGATTGCTGCGGACAAATTTCTTGTTGTTGACCACCACCGCATTCCGGTCATCACGGCCGATCTGGTTGAGGAGACAGAGGTGGTTCGTCATGCACCGGAAAAACTGGCGCGGGTTGTCTTAGAGGTGTACGAACGTCGCCTGGCCAGGATGCAACGCAAACCGGGTTTGCGTTTGGTCGTGCGATGAAGTCGGTTGCGGGACGTACTGCTCAGGTCAAGGCGGCTGACTCCGGCGTGCGTTTGGTCCAGCAGCTCCTATGGCGTCGTCCGGGGGGGAGCGTCGCTGCCGGGTTGTGTTTGGTGCTGGTTGCGGCGTTCATCTGGTTGCCCGGAATTGTGGAGCAGAACCTGAACGGCATTGTGGCGACGACGCGCAAGCCGCCGTCTCCACGCGCCCGGGCGCTGCACGCGCGGTTGTTGGTGGCCGACCTCCACGCCGATACCTTGCTGTGGAACAGGGATTTGCTGGTGCGCGGCACACGCGGTCATGTTGATCTGCCGCGTCTGCAGGAAGGCAACGTCGCGCTTCAGGCCTTTACAATTGTGACCAAGGCCCCGCGTGGGATGAACAACGACCGCACCGACGGCAACCGTTTCAATCTTGTCGCTGCACTGAGTTTTCTTCAGTTGTGGCCGCCTGAGACGTGGATGAGCCTCACAGACCGGGCCCTGTACCAGTGTCGTCGGCTTGAAGCGGCAGCGGCGCGCTCTGGTGGCCGCCTGGTGGTGATTCGTACCCGGGCCGACCTCGAACGTTTTTTGGCACAGCGGGTCGCCAACCCCGAACTGGTCGGCGCGTGGCTGGGCGTTGAGGGAGCCCATGCCCTGGATGGCAACTTGTCAAACCTCGACCGCCTGCATGCGGCCGGCGTCCGCATGATGGCTCCGACACACTTTTTCGACAATGAGTTTGGCGGTTCGGCCCACGGTCTCGTCAAGGGCGGTCTAACGGACCTGGGACGTGAACTTATCCGCCGCATGGAACAGAGGGGGATGATTGTGGACCTCGCCCATGCGTCGCCAGCAGTTATTGATGAGGTAGTGGCTATGGCGACGCGCCCGGTCGTGGTTTCCCACACAGGCGTCCAGGGAACCTGCGGAGGATTGCGCAACATTACAGACGACCAGTTGCGGGGTATTGCGCGGACCGGTGGCGTCGTTGGGATTGGATACTTTTTTGCGGCTGTGTGCGGTCAGGATGCCCGTTCGATTGCGCGCGCGATGCGCTACGCCGCCGATGTCGCCGGTGTGGCGCATGTGGCGCTCGGCTCGGATTATGATGGCGCGGTGAGCGTACCGTTCGACACGGCACATCTGGTAGAAATCACCGATGCTTTGCTTGAAGAAGGCTTTTCAGAAGATGATATTGCCTTGATGATGGGCGGTAACGTCCGGCGAGTGTTGTTGGCCACGTTCCCGTGACGGCCGCGACGGGATCGCGTGAAAGAACAAGCTTATGACAGAACGACGCCTTCGCATTCTCATTGCTAAGCCGGGTCTTGACGGTCATGACCGCGGCGCCAAGGTCATTGCGCGCGCCCTGCGCGACGCTGGCATGGAAGTCATCTACACGGGCCTGCGTCAAACGCCCGAGCAAATCGTGGCGGCTGCTGTCCAAGAAGATGTGGACGCCGTTGGTGTTTCTATTCTTTCAGGCGCTCACATGACGCTGTTTCCACGTATCTTGCAACTGATGCGCGAGCAAGGTCTGGACGATGTTCCGCTGTTCGGCGGCGGTATCATTCCCGACGAAGACATTCCGAAGCTCAAGGCGCTTGGGGTGGATGAAATTTTTACCCCCGGCGCAACAATGGAGTCCATTATTGACTACATTCATCGTCGGGTGGGCACGAAGCAGGAGGCATCGGCCTCCTAAGGGAAGGAGTGCCTCTGCGGTACGCCGTCTGTCCCCGGTGCGCTTGCAGACCGGTCGCGGAGTCCTGTCCTTGTGAGGGGCAAGGGGCGTGCCGGCCGGAAACCGCTGCGCCAAGCCTCCGTAGGCAATGCATTGCCTGCCCGTTGTCGGGGGCGCCGGTTTTGTGCCTTGGCTTTTGTGCTTTGGGCTTGGGTTTGAAGCTTTGTGCCGTTCCGCCGGTTGTCACTGCGGCGGCTTCGTGAAACACAAGGCATAGCGTGCTATTGTTGCGCCTGACTCCCAATCTCGTGTCAGCGGCCCATGCCTCATGGACACCCAACACATTCGTAACTTTTCCATCATTGCCCACATTGACCATGGCAAGTCCACCCTGGCCGACCGTCTGCTTGAACGCACCGGTGCGTTGACCCAGCGTGAAATGGCCGACCAAGTGCTCGATGCCATGGACTTAGAGCGCGAGCGCGGGATCACCATCAAGGCCCATGCTGTTCGCCTCAACTACCGCGCCCAAAACGGTGAGGACTACGTGCTCAACCTGATCGACACGCCCGGACACGTGGACTTCAGCTATGAGGTCTCACGCTCGCTCGCTGCCTGCGAGGGAGCGCTTGTCGTGGTGGACGCCACCCAGGGCGTTGAGGCGCAGACGCTCGCCAACGCCTATCTGGCGCTTGAAAACAATCTCGAAATGTTCCCCGTCATCAACAAAATCGATTTGCCGTCGGCAGAGCCGGAGCGGGTTCTTGCCCAAATTGAGCAGGTCATTGGTCTCGACACCAGTCGGGCCGTGTTGGCCAGCGCCAAAACCGGCGTCGGGACGGATGACGTGCTGGAACGCATCATCGAGGTCATACCCCCTCCCCAGGGAAGCCCTCAGCAGCCGCTGAAGGCATTGATATTTGATTCGTGGTTTGACAGCTACAAGGGGGTAATCGTTCTGGTGCGTGTGGTGGATGGTGTCCTCCGGCAAGGCATGAAAATCCGCTTTATGGCAACCGGACGCGACTATGAGGTGGAGGGTGTCGGCGTGATGACGCCCAAGATGCGTGAAATTGCCGAGCTAGGACCCGGTGAAGTCGGCTTCTTTTTCTCGAACATCAAGACCGTCGCCGATGTACGTATCGGCGATACGGTGACGGAAACGGCCCGTCCTGCTGCCGAACCGCTCCCTGGCTTTCAGGAAGTCAAGCCGATGGTGTTTGCCGGTTTGTATCCGGTCGAGAGCGATCAGTACGAAGCGCTGCGTGATGCCCTTGAAAAGCTCCGTCTCAACGACGCAGCCTTTCTTTATGAACCCGAGCACTCGGCGGCGCTGGGCTTTGGTTTTCGCTGCGGCTTTCTAGGCCTGCTCCACATGGAAATCGTTCAGGAGCGGTTGGAGCGTGAGTTTGGGCTTGATCTGATCACGACGGCACCGAGCGTCCGCTTTGATGTGTATTTGACCAACGGCGAGAAGATCACTATTGACAGTCCATCGAAACTGCCTGACCCGGCCAAAATTGCGCGGATTGAAGAACCTGTCATTCGCGCCACAATCATGACGCAGGACGATTACCTCGGACCGATTCTTGCGTTGCTCGATGAGAAGCGTGGCGTCCAGCGGGGTTTTGACTACATCGGGGAAAAGCGAGTGATGCTGACCTACGACCTGCCGCTGTTGGAGGTCGTGCTGGATTTCTTTGACCGCTTGAAGTCGGTGTCACGCGGTTATGCCTCGTTAGATTATCACCTCAAGGGCTATGAGCCGGCCGACCTTGTCAAGCTCGACGTCCTGGTTTCGGGTGAGCCGGTGGATGCACTGTCGCTGATCGTTCACCGCCAGAATGCGTACCCACGCGGGCGGGCGTTGGTTGAAAAAATGAAGGAACTGATTCCCCGCCAGCTGTTTGAGGTGCCGATTCAGGCTGCCATCGGCAACCGCGTCATTGCCCGTGAGACCGTGAAGGCACTTGGGAAAAACGTCTTAGCTAAGTGCTACGGTGGCGACATCACACGCAAGAAGAAACTCCTTGAAAAGCAAAAGGAAGGGAAAAAGCGGATGAAGAAGGTTGGACGTGTGGACATTCCCCAGGAAGCCTTCCTGGCGGTCCTGCGCGTCGGAGATGCCAAATGACTTCAGATGCCTGATAACTAAACCATTCCCTCATGACGCACCGTAAACACGGTAGTCCAGTTCGGGAAAGATCGTGTCGCGGCTCTCCACTTCTGCCAGCCAGGTCGCGTCAATTGTGCCGGACATCGCCATGTCGTAGAGCCGCGCGAAGCGGTGAATGTGGTCGCGGAAGCGCTTTTCGGCGTACTGCACCATAGTCTTGTTTGTGATGATAAACGCCCAGTCACTGGATTGCGCCAGGAGTAACTCGCGTGCAGCCTGGTTGAGCACCCGCTGTAACAGCCCCTCTGCCGCCGGAAAGCGCCGTGCCAGTTCCACCATGCGCCGCTCGGCTTGGTGCTGATGGCGATACATCCACTGCGTATCGCGGTTGAGCCAGACACGGTTATAGCCTTCAGCCCCCCACGATGAGGCCGATGGGATTTGGGGCTGGTGGTAGGGGTACATTGTCAAGTAGTCGCTCGGTGTCATCAGGACGACTTCATCCTGGTCGAAGTGAATCTTGCGGATGAGAAAATCCAGAAATTGTGGCCCTTCGTACCACCAGTGACCGTACAGCTCGGCGTCATAGGGTGAAACAACCAGCGGTGCGCGTCCCATTACCGTTTGCAGGTGACGCATCTGTGCTTGACGCGAAGCCAAGAAGTGACCCGCGTGCTCGGCGGCGGTTTCGGTTGCCCAGGCCGGGATATACGGCTGTTTATGGTGTAGGTCGACTTTCCCCGTGACGCGAAAATACTTGATGCCGATATTGCGGCGGACGCCGTCACTGTGTAGGTACGGCTTGATGTAGTCGTAGTCGGCCTCATAGCCCAAATCTTTGTAAAACTCACGGTAGTTGGGGTGGCCTGGATAGCCAACCAGTGAACTCCAGACCTGTTCACTGGTTTCGACATCACGTGCAAATGCCGCCACACCCGACGGCGTCACCACCGGCGCAAAGATGCCGTATGCCGGACGCGGCGACCCAAACATGATGCTGTGTGAGTCAACGATGAAGTAGCGCAGGCCGACTTCGGCTAACAGGGTGTCAATGCCCGGTTCATAAGCACACTCTGCCAGCCAAATCCCCTTTGGCTGACGCCCAAAGTGCTTTTCATAGTTGCGAACAGCTACGCGAATTTGTGCGCGTCGGGCGGCTTCGTAACGCATCAGTGGCAGGAAGCCATGGGTGGCGCAGCAGGTGATGATTTCAAGGACACCCTGATCCTGCAACTGTCGAAAAGCACGCACCAGGTCGCGGCGATACACGTTTTCATACAGGTTGTAAACGGTGCGAAAATGCTCATAGTGCGCCCGGGCGGCCGGCGCAAACGGCGTTCCCTTGGTACGGACAATTTCTTTTTCCGTCAGCTCGACGAGTTTTTCAACATGACGCACATATCGCTCACGCAACAAATCGTCTCCGAGCATCTCGCACAGCGTCGGGGTGAGCGTCATGGTCAAGCGAAGGCGCACACCGGACCGGCTCAGATTCTCAAAGACAAAGAGCAGGGGGATATAGGTTTCGCTAATCGCTTCGTAGAGCCAATCTTCTTCGAGGAACTCCGGATACTCCGGGTGGCGCACAAAGGGCAAGTGCGCGTGCAGAATGATGGAGAGAAATCCAGTGGTCATGGCAGTCGTAGGGGAAAACGGCTTCCGGCCGCGCCTGCCAGGGGTGTAGCGGTCGCCGAAAGCCGCGCCGGCAGGCGGCTTAGATGTGGATCGGACTGCCGAGAACGCCGTGGGCGGCTTCCATAACAGATTCAGAAAGCGTTGGATGGGCGTGGATGGTACGCACCAGCTCCTCCGTTGTCAGCTCGCCGCGCAGCGCCACACAGGCTTCGGCGATCAGCTCTGTCGCACGTGGGCCAATGATGTGAACGCCCAGTAGTTCACCATACTTGGCATCGCTGACGATCTTCACCAGCCCTTCCGTTTGTCCCAGGATACGCGCTTTGCCGCTGGCGGCAAAGGGAAATGAACCGACCTTGACCTCGTAGCCGCGCTCCCGTGCTTGGGCTTCTGTAAGTCCGACGCTGGCCACTTCCGGTTCACAGTACGTGCAACTGGGAATGTGGTCATAGTTGATGGGTTGCGTGGCGTGGCCCGCCAAGTGTTCAACGGCAACAATGCCCTCGGCCGAGGCAACATGCGCCAGCCACGGCGTGTTGATCACGTCGCCGATGGCATAAACGTTCGGCTCCGCTGTTTGAAGAAAGCCGTTGACTTCGATGTAGCCGCCTTTGTCTACAACTGCCCGGGTGTTTTCAAGTCCGATGCCGGCGCTTAGGGGGCGGCGCCCGACAGCAACGAGTAGTTTTTCGGCTTGCAGGGTTGTGTGGTTGCCGTAGGTGTCCACAAGCTTCACTTCGACACCGTGTTCGTTCACCGTCGCGCGTTCACACCTGGTGTTGGTCTTGACCGTGATTTTCTGGGCTCGCAGCGCCCGTTCAAGCTCGGCGCTGATGGTGGCATCTTCCATCGGCAGAATGTGGGGAAGCATCTCCACCAGGGTTGTTTCAACGCCAAAGCGGGCCATAATCGAGGCAAACTCGACGCCGACGGCGCCGGCACCGAGAATCACGATGGAAGTCGGTAGCTCGGTCAACTCGAGCGCATGGTCACTGTTGATGATGTGGACGCCATCGGTCGGAAACAGCGGTATGTCCCGGGGAGTAGAACCGGTCGCCACGACGATGAACTTCGTGTGGAGCTGTGTTTTTGTGTCGCCGTTAGTGACGCTGACCAGCCGGGGATGTTCAATGAAGCCAAGGCCGTTGAACACTCTGATCTTGTTTTTATTCATCAGGTACTCGACGCCCTTGGCGGACTTAAGCACGATCTTGTGCTTGTACTTCCGAACACCTTCATAATCGAGTTTGACATCAGAAACCACAACGCCGTAGTCCGCAGCGTGTTTGGCTTGTTCGTAAACGGCAGCGCTTTCCAACAGGGCCTTGGTTGGAATGCAACCGCGCAGCAGACAGGTCCCGCCGAGCTGCTTGTCCTTCTCTACAATCGCTGTGCTGAGACCAAGTTGAGCCGCTCGGATGGCAGCGACATAGCCGCCAGGACCGGCCCCAATTATCACGACATCAAAAGAGTGGTTCGGAGCAGTCACAATCTACGCCTCGTATAACAGAACAGTCTGTGCCCGGAGGTAAACTGCCGCGTTGCGGCCGTTCTGGAACGGGATACGCCGCTGGGGCTAGCGGCGGTGCAGGCCATCTTTATGATGCAAAACGAAAACGGATGCCAGTCGGCATCCGTTTTGTATTGATGCACTTGGCTGGGAGACAGGGATTCGAACCCCGATACTCTGGTCCAGAGCCAGATGTCCTACCATTGAACGATCTCCCAAAACAGACTGACCGTAGCCAGCTGCTCTTAAGTAATGGAAAAAAGTCCTTGAAGTCAACCCGCAGCTTCAGCTGAGTTTGATGATCGGCTTGACAAATCAGTGGACGGCGGCATATCCCGACAGCAGGACTGGGTTCGCACACAATTCGCATAAAACAGACAATGGCGCGGTCGTCAGGTTGTCAAGTGAGGTTTTCAGATGCAAAAAACAGCGCTTATTACCGGCATTACTGGCCAAGACGGCTCGTACCTCACAGAGTTTTTGATCGCCAAAGGCTATACCGTTCACGGGGTTGTGCGGCGCAGCAGTTCTTTCTCGACCGGTCGGATCGACCATTTGTACCGTGATCCTCATGACCCACTGCGTCAATTAACCCTCCACTACGGCGATTTGGCCGACAGTACTAGCCTACGGCGTATTCTTGAGGCCGTCCAACCAGACGAGGTGTACAACCTTGCGGCTCAGTCTCACGTCAAGGTCTCGTTTGAGCAGGCCGAATACACTGGCGACGTTGTGGCGACGGGAACGCTGCGCTTACTGGAATCACTGCGTGATTACACGGCGCGGACAGGTAAACCGGTGCGCTACTACCAGGCCGGCTCATCGGAAATGTTCGGGTCTGCCCCGCCGCCCCAACGTGAAACAACGCCATTTCACCCCCGCAGTCCCTACGCTGTGGCGAAGGTGGCGGCGCACTGGTACACGGTCAACTACCGCGAGGCGTACGGCTTGTTTGCCTGCAACGGGATCTTGTTCAACCACGAAAGCGAGCGCCGGGGTGAAACATTTGTGACGCGCAAGATTACGCGCGCCGTAGGGCGCATCAAATACGGTCTGCAACAAAAGCTTTACTTGGGCAACCTAGATGCGCGCCGCGATTGGGGCTTTGCCGGTGATTACGTCGAAGCTATGTGGCTGATGCTCCAGCAGGACCAACCTGACGACTATGTGATTGCAACGGGAGAGGCGCACTCTGTGCGGGAGTTTCTCGAAGCGGCGTTTACCTATGCTGGGCTTGACTGGCGGGACCATGTTGCCATTGACCCGCGTTATTTTCGTCCGGCAGAGGTTGATCACTTGTTAGGGGACGCCAGCAAGGCGCAGGGGCGGCTTGGCTGGCGGCCGCGTGTATCCTTTGCCGCACTGGTAGCGCGGATGGTTGACCACGACCTAGAGTTAGCGCGGCGCGAAGCCATCGTTCGCACCGCTACCCGGCCGTAAGGAGACACCCATGGAAAAGGACGCCAAAATCTATGTTGCCGGCCATGGCGGACTTGTTGGTTCGGCGCTGGTGCGTAAGCTACGGGCAGAGGGATTTACCAACTTAGTGTTGCGCACGCGCGCCGACTTAGACCTGACGCGACAGGCTGATGTGGAGGCGTTTTTCAACGCGGAGCGCCCGGTGTATGTTTTCCTTGCAGCGGCAAAAGTCGGCGGTATTCTTGCCAATGCCACCCAGGGTGGTGACTTCATTCGGGACAACTTGCTCATTCAAACCCATGTCATTGAGGCGGCGCGGCAAACCCAGGTCAAAAAGCTACTCTTCCTCGGCTCCTCGTGCATTTATCCAAAGCTTGCACCGCAGCCGATAACCGAAGATTGCCTGTTGACCGGTCCCCTGGAACCAACCAACGAGCCGTATGCCATCGCCAAAATTGCCGGGCTGACGATGGTCAAGGCGTACCGGGCGCAATACGGCTTCAATGCCGTTTCCTTGATGCCGACAAACCTCTACGGTCCCGGCGACAACTTTGATCTGGCATCATCCCACGTCTTGGCGGCGCTTTTGCGAAAGTTCCACGAAGCCAAAATTGCTGGGGCCTCAGCCGTGACCGTGTGGGGAACGGGTACGCCACGTCGTGAGTTTCTGCATGTCGATGACTTAGCCGATGCGGCGTTGTTTCTGATGCGCTGCGATGACAGTGGAGAACTCATCAACGTCGGTGTTGGTGAAGACATTGCTATCCATGAGCTAGCTATGCTGATTCGGGACGTTGTCGGTTATACGGGCGACATTGTGTATGACACCTCGAAGCCCGATGGCACGCCGCGCAAGCTTTTGGATATCTCACGTCTTCGAGCGCTTGGCTGGCAGGCACGGATTCCACTTCGTGAAGGGATTGCGGCGACCTACGCCTGGTACTGCGCTAACTATGGTGGATGAAGCCTCACCGGAAGTACCGACACCGGCTGTACGGTATGTTTTTGTTGCCAACAATGCCGTCCCGGCGTTCCATGCGCAGCTTGTGGCGGGGCTGGCAGCGCATGGTCTTGCCCTGAGCGAGGTTCAGATTGCGCTTCTGGTAGAGCATTACCGGCTGTTGGGCGAAGCAAACACGCGCTGCAACCTCACACGGCTACTCTCCCCTGAAGATGCCGTACAGCGACATTACCTCGACATTCTGACAGCGCTGCCGTGTTTTACGGGAAACATGCCTGACTCCTGGGTGGATGTTGGCTCTGGCGGTGGGTTTCCTGGGATCGTCTTGGCGGTTGCGCGTCCTTCCTGGCGCGTGGTTCTAGCAGAGCGACGTGCGAAGAAGGCAGCCTTCCTGACCGATTGCGTGGGCGCGCTCAACCTTGCGGCACGGGTTCAAGTATATGCCGGTGAGTTCGAGCCGGGAACGGCGGGACGGGTGTTGACACAGTGTGGTGTGGATGTTTCACGTGAAACGTTTGGCATTGTAGCCCGCGCCGTAGACGGCGGCCTTCGTTCTTTGCTGCGCCTGCTTAGAGTCCCGCTGCTCGCGCATGCCGTGCTCTGGCTCGGCGAGTCAGATGCAGAAGCACTGGCACAGCGTCTGCCACGCGGCTGGATAATTGAGCGGAGACATCTACTCCCGACCGGTAGACAACGGGTCGTCCTGGCTCTCACACAGCGCACGAACTAAACCTTTTACGCCGTCATAAACCCTACGCTACAATCGCTCTACGACGCGATGCGGTGGTTGCGCACCGGGGTCGCCGTCAGCATGGTTCACATTGTACATTCCAGTGCGAACAAGGGGGGCGGCATGGGGAAGATCATCGCCGTTGCCAACCAGAAAGGCGGTGTTGGTAAAACAACGACTGCCATCAATCTGGCGGCGAGCTTGGCTGTCAACGACCGGCGGACGCTGCTCGTGGACGCCGATCCGCAGGCCAACGCCAGCAGTGGCGTGGGAATCCGACGTGGGACACTGCGGCGTACGCTCTACCATGTCTTGATTCTCGAAGAACCGCTCGCCAACGTTATTCAGCCGACAGAGTTGCCGGCACTGTATGTCGCCCCGGCTGACCGGAATCTGTCCGGCGCAGAAGTCGAACTGGTGAGCTTTGACGAACGTGAATACGTCCTGCGCCGTGCTCTGGACGGTTACCGAGCACAGTACGACTACATCATCATTGACTGTCCTCCGAGCCTGGGCCTACTGACCATCAATGCTCTGAGCGCTGCCGATTCGGTCCTCGTCCCGATTCAGTGCGAATACTTTGCCCTGGAGGGGGTGTCAGAGCTGCTCGACACATTGGCGCGTATTCGCCGGAGCTTCAACCCAACGCTTGCCGTAGAGGGGTTTCTCCTGACGATGTTTGACGAGCGCACCAACCTTTCAAATCAGGTAATGGCAGATCTACGGGACTTCTACGGCAAGCAAGTGTTTGAGACGGTGATCACCCGCAACATTCGGCTCGCCGAAGCGCCGAGCCACGGCAAGCCCATCATTCTTTACGACATCAAGTCGCGGGGGGCAAACGCCTACCTGCAACTCGCCAAGGAGGTCATCTCGCATGACAACCAGAAGGGCGCTTGGGCGCGGGCTGAGCGCGCTGCTTCCTGAGCGCATACTACAAACCGGCGAGGAACTCCTCGAACTTGACATCGAACGCATCATTCCCAACATTGACCAACCCCGCGCCACGTTCCACGAAGGCCGCCTCGAGGAGCTTACCCAGTCGATTCGTGAAAACGGACTCCTTCAGCCAATTGTCGTCCGTCGTCATGGTGAAGGCTTCCAAATTATTGCCGGTGAGCGCCGCTGGCGTGCGGCGCAGCGTGCCGGCCTTCACCGCATTCCGGCCGTTGTACGCGATGTGCCGGACGACCGGATTCTGGAACTGGCCCTGATTGAAAACATCCAGCGGGAAGACCTGACGCCAATTGAAGAGGCGTTGGCCTACCGCCGGCTCATGGAAGAGCTAGGGCTTACACAAGAGATGGTCGCCGCACGCTTAGGCAAAGATCGGGCCACGATTGCAAACGCCATTCGCCTACTTCGGTTGCCGCCAGATATTCAAAAACTCATCGAAGAACGCCAGCTAAGCCCTGGCCATGCCCGTGCGCTACTGGCACTGGATAGCGAGACGCTACAGCGACGCGTTGTCGAAAGTATCATCGAACGTGGGCTGTCGGTGCGTGAAACCGAGCGGCTTATCAAGCGCGTTCTGCGCGGTGAGCCGGTCATCGTTGGCAGCGCCCATCCGACAGACCCCAATGTGAAGTTCGCCGAATCCAAGCTTTCCCAGCTCCTTGGTACGAAGGTGCGCATTGTCGGCCGGGGACGCGGTGGCTGCATTGAGATTGAGTACTACAGCGCCGAAGAGTTAGACCGACTCTACAGTCGGTTGCTACGGCTGGCTGATGTTTAGCCTTTGTATGGCCGCCGACTGCGCATCTTCCGGTTTCACGTGGAACATCACGCTCCCGGTTATTCACAGGGTGTGGATAAGGCCACTACAATTGCCGGCTTCAACGCCGCGAATGTTTACACTTGGGAGATTGCCGGCGCATGTCGTCCACACCTGAACCGACAACTGACCTTGCAACAACCGAACTGGTTGTCACCGCGGAACTACTGGCCCTTCACCGCCTCACGCCTGAAGAATACGCCCGCCTGCGCAAGCTTTTAGGACGAACACCGACACTGGTCGAACTGGGCATCTTCTCTGTCATGTGGTCAGAGCACTGTTCGTACAAATCATCGCGGGTGTACTTGAAGACGCTGCCGACAACCGGCCCGCGCGTTGTCCAGGGGCCTGGAGAAAACGCCGGTATTCTCGACATCGGCGACGGCTGGTGTATCGCCTTCAAGATTGAGTCGCACAACCATCCATCATTCATCGAGCCATTCCAGGGAGCGGCGACCGGCATCGGCGGCATTCTGCGGGATGTCTTCACCATGGGGGCGCGTCCGGTTGCTATCTTGAACTCGCTGCGTTTTGGCTTGCCTGACGATCCACAAAACGGTGCGCGCAACCGAGCGCTGCTGGACGGTGTCGTGCGCGGCATTGCCCACTACGGAAATGCCTTTGGCTGTCCGACCGTTGGCGGTGAAGTGTACTTTGAGGACTGTTACACGTCGAATCCTCTCGTAAACGCCTTTGCATTGGGTCTCGTACGACACGACCAGATCTTCCTGGGCAAAGCAAGGGGAGTGGGTAACCCAGTCATGTACGTCGGTGCGAAGACCGGACGCGACGGTATCCACGGTGCGACGATGGCCTCATCGGAATTTGACGATGACGCCCTGGCTAAGCGTCCAACTGTCCAGGTAGGTGACCCATTTTGTGAGAAACTGCTTCTCGAAGCCTGCCTGGAAGCGATGCGGGCCGGTTGCATTATCGGCATTCAGGACATGGGGGCCGCTGGCTTGACCTCCTCAAGCTGCGAGATGGGTGCGCGCGCCGGAACGGGTATTGACCTTGAGCTGTCGCTTGTCCCACAACGTGAAACTGGAATGACGCCCTACGAGATCATGCTGTCCGAGTCCCAGGAGCGCATGCTGCTGGTTGCCGACAGTGGGCGCGAACGCGAGGTGCAGGAAATCTTTGCCAAGTGGGGACTGGCCGCGGTTGTTGTCGGTCGTGTGACGGATACAAAACGGCTGCGCGTTTACGACCACGGCCGACTTGTAGCCGACATTGCCAACGCCCACCTAACCGATGATGCGCCGCGTTATGAGCGTCCGGCTGCGCCGCCGGTAGGTTGGCTTCCCGATGCTGACGCGCGCCGGAACGTACGCGAAGCCGAGCTGAGAAATGCCTTTCCCATTGCTGCGCGACACCTGTCGGGCAAGCAAATTCGCACCGACCTGCGGCGGCTGCTTCAATCGCCCAACCTGGCATCACGGCAGTGGATTTACCGCCAGTACGACCACATGGTGCGCACCAACACGATTGTCCTGCCGGGTGCCGATGCCGCCGTTATCCGCATCAAAGAGACACGCAAAGCTGTTGCCATGACGCTCGACGGCAACGGGCGTTACGTGTTCATCGAACCCCGTCTCGGCGCAGCACTCGCGGTTGCCGAAGCCTGCCGAAACCTGGTGGCCGTTGGTGCAGAACCAATTGGACTCACCAACTGTCTGAACTTTGCTTCGCCGGAGCGGCCGGAAGTGATGTGGCAGCTCCGCGAAGTGATTGCCGGGATGGGCGAGGCGGCACGCGCCTTTGAAACGCCCATCGTGAGCGGCAATGTCAGCCTGTACAATGAAACCGAAGGGCGTGGTGTTTTTCCAACGCCCGTCATCGGGGCGGTCGGGCTTGTTGAAGATGTCCGCACAGTCCTCGCGCCACGTACCCTGCCAGATGGAGACAGTGTGTTCCTGCTCGGCACCACCGGCGAGGACTTAGGGGGAACCGAATACGTACGGCGTCTGCTCGGCGTGGTCGCCGGGCCTGCGCCTGCGCTCGACCTGGCGGCCGAACGCCGCCTGCAACAGTGTGTGTTGGAAGGGGCACGCCGCCGGTTGCTCACGGCGGCACACGACTGCGCCGATGGCGGCCTGTTGATTGCGCTGGCCGAGATGTGTTTTTCAGCCCATGGCAAAGCCCCTTCGGGAATGGTGTTGGATCTTCCCGAAGCCGACGGGGAACTCTCCCGTGCAGGATTCCTGTTCGGCGAAACGCCGGGACGGATGGTAGTTGTCGTTGCGCCACAGCACACGGCAGAAGTGGTCGCGCTGTGCCAGAACTACGGTATTCCATCTCGGTTGCTAGGTGTGGTGAGGGGAGACCGGTTGACGGTCGCACTGGGTGAGGAAACAGTTCTCGATGAACCTATTGCCGAACTGGAACACATCTGGCGCAGCGCGCTCAGTTTCTAGGGATCGGTTTCTAGTCACCGGCCAAGCTACCCACGTCCGGGCTTCAGGTTTCTTGAGCTTTGCCGCCAGGGTTGTCCGTTGAGCGCTGGCTAGCCGGTGCTTTTCAGTCCGCTTGAAATGGCGTTGATGGTCAGCAGCAGCTCCACCAGGCAGGCCTCGCGCCGGGCTGTTTCCTGCTGCTGCAGGGCAGCGTCCCGCCAGGAACGCAGCAGTTCAATCTGCCGGCGGTGTAAGGCGTCTAGCCCAGCGCGGCGCAACTGCATAGTGAGTGCCGTTCGCTGCCGACGTTCGGCAAGAGGCACGCCAAAGACGGCTTCAAGCGACTGGCGCGTCCGATCAAACTCCGTCAGAATAGAATCCAGGATGGCCACCCGAACGGTGGCTTCGGGGACAAGCTCTGCGTAGGCGCGCATCCAGGTCGTGTCGGCTAACAACAACTGGCTGCCGACGTTCATCAGTAGGAGGCGGGTGGGATACCACTGCAGGGCCGCGCGTTGTAGCAGCGCAAACCCGTCTGGATTGGTAGCTGCCAGTGTTTCGAGCGCCGTCCCAACACCGTACCAGCCGGGCAAGAAAAACCGCGCCTGACTCCAGCTAAAGACCCACGGGATGGCGCGCAAATCGTCCAGCGTCCGTTGCCCTGTCCGCCGCGCCGGGCGCGATCCGATACGGCTCGCTTCAATGGCGTCAATTGGCGTTGCATGCGCAAAAAATGTCAGAAACCCCGGCTGACGCAACAGGGCTTGATACGTTTCACGACCGTGGCGTGCTAGGTCGTCAAGGATCGGTTCCAGGGGGTGTGTGGCATCTGCCGGTGTCCGCCGCGCCAGAGCGACCGCTTCAAGCAGGCCGGCAACCAGCAACTCCAACTCATAGGTTGCCGTAATGAGATTGGCGTATTTCTGCGCGATGGTTTCACCCTGTTCTGTCAGGCGAAGGCTCGCAGAGACGGCCTTAGGCGGCAGCGCGCTGAGAAAGCGGTGCGTCGGGCCTGCTCCGCGACTCGGCGTCCCACCGCGTCCATGGAAAAACCGAATGGCTACACCCTGTGCCTGCCCAACCTCGGCGATCCGCTCTTGCGCGCGGTAAAGCGCCCAGAGGCTTGCAATCGGGCCGGCATCCTTGTTGCTGTCACTGTAGCCGATCATGACCTGCTGGGTCAGGGGTTGGTTGCCGCGGCGTTGCCAGGCAAGGCTGCGCTGCGTCATTGGATGCGTCAAAAAGGCGTGCAAAATTGTGGGACTGCGCGTCAAATCTTCAAGGGTTTCAAACAGTGGGACAACCGGCAACGGGCAAACCAGCCCGTCCGGCGTCATGACGATGAGTCCCGCCTCGCGTGCCAGCCCGTAGACGGCGAGCAGATCGGAAGCAGAGCGCGTCATGCTGACAATGAGTGCGCCCAAGCCCTCCCACCCGTACGTCCTGCCATGCTCGGCGGCGACTCGCAACGCACCGACCACCGACTGAGCCACCGGGCCAAGCGGGACGTGCGGCGCAGTCAATGGTCGTGCGCGCGCCAGCTCTTCGTGCCAAAACGTGGTGCGACGTGTTTCATCCCAGGTGGTGTAGTCACCGTCACCGCCGGCGGCCATCAAGAGTTCTGCCACAGCCTGCTCATACATGGCGCTGTTTTGGCGAATATCCAGCGTCGCCAAGTGAAAGCCAAACACTTCAACCAACCGCAACAGCGGCCAGACATCGGCTTCACACAAACGACCGGCCCCAACCGCGTGCAGTGACTCGCCCAGCATGTGTAGGTCGGCGGCCAGCTCAGACGCCGTGGTGTACCGGTGCTGCCCTGAGGAGGCGTCACTTTTGTCGCCCGGCAGCCGGGCTAGCATGACGTTCACCGCCTGTCGCCACGATTCGTAAGGGTTGCGTGCCAGCGCCGCCTGCACGGCCGGGTCTGGCGTTTCCCTGGCAGTTTGTAGAAAGGTTGTCAGCACTGTCGGCGGGGATTGGCGGTGATCCGAGAGGCTGATGCGCGAAGCAAGTGCCGTCAGGCGGGTTCGCAGCAGTTCCAGCGCTGCCTGGCGGAGCATGTGCAAGGTTTTTCGTGTGACTTCGGGTGTCACCAGGGGGTGACCGTCACGGTCGCCGCCGACCCACGTACCAAAGGTCACACGCGGCAGATTCGCCGGCTGCGTTGGGCGCGCAGCGGCATCCAGGTTGAGTTCGGTCCAGGCTTCCAACAAGCGCCGGTCAAGCCAATGCACGGCTTCAGGTAGCGTTGTCGTCAGATAGTACAGGACGTTGCGCAGTTCATCGGTGACCGTCGGCTTTTCGAGGTAGATTTCACCGGTGCGCCACAGGCGTTCAAGTTCCCGTTTGATGTCCTCCCGAATTGCGCGACGTTCATTGGGCGTCCAGACAGAGTTTTCAAGTTTGACAAGCAACAAATAGAGCCGCCGATGGTGCTCTAGGACGGTCGCCCGTTTGGCCTCGGTCGGATGCGCCGTCAGGACCGGCTCAATGTGAAGTTCCTGGAGCAACGCCGTCATCGCCGCCGCAGACCATCCGTGGTGGCGCAGCTTGTGCAAAACAGCGCCCCAGAGGCCCGGCTCGGCCGCGCAGCCGGCGCCGGCTTCAAGCGCACGGCGGTTCTGGGCGGCGGCATTTTCTTCCGCCATGTTGAGGAGCTGAAAGACAATCGAGCACGCCTGAACGAAGCGCTCGTGGTCAGAGGCCTGGGGTTTCAACGTCGCGTCCAGCGGCAGCGACTGGGCCAAGTCCACCGCCCCTGTTTCAGATAACACCTCCCGAAAGCACTCGACGAGAAACCGAAAATCGCGCTCGGCGCGGGCCAGATCGGCCAGCGCAGAGGAAGTCGTGGGTGCTGTCATGACCGTTTCACTCCTGGTTGTCATCTGTCCGGGGACACGCCTGCCACAGCGCTGCCCTTGGCTAGCTTAGCACCCGACAGTGTAGAGGACAGCGCCTGCCCTGGTGAGGCAACTGAACAGGGCAGACACAGCACGACCGACGCCCAAACTGTGGCACTTCCCGAATCCGAAGAAAGGCCTCCGAAGGAAGGGCGCGGCCCCGCAACCGGTGGCTCTGACCGGGTAAGACCAAGGTGCCCGGACAGGCTCTGCCTGCCTCGGCGACCGTGATGTTCGGAGCCGGTGATGTTCAGGTCAGCCAGGCAGCGCATCTCTGCCCGCGATCTCTCGAACGCCGTCTTGCACTGCTAACCTTCGCTCGGTTTTAACTCCGTGGGCGTTGTGTGCCGCACACCGTGCCACGCCGTGTCTTCCGCAGGCGTAAGACCACCGTGCATCAACCGAGGCAACTTGGCTCAACTCCATAAGCTTGATCTGCACACACACATTTTGCCGCCGCGTTGGGAAAATCTGTGCGATAAGTACGGCTACCCCGGCTTCCCACGGCTGGAGCAGGTCAACGCGACCTGCGCTCGCATCATGATTGACGACCGCCTCTTCCGCGAGGTGCAGGAAAACTGCTGGCAGCCTGAAGCGCGTATTCGCGACTGTCAGAAACAGGGCGTCACCATGCAGGTTTTGTCCACCGTTCCGGTGATGTTCAGTTACTGGGCCAAGCCACAAGACACCTACGACTTAGCACGCTTCCTCAATGACCACATTGCCGAAGTAGTAGCCCGTCATCCGACGTACTTCGTCGGTCTGGGAACGCTGCCGATGCAGTCGCCTGAACTGGCGGCGCGCGAACTAGAACGTTGTGTGACCGACCTCGGCTTGGCCGGGGCCGAAATTGGGACACACGTCAACGAGTGGAATCTTGACGCAGCCGAACTATTTCCCGTCTTCCAGCGGGCGGCCGAGTTGGGTGCAGCGCTCTTTGTTCACCCGTGGGAAATGATCGGTCAGGAACGGATGCCCAAGTATTTCCTGCCGTGGTTGGTTGGAATGCCGGCCGAAACCTCGTTGGCGATTTGCTCCATGATTTTTGGCGGTGTTTTTGAACGACTACCTCGCCTGCGTTGCTGTTTTGCGCACGGCGGCGGTGCCTTTCCCTTTACTTTAGGGCGCATTGCCAAAGGCTGGGCAGCGCGGCCTGACCTGTGCCAGGTGCACATCAGCCAGCCGCCGCGCACCTACTTGCCGCAAATCTATGTGGACTCACTGGTGCACGACGCCGATGCCCTGCGCTACCTCGTCAACGTGTTTGGTGTCCGGCGGGTTGTCTTGGGCAGCGATTATCCGTTTCCGTTGGGTGAGGAAGAACCGGGCAAGCTGATCTGCTCGATTGAGGAGTTTTCCGCCGAGGCGCGCGCCTGCCTGCTGTGGAAAAACGCCGTGGAGTTTCTCGGCCTGGCCGACCACTCACCGATAGCCGGATGGGAAACGACAAACGACGCGCCGTACAACGAAACGGATGACCTGCTTACTGGCGGCTAGGCTGCCGTGGGCGTAAATCGGCATCGAATAGCTGCCGATAGGCGCGGTAGTTTGTCATGACCTTGAAGACGTAGTCTTTGGTCTCCACGTAGCCGATTTCGGCTGCGAACCGGTCATGGTCATCGTTGCCGGCCCGTGCGCGCCAGCGTGCGGCTGCCGTCTCGCCGCCGTTGTAGGCGGCCGCGACTGCTGCCGGGTGTTGCGGGAACAAAGCAAACAGCTCGCCGACATAAGCTGCGGCAAACTGCGCCGCCGTTCGTGGGTTGTACAGGTCGGTGCGCGTCCAGGCGGTCAACTTAAGCGTCTGCGCCATCCGGTCTGCTGTAGCGTCAATAAACTGAAACAGGCCACGCGCCCCAACGGGCGATTTCACCGTTGGATTGAACCGCGATTCCTGCCGCGCAATGGCCAGTAAGAACCGTGCATCCACACCGCGTGGACGGGCGTATTCAAGCAGCTCATCCTTGTAGGGTGCTGGATACAACAACTCGGCAACTTGGCGCGGCATAACTTCCAGATGAAAATCCTCGGGCAGCGTTCCTAACGTCGGCTCACTGTAGGCGAGTGCTTTCCACGCCTGATTGCCGCGCCCGGCATAGACCGCCTGTGCAAAAGGGTCCCTTGGCGGCGCTTCCAGGACCGCCAGGGCGTCGTCGTACAGCCCAAGAAACGCCAACTCCTCGGCCGCTGTGCGCACTGTCGGCGCAGCAGCCGCGTCGGCAATAAAGGCGCGCCCTATGTCCGGCACCCGGTACGACCAGGCACGCGCGTAGGCCGGCAGCCGCCGGTAAGCTGCCTCCAGCTTAGCCAGGAGTTCGCGCCGCGTAGCTACCTCGGTTGTCAGGCGCAGTGCCTGCTGGAGCGCGTCTTTGGTGTCGGCTTGACGCAGGCGCGCCAGACGGTGGCTGATGACGCTGCGCGCCTGCGCTACCTGCGTCAGTGCCAGTAACCGCTCGGTCGCCATTTGTCCGTAGTAACCTGTCCGCGTGTCCGGCAGCGACAGATATACATCAACCGCCTCGGCGAAGCGCTCCAGGCGCTCCAAACACAGACCACGCAAAAACGTCACTTCCATTGCATTGGTCGCCCCGGGGCCACGCCGCCCCAATGGCAGGCGCTGAAGTGCTTCCAGTTCTACCAGCGCCCGACCAAACTCCCGGCACGTGAGCCAGATTTTCGCCCGCTGGAAGCGGGCTGTCACCCCGGCCAACTCGCGCGGAAAGCGCGCCTCGGTACGGTCACACCAGGCCAGTGCGGCGTCAAATTCGCCTGCTAAACGCAACGTATCAATTGCATTCAGATGCGCGCCGCCTAGAAACTCACTCCTGGGGTATTCGCTGATGAAGGCCTCGTAGCGCGCGACGGCTTCCCTGTAGCGTCCGGCATTTTGGAGCGCATGACCCGATTGGTAGTAGCTTTTTTCGCCGTCGGGCGAGGTTGGATACGCCTCGTGCGCACGCTCAAACCAGTAGCACGCGGCATCCCAGTTTTCCTCAATGAAAAAGGCACGGCCGATACTCCAGAGCGCCTCGGCGCGGTAGGGGAGGGCCGGAACGTGCTCGGCTAAGACGCGAAAGTGGCGCTTTGCACCTTCCGTATGGCGATTTGCCAGATAAAGCCGCGCCCGCGCCAGCCGGTCGGCCGGCGCAAGGGGGACATCACCCTGGGCATCCAGTTCTTCGGCCGCCAGCAGAGCGGCGTCGTCCTTGCCCGTCGCCAACAGTCGGTGGAAGATCGGCCGGGCTTCTGCTTCATTTCCGGTGCGGCACAGAAGTTGTCCGAGTGCCGCTTCGTTCTCGCGACTGCGCGAAGCAAGCCGGCGGTAAAGGGTCAGGGCAGCGTCGAACTGACCGGCGGCGGCGTAGTTTTCCGCGAGGCGCTGCGTTGCCTGCCGCGCAACCGGGTGCGTCGGAAACTCGCGGACAAGGCGTGCGAGTGCGGCACGTTCCTCGGCCGCGGCCGCGGGCCGGCCGGCCTGCTGTTCACGGCGGGCAATGTCGGCCAGGTAGTGCAGACAGAACGGCGTGAGCATCCGCACCTGCTCGCTCCGCTTCAAAACGGACTGGAAAAGCTGTTTCGCCAGCTCCAAGTTGCCGGTTCGCAGCGCCAATCGGGCATGCAGGTAGTCGTAGTTGTTGAGTCGGTATAGCGTCGGCGCAGCGGTGGCAAATTGGTTCAGGTCACGCAGTGCGGCGGCATACTCGCGTCCTTCAACTGCCTGTCTGAGGTGGCGCGCCGTAGTGTGCGCATCGAACGGCACATTGACCCGTGGTGGGCTCGGCGCTGTGGCGTCTCGGTACCTGTCCCAACGTGGGACGGGAATCATGACGACCACGATGAGGATGCTAAGCAGCAGACGCTGGAGTTCGACGCAATTCATCCAGAAAGACTCAGAACAGGGCTGGGAACGCATCGCTGCGATCCGCCGCCGATGATGCCGTTGCTTATGATGTCGTTGATGGTCGGGGCGTCAAGCCTTCCGCAGATTTGTCGTCAGAGTAAACCCAGGCGTATGGGCGCAGAGGGTGTGCGATGCACGCACCGCGCGCCGGCAGATGGTTCACGCCGGCGTCGGATACGTGAGACCAGAGCAGAAGCGTATCTGACGACGCCCTGATGGCTCTGCTGAGGTGTGTCGTCAGGGGCTGTGACCGCTTTTTTAAGGCGTGCTTTGGTTTTCACCGAAACACCAGATTACCGCAAAACGAACGCCGCTTGACCTGGTGTGACTCGGTCTTGTTGGCGGCGTGCCATGAGTGAATCATGACGGAGGGTAATCACCCTGGCCTGCAACGCGCTAACTTCGGGAACGTACCGAGACAGCACGACGTTCTGTACTTCGGCGCATTTTGCAGCTGGAGGCTTGCTTCCTCTGAGGGGAGTGGTTCACCTAGGGCAAAGGGATGGAAAGGAGTTGGCTTCATGGCAACACCGATGCTTTCGACAACCGGTTTTTGGACGCGCAGCATCGCGCTAAGCCTGGCAGCGCTTGTAACCAGTGGTTGTTTCGCTTGTTCGTCCCCACGTCCGGCCTACCAACCACAGCCGGTCAGCGCCCCGCCGACAACCGTTACAGCGACCAGCAATGTGCCGGGACAGGGGCTTGATTTGCAGGCCCTCATCAGTTTGACCAAGCAGGCGAAAGACGCGGCGGAACTCGAACGTCTGCTGAACCAGCCCGGCTCGATTAACAACCTGGATCTCGACGAGGATGGCAACGTGGACTACATCCGCGTCCAGGAATACGGCGGCGGCAACACCAAAAACTTTTCCTTTGTCGCTTTGCTCAAGGATGGCCAGGAGCAGGAAGTGGCCGATCTGCGGATTGAGCAGTCACCGGGGCAGCAGCAGGCCGTTGTGCAGGTACAGGGCCATCCGGCGGTGTACGGTCCGAATGTGTATTACACCGCTGCACTGCCGATTGCGACGGCACTCTTCCTCGCCTGGGCGCTGGCACCGCGGCCGGCGTTCTATGTGTCGCCCTACGGCTTTGGCACGTTTCCGGCGTACTACCGTCCGTATGCACCCGTACCGATTGCAACGTATCGGACGACTGTGACGAATTACACGCGCGACATCCCTGCGCAGCGGGCAACACAACCGCCGATTCGCTCGACGGCCGTTTCCCCTAATGCCGGCAAGGTTGCGCCCAGCGTCCGCCGGCCACTGACGCAGCCGACGCAAACGCAGCGTCAGTTCCAGCAGCGCGACAGCAACCGTCCGGTTGCCTCCGGCGGTTTTGGGCAGGGGCCGGCAACGCAGCGCAACACCCCACCGCCAACGGCCGCACCCCGTCCGACCATGCCCCCGCCGGTAGCCCGTCCGATGCCGCCGGCTGCCGGTCGTCCGGCGTCACCGCCGCGCAACTTCAATACCCGCGGACGGCGTAACTAACCCCGGTCTAAGACGCTCAAACAGGGTCTAACAAACGACGCACGCTGTTGTGCGTGGCATTGGCGATCCGGCGTGGGCGGACAACACCACCCACGCACCGCCTGCCGGCGTGTCTGAGACCCGGACGGGATGTGGACGAAACGCAGTCACAAACTGGCAGTAACAAACTCAACGCAGTCGCAAACACCGACTACGAAAGGAAGAACCATGGCAAAGCAGGTCTATGCGCTTACCGAAGCCCAGCGCATTGGGTTCGCCAGCATATTTGTACTCGACAAGATGGTGCGCAAAGGACGGCAATTCGCCGTCGCGCCGACCGACCCAGATGAGATGGCGCTTAAGGATGTCATTCAGACGCTTTTCAACGAACATCTCATTGAGATTCAGGGCGCGTACTACGTTCCCACCGAAGCCGGTAAGGAGCGCGTCCGCCGGTTTCGCCAGCGGTATGAGGAATACCTCACAGTGTATGACATCTACTGCGCCGTGGACTTGGCAACCGGCGAGTTTGCCTTCGAGCGTTACTACGACTTCGACGACGATGGTTGGCGACTGTATCTGCAACAGGAGCGCTGGGAGGATTTGCGCGTTGCGGTCGCCATCTACAAGAAGCTCGACCCGGTTGAAATCGTCTTCATGTCGTTTGTCATGGAAGGACGTTTTGACGACTATGCCGACGGTAAGTGGGAACTCGGCATTCTCTCGGGCGAGCTGTGGCAGGAAATCCTTGCCATCGTGAACTCTAATCTGCACCCGTGTGAGTTGGGCTACACGACAACCGACCCCAACGACCCGAGCCGGACGATTGAAGTTAGCCCTGAAGATGTCATGCACGACCTACTTACGCGCGGCGGGCAACTCATGCTGGAGTTGGTGCGGCGCGGCAAGGAAGTCGAAGCCGAACAGCAGGCGCTTCAGCCGGCAACGACGACCACGACGGAGATCGTTTATGACGGCGACTTTGTGATTGCCGATCCGTATGTGTACTATACGCCTTACCTCAGTCCGTACTACGTCAGTCCGGTTTGGACCGCTCCGCTCTATCCGGCCGTCGTGGTCAGGTATTGAGCTATCTTCACGCTCGGTCAGCTTCACCTATGTCAACCTTCTGCCTTCGTCATGACTGGACGCGCGAGGAAATCCGCGCCGTCCACGATACACCTCTGCTGGAACTCGTCTATCGCGCAGCGACCGTTCACCGCGCCCATCATGACCCACAAGAGGTGCAGGTCTGCCGGCTAATTTCCGTCAAAACCGGCGGTTGTCCTGAAGACTGCGGCTATTGCGCGCAGTCGGCGCACTATGCAACCGGCATTGCAGCGCAACCACTGATGGGTAAAGAGGAGGTCTTGGCAATTGCCCGCCGCGCCAAGGCCAACGGCGTCAGCCGCGTCTGCCTAGGCGCTGCCTGGCGCAATGTGCGCGATGACGCCCAGTTTGAAGCCGTTCTCGATATGGTGCGCAGCGTCAACGCCCTAGGCGTCGAGGTGTGCTGCACACTTGGGATGCTTACCGAAACACAGGCGCGCCGTTTGGAAGAAGCCGGGTTGTACGCCTATAACCACAACCTCGACACATCGCGCGAGTACTACGGGCAGGTAACGACCACACGCACCTATGACGACCGGTTGAACACGTTGGCAAACGTCCGCAAAACCGGCATCACCCTCTGCACCGGTGGGATTCTCGGTCTTGGTGAAAGCGTGGACGACCGGGTTAGCCTACTCCATACGCTGGCGACCATGCAGCCGCACCCGGAATCCGTGCCGGTCAACATCCTGACCCGCGTCCCAGGGACGCCGCTGGCAAATCAGGATGATGTCTCGCTGTGGGAAACGCTGCGCGTGATCGCGACGGCACGGATCGTCATGCCGCGCTCTGTGATTCGGCTCTCGGCCGGTCGGACGCAGCTCTCCGAAGAGGCGCAGGGGCTGTGCTTCTTGGCCGGCGCGAATTCGATTTTTTCAAGCGACGCTAAAATCATGTTAACCCAGGCGTCACCGACCAATGACTACGATGAGGATGCGCGCCTGCTGGCAACGCTTGGACTCCGTCCGCGGACGCCCTTCAAGGCAGAGCCTGGCGGCCCGGCAAGCGGGGCTTCGCT
>CALGZC010000012.1 GCA_937934745.1 uncultured Blastocatellia bacterium
TCGCGCCTTGCGCGTGGCGCGCGCCGGCGACAAGCGGCGCATCCGGCGCTGCCGTTCGTCGGTCGGCATCCGTTCCCCCTTGTCGGCTTGCAGTCGTTGCGCGGCGCAATCACACGCTTGACCTATGAGGGATAACAACGACTGAAAACGAGCCGCAGGCGGAGTTTCGGCGCAGCCAAACCCACAGCCAAGGACGGCTCTACGCCGTCCGCGCTCGCCTTCCCTGCCCTGAACGGCGGCGGCCCAGCGCGCACCGGGTCAATTCCGGAGATTGTCGTGATTGCCGGAGAAAGTTTCTCTAGCAATACGCGGAGTTATGTAGCAAGAAAAGCTGTTCAATTCGACGAGCGAGAAGGCCAGTTGCCTTTGTACTTCAGTATTTAGCTTGGGGTCTAACAGGAACCACAAGCCTGTTCCGCAACCGTTCTTAAAATAGTCCAGAGGCAAAACTCAATCGGTAGATACTCTGTTGACGTATAGTCCGAAATGTTTCAGCGCCTACCAAAGAGCTTTTGTTGGAAACAGCCAAATGTTTTTTCGGCTCTATCGGGAAAAGAAGATCTGCTCTGCAATCCTTTCCAACACTAGCACTGAGTTGCTTGATACATATCGAGTCATTCGAAGCTGTATGCAGGAAATTATCTGTATTCTTTCCGAAGTTCCACATCAAGAGTAGTTCTACTACAAAATCTAAATCCGAAACCCCTGTTCACTAGGGCTTCCAGAACGGGCAGTGCGAATGATTTACCTGAACAAAACCGGCTACAAAAATTTGTACTAAGTGAATCAACATGAACATTTCGATGTTCCTTTTTGGAAACATCGCCTCGGTACTTTGCCGACCATGACCTTATTGCCGTTTATCAGGTATTACAGAATGTTGAAGTTGAGTCTTCTAAAGCAGTCATTGTCAAAGCTATGACCCATAACTGGGCATACTTTGACCTGCCATACATACTTTCATCTCCGGTAGGAGATTTCACGTCCTATGTTGGCGGTGGTTTTCGCTTGCAGGACCAAGGACGTATACGTAATGTTTGTCATCAATTAGCTTACAGGGCGTTTATATCATGACCTCCGTCCCTAACCCACCAGTTGTACGCCTACTCTATCAGTCGCCACTGTTCACAGCTTATGAAGTTTTGACAATCGTGTATCAATAAACTTTGGAAGATAACAAAATCAGTGATCGTCAACTATTCGTTCCGGGAATTATTGGACTTGAATCTGCAAAAACCACAAGGCAGTAACACGCTTTCCTGCCATGCCAACGCACTCGCTACACAATAAGTAGCTTCGTTATTCGCAGAAGCTAGTCTATGACGCCTTTTTTGGTCTTATCGGCAAGCTACACCTGCCACATAGTTTTCGATAACATCCAATTCGACTGCTGTTTCACATCCCTGAAAACCAGTAATATCTTCTAGTGTGATATTTTCTAGGTATTGCCGTAGTAGAGGTAGGGATAATGGCATGTATGACCAATGCCATTTTTCTTCTTCATAACCGGTGCGGCCGCTTTCTTTGGAAGTGTAAGGCTGACAGAATCCATATCGGTCGGCATGGGTTGCCAGCCACAAATAGATTTTCCGTCCTTCACCTGATTGGAAGTAACTCTCCTCCAGGCTGTTGAGATCAATATCCGTCCCCCAGTGGTGGCGTGATGTGCCCGGCATAGAGGAGTACCTAAGAATCTTCTCTGCCCTTGCCTTTGGGTCGGCTATTGTAGCGTTGTCTTTCCATTTCCTCTCCCAAATTGCTTTTTGCATGTTGAAGTTGCGCGTTGCAGAAAGGATCACCAAGTTTATGTTGTCCTTCTTAGCATCTTCAGCCATGCTGATAAACGCCGTGTAAGTTTCTTTTCGTAGGTACTGCTGGCGGGCGGCGCCGGATGTATAACGGTCATCGAGTTTGACAAAGCGACTATCTTGCGCCGGATCAAATTTCCCGAGCAGGTAGTTTTTATCTACGGGTTGATCGTTACGCTCGGCAGGCACAGGCATTGCAAATAACAACAACATGAGTATCCAGATTGTTCTCATAACGGTTGAGCAGGCCAAATAGTTGTGGATGCAGGCCGACGCCGTCCCATACAGGTTGTTCCCATCCCGCCGGCTTGTCGTCCCCGGTTGGCCTAGTAAAACTTTCTCAGGTCCAGGCCGGCGTACAGCGAAGCTACTTGGTCGGCATAGCCGTTGAACAGCAGTGTTGGGCGGCGGGTGAACTCCCCGATCCGTCTTTCAGTCGCCTGACTCCACCGAGGATGACTGACCTGTGGATTGACGTTGGCGTAGAAACCATATTCGTGTGGGGCAGCTTCCCGCCAGGTCGTCCGTGGCATACGGTCGGTGACGGTGATGCGAACAATGGATTTGATGCTCTTGAAGCCGTATTTCCACGGCACAACCAACCGTAACGGGGCGCCATTCTGATTTGGAAGTGTCTTGCCATATAGCCCGACGGCCAGCAGCGTCAGAGGGTGCAACGCCTCATCCAAACGCAAACCTTCCCGATACGGCCAGTCCAGCAGCCGGCTACGTTGCAGTGGAAACTGCTTTGGATCGTGCAGTGTCTCAAAGGCAACAAACTGCGCTGCGCCCAACGGCTCGACCAGCTTGAGCAGGCCGGACAGGGGAAAACCAACCCACGGAATGACCATTGACCAACCTTCAACGCACCGCAGCCGATACACGCGCTCTTCCAGTGGGAAGAGGCGGATGAGGTCGTCCACGTCGAATGTCCGCGGCCGGTTGACCAGCCCGCCCACAACCACCGTCCACGGGCGTGTCACCAGCGCCTGGGACTCATAGGCGACATCGTGTTTCGCGGTTGAGAACTCATAGAAATTGTTGTAGTGCGTAATGTCGTCATAATCCGTCGGCGGTTCCTCCGTCGTCAGCGCGGGGTCGGATGGTATAACCGTCGCGAGGGGGCGCGGTCCCGGCGCGGATGGCGGACGGCGATTGATACCGGCAAACAGGTAATACAGCCCGGTCGTTGCCGCGAGTGAACCAGCCGCTGCCGCACCCTGCATAAAGGCCCGCCGGTTGAAATACACCCGTTCCGGCGTGATTTCTGAGCTTTTGATGTCGGCAGGCCGTTTGATGAGCATGGCATCCTACTTCTCAATCCCAAGCTGGGTCAGCAAAAATGTGTAGTAAAACGCCGTCTCACGCAGGGCATCGTACCGTCCCGACGCTCCGCCATGCCCGGCTGCCATATTCGTTTTGAGTAGTAGGAGATTGCGGTCGGTTTTCAGCGTCCGCAGGCGCGCAACGTACTTCGCCGGCTCCCAGTAGGCCACCTGGCTGTCGTTGAGCGCCGTGATGACCAGCATTGCCGGGTACCTGCCAGGCTTGAGGTTGTCGTAGGGCGAATAAGATCGCATGTAATCGTACGCAGCCTTCTCGTTCGGATTGCCCCACTCGATGTATTCACCGGTGGTGAGCGGTAGCGTGGCATCGAGCATGGTGTTCATCACATCCACAAACGGCACCTGCGAAATGACCACGCGGAAGAGGTCAGGACGCATGTTGACCACTGCCCCCATGAGCAACCCACCGGCGCTACCGCCCTGAATCGCAAGGTGCGCCGGCGAGGTGTATTTCTCCCGAATGAGAAACTCGGCGCACGCAATAAAGTCGGTGAAGGTGTTCTTTTTCTGCATCATCTTCCCCTGCTCATGCCATTCTTCGCCCATCTCGCCGCCGCCGCGAATGTGCGCAACGGCAAAGATCATCCCGCGATTGAGCAGGGACAGCCGGTTCGATGAGAAGTTATCGGGAATCGAAATACCGTAGCTGCCGTAGCCATATAGCAGCGTCGGGTTCTTGCCCGTCCGTTTGAGACCCTTCTTATATGTCACCGTGAGAGGAATCTTGACGCCGTCGGCCGCCGTAGCAAACAACCGTTTGGTGACATACTGGGTTTTGTCATACCCACCGACAACTTCATTTTGCTTGAGCAGGGTCTGCCGGCGTGTCTCCAGGTCGTATTCATACACCGAGCGCGGTGTAATCGGTGATTCATAGGCGTAACGGAACTTGGTCGTATCAAACTCCACATTGGTCGCGCCGCCGACCGTGTAGGCCGGCTCCGGGAACGCAATGACGTGCGACTTGCCACTTTCCAAATCAAAGACCGTGAGCTTTTCCAGGCCGTCTTCGCGGGTTTCCAACACCGCATGTTTGGTGAACAGATTCAGCGCTTCGATTTTGACCTTTGGATTGTGGGGGACGAACTCGCGCCAGTTTGCCTTGGATGGATCGGCGACCGGTGCGCGTACGACGCGGAAGTTTTTACCGCCGTCCTGTGTCCGGATAAACCACTCGTCACTGCGGTGCTCGACAAAGTAACGGATGCCGTCCACGCGGGGAAACAACACGCGAAACTCGCCATCAGGACGGTCGCTGGGCAGATAGCGGACCTCACTCGTCGTCGAGCTGATGGAAAGAGCGATGAGGTATTTCCGGTCATTTGTTCGGCCCAGACCGAGGTTGTACAGCTCATCCTTCTCTTCGTAGATTTCCGTTGTCGCGCCTCCCAAGGTATGGCGGACGAGCTTGTTGGAGCGTTTGGTCACGGGGTCTTCGACCACCAGAAACAGGTTTTTGTTATCGGCAGCCCATTCGACGCTCGTGACGCGCTCGGCGGTGTCGGCGAGGAGCTGTCCGGTTGTCAAGTCCTTGACGTGCAGCCGGTACTGCCGGTAACCGGTTTCATCGGTCGTGTAGGCCAGCAAGCGGCCATCATCGCTGACGGCAAAGGCGCCAAGCGCCATAAACGGCTTGCCCTCGGCCAGTTGGTTGAGATCAACAAGGACCTCCTCTGGGGCGTCGAGAGAGCCTTGTTTCCGGCAGTAGATGGGGTACTGTTTTCCCTGCTCGGTGCGTGAGTAGTAAAAAAAGCCGCGGTATCGGTAGGGAACGCTCAAATCGGTTTCCTTGATCCGTCCGAGCATTTCTTTGTAAAGCTTGTCCTCGAGCGCTTTGTAGGGGGCCATGACGGCTGCGGTGTAG
Organism: uncultured Blastocatellia bacterium; assembly: GCA_937934745.1. Classification (GTDB taxonomy): domain Bacteria; phylum Acidobacteriota; class Blastocatellia; order Chloracidobacteriales; family Chloracidobacteriaceae; genus Chloracidobacterium. The sequence goes on from CALGZC010000012.1 coordinate 5,019, forward strand.
GCGTTTTCAGCTTCGAGATACGCAATGACTTCGGGGTTCTGGCGCTTGTCGTCACGCAGCCAGAAGTACTCGTCCACACGCTGATCGCCGTGTAGCTCAAAAACACGCGGTTCTTTCTTGGCTATTGGTGGTGTCGGGTGCGGTGCTTGGGCCATAGCGAGTAGGGTTGTTGTCAACAAGAGCGGTGTGAGCCTGGGTAATGCACGCAACACGGGCAATGATGACTCCTTTAGATGTCCTTTAGACAATTGGGGCTTGTAGGTGAGCAATATCTCTGGTGCTTGGGAAAAACCACACTTGCCCACTCCGAATCAAGTCTTGCCGCCACTCGCGATGCCGTCACCCAACCGTGCGTTTACGGCCGCATGGGGGCGGCCGTATAATCCACCCAACTCTAAATTCCCTATCGTTGGTGGTGCATTTGAAAAAGCTGACGCTGCCGGAAGATGGTCTTGAAATTCTGTTTGGGTCCTACGACGAAAACATTCGTTACCTTGAAACGCTGCTCAACGTCCGCATCGGTGCGCGTGGCAGTGAAATCACGATTGAAGGTGAGGCCGCCGACATTGCTGCCGTTGAAGGCATTTTGACCGATTTCGCCGAGCTTGTGAGTGAGGGAACATCACCGTCGAGTCAGGAACTACGGCAGGCGTTCAAGCAAATTGCCGACGACCGGACAGCGTCGTTGAAGACGCTTTTCTGCAAGACTTATCGCTTCAACCCAACCGGACGGAAAATGGTATCGGCGCGGACACCCAATCAGCGCCGTTATCTGGAAGCACTTCAAGGCCATGAACTCGTTTTTGGCATCGGGCCGGCAGGAACGGGCAAAACGTTTCTCGCCGTGGCAATGGCGCTGCATTACCTGTGGCAAAAAAGGGTCTCACGCATCATCCTGACGCGGCCGGCGGTCGAAGCCGGGGAAAAGCTAGGCTTCCTGCCAGGCGACTTACAGGACAAGGTCGATCCCTATTTACGACCGCTCTACGATGCGCTGTTTGACTTAGCCGATCCTGACAAAATCAGCCGCATGCTTGAAAAGCGCATCATCGAGGTCGCACCGTTGGCGTTCATGCGCGGACGAACGCTATCCGAGGCCTTCATCATCCTCGACGAAGCTCAGAATACGACTTCCGAGCAGATGAAAATGTTCCTGACACGGATTGGTTACGGATCGCGCGTGGTGGTCACGGGTGACGCCACCCAGATTGACCTACCAGCCGGAAAACTATCTGGTCTGGTTGAAGCGACCGGCATCCTGCGTGACATCAGTGAAATTGCCATTGTTGAGTTCACCAACCGTGATGTTGTCCGGCACCGACTGGTGCAGTTGATTGTGCAGGCCTACGACCGCGCGCGCCAGAACACCTAAGGTCACGGTTTAGAATACCCAGGACAATCTCCTCCAAAATACCTGCTGTACATTGCCCCTTGCCTCTGGGTTGTTTTGTGTCTGGCAACCGAGGCGAGTCGGGACAAGCGCCTGACGGCTTACCGACATCGGTCAGACCAGTAGGCAATACCCCCGGTGGGGAACGGTCACCTGACGGTAGCTCCATCGTTACGGTAGCGGCACCAACCACCCTTGGCGGCCGGCCGGTTGTACGCCAACTGTCAAGTAACTTGGCGCCACGGCTAACCAATACCGTCGAAGAACTTGACAGTCGAAGACACAGCGACACAGCCCGATTTATGTCAAGTAAACCCTGTTGTACGTGGTGTTCGCTCTGTTTGCAGAGCTGTCCGACCGGCGTGTTCCAGGTCCGATCTTGCGGCACGTACGTTGCTTTACCGAATGAACAGCCATTCATTCTTCAGGCGGGAGAAACAGCCATGAGACACAATCGACACCTCATTCAGTGGCTAGGTTTGGCGGCGATGTGGCTGGGGTTGTGGCTGGGATGCAGTACCGGCGCAGTTGCCCAAACGACACTGGTCTTCGTCCATGGCAAGTCGGACGGTGTTTCAACCGACAGCCGCAGCAAGGTCATCAACAACTACTGGACGCCGGACATGATTCGGGCCGCGACGCGCAACTACACGGTCCCATACGAAGTAGTTTTTTACGACGGACGCAAACCCTACTGGGACTGCGCTGTAGATGTCGCCGCCCAGATCAATCAGTTTATTACCAACGGTCGGCGTAATCTTGTGTTTGTCACCCACAGCATGGGTGGTGTTGTTATGCGCTTCATTTTATGCAACGCCGATCCATCCGATCCGTTTTACAACTACCGTGGGGCGAACTTTAACCGAATTCAAACCCATACGCGCCACGTGCTGTCTTATGCGCCCCCTAACGCCGGTTCTGAAGCGGCCGATTTGGCCGGCTCGTTGAGCGGCTCCTGGCTAACCGCCTGGCTGGTGAGCCTGATTGACAACAATGCTCCTTCGACGCAGGCGCTTACGACAGCCCATTTCCACACGGCCAACGCCAACTGGATGCGCGATGCCCTACGCAGTAAGCCTATTTTCACGGTGGCTGGGACCGGACTATGGAACGACTTCTGCTTGGAGTGTGTCGGGCTGGCGACACTGTCAGGGCTAGCCGGGCTGCCGGGCGAAGACGACGGGATGGTTGCTGAATACAGCGCCCACTATACAAAGGCGCCCGGTGGGCGATGGTACAACACCGACGCCAACCACCACTACAACCGACGCAACAGCTATCGCAGGCTGGGAAATGATATTGCCCAGTACGGCTACTGATAAGCTCTGCAACCGATAAGAGGAGAACCCTGCCATGGCAGTCAGGACATACCGATGGGTTTTGGCCCTTGTCACCACCGGGTTTATGATCGGTGCTGCGGTCTTGTACAGCTCCCTTCCGGTCAACAGTGAACCCGCCACCGACCATCCCGCGCCGGTGTCGGCGCTGACCACAACGACGTTAGAAGCTGCTGCCGGTGACTGCGGCCGGCTGACGCGGCAGGAACTTGCCTTGTCTTCCTCCCGTGAAGAAACCGTCTCGACACGGTATGTTCTGGAAGGTGTTACCGGTGAAGTCACATTGCCTGTGACGGGTGACAAAGCCTGCATCGGCGTCTTCGTGGCAGATCAAACGGCGAAGACCACCTTACTGGCACCGAACGGACTGCGCGTCCCGACAGAACTCATTCCCCGCGATATGGACCCGGGGACGACCTCGTTCCAACAGGACGGTGCCGCCGCCGGTAAAGTCGAGGCGACGCCACGCCATCTGCCAACCATACCCGGAATCTACCGCCTGCGCATTGAGGAAACCGCCGGTCAGGACCGACGTAACACACCGGCTGCCGCGCCGCGCACGACGGTGATCGTCAACGACAACAATGATCTAGTGCTGCACACTTGGTTGACCGACAACCTGGTGGATGTTCGGCAAACAACGGAGATTCACGCCCAGGTACGTGATGGTGAACAGCCTGTTGACAAAGTCACCGTGACGGCACGCATCTATCACGAAAACGGGACGCTTGTTCTCAGGCGTGAGATGACGCCCTTGGGTCAGGGTGACTTTGGTTTGAAGATCCGTCCACTACAACTTGGACGGTTCGGCAAAGTCGTCCTTGATGCCGAAGGCGTCACAGCCGGAGGACGACCGTTTAGACGCACCGGACTGCTTGAAATTGCCGGCGGGGTTGCCGGGTGTCGGTTGATGCGCGTTGTCGGTGAGCGGCTGACCGACAAAGCGTTGGAAATCGACCTTGAATATGTTGTCGTTCGCGCAGGGCGTTTCCATGCCCGTGCCAACTTGGTCACCGCCGAAGGTGAGCCGGTCGCCTGGGCGCAAGCCGCAGCAGAAGCGGCGCTTGGACGGCACTGCATCACGCTGCGCTTTGCCCGCCACCTCCTCACTCCCGGCAAACTTGTGCTGCGCGACATCGAACTCACCGATGTCACAGAATTTCCAGGCGTCAAAAGTCCGACAAAAATTGGAACCTATGCCGTGGAGCAGGCGTTACTGTGATGGGGATTCCTCCTGAAAAGCCGTTTTTTGCTTCTTGCGCGCCGTTCTCCGGCGCGTCTTTTTGCTTTTTTACGGGCTTGGGGGGCATTGAGTTGAGAATCTTCTGAGATGTCTGATGCCGGGTCGGACACCACTCGCAACCGAATCTCCGGTGCACAGCTTGATGCGCTGCACACCGGAGAGGCCGGGCGCGTAAGGTCGGAAGCTAGGACCCGCTGCACACACGCGCGCCAAGCCCACATGTTCCAGCCTAGGAGTTTTGGTGCACTAGCCGCTGCCCGGCTTCCGTCGGACGATGGCACACCCAATGGCCGGCCGGCACAGAGCCTGAACCGGTTGTCCGTCCAGAACGGCATTCAATGCTTCGCGGAGAAGATGGGCCGTCACCCGCTCTGGGTGGTAGGTGTTGTCATCAATGCGCCCGTGGTACTGCAAGCGACCCTGAGCATCGACCAGGAAGCATTCCGTCATACAGGTGGCTCCCAAAGCGTCGGTTGCCGCCTGATGGGTATCCACAACTACCGGGAAAACAAACGGTTTGGCTTTCTGGCGTGCGATGATTTCGGCAAGCGACTCATTCGCATTTGGATTGAAACCAATGAACACAACCTGCCGTGACGCATATTCGGTTGCCAGTGCATTGAGCCGGGCGCGGTACGCTTCAACGCAGGGACAGCGTGTTCCGACGGCAACCAACACCACCACTTGCCCCCGGTAATCACTCAGACGCACAGCCTTTCCGTCCAGCCCCATGAACGTCACATCGGGGACTTGCGCGCCAAGGGCAATGACAGACTCATCCCTGGAGACGCTATGTCCCAGGTGATCGAGATCGTCGCCCAGCGCCCGTCCCGTAAAGACATCGTAGCCCCAGCCGGCTGCTGCCAAGACAACCCCGGCAAACAACTTCACGCCGGCGGATGCAGAGGCAGCCAGCGGTCGTCGCCAGGTGAAAGGCAGCATCTCGGGTGCAAGCGTGCGGGCCACCTCAAACGGCAGCGCCCCGAAAGCAAAGCACAGAAGCGTGAGCGCAGCCTGACGGACTTCCCACGTTGTCATCGCCAGGATCAGCGCCGCCATCAGCGACGGAGACACACGCACAACGGCAGTCAGAGTACTGCTTCCGTTGCCGGCAGCCGTTGACGACCGCCACCGAAGGCGTCCCCGCTGCACCAACCACCAAACAGACAACACCGCGAACAATGCTGCCGGGATAAACAGGACCTGCCGTCCAAGCCCGAATAGGAACGCGACCTCGATGACCCACACACCGAGCTGCCCGGCAAGAATGCCCAACACGCCGCACCAGACCACCCGGGCCAGCACTTGTCCGACAAGCACTTTGTACGGCCACCGCCGGGTGCGCGGTGGCAACCACAAGCCGTCCAAAATACCGAGGATAAAGGCCAAAGTGAGAAAAAACATACAGTTGGCATTGTGGTCTGACGGTGAATCAGATGCAAGACTTACCGCCCATCTGGGTGGGCAGTAGCCACCTGCCCTGCTTTTCGACTATGTTTCAGGCTCATTACCGGGGTGACAACTGTTGACGCAGGCTTCCGTTAGCTGCAATGCCATGCACACCCTTATAATTCATCCGCACAATGCGCCACCGCGCCGGGTCTTGCTCGTCAAGCCGCGTTACACCCTTGGGCGCAGCGTCCGGGCAGACATTATCGTGGCCGACCCCTTTGCTTCACGCCTACACGCTGCCCTGCGCCAAGACGGCGGCGTCTATCTTTTGGAAGATCTCAACAACGCCAACGGGACATACTACCAGGGGCAACCCATCGCAGCGCCGATCCGCCTGCACCCTGGAGACCGTTTTCGGATCGGTGAGACGGAGATTGAACTCACAGCCGAAGAACGTTTCGTGCCAACGGCCGTGCCGCCGGTGACGTACGTTCAAACACCATCGAAAACGGTGCCTGAGGCCCAGATTAGGCTTGGCAATATCCAGACGGCGGATGACATTGTGCACCGCGCTTTTGAACACAGTACAGGCAGCCTCCCGCCGATGTCGCCATTTGGCATGGCGCCACCGGAGATGCAGCCAGCGCCTGCCTCTCGGACTGTCACCAGCGGATTGGAGGCAGTCGGTGAGACCAAGCTGGGGCATCACCGTCCTGATCTGCTGGCCCTGATCAGCAAAGTCGGCGTGACACTGCTTTCTAACGCCGGACTGGACGAGACGCTGCACGATATTATGGACCTTGTCTTTGAATCGCTTCCGGCGGAGCGTGGGTTTCTGCTGATGTACGACACTGCCTCGCACGAGCTGGTCTGCCGGGTGGCGCGCACGAAAACCGCGAACCTCCCTTTGAACGAAATCCTGGTGTGCCAGAGCATCACCGAGCACGTGCTGACCACAAAAATCGCCGGCCTCACTTCTGATGCACGTCATGACCCCCGCTTTACCGGCAGTGATTCAATTCTACTCGGCGACATTCACTCGGTGATGTGCGTCCCGCTTATCTTCCGTCAGCAACTCTACGGCCTGATTTACGTGGAAAATCCCTACCAGCGCCGGTTCACCCCGGATGATCTCGAAGTTCTGACCACTATTGCCGGCGTGGCGGCCATCAAAATTGAAAACACCCACCTACTTGAGGAGCAAATCAAGCGGCAGCGCCTGCAAACGGAAATTGCCCTGGCGGCCCGGATTCAGGCTTCTATGCTGCCCCAGACCGAGCCGACGGTGCCGGGATTTGACATTGCAGGGCTGTCGCGCCCGGCAGAGGATATCGGTGGAGATTACTACGACTTTGTCACAGTCAGGGAAGACCGGCTGGCGGTTGTTATCGGGGATGCGTCCGGCCACAACATAGCGTCCGGCCTCTTAATGGCGCTTGCGAAGGGGGCACTCTTCAACCAACTGGGCGTGGATTGCGCCCCACAGAGCGTCATGTACACGATGAATAAACTCATCTACGAGAACGGGACACGTCGCAACCTGATAACGTTTTGCTACGTTCTGCTGGACCTGGCGACAGGGGTAGCGACAGTCAGTAATGCTGGCCACCCATACCCACTGCTGTACTGCGCTGCAACGCAGACACTGGACAGCCTTGAACTCGAACACTACCCACTGGGTGTCCGTCCCACGCTGGAGCGACTTCCGGTTGTCATCCACCATCTCAACCCGCAGGATGTTCTCGTACTGTACAGCGATGGTCTCCCCGAGCTGAGAAACGGCGCCGGGGAGTGTTTTGGCTACGACAGGCTGGAAGCCGTCATCCGCCAGTGCGCACATCTACCGGCCCGTGAAACCTGTGAAGCGATTGTTGAACAAGCGTTGGCTTTTGCCGCGGGCGCAATACCGGAAGACGATATGACGGTAGTTGTCATCAAACGCCGGGCGTCCTGCACCCCATAGAGGGCTCTGAGCAGGCTCTATTGCGTGCATCGGCCGGAAGATGATTTTACTTTTTTTTTGGAGAGGAAGTCTTCATGCTGAGACGGAATCGGACGCTGTGCGCCAGAGTGGCGCTGGCTATCATTTGCTTACTCATCGGAGCCGGATTCCCGGACCATTTCCTGGCAACGGAGGCTCGCGCAGAGGCAGTCGTCTCCGCACAAAAGCGGCGGATGTCCGATAGTCGCCGCGCACGTGACCGACGTGCGCAGCGCGGGCGTTTCCGCAGCAGCCGTGGACAGACAGTGCGGCGGCGGCGCGCCGCAGCAGCACGTCGCCGCGGGGGACGCGCCACGGCGTATGGGCGTCGTGAGCGAATGCGGAGGGCGCGTGGCCGCAACTATCGCGGGCGCAGCTATCGTTCCCGGCGGGGGTATGCCGTGCGGGGAAGCAGGGCGCGTGGCTACCGCATGCGCGGCCGGCGCGGACGCCACATGCGGCGCAACATCCCGGCAGCATATGCATCCCGCGCGCCACAGAGCGCGCCGTATCGTCCACCACGTAGTTTGGTGATTCCCGAAGCACGCACGCGCGAGATTCAGGAAAAACTCAAGGAGGCCGGTTTTTACGACGGTGAGATTACGGGCCAGTACGACGAACGCACCCGGGAAGCTATGCGCAATTTCCAGCGCGCAAACGGTATGAAGGAAACCGGGACGCCAACAGCCCCGGCGCTACTCCGGTTGGGCCTGACCAAACACACCTCGGAAGCCGGTGACACCTCCGCGCCACCGGTTCAGTTACCACCTTCTTCGCCGACAACCGATATGCCACCGCCGCTCTGGTAGAAGCAGCGTACTACGGCTTGGCTTGGCCGGCTGGGGCATACCACCTGGCGCTACCCCGTAGCGGCCGCATTAGGCTGCCGAAAACGGCAATCGCGGCCTACCGGTCGAGGAGGTAAGTCGTTTCCCTTTCCTGCGCCTCCTCGGCCATAGGCGACGACTCACCGGGCAGCGCACCTACTTCTGACAACGCTGCCAGCTGACGCTCAAGCTCTAGAATTGCCAGGCGGCGATTGAACACCGCACCGACCAGAAAGACAAAGGCAATGATGTACATCCAGACGAGGAGAACGATGACGGCGCCGATACTGCCGTAAATCCGCCCATAGGCGCTGAAGTTGGAGACGTACACTCCGAAACCAAGCGTCGCCAAGCCCCACAGCGTCGTTGCAAACAGCGCGCCTGGCACGATGTGCCGCCAGCGCGGCGGACGACTGGGCGCAAGGCGATACAGCAGCATTTGAATCAGAAAGACGCTGAGGACGATCAAGACCCATCGCGCCGCCGCCCAGACGTAGCCAAACTTTATGGCATTCCCGCTCAGACGCACGATGAGCTGTTCGAGGTGTGTGCCAACGACGCCGGCAACCGAGGCCAGCACCAGCGGCAACCCGACCACCAACACCAGCTCCAGACACAAAAGCTGTTCACGCCAAAATGATCGGCGGGGCGAAATGTTGTAAATCCGGTCCAGCGCCCGCGACAGGGTGGCAATCAATCCGACGGCCGGCAGAAGCGTGGCAAAAAATGACACCAGCGCTACTTGCCCGGGCCGCCCCTGCATCAGTTGTTGTAAGTAGGTCTCGACGACATGGAACGTTCCCGGCGGCATAATCTGCCGCAAACTTTCCAGAATCAGCTTGATCTGTTCGTTGCCTAGCGCCGCAAAAGCAGACACAAAGAATAACAGCAACGGAAAGAACGTCAGGACAAAAGAATAGGCGGCTTCCTTGGCGAACCCAACGCAGTCATACTCGATGGTGTCTAACACAGTTCTCCAAAGCAGCCGAGAGAGGCGTGGAAACCAACCCATGGCGGCACGTTCCCTTCGTGTCCGTCCGTTTAGATCGTGGTGTTATCTGGAATCACAGCCTCTTTGGGGATGATGATGATACCGTCACGAATGAAATAATTCGGCCCATCGGCTTCCTGAATACCGGCCTCGTTCAACAATCGCACGTTGTTGCCGATCCGAACCCCTTTGTCCAGAATGGCATTCCGAATGGTACAAAACTTACCGACACCTATATCCGGCCGCCCGGCGGCGCGGTTTTCCTCCAGATCATCAAGGGTCTCGTAGTCATCAGCACCCATCATCAATACTTGGTCAAAATGTGTCCCACTCTCGATCCGGCTTCGGATGCCAACAATCGAGCGGCGAATGGTAGCTTCATTGATGATACAGCCTTCATTGACAATAGAGTTGATGATCTGAGCGTTACGCACCTTCGTACCCGGCAAAAAGCGCGGTCGGGTATAAATCGGTGCTTCCATGTCAAAGAAGTTGAAGCGTGGCAAAACATGGGTCAATTCCATGTTGGCCCGAAAAAAAGCGCTGATTGTGCCAATGTCTTCCCAGTAGCCGTTGAAAAGGTAGGCACCGACCTGATGGGTCTGGATGGCGTACGGAATGACTTCCTTGCCGAAGTCCACCCAGTTTGTGTCCTGGAGAAGTGACTCCAGCACGCTCATGCGGAACACATAAATCCCCATCGAGGCCAAGTACGGCCGCTTGGCAGCTTCTTCCCCAGAGAGGCCGAACCGCGTTGTATCAACCCGCATGCTTTCAAGCGCGGCACCGGTTGGCTTTTCCTGAAACTCCACCACGCGCCCGTCTTCGTCCACCTTGAGCAAACCGAACTCCGAGGCATTTTCCGCCGGGATGGCCGTGACAGAAACCGTAACGTCATTATCGAACGAGTTGTGGTAAGCAATAAACTTGGCATAGTCCATGCGATACAGATGATCGCCCGACAAAATGAGGATTGTTGTTGCATGGGTGCTTTTCAAATGGCGGAAGTTTTGCCGGACGGCATCTGCCGTTCCCTGGAACCAATCGGGGTTGTCAGGGGTTTGTTCGGCAGCAAGGATTTCCACAAAACCGTTGGCGAACTGACTAAACCGGTACGTCCGTGCAATGTGCCGATTCAGCGATGCCGAATTAAACTGCGTCAGCACCAGAATCCGCGAAATGCCGGAGTTGATACAGTTGCTCACAGGGATGTCAATCAAACGGTACTTTCCCCCGAGGGGCACGGCCGGCTTCGAGCGATCTCGCGTCAGGGGATACAACCGCGTTCCTTTACCGCCGCCAAGAATGACGGCTAGGACTTTATCCATTGCGCCAACCATTGCAGTGCTCCTAAAGTGTGGTAGGTCTGGTTATCGGTCTTGCCCAAGGAGCAAAGTTCAATCCTGTGTTTTCGGCAAACGCGGTCGCGGAATGACAAACAGCCGCCGATGGCGATGAGTCCACGAGCGGCGACTGCGTCCGGTGGTCGGCGGAGCGCCACGCCGCAACTGCATCACTTCGGTCGTCAACCGCTCGATTTGCGCACGCATATACCGCTGCTCGGCTTCGATCTTTTCCATCACATCAATGGCGCGGGACTGCACGGCGATCAGTCGGCCGAGAGTTTGCTGGAGAGTCTGAGCCAGCCGCGTGCCGGCTTCTGTCAACAGCCGATCAATACATTCGGCCAGATGCCGTTCAAATCGCTGTCGGGCATCGCCCTCAGGGCGAGGGGTAGCGTCCACCGTCGCAGCACCTGGCGCACTCGGCCCGGCATTGGAGAACATTTCCTTGGACATTCGACTTAGAAAGCTTGTTTCAGATTCATGCCTGATCCGCCACCGCCGGCGGGCAGAGCATGCTAACACTGTTTTATCAGGTGTGACCAAGGCCGAATGCATAGCTTTGTCGTGTACACTCACCCTACCGGCGATCCGGCTTCCTTGGGGATTGGCCGGAGGACCACTGATGTTCACCACATACTGGTCTTCAACATGCTAGGCATGTCAACGCGGTCAAGGCCGCCTGGTGGGAGGCACCCGCCAAGCTATCCGGCGGCACATCTGCCCCTGCACCGCCAACGACCCACTTGTACGTAGTCCTAAGTATGGGTGGCACGTTACAAGCACTTACTTTATTTTTTTATTTCCTTAGTTAGCTCTAGGTGATGTCAATGTCGTCTTGCACACGCTGCCGTGGGCGCCTGTTCCCGGCCTGGCCGAGGCTGCTCTGGTTCGTCCTGGTAATGTGTCTGCTTTCGGAAAACGCCCAAACGGCTCCGGGTCCGACCGTCGAGTACACCCTGACGCCACAGGTTCCGAATTCACATCTGATTACCGTCGCCATCCGTTACGTGCCGGCCGTGCCGGTCAAAACCATTGACTTTGCACTGCCCACCTGGCGGCCCGGGCGCTATCAGATTCAGAACTACGCCCGAAATGTCCGCGACTTCACGGCAACTGACGATGCCGGACAACCGCTGCGCTGGACAAAAACAGACAAATCTACCTGGCGGGTTGAGCGCGGGACGGCGCGTGCCGTGCAGGTCTCCTACGCCTACTACGCCAACACGCTCGATGCCGGCTCAACACTCTGGAACGATGAGGAACTGTACTGGAACGGAACGAACTTGTTGATGTACGTCGTCGGCTTCCAGACGCTTCCGGCGCGGTTGTCCTTGACGTTACCTGCTGCGTGGCAGTGTGCTTGCCCGCTGAAAAAGATCGGCGAGCCGTTCGTTTACGAAGCGCCTGATTACGACACCCTCGCCGATGCACCGGGCATTGCGAGTCCGACATTAGCCGGTGTCCAGTTTGAGCATGCCGGGACGACCTACCATCTGGCGTTTCAAGGTCCGGTGGCGGTGCCGCTTGCCGAGGTGGCAGAGCAAGTCCGGCGCATTGTGGCCGAGACGGTGGCGATCTTCGGCAACCGCGCTCCGTTTCGCGACTACTGGTTTCTCTACCACGCCATTCCGGGCGGGCGTTTCCACGGCGTTGAACACCTCAACTCGACCAGTATCACATTCCCGGCCAATGTTTTCGAGGATCGCCCCCAGCGGTTTTACTCGCTGACGGCGCACGAGTTTTTTCATGCGTGGAACGTCAAGCGCATTCGTCCCCAAGTTCTCGGTCCGTTTGACTACAGCCGGGAGGTGTACACGCGCAACCTGTGGGTCGCCGAGGGCGTGACCAGTTATTATGACGATTTGCTTTGTCGGCGGGCCAATCTCCTTTCAGAGGAGGAATACCTGCGCACACTGGCCACAACCATCGCTGCCCAACAGCGGACACCGGGACGCCTGGTGACGCCGGTGACGGCGGCGAGTTTCGACGCTTGGTTGACGCCGGACGACGGCAATGTGCGGGTGGATTTTTACACCAAGGGCGCGTTGGTGGCGCTGCTGCTCGATCTAGACATCCGGCGACGGACGAACGGCGCAAAGTCGCTCGACGATGCCCTGCGGTGGCTCTACACGACTTACGCCGAGCGTGGCATTGGTTACCCTGAAGACGGCATGCAGTTGGCCGTTGAGGCAGTGACCGGTACCAGTTACACGGACTTCTTTCAGCAGTATGTGGACGGTACGGCCGAGTTACCCTACGGTGAATACTTGGCCGTGGTGGGGTTGGAGCTTGCCGAGTCACGGCCACCGAAGCAGCCGAAGGTGTCGCTAGGTGTCGAGCTGGCCGGTGACGAAAAACAGGCGGTCATTAGCAATGTCTTTCCGAACGAGGCCGGCTTTCGGGCGGGACTCGACCGGGGCGACATTCTTGTTGCGATTGACGGCGAGCAGGCGAATACGACGACCGTACCGGAGTTATTGAAAAAGCGACAGCCGGATGAAGTCGTCCGCGTGCTTGTGTTTCGGCACGGCAAGCTGCGGGAAGTCGCGGTGACGCTCCAACCGGAAACACGTGTGGATTACCAGGTACGGCGTGTGGCATCACCAAGCCCCTCCCAGACGCAGATGTATCAGGCGTGGATCGGCTCGGTTCAACCACGCCCCCAGGGTGGATCGTGACCGGCAGGAGGGCAGCGACAGTTCATACATCGCCGGGGACAACAGATTTGCGGCGGACCTGTCCCCATTACCGGACCTGCTGGCAACCCTGTGCCGACAGTCCCGGCGACGCGCCTGCCTGCACCGGGGCGATGTCAGGTCGAGACGGAAGGCGTCGGCAAGGCCATCTCCGTCCAAACCGAGTCCGACCAACCGAGTTCGGCTGCCAGTTCACGGGCAACGGCGTCGAGGTCAAAGTACAGCGTCCCCCAACCGCCACCCGACAACCGCAGGCTGCCAGGGCGCTCCATGCTCGGCAACCAAGCGGGTGGGATGACCGGCGGCACTGCCGATGGGATGACCTCCGGTCGCCGAACGCGCCGCCGCGGCAATCGCCGGCGCCGGCGCTGACGCACGCTGCCCAACTCGCTACCGGCCGAACTGCCAATGCCAAACCGTTGCAGGCCCGGCACATCAAAGGTTTCCTCATCCTCTATCCAGTCGCCCCACTCCAGTTCTTCGATGACTTCCTCTTCCGTCTGTCCGGTGTCGGCAACATAACCGGCTGCCAACAACTGCTCCACGTTGGCGAAAGCAATCGGCACGCCACGCGCCGCCAGACGCGCCAGATAGGTGTCGCGCAACAGCGCCGGCAAATAGTGCAGCAAGGCCAGCGCCGCCAAGTCGCCACCGTCCTGCTCAAATAACTCCCGCACCACGTCACGGACCGAATCCGGTAGTCGGCCGACTTGTTCCGCCGCCAGCGGCAGACCGTCGCCGGCCGTGAAAACGGCCTCGGCTATGGACGGCGTAAACCACTCCTGTAACCGTTCGCGCGGCAACACGCCACCGTTGGCCAGGAAACCGGAAGCTTCCAGCGTCCGCCGAAAGCGCGTTTGGGAAAGGCGATACTCTGGCTGCGGCGGCGCTTCCGGCGCAATCGTCCCGCGTGGCGTTCGCTTTTCGGGTGCCGACATCAGCCGAATAAAGCCAAACTGGGGCGAGTGGACACCGAACTCCACCATGTATGTCCGGTCGGGGAACACGCTGAACCACTCGCTCCCACGATAGAAGACCGGATAGTAAGTCTCGGTCTCCGTTTCCCGTTCGGTTATCCGCAGCACAGGGCGAAATGTGGCGACTTCCTCCGGTGAAAACAACGCTTCGACGGAACGTACCGTCTCCGGGCGTGCCTCCCAGTACACAAACATCCGAAACGGATCCTGTATGAGCGCTGCCATAGCGTCGGTTTCATACTCATCGGGCAGAGGGGCAAGTTGTGGCGGCGCGTCCACGTCCACCGGCGCTTCCGGCAAGGCCGAAAGAAACGTCGGTGTTTCACGGATGTCCGGCGGTGGCTCCTGGAGAATATCGCCAACCGAAATGGGTGGTCCGACCTCGGATGCCCCCCCAACACTTGCCCCCCCAACACTGAGGATGACAGATTCCACACCAATAGACGGCGCATCCACCGTCACCGGCGCTTCTGCCGCCGGCACTTCCGCCGTTGGTTCGATGTCTGCTTCACCGATGACCAATGCTGTATCGGGTTTATTCGGTGATTCATCCGGCGATGACGAGGCCGGTGATGCTGACTCGTCCGATGAAAGTGGTGCGATCGGCTCGTCTGACGGGTTTCCCGTAGGCATAGCATAACTCCTTGAATGACACAGGCAGGGATACCTTTCAAAAATCGCCGACTCTAGCGCGATTTTCAAAAACATGCATCAATTCTCTAACGCGATGCTGAAAACAACCCTCCCGCTCCGAGGTCTTGAGACACGCCGAGCACTTCTGCTCGTCGGGGTGTGGCTTCTCGGCTGGGCCACATCGGTGCTCCCGGCTACCGGCGGGCAACGCGCAATGCCGTCGGACACCATACTGCGCCCGCCAACTCTGACCTTGACGCTCGATGGACTGAAGGCGCCCGTCCTGGTCCTGCGCGATGCCCGTGGCATCCCCTATATCACCGCTGCCAATGACGACGACCTCGCCTTCGCACAAGGCTATGTCACCGCCAGCGACCGTCTCTGGCAAATGGACTTGCTACGCCGCACCGCCGCCGGTGAACTGGCTGAAATCTTCGGAGAGCACGTTCTCGACGAGGACCGCCTGCACCGTACCTACGGGTTCACCCACATTTGCGAGGCGACCTTGGCTCAGATGGATCCCGACGAGCAACGCCATCTGGCAGCTTATGCCGCCGGTGTCAACGCCTACCTCAACCGGTGCAACGACCAAACGCTGCCACTCGAATGCCGTCTGCTGCGCTACCGGCCGCGTCCCTGGCGTCCGACCGACACACTGCTCATCGGCAAACTCTTTCACGAATCACTCTCGACGACCTGGCCAACCGATCTGGCACGCGCTGCTATGGCACAGGCTGCACCGGACAAATACGCCGATCTGCTCAAGCCAATTGCAGCCGGTGAAGTCGGTGCCGCCGATGTGCTGGTGGTCGGCACGGACACGCCTTCTCCGCCGCCGACACCACGTCCCAGGCGCCGGCGGACGGCACAGCTCGGACTCCACCTATCGGAAGAAACATTATCGGCAGCAGAACGCCTCGCAGCCGTGCAAGCGGCATCCCTGGCGCGCGCCGGACTCTATGCTGATGAGCTGGCTGCCAGCAACAACTGGGTCGTTTCCGGCCGGCGGACAACCACTGCTCATCCTATCCTTGCCAACGATCCCCACTTAGAACCCTCGGCACCTGGCATTTGGTACATGGTCAACCTGGCAACGCCGACCTACCGGGTGGCCGGCGTCACGGCACCGGGCATTCCCGGCGTCCTGATCGGTCATAACGAGCGAATTGCGTGGGGCTGCACAAACCTAGACCCAGACGTACAAGACCTGTTCATTGAAACCTTTGATCCCAAACAGCCACTCCTTTACCGAACACCTCAGGGCTGGCGCGAGGCGGAAATACGCAGTGAAGTAATCAGCGTTCGGCGCGCGCCCGGAGCACCGGAGGTTGACACCGTACGGCACGAAGTGGTCATCACACACCACGGCCCTGTCGTCCTGGAGCGCGATGGACGGCGCTTTGCCCTGCGCTGGACGGCGCTTGACATCACCCCGAATGAATTGCGTTGCTACCGGCGGCTGGCCCGTGCCACGAATTGGGATGACTTCCGGCAGGCACTGGCCGATTACGGTGGTGCAACACAAAACTTTGTCTATGCCGACGTGGACGGCAACATTGGCTACTACGGGGCAGGCCGGATTCCCTGCCGCCACAGTGGCAACGGTACCTTACCGGTGGACGGCGCGACCGGCCAGGGTGAATGGAACGGCTGGATCCCCTTTGACGAGCTGCCGCACGTTCTCAACCCACCAAGCGGCCTGATCGTGACGGCCAACAGTCGTGTCGTCGGACACAGTTACCGACACTTTCTAACAACCACCTGGGCTGCGCCCTATCGCGCGCGCCGGATTTACGATCTACTGGCGGCGCAGCCGAAAGTTTCTGTACCGGACTGCCTACGGATTCAAGGTGATGTGACGGCACTTGGCGCACTGGGATTTGTCCGGCAGGTGCTCGCCATTGCCGATGCCGACCCGGAAGCAGCCGCCGACGCCGAATGGCAGGCAACGCTTCGCCTGCTCCGCGACTGGAACGGCGAAATGACGGCCGACTCGCGGGCGGCCGTCCTGGCGCTGGCGCTGGCCGAGGCCGTCCGCGAACGGCTGCTTGAGGCGCACTTTGGGCCGCGCTTGGTGGAAAATACCCTCCGCCGGCAGCGGGACGCACACCCAGATTGGCGGCTGGTGATTTTCGGCGGACCGCAGCTTGAACGCTTGCTGACCAGCCGCCCAGCTAGCTGGCTGCCTCAAGAGATACCCAGCTACGGAGCGCTGCTGCGGGCTTGCCACCGCACAGCGTGCGAACGCCTAGCAGCACGCTTTGGCGACGACCCGTCCCGTTGGACATGGGGACGCCGCCGCCCGATGCGCTTTCCACATCCGCTGGCCGAGATTCCCCTGTTCGGTCGTCGGTTTCAGATTCCGGCGCTGCCACAAGTTGGCGGCGGGAGCTTTATTGCCGCCACGCCCAATGTCGGCGTCACGGTTTCGATGCGCTTCATTGCCAATCTCGGTCAGTGGGACGCCTCGCGGATGGGCTTACCCCTAGGTGAGTCCGGGGATCCAGACAGTCCCCACTGGAACGATCAGTTGGAGAGTTGGAAAACCTGTCAGCCGCCGGTGTTTCCATTCAGTGCCACAGCAGTTGAGAAAGCAGCCCGCACGACGCTCAACCTGCGGCCGCCGACCGTGCTCAATCAGCCTTGATGGTGATGGCGGTGCGCAGCCGCCGGATGACTTCGGGCAACTGCGTCACATCGTCGTAATAGACACGGACGAGCGCATCGCCGGCAACCACGTGGTCGCCAAGGGCGACTTCCATGTGAAAACCGACCGCGGGGTTAATCACGGCGTCAAGCGTCAGCCGCCCTGCGCCCAAAATGACGGCGGCCATCCCAATGGCTTCAGTATCCATGGCGGCGATGCGCCCGGCTTGTGGCGCACGCACGACCGCCTCATGAGCCGCTTTCGGCAAGCGATGGTCATCTTCGGCGACACGGGGATCACCACCTTGCGCCGCGATGATGGCCTGCCACTTGGCCAGAGCCGCGCCGGAAGACAGTGTGTCCTGGGCCAGTCGGCGGCCGTCCGCTATGGTTTCAACCCGACCTGCCAGCATGAGCATGTGCGCCGCCAGATCCAGCGTTAGGTTCTGGAAAGATGGGGCGACCGGTTCGCCGCGCAACAGTTGCTGGACCTCGATGATTTCGAGCGCATTGCCGACGGCGCGTCCGAGAGGCTGATTCATATCAGTCAGCAGCGCCGTAACGCGCTTGCCCATGGCCTCACCGGTGCTTGTCAGGGCATCGGCCAGCATTTGGGCAGCCGCGCGCGATTTCATAAACGCCCCGCTGCCGAACTTCACATCGAGCACAAGCGCATCAATGCCTTCGGCCAGCTTTTTCGACATAATGCTCGCCGTAATGAGTGGGATGGACTCGACCGTTCCGGTCACGTCGCGTAGTGCGTAGAGCTTTTTATCTGCCGGGGCGATTTCCGGTGTCTGCCCAATCAGGGCCGCGCCAATGTCCGCGACCTGGCGGCGGAATACAGCGAGCGACAAATCGGTACGGAAGCCGGGGATGGCTTCGAGTTTGTCAAGTGTTCCGCCGGTGTGTCCCAATCCGCGCCCGGAAATCATCGGCACGGCAACCCCGGCAGCGGCTACGATGGACGCAAGCGCTGGCGAGGTCTTGTCACCAACACCGCCCGTGCTGTGTTTATCCACCTTGGCAATCGGCAAGTGTGAGAAATCCACGACCGCACCCGAATAGAGCATGGCCTCGGTGAGGGCGCGGGTTTCAGCCGTCGTCAGGCCGCGCAGAAAGACGGCCATCAACCAGGCTGCCATCTGGTAATCGGGGATGTCGCCCCGCGTGTAACCGGCGACCAAGGCGGCAATGTCGGACGGGTCAAGTTCCCTGCCGTCGCGTTTGCGGCGGATGATTTCAATCGTGGTCGGCACACCAGAAGCCTACAGCAAGCGGAACTCCATGGAAAACTTCACCGTCGCAGCGACAGGGCGTCCGTCGGCCATTGCCGGTTGGAAGCGGCACTGGCGGGCGGCTTCGATGGCCTTTTCATCCAGGCCATAGCCGAGCGATTTCACAACGCGGATGTTGCTCAACAAGCCATCTGGACCAACCGTCGCCGACAGCACTACCGTTCCCTGAATTTTGTTGACGCGCGCTTCCTCGGTGTACTTTGGCTTGACGGAGTAGATGAGTTTGGGGCGCTGGGTAATCACGCCTGTGCCGTCTCCGTCTCCGGTGCCACGTCCGGCTGGACCGCCAGCCCACCCCCCACCTGCGCCGCCGCCGCTTCCGGGGCCGCCGCCGGGACCTGTACCGCTCCCAACACTACGTCCATCGCCGCCGTTGCCGATCCCAGCATTCTGCTTGCCCGTCCCGTCTGACGGTTTCGTCGTGTTGCTGCTGTTGGGGTCGCCGATGGGCTCTTTTATATCCGGAAGCGGCACGGCACGCGGATCGGCGATAATCTTCGGCGCGACCGGCAACGACGGCTCTTCGATCCGCGGCTTCGTCGTCGGATCAACAATTTGCTGGGTAGGATCGAGCGTCGGCTCCGGCAGGCGCCCCTTCATTGCCGGCTCAGGATCGGTTTTGCCACCCCCGCCACCACCTTTGCCAGGTGTTTTCAGACCGAATCCTGCGCCACCACCACTGGGACGGTTGTCAGGTGGTGGAGGCGGAGGTAATGGTGGCAACTCCACCATCGAAATCAACTGCATTTCCTCCCTTTCCTCTTCTTCCTGAACGACTGGCGGTGGCGGTGTGGGCCAGATCAGCACGATGCCGATCAGTCCCGACATCACAAGGAAGGCAAATAGGAAGCACAGCCCAAAGAGTTGTAGTCGCTGACGCTCCATACGGGTGAGCGTCAACTGTGTCGTCACGTAGCCGGCAGGATCGGCGACCAACCGGCGGCTCACGTCTCCAAGCTCAGTCTTGATTCGCCGCCACAAGGGCGGCAGGTCAATCTGGGTCGGGTTGGGCGCATCGGGAACCAACTCCGCAGGCCGGCTGCGCAGAAAAGCACTCGGTTGCCGGAAAAAGTCCACGAGCTTGTGGAACAGGCTCAGTGAGGCCGGTTCAAAATACAAACCGGCGGAAAACATCCCTGCTTCATCCGGTGTGGGGGAATGCCAGAAAAATCGGCGCGGGTTGCGGAGGAAATCCCGCAGCGTGTCCCGCAAATTGCCGAACAGGCGGATGAGGAACGGTTCGGTTTGAAAACCGGTGAAATCAGGGACACGTACCTCGTGCGGCGGCGCTCCCGACACGTCCGGCTCGACGAGGCCAGCTGCCGCGTTGGTTTCAGAATTACTACGATTCACGTCGTTCACTGCCATTACCCTTCCGAACGATGAAACACAGACCAACTGCGCCGAGCCGCGCTCTCAGCTTCGCACTTTCCGGCTTTAATTCCGCCGGACCTGCTTCTTCGGGATAACTGTTCTGCATGGGCTTCGCGTCCTTTCACACCGAAAACTCGACATCGGCAACACCTCTTCAGGTGACACGTACTGACCGACCTAACGTCCAATGACTCGCGTCAGGCGCTGCCGGCCATGATGAAACGTGGTACACGGCAAGGCCAAGTTGCGAGTGGCCGCAGCGGCAACGCTCCGGAACTGCGCCTCCCTTCCTACCGCCGAACAGCATCGTCTCCGCATAGGCTTCCAGCAGCCACCCTTGCTGACCACACAACGACCTGTGCCGCCGTCGTGACCTCACGCTTCCGTCCCGCGCCGCCAGGTTGGACGCTGTCTCAGACGATGCCGTAGCCAGCCATTTCGTTTGATATGAGCGATGAAACCTGCTGCCACAGCACCGGTTATGTTAGGTTAGGCTTCATCACCCACTTTTGACAATCTTCCGGTCCTCCATCGCAGCACGTGTCCCCTAGGATTTTAGGATAAACGCACGCAACAACCGTTCGTATTCGGCCGCGGCGATGCCGGTTTGCATCTCCGGTGGTGACATAGACGTTTGGCAGCTCTAAAGGTTTCATCAACTGCAAGACCGATGGAGTCCGGCGCTTCTGAAGAAACGTCGTGTTGAAGAAACATCGTCTTGACAAATGTTTTCAAGGTCAACCACCATGCCCTGCCTAAAAAGCAAAACTACGCAGCAGCAAGGTGGTGAAGAACACGCATGGCCGTTGTTGAAGTCGCACCCAACGAATCAATTGACAGTGCTCTTCGGCGTTTCAAGCGCATGGTGCAGCGCGAAGGCATTATTGCCGATGTCAAGCGGCATCGTTTCTATGTGCCGCCTGGCGAACGCCGCCGAATGAAGTCGGAATTAGCCCGCAAGCGGCAACGTTCTAGTATGCGCAAGCGTCGGATGGACTGACCACGGGGACGCAGCGCTATTCCCTTACGTTTCTCACCGGATAGCCAGCGGTAGTCAGGGGACAGCCGGAGTTATCTCCCGCGTACTTCCCGGCTACCGCTTTTTGCTTGGCACCGCCTTGGAAGGAGACCGAAGATGAGCCGTCGTGCAGGGCTTGATCGTTGCTACGCCGGCGCCGTCCTCGACCGGACCGGATGGCTCGTCATCAGCTCGATACTGTCGTTGATACCGTTGGCGGAACCGGCTGCACTGGCTGGAGAGTCCAGGCGGCAACTCAAGCCGACCAAACCACCATCCTCTGCAAAAGCACCAACCTCGAACGCTCCGGCCCACAAGCCGGTCGCTCACAGAAGGACACAGGACCAAAGGACAGTACCGGTCGGCCGTTCCAAAGTGACCGGCACTAAGCCTGCAGGGACGCATGCCAGGGCGTCCGGCACACAGACCCAAAACACGAACCGGCGTCCCCAGAGAGGCATCACCGCCGGCAAATCGGCAACAGGTTTGCCGCTGCAAGCAGCGCCCAAGCCCCCCAAAGTCTCGGCGAACCAAACTGCGACGGCGAAACGTGGGCCTCATCCGCACCGCAGCTACACCACTCAGGCCACCGCCGGCCGACGTCCCCACCGGGAAAAGCTACAGGCGGACATACGGCGACGCACCGAACAAGCACGTCTCGCCGAACTCGCCCGCATCCGCGCTCTTGATGACAGCCTGCATCGGGCGACGCAAGCCAACATTGCGCAGGACGACCTACGTGGTGAGGATCCAACCATCCGCCGGATTGCCCTTGATGCCCTCGGCGACCGCGCCGGAACAGTTATCGTTCTCGATCCGGGAACCGGACGGGTGTTCAGCATTGTCAATCAGCAGTGGGCGGTGCGCACGCTCTTCAAGCCTTGCTCAACAATCAAAGTCCTCACGGCTTACGCCGCCCTACAGGAAGGTCTCGTCACTGCTGATGAACCCATCACGGCCGGCAGACAGACATGGACGTTACAAACGGCGATGGCGCGCTCCAACAACGAGTACTTCCAGGTACTGGGACGGCGCTTAGGCTTCGAGCGGATGGTTGCCTATGCCCGGCGGGCCGGCTTTGGTCGTCCTACCGGGATCAACCTGGCGGGGGAAAGTAGCGGGGTGGTCCCACAGCTTCCGCCGGCCGACCTCGGACGCATAGGTAGCCACGGCGACGGCTTTGGGATCACGCCCATCCAGTTGGCGATCTTCATGAGCGCCATCGCCAACGGGGGGACGCTCTACCGCCCGCAAATTCTGCGGACGCCGCGCGAACAAACCACCTTCAAACCCATTCCGGTACGGACACTGCCACTGTCGGAGGAGCAGCGCCGTGATTTACTCGCCGGATTGCTCAGTGCCGTTGAGCATGGGACTGCGCGGCGTTCCGGCGCATCCGCCTTTGGCGTTGCCGGCAAGACCGGAAGCTGCAACTGTGACTTTGGTGTGCGGACGCGTGTCGGACTGTTTGTATCGTTCGTGGACGCCCCTGGCCGGCCGGAACTGCTTGTAACCGTGATTACCAAAGGTTCGACGGCGCGTGGCTCTGGTGCTTCCATCATTGCCGGAGATGTCTATCGCGGCACATCCATCGCTGTTCGCACCAAAACGCGGCAGCGCCTGGCGTCCGACACAGCAGATGTCGCGTTTGACGATGACGATGAAGCCGCCACCGACTAACCCTACGGCAGAACAGCTTGGGTGGCAAAGGACACGGCCGGGTTCTGACGGTTGTAAGCTACATGTACCGAGCCTCGCCCAACACCACGTTACCGCGCTGCCTTGGCAATTTTGGGAAGTGCGTGCAACACCGTATCGCCGACAATCTTCAGGCTGCGTGGACTGAGCTTGTCCAGGGTATCGCGTGAGGTATGCCAATACGCGTTGTCCGGCCCACCAGGGCCAAAGTCAACCTCGTCTCGGCCGTAGGTGAAATCAATCAGGTCCACAGCCGGAATCCCCGCCCGGAGAAACGGCAGATGATCGTCGGCAATCACATGCGTTATTTTGGGAAAATATGCACCGTAGCCCAGTTCATGCGCTGTTTCATGCAGGATGTTCGCCAGCCAGGCTGACGACTGGTACTCCTTCGGAATCGACAGATCGGCATCACCGACCATATCAAGCAAAATCATGGCCCTGATGCGTTTGGTCTGTCCTGTTGCCTGAAGCTGGTCAACAAAGTAACGCGAACCATAGGTGTTGTCGTCCCCAACCCACTCCACAACGGCTTCCTCACCGTCAAAGAACACAAACTGCACCGTGTGGGGAAAACCCCGCTCTTCCGGGGACATCGCTGCCAGGACGCGGGCCAGCTCCAGCACAACCGCTGTACTCGAGCCGGCATCGTTGGCTCCGACAAACACCTCGTCTTCCATATATTTTGTGTCGTAGTGACTGGCAATGATCAGCCTGTCCTGGCTCGGGCCGGGTAACTCGGCAATGATGTTCTCCATGCGAATGGTCGGGAACTTCTTCGAAGGGGTCTTGGCCGTGAAAGGCTGGGTTGTCACCTGCAACCCGTAGCTTCTTAGCTCCTCGACCAGCCACATCCGCAGCTTAGCCAGGGCAGCCGAGCCGGCCGGGCGCGGGCCATACGACACTTGTTTTTCAATGTGGCCGAACGCCCGGTCGGCATCAAACGGCGTTCCCGGCCTAGGCGGTGGATCGGCCGTGGGCGGACGGAGGGTCTCCGCAGCCGGGACAACGGCCGTATTCGGGGCTGACTTGCAGGCGACAAGCAGCCAGACGATGACGGCCGCCAGAAGGGTGGCCCAGAACCTACGGCCCAGATCGTTTCTTGCCAGATCGTTTCTTGCAGGACATGACATAAAGCGGACAAGTCTCCCACACGCGAACCAAACTCAGGCAGCATTCATGCAGCGTGCTTCGCCACCGGTCCTGAAATGACCGTGGTCAACGCCGCCGGATTCAGATGCGCTCGACTGACCCGCAGCACATCATCAACCGTGACCGAGTCGATCAGGTCAGGGTAACGGTGAACATAATCTGCCCCCAGCCGATGAACTTCGGTTTCGATCAAAAACAACGCCCGCTGCGCATTGGTTTCAAAATTGAAGACAAAACTACCGGTGAGGTAGGCCTTAGCGGCGGCCAACTCCTCCGGTGATACCGGTTCCTGCTGAATGCGTTCCAGTTCATCCCGAATGGCCGCAATGGCTTTCGTTTGGTTTTCCGGCGATGTCCCGATGTAGGCGACGAAACGGCCTGGATCAATGCCCGCCGTGGACGTAATGTTAGCGTAGGTCGTGTAGGCAAGGCCCAAGTCGTCACGCAGAATGCGTGGGATACGCGCCGTCATACCCGGACTGTCGCCCAGAATCACATCCATCACCCGCAAGGCGTGGTAGTCAGGATGTACCCGGGGGATTCCCAGGTGGCCCAGCAAGATATGAATCTGCTCTTTATCCGGCCGCGGGATGACCTGCTCCCGCGGCTCAGTTTGCCGTGCCACCGAGGGAATATCCGGTAACGCAAAGTCGGTGGCGGGCGACCAGTCGCCAAAAACCTCTTGGAGGCGCTGCTCCATTGTCGTGACAGACAAATCGCCGACCACGGCAATGAGTAAGTTGTTCGGCACAAAATACCGGGCATACGCCGCGCGGGCTGCATCAACGGTGAGTGTGGCAACGGTGTCTTCGTAGCCGACAACGGGCCGCCGCGCCGGGTGGCCGGGGTACACCAACTCATCAAAGGCATCGGAAGCCACCGTGCGCGCGTCGTCACTTCGCGCCCGGAGTTGTGCGAGCCGCCGTGCCTGGCACTGGAGAAAACGCTCTTCAGGGAAACGGCTGTGGCGGAGCAGATCGGCAGCAATCGCGAGCAGTTGTGGGAAATCGTCCCGCAACGCCGTCAAGCTCAACCCACTCCGAGCGTAGCCGCCGAACGTCGTAAGACGCGCACCCGTTGCCTCAACGGCGAGGGCAATGTCCTGCGCCGTCTGTGTCTCCGTCCCCTCATCGAGGAGATCACCGATCAGAGCCGCCAAGCCGGCCTCGGCGTCCGATTCATAGCGCGAGCCGTAGGCAACCATGGCGTACAAGGCCACAACCGGCAAGTTGGGTTGTTCAGCAAGCAGCGCGACACAGCCGTTTGGGAAAACAACACGGTGAAAGGGTTGTGCAAGAGGCATGTCAAAGTCAGGGTCTGCGTGTTGTCAGGCCTTGGGAAGGGAAACTCTCAACGTCCCATCTTGATAGAGTTTAAAGCTTGGGGTTATGCTGATGCCGTGAACAGTCTCAGTCAGACACAAAAATTGCAAGCCAATCCGCTTGCCCGGCCACGGCAGGTGCGGCCGGCGCTTGTGCACATGCGCGGCGACTACCTGGGCAGCTCGTTCCGTTTGGAACGGGTGGTGACACGCATCGGCCGCGGCTCAGATGCCGAACTGCGCCTTGAAAACGACGATGAAGCGTCACGGCTGCACGCCAAAATTGAGCGCTGTGAAACCCCGACCGGACACTATCAGTACTGGCTGACAGACTTGCGCAGCACGAATGGAACGCAACTCAACGGCATCCCGCTGACGCCAGGCGAGCCGGTTCTCCTCCACGACGGCGATAAGTTTTCCATCGGGCGCCACATCCTCAAGTTCACGTTTCTGGACGACATTGACGAGGAATTCCACCGCCGCATTACAGAGCTGATCACCCATGACGACCTGACCGGGTTGTTGACACGTAAGAGTTTCGTGATGGAAATGGAGCGCGAGATGGCACGCTCCAACCGCTATGGCCACCCATTCGGCCTGCTCATGATGGACATTGACTACTTCAAGCGGGTCAACGACACCTACGGTCACCTGATCGGCAGCCAAGTACTTCGGGAAGTGGCAACGGTTATTCGCCAAACACTCCGGGATTCCGACATTGCCGGGCGCTACGGCGGTGAAGAATACATCGCGCTGCTACCGGAAACCGACCGCGCCCGCGCCCATGAGGCAGCCGAACGCATTCGGGCGGCGATTGAAAGGGTGCCCTTTACGGCTTCGTTACACAACCCACAGCTCAAACTCCACCTGACGATTAGCATTGGGATTGCCAGTTACCCCAGTGATGGGACGCGGGTGACCGATCTCATTGAGCGGGCCGACGAGGCCATGTACGAGGCTAAACGCCGTGGGCGCAACATGGTGCAAGTCACCGGGCAATCGGCAGCCCACCGCAGCACGCCGCCATCGGTGCCCGCCATTAGGCCATCTGCGACAGACCGCATAGATAAACCGCACAAGGCGCCAGCCGACCATCTGCCGATTGAACAACAGAAACCGGTTGTCACCGAACAGTCAGTCTAAGCGCCCAGTCCAAGCCTTTACTGAGGCGTGTCTTCCGGCTCGGAGACGGTTTCTCCCAGCGCCAGCTCGGTCGCCAGGCGATTGGGATCAAAGGGGTTGAGTGAGAACATGCGGTCGCCGATTTCAATCACCGGCACCTTTGCCGACCGCCCCAACCGTTCAACAACATAGGCCTTGGCGCTGGTATTGGTCTCAAGCAGAATGTCTTCAAATGCCACGCCACGCTGTTTGAGAAACTGCTTGGTCAGCATGCAGTCCGTGCACCATTTTGTGGAATAAACTTTCAAAGGCATGGCTCAACACCGGGCAAGTTTGATTTCCATTACCCTAGTGAATCAGACCTCGGCTTTCAACCCGCCGCCTCTTGGCAAACACGTGGACGACAAAATTTGAGGGAACTGCTAAAACTTACCCAACGTGGAACGTTCCAGTCCGGACTGGGCCGCTCACGCCGGTGAACACCGGCGCAGCACTTCTCCAGCAATTCTACGGTAATGACCGCTTTTTACCTTTACCGCCTTAACCTTTCTGCCACTCCGTTCCGCAACCGACGACTGTTCTGGGCCGGTCTCGCTACGGCTTTTGTGCTCCTGGTGACGGCAACCCTGGTCACTGTGCAGCGCTATACCCGACTGGTGGCCGACGAGCAGCGATACCTTGAACTACGCGACGCATCGCGCCTGAGACTAGAGCGGGAACAGGCCCAACTGGCGAAAGTGACGGCGCAAGCCGCTGCTGGACGACAGCCGACACCGGAGCAGGCGCGCGCCATGCGCGAAGCATTGAACCTCCTCGAAAAACGGCGACTTTCCTGGTCGCGTCTTTTACTTCAGATGGAGCAACAACTGCCGGCCGACATTCGCATCATGCAGCTTGCCTTTACTGCTGAGCGCACCAGCCCAGCAGCCGGTGACCAGGCACCGGCCGAAAAAAACGACACCCTGCCGCCACCAACACCGTTGTCTGAGATACCTTTTACCGTCACCGTTCGGGCGCCGAAACCGGAAGCTGTCACGGCATTTATTCGTGCCTGTGATGAACGGGGCATCTTTTACTTCGATCCGAACACTCAGGCGAAGCCTGCCGACGCCCGCACGCCCAGTGGTAAGCAGGAGGTCGAGTTTACACTGCGCGGACGCTACCGACCGGATGGGATGGGCAACGCACCGGCCACGCTGGCTTCATCGGAGGTAATGCGATGAATTGGCTCCGACGGCACCTCTCTGCGTGGCTGGGATGGCAGGATACTCTTGTGCGCAGTCACTATCTCCGGCTTCCTGAATGGCTGGGACTGGGCATCTTGGCCTGTAGCCTAGTCGGTGCGATCATCGGCTACCAAACGTTTGTGCTGCCCCTCAACGATCAGATCGGCGCCCTTGCGCTTGAAACACGTGAGTTGCGCCGCCAAGCAGAAAAGGCACGTCTTGAACGGCAACACATCGAGCAAGAAACGGCGGCGCTCTCCGCTGCTGTGGAAAACTGGCGTCGTTTTGAGCGGGAGCGATTGCGTGACACCCGTCGCGGCCAACTTGCCTTGATTGATGAAATTAACGCGCTGGCGCGCAAACATTCGGTCAAACTGACCGACACTATCTCCTTTGCGCTCACCGACCGGCAAAACACCGCGCCACCGTCATCTGGTGGCAACTCAGCCAGGATTCAGAGTTACCCAAGCTTTGATGTCAAGTTTGGGATCACCGGGTCATATCGCAATATTCGGCATTTTATCCATGCCCTTGAACAAAGTCGCCAATTCCTCCTTCTCCAGCTGCTCAGCCTCAATCCCGGCGACGCCAATCTATCGGTCCCGGCGCAGCCGGTGGCGGAGAAGACTCTGGCCGGTTCCGGCGAACTGACGGTGACCTTGACGTTGACCGCATACTTCCGCAGCGACTCGGCAGTGGACAGTCAGACCGCTCCGTATGCTATGCCTAGCGTGAGGGTGCAGTGACTTCTCAGACGCAGAGAACGATGATCGTAGGGAGCCTCTTTATCGGCTCGTTGGCCGCTCTGCTTTATGTTTGGTTGGGAACGGCTGAAGCTCCTACGGGGACGGCCCCGCTTCGTCCCGGGTTAGTGCGCGCCATTGATCTGGAACAAGGTGTGCAGGCGGCAGTGAAGCCGGCGACACCACCATCCGAGGGCCGAGACGGCATTCTGGTGCAGATGGCGCGGGTGACGCTTGACCCGATCTTGCCACCGCCTGTCCCGGAAACACTCCGTAACATTTTTGAGTATCCACCGCCGCCACCACCGAAACCCGTTCCCTCGCCCCCACCGCCGCCGATTATGCTTCACGGTGTGTCGCCACAGCGCGTGTTTGCACGTTCGACACTCAACTATGAAGTTCTAGTGCAGGGGCAGCCACTGCCTGACGGTGCGCAAGTGCTCTTAGATGGACAACCGTTGCCCTCAGAACGCACCGGAGACGGACAACTGCGGATTCGCTTGACGCCGGACCTCACGGCCCAGGCCCGAACGGCAACCGTGCGGGTCGTCGTGGCAGGCCAGGAATCGAAGTGGTACTCTAACGATCTCAGCCTTCTCATTGAAGCCCCCCCTAATCCCAACGACCAGTACCGCTACATCGGGTTGGTCACCGATGCCGGCGGGCAAAATCCGCGCGCTGTTTTGGCGACAGATGTCGAGTACCAAACAGTACGTCCCACCGAGACCATCGGCCGGTTTCGGCTCAAAAGCGTCACGCGCGAAGAAATTGTCGTCGAGGACACACAGTTGCCCGGCGTGAGTCACACCCTGCACCTGTCAAGTGGTCCACCGCCGGCCGGTGGGGCTTCACCGCCGGCGGTTACCAATTACGCTCCGAACTACCAGCAGATGCCGGCCTACCAACCGCCGCCGAGTTATCAGCCGCCGGTGCAATACGATGCGCAGGGCCAACCGGTAGGGCAACCCACTGGGCAGCCACCGATGAAACCCCAACCGGGTTTGAAGCCACAATCCGGTTCTGGGGCGCCGTTGATGGTGCTCCCTGGTAACACCAACGAACAACAACCCGGCAATGTACCCCAGGCACCGCCGCGCCCGTTCAATCGCCTGCGCGCGCCGCGCCAATAATCGTGCCGCGCCAATCACTGCGCCATGCCAATCACGGCACTCATCACCACCTATGCGCCCTGCTTGCCTGTCTTCCCACCGCCTGCGCTACCGACAACAGGGTGGATACCTGCTGTTGTTTCTTGTCTTTGCTCTGGCGGCCATGGCGATTTTCCTGACGATGACGGCCGACACCCGTGAGGCAGAACGCCAACGTGAGCGCGAAGCGGAGTTCTTGGCGCGGGGGTGCGCCGTTGCCCGTGCGATTGCGCGCTACAACAACGCCGGACGCCTTGCCCCACTCAACCCCGGCGCGCCGTTTCCGCTCAAGCTCAGTGATCTGACCAAAGAGGTCAACATCAACGGCGTACGGATGCATCTCCTCCGCCCGTCTGCCATCAATGACCCCTTTACCGGCCGCGAATGGCGTGTGGTACGCATCGGAGACCCTTTAGTCAAGCGCTATCTGGAACGATGGTCGTCTTTTACAGGCCAGCCGGTGCCGGCCAACTACGTCGCCCTCACGGCCAGTGCCCTGGCACAGGGAAGTTTTGGCGGGGACTTTGATCCACTCGGTCAGGCGCCCCCATCCGGCGGCGTCTCGGAATTGCCAGATGATGACGATGCCGGCTTTGCGGCGACCCGTCCAATTGTCGGCGTGGTTGGGCGGTCTCCCAAGCCGGCTTTCACCCGCCTCCTGGGTGAAGACATCACCTACGACGAATGGCTTTTTATGTACGGCCCGATTGTGACCCAACCCAACGGCATCGTCCTTGGCGTGACCCCCTGCGAGCGCAGGACTCTGCCGCCACCATAATCAACTGAAAGGCTGGACGTTTTCCCGTTAGCGTGGGATAAATAGGTGACCTTAGCACTGTATGGCTACAAAGATATCAACCACGATTCGGGTGTACGCACACGCCAACCACTAGGGTATGAAAGAGTGTCCCAAGTGCAAGCACTGCTTTGATGACGATGTGGCAGTCTGCCCCCACGATGGAGCAGGCTTAGTTCAGTCGCTGCGCGGTGGCGTCTTGATTGACAACAAATACCGTCTCGAAAAGTGCCTTGGGCGAGGCGGCATGGGGGCTGTTTATCGCGCCAAGCACGTCCATTTAGGCCGCACAGTGGCGGTGAAAACCCTCCTGCAGGAGTACGCCGCCTCGGATGCCACGGCGGTCAATCGTTTTCAACGCGAAGCGCGTGCAGCTAGCGCCATTGAGCACCCTAATGTGGTTCGGGCGCTGGACTTTGGGATCACACCGGATGGCATGCGATACATCGTCATGGAGTATGTCGAGGGGCGTCCGCTCAATGAGATCATTTCCTGTGAGGCCCCGATGTCTCCGCTGCGCGTGCTGAAGATTTTCAAGCAGGCTTTGGCCGGCATTGCTGCTGCCCATGATCTGAAACTTGTTCACCGTGACCTCAAACCGGCCAATATTATGGTGTACGAGCGCAATGGAAGTACAAACTTGGAGGAGTTAGGCCTTGTCCTGACCGATGACACCACGAAGGCAACCGAAGAGCCGGAAATGACCGTCAAGGTCCTGGACTTTGGACTGGCAAAAATTCTCAATGACGAGATTCTCGGCGATGACAATACGGATTTGAAAACGGGCATCATGGGCACACCCTTTTACATGTCGCCTGAACAGTGCTCGGCGAAGCCGGTGGACATGCGGTCAGATATTTATAGCCTGGGTGTCATCCTCTACCAGATGCTGACCAAAGATGTTCCCTTTCGCGGCGACTCATTTGCAGCAATTGTCTCCGGGCATCTCACACAGGCGCCGCCGAGCATTCGGGCGCGTAATCCAGAAGTATCACCGGAGCTGGAAGCGGTGGTCATGCGCGCTCTGGCCAAAAATCCGGCCAATCGGCAAGCCGGTGCCCGTGAGTTGTTGGCCGAGCTGGAGGCTGCCGTCCTCAAGCAGTCTCACGGGAGTACAGGAGAGCTGCTAACGCCGACGCTGGTAATTACAAGCTTCCCGGGCAACTGTACGGTCGAGGTCGATGGGGACTTCCGCGGCAAGACCAACGCACAAGGGAGGCTTGAGCTGCGCCTGCCACCGGGTGAGTACCGCCTGCGTTTTACGGCCCCCGGCTGGAATGACCAAGCCCGTACAGTGGTCATGGGCCACAGCGACCAAAGTCTGGACGTCCGGCTGACACACAAAACTGCTGTTCTGGTACCGGCCGCAGTCGGCACTATCACGGCACTGCATCCGGTGACGAGCAGTGTCAAACCGGCCAGCGTGACTATGCCTCCTACCTCCGGTAGTTTACGTCCGGCAACAGGTTCATTCTCAGCAGCAACGCCAATGCCGCCGGAGCATCTGCCGCGTGTGTCAGCCACTACCGGACTTAACATCACGCTTGACATCCTGCTGACCACGGTGGGCATCCTGAGCGGGATCACCGCGCTCACATCGTTCCAACCCGATCCCCTCTCCCTGCGGTGGGACCAAACCGTGATGCTCGGGATCTCCTGGTGGATTGGCCTGGTAGGTGTGATCTCGACGCTGGTGATGCCGGTCTGTCTCTTGCTGGCCGACTATGTCTATCCTTACCGTCCTGTACCGGTCCTCGTCACCATTTTCAACATTACCCGCATTGGGTTTCTTGTCGTCCTGGTCGGAGGGACGGTTGTCGCTGCCCTTGGTGCCCCGCTGGGTCACTGGGACTGGCTTCCGATAAGTTGGTTCAGCCCCCGCATCGTCGCCGTCGTTGCGCTGGGCGCACTGTACAGCCGCATTGCTGCACGGCGGCGGGCAGTAGTCGTTTAGTTCTTGCCTAGGGCCTTTTTCCTGCACAAACCGCACATGCGGCCGCCACTCGCCAACCGGTGGCGTTCTGTAATTGCACAGAACGCCACCGCACCTGCCGCCAACACGTTCGCCCGGTCAAGGGTGATCGCGTCGTGTACCGGAAAGATTCGACTTGAGGTACCTTCGTTGTTACTTTACGTAACACCTAACTCAACCGAAGGCTGCCCTGCTTCAGAGGTGACAGCCCTGATGTATTCGGCAAATAACTAATTATCAGAGATTTACCGAATCACTAGCTCTTTGTCCAGATCGTGGCACAGGATTTGTGCCCTTTTATGGGCAAACTCCGTTATTGCGTGAGGTCGCTATGTCATACCGTCTCCGCCGGCTTGGTCGCCCTGAGCGAGGCTACTCACTGATTGAGCTGATTACCGTTGCAGCGCTGATCGGTGCTCTTGCTGCAATTTCGGGTATCTTTCTCCTTGCCTACCGCAAGGCAATTGCAGCCGACAGTGCAGCCAGTGAACTGGCAGCGGCAGTTCGCGAAACCCGTGCCCGTGCCATGGCCGAACGCAACACCTACCAGATGATTCTCTTCCGCCGGCCAAGCGCAGACTCCGATGCCTACGTCGTCCTGCGCTACGTCAATACAGCCCGTAATGTGGTGGCCGGTGGGACTCCCTACGAAACCACAGCAAGAGTCATGCGCCGGGCTGAACTGCCACCGGATTATCGGTTTCAGCCTTTTCCCAGCTCCAGCGACGCGTTTGTCCCCCCCCCGACAGTCCTGGGCTTATCGGGGGTGACCTTTACGACCAACACTTTCACGTTTCTGGAAAGCTTAGGCATCGACCTTGGCACAAGTGGCGAAAGTGCCATTCTGACCTTTAAAAGCGACGGAATGATTATCTACACCCCACCGAACGCCGATCCAACTTCCAACTTTAGGAATACGCCTTTCAACGGAGTAATTTTCCTGACCCCGGCGCTTGGTGGCACCGACCGTTCGCGTAGCCTACGCGCCCGTGCACTCACGATATTCGGACTGACTGGGCGCGTCACGATGTGGAAGAACGCTGCGCACGGCGTCAACACAGGTGTTTGGGTCTGTGGGGACCGTGAGGCCATGAGTTAGTCCAAGCGGCCAAGCCCCGTACCTTCTTCTGGAGCCATATCGCCATGACCTCTCTCCAACGATCTCAGTTGTCTGCCCTTGGACGTCTGCGACGTCGGTCAGCCGGTTTCTCACTGGTTGAACTGCTCGTTGTTGCCGGCATTATGGCCATCGTTATGGCTGCCGTGATGGGGACGCTGACACTGGCGCTGCGTACCACCCGTGACAACTCGGCGCTGGTCGAGGCCAACAACAACGTCCGGGCCGTGGTGAATTTCATCAAAAACGATCTTGACAACGTCGGTGAGCTGCCGCTGACAAGCGTTTTTTATGCCACACCGGATCCGAATCCATACCTTGGCGCGCCGGCTGTATATGTTCGAGGCGGCTTCCTCGCCAGTCGCGGCTTTCCCGTCGGTACCGGGTCCGCAGCCCCTGGAAGAGTCGGCAACATTAGTCCGCGCTTGGCGGGCAGTCTAACCCTTGCAACTCAGTGCGACATTTTGTCGCCGATCCAAGCATGGACGGGGACAACACACGGCGCGGGAGGGGTGGGTTCGTTTGCTGCTCCGGCGATTACGGCCAATCAGGGCTATGTTGAACACCCAACTCTCCCTAATCAATTCATCGCGGCCAATTCGCGCTACCCCAATCTGTGGATTTATCCCGGCGCCTGCGACCGGACGGAAGTGGCGACAGCCTACGGCAACGGCAGCCATCAACTGATCACCTTACAGGTCAATCCCGTTCCGGTGGCTCTGCGCGTGAACGTCCCCGACCCGAACAATCCCAGTGGCACGATTGTCCAACAGCAGATTTTCCCGGTCACGGCGACATTCTCAGCGGTAGCAGAGCTCACCGGTCCGGATCTCGTCTTGCGTCCGGAAGTCACAACGTCAACCGATCCGACCTACGGTGGGGCTATTCCGCCCAACACCCGTATTAATCTTCGCCCGGCGCGTGTCGCTCCGAACGTCATCACCAATGCCAACCCCTTTGTGAACCCAAACGACAGGCTCCTGGCCCCACGCCTGCGGCCGTACATTGACACCCTGCTGCTGACGTATCAGTACACGCCATCTGGCGGTAATCCCACGGTGCTTTGCGTACTTGGGCTGGTGACAGGCTTCGCTGACGACGACAAGATCGTTCTGGCGGGCAACGACCTCGCCGGCATCAACCCCGAAGATTGGAGTAGGATCATTCAGCCTGGTGTCCCGGTGACCATCACACGCATGCGCCTGTCGCACTACTTCATCGGCTGGAACGGGGAAAACACACCACCAATTCTGTTCTGTCGGCAAGGTGGACTCCTGTCACCGCTGGCATTCGATATTGAGAACTTCCGGCTGCGGTTCATGGTCGTTGATGAACTGGGACTGGCGAACCCGGACAACCCGTCGCCCGTGCAAGGAAGGATGTACTATACCAACGATATTGGCGGCCCACTTCCACTGCCTCCTGGTGCAACCTTTCCTCCCACTCCACAGAGGTCGCCGCTCACCACCAAAACGCAGGTGCGGATGGTTGAGATCACGGTATACGGACGCACCAGTGAGCGAAATCCGGCCCTGATCAGGGCCGATGCCGCCATTCCCGATCTCTTCAATCGCGGTTATTTCCACGTCACCGAACGCACCAGTGTCGGGCTACGCAACCTTGCGCCACAGTAATGTGGAGAAACAGTAAGTGGGAGAAATAAGTGGGAGAAAAAGGTCTCCTTACTCGGTCAAACCCTAAGTCGTAAATTCGTACAGCTTTTGAGGGTGATTCGCTATGAGAACACGATTTACTAGCATGTTACGTCGGAAAGGCCGGTACCAGGAGCGCGGCGTGGCGCTTGCCATCGCCTTGGTTCTCCTCGGTGTCCTCCTTGTGTTCACGTCGGTCTCAGCAACCCTGATGACAACGGAAGCGCGCCAAACGGCAGCGGAATACCAAAAAACCCGGACTTTCAA
Source organism: uncultured Blastocatellia bacterium (assembly GCA_937934745.1). Taxonomy (GTDB): domain Bacteria; phylum Acidobacteriota; class Blastocatellia; order Chloracidobacteriales; family Chloracidobacteriaceae; genus Chloracidobacterium. The sequence continues at coordinate 40,382 of CALGZC010000012.1, forward strand.
CGCTGCCTTGGCCTACCTAGAAACGATTACGGCGAACGTCAATCGCATTCTCTCGCGGTCGCCAAACATCACGGCAGAGGACTTAGGACCGACGGGGATCACCAGTAATCTCCCACCGTTTGTCACTGAAGCAGGACAGCCGCTCTATACCTTCACGGCCGACACACCATTCGTCCCACCAGGAGCTGACTCACAAACGACCGTGACGGTCAACGACGCCCCGTTCAATGGGATGACAGCGCTGCGACGGCAGTTTGTGCTCGGGGCGTCAGCCAAGGCAAACGATGCCAATGAAGAAGCGCGCCTCATCCGACAGGTCAATTTCTACCAAATCCCGGCCTTTCAGTTTGCGGTCTTCGGGTTTGACTGCCTGCAAGTGTCGCCTGGTCCGCAGTTCTACCTCGGCGGTCGCACACACGTAAACCGCCACCTATACCTCGGCGCAGGAAGCCGGGCGTGGTTCTTTGGACCAGTGACCGTCGCCGGCGAAATCGTGCGCCAGATCACGCCCAGCAACAAGACGCGCCCCGACAACTCGCGAGTGCTCAACCCCAACCTCGTGGTCAGCGGCGCGACGCCCACCGAGCTTGCCGACAGCGTGACAGCACCAATTATCACCAGCTTACCTGTGCAGAAAGGCCCAGGGGGTTATTCGACCGACCCAGCCATCTACCGCGTCGCCCCAGTCAACTGGCTGATTAACGACATCAACCTAGCGGTTGGCCCTGGCGCGGCGACGCCGATTGTCGGGGCTGGACCCAACAATGGCGGGACGGGCACCCCTTGGGGCGTCACCAACGGACACTCCCCGGGCAAGCAACGCATTGTGCCGCTCTTGCTCCCCACACAGACCAACGGCTTCAATGCGATTGAGATCATCCGGCGCGCCAATCCGAATGAGAATCTTGAGGTTTTGCGCAACTCACGTTTCTTTGAAGGTCAAGTCTCCACCCGTGCGACAACCATTCGCATCTTGCTCGATGACGACCTTGACCACTTTCCTCCGGCAATGCCCGGCGGCGTTCGCGCCTATGATCTCGAAGAGCTTTCCAACCCGCAGACGGCGCTATTTCAGCAATTCTGGCTCCAGAACAACCCCAATGTGGTTGAATTCAACCCCTACAGCGGCAGCGATCATCCCGACCAACCGGCCAGTGTGTGGCCTGCCGGCAGCGGTGGCCCACCGCGTATATACACCAGGTCTGACACATTAGAGACGGCCGTTGGCTCACGACGCCGTGTTCTCCCGCCACAAACCAACCTTGTCAACCAACAAGCCTACTTCCAATCCACGGCCAACAACACGGATGATCCACAACGCCGCAAGCGGACGTACATCAAGATTGAACTGCTGGTCAACAACAACCCTGGTGGCAATCCGAACATTCGTCCGGAGCGCTATGACATTACGCCGCACATTCTCAACTTAGGTATCACCTCGGGCCCAATCCCGGTGTTGCGTGAATTACCATCGGATAACCTGCAGCCCGGCCAGCCAGAACCGGAGACGACCTATGCAGCCGTCTATGCCCTCAACGATGGGGGGAGCATTAGCCGCCTCCAAGATCAGAACCCAAGCAATATTCCGCGCAACTTCCTGCCGTTTCTAACCGAAAGCAGCTCTCCGAGCTTTATTGGGCGCTTTGCACATACCTTTGGTGAAGTGCCAACAGTTGCCATCAGTAGTCCCGTTGGGCCGGTCAACCAGCGCGTCACATACTGGTATGAACCGAATACCATTCTCACGCTCCAACGGACAATGATCCCCTTCACGCCGCAGACCAATGTCAACCTGACCAATGCGGATCCGCCGCAGACAGATGACCGCGGTCGGGCTGTGAATACGACTGAAGTCGCTTCCCTGCGCGGGCGACTGACTGACGATGGGAATCCGGCGACAGCCGGCTATCCGGCGCGCTTCAAGAGCCTGCTGGCCAAGCCCTATTTCCGCTTCACAGATGACTTTGACAATCGGAGCTACATCAAAGGCTCCTATGACATTGGCCCCGACGGCGCGCGCAACACGGCGGATGATATGTTCCTGATGCCGAACCCGATGAAGGGCGAGCTGCCGCGCGAGGAAATCTTCAACGGTGAAAACAGCAACGGCGACAAGCGGCAAGAGCGGTTTATCCGCCGGGTGCGGGTGCGCGCCTCTCGGCTTGCGCAACCCACGCCTCAAGCGCTGCCAGTCGCGAGCGGATTGCATCCGATCGCGACGCTCAGCCCCGACCTCAGCGCGCCAGGGGACGACCCGCAATACAGTGTAGGCATCGCCGGAACCTTTCTCGGCCATCAGACGAGTTTCAATCAGATCATGCGCTCGCCCAACTTCTGGACCAACGATCCGGCCAGCCCAGCGCGCGTGCTGCGGGTTGAGCGTCAGATTGTTAGCCTTTTGCGTCACTTCGTCTTCCGCCCCGGCATTCCCGGCTTCTACGCCATGCGCCACGACAACATCAACATCCTTGGCAACCCGGTTGCGCCTGGCGCGGGCGCCAACAGCCTTGGCGATGGGCGGCTCGACAATGATTTGGATTACCTCAACCAGGGTCCGGCAACGTATCCGACTTCGCCAGCAAACGCTTATATCACCGGGCCTTACACGCCCCAATATAACGTCAACCTCAATACGACCGCCAGCGATGCCCCGGCGGACGGCGCGCCGCCGACCGGCTATCCAGGGGTGGGACCAACGGGCGTGATTGACCTGCAAGACATGACGCCGTTCGCCAACGTTAACGACCAGCAACTGCTGGCGAAGTGTCTCTTCAACCCGACCGGGCTGACGCCGGCCGAGCAAGTACGACTCTTCCCACATCTGCTGCGAACGGCGCCGCAGTTTACGGTGAACTTCCTCCAAACGCTGCGGAGCGCGGAACTCGGTACGCCGGGACGCTCAACCGATCCATCGCTGGGCAATATTCCAGCCATTGGCGACTTTGCCACGGCCGGGATTCTCGGTACCCCGGAAATAGCCCGTGAGAACCTGACCTTCGACTGGAATGGCGACGGCATCATCGAGCCGCCGCACTACCCGTTCGAAAACCAGCGCGTGGACCTCAACGGCGCGCGGCGCATCCCGAACAACGAAGGCGGAGTGTGGGTTCCCGGCGATGGCGACACGGATGACCTCGGCGAACAAATGAGCGCCCTCCCGCGGACTGTCGGCACGACCAATCCCGGCGACCAAGGCGTGCCGAGAATGGGTTATTCGCCGGAGAGCAATCTCAACTCGCTCCTTCCGTCAACCTTGCGCGTTCTGCACACGCCACCGCCGGTCAACAACCTCAACCGCGTGGCGCGGCGCACGACCTCGATGCCAATCGAGATCATTTTCTGGGAAGCCGCGCAAAACGATCCCGATCCAAACTTTGCGCCCCTGCCCGACCCGGAAGGTGGGCTTAACACGGTGCCTAACCAGGCCGACCCCGGCGGAACGTCAGCGGTCTTCCCGCCATCGTCCGGGTTCACGGAAACCGGCGAGTTTCAGAACTGCTTCCGCATCAAGGTTCCCTTCAACACCTTCCTTGGCAAGACGACGTCAGTGACCGTGACCGGCTTGGGCACGGTTCGCTTCAACGTCCGCGAGGCGGTGGCGATCATCTTCCAGCACCCGTTGGCGTCGCGGGTTTATCCGACAGCGGCCGGCATCGATCCGACCGGCATCGGGCCGACCACGCCCCAGGTGGATGGTGGCCTTCCCGTCATTGGCCCAGGGGCTGGCACCAAGAACCTTAACCTTGAAACCCAAATTGGTCGTCGCCTGGGTCTGAGTGACGCGCACTATGCCTTCCCAGGCCACGCCTATATCGCGTTCACGCCTAACCCGAGCGATCCCTTGTCGCCGCCGCCAAGTGGAGCAACCCTGATACCGCGAATACGCATCGAGATGGACCGCGCTTTCCCGATCAATGTCTACGACCAGCGCGAAGGGCGGCACGTCAACCGGCGCTATGGCTTTCAGGGCATCCCCACCGCTTCCGACTACTACGATG
>CALGZC010000013.1 GCA_937934745.1 uncultured Blastocatellia bacterium
CGGCGGCTCGGGCGGCGTGACCAACCGGACGTACACGTTTGACCAGACGGCGGCAACGCCGTTGCCGCCGACCGGCTTCCCGCCGAGCGGGACGTATCAGCCGAATAACAACGGCGGCTCGCGAACCTTCACGGGGCTGGGTCCGCCGCCCTACAACAGCAACCTGAACATCTTCAACGGCCTGTCGGGCGCGAGCGTCAACGGGAACTGGGAGCTGTACGTGCAGGACTTCGCTCCCGGCGATGCAGGCAACATCAACGGCGGCTGGTCGCTCACCATCGAGACGGGCACGCTGAACTGCTTCACCACCGGCTGCTTGACCAACGTCAACCCGCAGGTGCAGTTGCTGATGTATCCGTCAGGCGCCGCCGCGTTGCTGGGCTGCCCTGGCTATCCGTTCCGGTACATCCTGACCGGGCAGTTGACCAATACCGGCACCTGCACGCTGTCGAACATCGCCTTTTTGGTGAAGGGGCTCGGCTTCCCTGACTTGTCGAACCCGAACAACGTCATCCTGGCGTCTCCGAATCCGCACCGGCTGGCGTCGGCGGATGACTATATGGGTCCGTGCGCCTACGCCGGCGGGCAGGCCGGCTCGGTTCAGACCACGCTGAACGGCAAGCCGCCCATCGGCAGTAACACGCCGATGGCGACCTTGGCTCCGACTCAAATCGCGTCGGTGTTCTTCCGCATCCATGCGCCGACGACCCAGCCAATTCGCTTCCTGGTGGACGTGTTGGCCGTCGTAGGCACTTGCTCGACATCAGCCGAAAACGCCGACGCGGAACGGCAAGTCATCGGCACGATGGCGATTGATGTCGTTCCCGATGTCAATGGGAAGGTGACGGCGCGCGTGGTCAGCTACGAGCCGGCGACGCCGCAGGCGAAAGCTGCCGAGCCGGTGACCGCGCCGACCCGGACGCTTCCTTCCGCGACGCCGGGACGGCGGCGCTAGACCTCAGATCGGCCGACTCGATTCGGCTTAGCCTTGGCGGTCACGCTCCACGCGGGCGTGACCGCTTTTTTCATACGTAAGGGCACCTAGTTGCACAGACCGGGATGATACCCTCCCCGTTCCAATCGGCCTGCGCGGCCCTACCGGACGGCAGCGCCCCAGGAGAACAACGCTTGACACCTATCGGTCATCGTCCGTAAAAGTGCCGCCGGCAATATCTTCTCGGCGTGAACCCCATCGCCGGTGATGACTATGTGAGGCTGTTCCGCCGCGTGTGAATCTTTTTCTTCTCCTCCTCGTTGAGCTTCAGGAAGCAACCCTGCTTGTTTGGCGTGCCGTCCGGCATCCCTTTCGGCGTCCTCTGTATTGGCGGGAAACCGTTGTCCAAATGGATACGATCGGTTTTGGAACGCTTCCGATTGTCCTTCTTGCCGGCTTTTTCATCGGTGCGGTGCTTGCGCTCCAAACGGCCGGAACGCTCCGTTCATTTGGGGCGCAGAACTACACGGGACGGCTTGTGGCCACATCATTACTCCGGGAACTGGGACCGGTTTTGACGTGTATTCTGTTGGCCGGCCGTTCCGGCTCCGGTATTGCTGCCGAATTGGGCGCGATGTGTGTGAGCGAGCAAATTGATGCCATGCGCGCGCTGGGCACCGACCCATTTCGGAAGCTGGTCCGTCCACGCTTGATCGCACTGATGACGATGGCTCCGATCCTGACGATCTTTGCCAACGTCATCGGAATCGTCGGCGGATTGGTTGTAGCGATTACTTTCTTGCAAATCCCATCGTCGGTGTATCTGGCCTCGGCACGCGAGGCCCTCAACTACGATGACCTGTGGGGGATGTTTCTCAAGACAGGCGTGTTTGGCCTCATTGTCGCAATCGTCGGCTGCCGCTGTGGCCTCCGTACGCGCGGCGGGACGGTGGGCGTTGGGCAGTCCACGACGACCTCTGTGGTTGTGTCCATTGTGTTGATTCTGGTGTCAGACTTCTTTCTCACCCGACTTATTCTGACCCTAAGCGGTACGGCCTAGACCATGGGGGTTTTCCGACCCACTGAGGTGCCATGGGCGAATACGCCATTGAGTTCCAAGATGTCCATTTGTCGTTTGGGACGCAGAAAGTCCTCGACGGCATCAGCTTCGGGGTGTATCCCGGCGAGACAAAGATTGTCATGGGCGGTTCAGGAACCGGGAAGTCCACCGTGCTCAAGCTGGTGCTGGGCCTTCTCAAGCCGGACAGCGGACGCATTTTTGTGGACAACGAAGACATTACCGACTTCAGTGAATCGCAGCTCACGGTGATGCGCCAAAAAATCGGTATGGTGTTTCAAGAAGGGGCGCTGTTTGACAGCCTCTCTGTCTATGAAAATGTCGGCTACCGTCTCTTTGAACGGGGAGCCGATGAAGAGGAAATCGAGGAAACCGTGCGCCGGATGTTGCGCTTCGTTAACCTCGAAGACGCCATCAACAAGATGCCGGCGGAACTGTCGGGCGGCATGCGCCGCCGAGTGGGGATTGCGCGGGCGTTGGTGGGAAACCCTAAAATCATCCTCTACGACGAACCGACTGCCGGACTCGATCCGCCGACGGCGCGTACCATCTGTGAACTTGCCATTAAACTACGCGACCTGGAGGGCGTCAGCTCACTGTTTGTCACGCACCGCATTCAGGATGCCCTGACCCTAGCCGACCACCATGCCACCATTGGTGACAACGGCGAAGTGGTCATTGTGAAAAACCCGCGTGGTCAGACGGAAACGGCGACGACGTTTCTGATGCTGCGGCATGGCAAAGTCCTCTTAGAAGGCGACGCAGACACCTTCTGGAACTCAACCGACCCATACATTCGGACGTTTTTAGAACTGGACTAAACGCAGAAACTGCCATGGCGAAGAAAAAGCTCTCCGTTCTCGATCTGCGCATCGGCTTGATGACACTGGTGGCGATCATGGTGCTGGTTGCCACCATCTTGACCATTAGCGGCGACCTCAACCCCTTTCGCCGTGAACTAATCGTTCGCACCCGTCTGTCCAATGTGGACGGACTGCGTCCGGGGGCGGAAGTCCGGCTGTCCGGCGTCAAGGTCGGCAAGGTCCAGCGCGTCCTGCTCCTGCCGGTACCGGAAAGCACCGATGCCGCACAAACGGTTGAGTTGGAGCTGGCGCTTGAACCGATCATTGACGGCAAGCCGGCCGGCGAGCGTGTCCGCCAGGATTCTAAGGTGATTTTGGGGTCGGTGGGACTGCTGGGGGACAAAGTCGTGGATATCACGCCCGGTACCCTTCGTGCCGCGCCGGTCAACGACGGCGACCTGATCGGTGGAGCATCGGAAACCACGATTCGCCAGATTATTTCCGGCGCGGACGACATCCTGGCCAACTTCACCACCCTGTCCGATTCGCTCAAGCAAATCGCCGATAAAATCAATCGCGGCGAAGGCACGGTCGGCCGACTCGTCTCCGATGCCGAGCTGTACAACAATCTTGAGCGCACCACTGCCGAAGCCGCCCGACTGGTGCAGGAGATTCGGACCGGGCAGGGCACGGCCGCCAAGCTGATCGGCGATCCTCGCCTGTATGACGACCTCGATGCAGCCATACGCCGGGTGGAAAAACTGCTGGCCGACATCAACGATGGGCGCGGCACGCTCGGTAAGCTGGCGACGGATGACCGCGCCTACCTGGAAGTCGTTGCCGTGCTGGAACGCCTGGATCGCACATCGGCAAAACTGGAAGACGCCATAACGCGCCTCGAACGCGGTGAAGGCACGGTCGGGCGACTGCTGCACGACGACAAGCTGTACCGTGACGCCGAACAAACGCTGGCCGGTCTCAACCAACTCCTCGCCGGACTGGAACGCGGGGAAGGTTCAGCCGGGAAACTCTTACGCGATCCCCAACTTTACGATAATCTGACGGAAACCGCTGCCCAGGCTAACCAGTTGCTGATTGATTTCCGGCAGGACCCGAAAAAATACCTGACCATTCGCCTGAAACTGTTCTGATGTCATTGTTTTGAAAACTGCAGCGAAGTGATGGCAGTGAGAGAGCGCCTGTCTGCACCCTCCGCTGTGGGCTGGACATAGCTGCCGTGAATCTCCCGAACACACTGACGGTTTCGCGCATCTTTGTTGTCCCTGTCATGGTTGTCGTCCTCATGACGAGCGTTTCGGAGTCGGTTTTCGGCCTACCGCGTCAGTTGCTGGCGGTAGCGTTGTTCCTCAGCGCATCACTGACGGATTTGCTGGACGGCTACTTGGCGCGGCGGCGCGGCCAAGTGACGACGCTGGGGACGTTGCTGGACCCGATTGCCGACAAGCTCTTGATTTCGGCGGCTTTGATCTCACTGGTCGAGAACAAGCTGGCGCCCGGGTGGGCCGTGGTCATCATCATCGGGCGCGAATTTGCCGTTTCCGGTCTGCGGAGCATTGCGGCGCAACAGGGCGTCGCCATTGCGGCTTCCAAGATGGGCAAGTTCAAAATGCTGTCCCAGGTCGTTGCCATCACGTGCCTGATGCTCGGCAGTCACGAGGGCAAACCGCCCCTTCCGGTGGGTACGTCTTCGGTGGCGGCGGTGCAGCAAGCCTTGGCGGCGCTTTGGCAGGGGACGTTTAGCGTCGAGGCACTGCGCATTATCGCCTACGGCACTGGGCGCTTTGTCATGTGGGTGGTGGTCGTTTCGGCCCTGTGGTCAATGTGGAATTACTTCAAGGACTTCTATCTTGCCGTCCGCGACCGGATTGAAGCTCCGCCACGCACGCTGTTGCGTGAACGCTGGCGTGTCCGACCGCGCCTTCGCTGGCGACGGCCGCTGTTTACCAGGGTGCGGCCTCGCAAAACGACTCCGAATCTGCCCGAAGCGCCATGACGTCAACCGCCGCGCTGCCGCTGATCGCCACCGACTTCCTGCCGCTGCCACGTTTTCGGTCGGGCAAGGTACGCGAGGTGTACGACCTCGGCAACAGCCTGCTGCTGATTGCTACGGACCGCATTTCGGCCTTTGACTGCGTGTTGCCGACGCCGATTCCCGACAAAGGACGGGTTCTTACGGCGCTTTCGGCATTCTGGTTTGACCGATTGGGCCACCTGACGCCACATCACCTGCTGTCCTGTGACCCGGCAGATTTTCCGGCGGAAGTGCAGCCCTATGCTGACCAACTGGCCGGGCGCACCATGTTGGTGCGCAAGACCACGCCGTTGCCGGTTGAATGTGTGGCGCGGGGGTACCTGGCCGGCTCCGGCTGGAAGGAGTACCACCGCACAGGGCAGGTTTGTGGGGTGGCGTTGCCGCCGGGGCTACGCGAAGCCGACCGCCTCCCCGAACCGCTGTTTACACCGGCAACCAAGGCAGCTGTTGGCCATGACGAAAACATTTCGTTCGCCCAGATGGCCGACCGGTTAGGCCGCGACCTAGCCGGACGACTACGAGAGTTGACGCTGACGCTCTACACGACGGCTGCTGAGTACGCCCTGGCGCGCGGCCTCATTCTCTGCGACACAAAGTTTGAGTTTGGCATCGACCCTGACGGGTGCTTGCTCTGGATTGACGAGGCGCTCACACCGGATTCATCCCGTTACTGGGATGCAGTAACCTACGCGCCGGGAAGAAGTCCGGCGTCATTTGACAAACAGTTTGTCCGCGACTATCTCGAAACACTGACCTGGGACAAACGTCCGCCGGCACCGCCGCTGCCGGAAGCGATTGTCGAAGCGACGCGCCGGCGCTACTGGGAAACCTACCACCGCCTAACGCGGCCGTAGGCTCGGAAAGGAGGCGCCAGCCAATGTCCCTGCCATCACCACAGCCCGAAGCCGCCCGTGCGGCATACAGCCAGTTGATTGCCGATGTTGAGACTTTTGCCGGCGTATTGCGGGCGCGGTTTCCAACTGCAATCACCTGTCGGCCGGGCTGTACAGGGTGTTGCCAGCAGCACATCACGGTCTCTCCGCTCGAAGCTGACCACTTACACGAGTTCATCGCCGGGCTTGACGCCGCCACCAAGGCCCGGTTGCGGCAACAGGCGCAGGCAACGCAACAGTTGGAAGCCGGACTGTTCCAGGATGCACCGCCACAGCCGACAACGTTTCTACCTGAGCCGGAACACCGTGTCGAACACAGCGTCCCCTGTCCGGCATTGCTGGACGGGCTGTGCGCCGTCTATGCGTCGCGCCCGATACTGTGCCGCACCCATGGCTTTCCACTGCTGTATGCGACTGAGGAAGAAGACGGGTGGCTTGATGTGTGTCCGCTCAACTTCACAGACGAAGCAGCCACCATCACGCACAACAGTGTGTTTGATATGACGGTTGTCAATACACGGCTAGCCGCTGCGAATATCGTCTTTGACGCACATGGTGCGCGGCGCTCGATGGCTGCGATCATCCTTTCCGCAACGGCTTCCACCGATTCTACACGATGAAGTGGTGGTGTGGTCTCTTATTATCTGGCACGTGCGGCGTCTGGGGGCTGGTCTGGGGTTTGGTGCTGGGCCTGGCTGCCGGCGCACAGCAACTGCCGGCGGGTTTTGAGCCGCGCAGACCTGTCAAGCGTTATTTTGATGACACGCGGACACTCCTCCCACCAAAAAGCACCGTTCGGATTCGTAACCCACGCGGCAACATTCGGGTACGCATTACGGCCCGCCCTGATGTCGTCATAACGGCGACCCGTCACGCTCGGCCGGGACCGCCGGTACGCGCCGAGGAAATCCTGCTCGAAGAACTGCCCAACCAACTGAACATCACCACCGATCCGCCGACCACGGTGACCGGCGTTGATTTAGAAGTTTGTGTGCCGGAAAACACCTACCTGCGTCTGTTCAGTGAAGTCGGCCGCGTGCGCGTCGAGGGATTGCCGGCCGGACTGATCGCCACGACGTACCAGAGCGACATTGAACTGTATTTGCCCCCGAACGCCGACGCGGATGTGACGTGGACCAGCGTTCACGGAAGCGTGCAGACGGAGCTACCACTCAAGCGTTTTGGAAGTCCAGACGAGCGGATGCTCCACGGACAAATCGGGCGCGGTGGTGCGATCCTGGTTGCGCAAGCAGACCGGGGCAATATCGTGGCAGCCCCGCTGCCCCCGGACGTAGGGCAGCCCCCTGCCTTGGAACGCCCGACCATTGCTACCGTGGAGGGCGCATTCGGCGGCAGTGAGGGGAGCGATGTCGTGTTGGAGTCCACGCTGGTCATCCTCAACGCCGTGATTACGACGCCGAACGGGAAGCCGATTCGTGGCTTACAGCTTGAGGATTTCACCGTGCTGGAGGATGGTGAGCCGCAGGAAATAACCTACTTTGGCACCCTGGAGACGCCGTTTAACCTGGTGTTGTTGCTTGATCTGAGCGGGAGTACCCGCGAAAAGCTGATGGTGATCCGCCGGGCGGCGCTGGGGTTTCTCGGGGCATTGCGTCCAGAGGATCGCATGGCGGTGGTGACCTTTTCTGACACGGCCCGGCTCATCTGTCCGCTGACCAATGACCGCCGGAAACTGCGCGAACGTCTGGACGACATTCGCCGCCCCGAAGGGGGAACGCACTTTTACGACGCGCTGGCGGGTACGCTCAAATCCGTACTGCGTGATGTACGCGGTGAGCGTAATGCCGTGGTCATTGTCACCGATGGGATGGACAACGTGCTGCCGCCGGGCGGGCCGGAATACGGTTCGGTCACAACTTATGAGGAGCTGCGCGAGTTGGCGCAGGAGTGCGACGCCATGCTACTGCCCATTTACCTGGACACCGAGGCAGAGGTTGTTGAGCGGTATGGCGCGCGCGCCCGTGTCGGCTATGCTATGGCGCGGAACCAGTTGCGCGAGTTGGCCGCACTGACCGGCGGGCGGTTGTTTTACGCGGCAACGGTGGACGACTTAGAGGACTGCTACACGGCCGTCGCCGCCGACCTGCGGGCCGTCTACAGCTTCGGCTACTATCCTAAAGACGTTCGCCGAGACGGCCGGTTTCGGCGGCTTCAGGTCAAGGTGCGGCGTGAGGAAGCCGTTGTGCGGACGCGCCGGGGTTACGTCATGCCACGCTAGCCACGGTACTTGCCCTGGGCAGACGGGCTCTGCCCGGATGCCGGGAAGCGGCGCGCGCTTTCTGGGCGCACGCTGCTTTTCTGGGCGCACGCCCCTGTAACACGCCGCTTGGCTCGCCGAGACGCGGGGTGAGCGTTGCCTGAAGCTTCGTTCCGCCACCGCGCGCCTCGGAGGCGCAGCCAGTGCAGTTTACCCTGACAAGTGCAGCTTGTTTCCAGCTCAACTTCGTGTCATGGTGGTGCTGGCCTCTACTGCAGCGCTGACCAGAGACCCTACTGTTTCCCCACTCACTCTCGGAAGCAATACACCGTGCACAACACAAACCGTATGGCCCGCACGCGCCGTTGGTTAATCTGGTTATCTCTGTTGGCCTTCTCTGTGGTGGTGTTGGCCGCGTTGGTCGGGCTGGCGGCATACCACGACCTCAAAACGCCGGCTGTCCACCGGGCGGCGGAAGAACTCATTACCATTGAGCCGGGCATGGGCGCGCGCGATGTCGTGGAGCGCCTTTATGCATACGGCGTCATCAGCAATCGGTATCCTGCACTGGTGTATCTCCTGCTCAATCCTACCGGACGCCGCTTGCAGGCCGGTGACTACGAGTTTGAATCGCCCATCTCGCCCTTGGCGGCCCTGGATAAAATCCGCCGCGGGGCCGTGGCAACGCGCAAAATCATGTTCCGGCCGGGCCTGACGATCTATGAGGTCAATGATCTTTTGCCCAATCGTCCGCCCGAGGGGCAGCTCGATCCGGCGCTCCTAGACACACGTCTGATTGCCGACCTCGACCCGCAGGCGACCAGTCTGGAAGGGTACATCTTCCCGGACACCTATACCGTCCCCAAGCGGGCAACCAATGCCGAAATTCTGGCCGAAGCCGTTGCACGTTTCCGCCGCGCCTGGACGCCGGAGCTGCGCCAGCAAGCGGAAGCGCGCCGGATGACACTGCGCGAGGTTGTGACACTGGCTTCGCTCATTGAAGAAGAAGCGGCCGACGATGCCGAACGCCCCCTGGTATCGAGCGTCTTTCACAACCGGTTACGCAAAGGCATGCGCTTGGAATGCGATCCAACGTTTATCTATGCAGCGAAACGCAACTCCACCTGGGATGGCAACGTCAACAATCCGGCGCACCGGCGGCTTCTCTCACGTTACAACACGTACCTTTTTCCGGGCCTGCCGCCAGGCCCCATCGCCTCACCCGGTGAAAAGTCCTTGCGCGCCGCGCTACAGCCGGCACCGAGCGATTACCTGTACTTTGTTCTCGGTGCCGGCGGCCGCCACCGGTTCTCACGCACCGAAGCAGAACATCAGCTTGCCGTTGCCGAGTATCGCAAGCTTCAGAAAGCACAGCGCCAGATGCTCCACACCCAGTACACCAACAAAAAGTGAGGCTGCCGCTCCATGGGTGATGATTTGCACGAGTTGCTGGCTGCGGCCCTGGCTGCCGGCGAGGTGCAAAGTGCCGTGTGGCTGGTCGCCCGGCGGGATGTCGTTTTGTCCCAGGGGGCCGTCGGGGCGGCGCAGCCGGATACCCTGTACGATCTGGCCTCGCTGACGAAACCGCTGGTGACGGCGCTGTTGTGCGCTTATTTTATGGAACGCGGCGACTTGTCTGCGTCCCATCGGTTGAGCGACTACCTACCCACACCGGAACCGAACAGTATTTACAACCTGGCGACTATCCGCGAGGCATTGCTGCACACGGCGGGATTTCCCGCCTGGCTGCCACTCTATGCCCTGTGTGACCATCCTGCCGAAGCGCCGGCCGTCATCGGCCGCATACGGCCCCGGCGCAAAGCAGGCGCAGCCAGGGTCGTGTACAGCGATCTCGGTTACATCGCGTTGGGATACATCCTCGAACATCTCGGCGGCCGCCCGCTGGACGTTCTCTTTGACGAAGTCGTGGCGCAGCCGCTCGGCCTTGAAGCGACGTGCTTTCGCCCGCCGGCCGCCTGGCGCAACCGGATCGCGCCCACCGAAAACGGCAATGCCCACGAGCGCGCGATGACACGCCGCCTGGCCGCCGAGGACGGCAACCAGTGGCTGAGCGCATCTGAACAGGTGCGTCTACTAAGGTACGACGGCTACCGGCAGGGACCGATTCACGGTGAAGTCCATGACGGCAACGCCTTCTTTTTAGGCGGTGTCGCCGGTCACGCCGGCCTATTTTCAACGGCGAAAGAGGTCTGGCAGTTAGCGCGGGAGTTTCTTCCCGGTGGGCGGCTGCTGAAACCTGCGACCCTGGCCTCCTGCACCGGCAACTTGACGCCTGACGCCAACGAAAGTCGCTCCTTCGGTTGGATGCTGGCGACCACACCGGGCGCGACCGGTGCGGGACTTTCACCAGCGGCCTTTGGTCACACGGGCTTTACCGGGACGAGCCTGTGGTGCGATCCCCAGACGGAATGTGTGTACGTCCTACTGACCAACCGGACGTTTCCCATCCGGGCCAGTTTGCAGGAGGTTCGGCGGGCCTTTCACGCCCGCGCCGCGCGCCTAGTGCGGTAGTGCTGTGCGCGACCTGGGTGACTGCGCTATGATGTGAATACCTTCCCCAAGTTCGCCAAGGTCACGGGCGCTCGATTTTCACGCTCGATTTTCACTGCGGAGAAAGGCTTCCCCCATGCCGGTCAACCCACTCGAAGCCAAGAAACTTGCCACGGAAAAGAACACCACCGACCTGCGCCAAATGCTCGAACAGTCCGACGAGTTGATGCGCTTCGTCCTGGAACAGGGTGACCTGGAAACGGCCGAAAAAGCGGCCCAGGACGCGGCAACGGCAGCAGCGGCGCTGATCGTCCGCAAACAGGGTGGCGTGCGGGAACTGGCCAAGCGCGTCCGTGAGCGCGTGGTGGGTGACGATGAAGCAGATCATTCGGTTACCGGCGCACCCCCATCCCCGGCAAGCGGCACATAACCCGACCCACCCGTGCCGGTTTGGAGTCAGAAGTGCGACGCCCCATGCCAGTTACCATCTTTAATTTTCAACAGCGTACGCCGTTCCATGTCACGGCGCAGGATGATATTCTCGACTGGTTGGCATGGATGCATGCGGCGGCAGATGCCACCGCCGATGCGCGCCGACTCCGGCGCGCGCTCGACCGTTTTGGTTGTGCCTCGAACCAGATCAGACAACGCTTTCACGCGCTCGAGGACTTCACCCACAGGGACCGGACGCGCATGCGGATCTTCAATGCGACGGCTGCCCCAGAAGGGCAGCGACTCGCCGCGCGCATGGCATTGTTTGCCGAAGTCACCCAGGAAGTTTTCGACGCTTTCTACAGCACTGAAGCGGTCGCCCCGACGCATATGATTCACGTCACCTGCACGGGCTATGTCGCGCCGAGCGCGGCGCAACGCCTGGTAGCGGTGAAGGGCTGGACGGAAACCGTTGTGACCCATGCCTACCACATGGGTTGCTATGCGGCGCTGCCGGCGCTTCGGCAAGCAGCAGGCTTCATTGCCGCCGACGGCCCGGCAACGCGGGTGGATGTCGTCCACACGGAACTTTGTACACTCCATCTGAACCCAACCCTGCACGATCCGGAACAGCTTGTGATTCAGAGCCTGTTCGCAGATGGCTTCGCCCGCTATTCGGTGACAGGCGAGCTGTCTGGCGCACCGCGCTTCGAGCTGTTGGCCATGGCGGAAGAAGTATTGCCCGACTCCGCCGCCGCCATGACCTGGCAGTGCGCCGAGTGGGGCTTCCCCATGACGCTGGCGCGCGACGTGCCGGTGCGGATCGCGCAGGCCCTGCCGAGGTTCATCGCGCGACTGGCGCGGCGCGGCGGACGGTCAGAGGTAGAGGTGCGGCAGGCAGTGTACGCCATCCATCCCGGCGGGCCGAAAATCATCGAGCAGGTCCAGGCGGGGCTAGAGCTGACTGCTGCGCAGACGGCGGCCAGTCGGCGGGTGTTGCACGCCTACGGCAATATGTCCTCGGCAACACTACCGTATGTGTGGTCTGATATTCTGGCGGATGAAACAGTTCCCGACGGCGCGCTGGTAGCGAGCCTTGCGTTCGGCCCCGGTCTGACCCTATGCGGTAATCTACTCATCAAGCGGACGTCATGACGAGCCCCTGGTTCCTCGTCTGGCCGTTTTTGCTCCAAGGCGCGGCCATGGTTGTCGATGAGTTTTGGTTTCACCGGCGGCGTGGCCTCGGTCGGTGGGAGCGGATGGGGCATCCGCTAGATACGCTGACCGTGCTGATCTGCTACGGCATTGCCCTGTTTGTGCCGTACTCGCCGACGGCGCTGATGTGGTATGCCGGCTGCGCCATGTTTTCCATGCTGTGCGTCACCAAGGATGAGTTTGTGCATGCGCGGGCTTGCTCGGCCGGCGAACACTGGCTGCACGCCGTGCTCTTTTTGCTCCATCCAGTGACGTTAGCTGCCGCAGCACTCATCTGGATGGACTGGCCGGCAGGGGCCGGCGCATTGCAGGGCTTTTTAGCTGCGACGTTCGGCATCGTCGTCACCTTTGGCCTCTATCAACTGCTGTACTGGAATGTCTGGAGGCCGCGTTCGGCATGACGAGCGTCAACAACGCGCTTTACGATGCTCTGGGCAACCGGTGGTACACCGCGCAGGATGATCCGGTGGCGCTGCTGCGCGCTGAAGGGCAGCTCCGTAATCCGTGGATTGCAGCCGAAATTGCAGCGCACTGTGGGGAAGGCGTCGCCGTCCTCGACATCGGCTGCGGCGGCGGCTTTCTCTCGAATGCGCTGGCGCGCGCCGGATTTATCGTCACCGGCTTAGATCGGTCAGCGGAGAGCCTGGCCGTGGCGCGCGCTTATGATGACACGGGCAGCGTCCACTACGAGGTCGGTGATGCGCTGGCGCTGCCGTATCCTGACGCCTCTTTCTCGGCGGTGTGCGCCATGGACTTTCTGGAACATGTTGAGGATCCGGCAGCCATCATCCGCGAAGCAGCGCGCGTCCTGCGTCCCGGCGGGCTGTTTTTCGCCTCGACCTTCAACCGCAACTGGCTTAGCTGGCTGGTCGTCATCAAGGGTGTCGAGTGGTTTGTGCACAATACGCCCCCCAATCTGCACATCCTGCGACTGTTTATCACGCCACGCGAGATGAAGCGGTACTGCGCAATGGCCGGGCTGAGCAACCTTGTCTGGCGCGGCATGCGTCCGTGCGTCAATCGCGCTTTTTGGCGGATGCTCTGGACGCGCACCGTTCCCCCGGATTTCGCCTTTCGGTTCACACCGATGCTGACAACCGGCTATCTTGTCCGGGCGGAAAAGGTGCCGTTGCCAACCGGGCAGCCCTGCTCTAAGCGATCAAGTCTGTTGCAGTTCTGACGGCGACGAGACAGCCGGCGTACCGGCAGCCGGGGTCGTTGTCGCCGTCGGCGGATTCGTCGAAGCCAGGATGCGCGGGCGCTCTGGACGGTCGCCGAGCCCCCGCTCTCCGGCCGGGCGCGCTTCCTCGGACAACTTGCCGAAAATCATTTTGCCGGCCGTCGTTTGCAGCACGCTCGTCACACTGATGTCCACCGCCTTCCCGATGAAGCGCCGCGCATTGTCCACGACAACCATCGTCCCGTCATCCAGGTAAGCAACGCCCTGATTGTATTCCTTGCCCTCCTTGAGGATAAACACCTGCATGGTCTCACCCGGCAACACAACCGGACGGAGGGCGTTCGCCAACTCGTTAATGTTGAGCACCAGCACACCGCGCAGTTGCGCCACCTTGTTGAGGTTGAAATCGTTGGTGACGATTTTGGCGTCGAGTTGCTTGGCCAGCTCGATGAGCTTCAGATCAACTTCCCGAATGTTGGGAAAGTCCATGTCGGTGATAATCGTGTCGAGCTTTTTGTTTTTTTGGAGGCGTTGCAGGATATCGAGACCCCGCCGGCCGCGGTTGCGCTTGGTGGCTTCCGGGCTGTCGGCGACATGCTGGAGTTCGCGCAAAATAAACTGTGCGATGATCAGCCGCTCGCTCAGAAAACCGGTTTCGGCAATGTCAGCGATGCGTCCATCAATGATGACGCTGGTATCGAGGACGAGATTCATCGGGCGATTATCCCCGCCGGCGGCGCTTTTAGAGGGTTTGGTCAAAAGCTCCCACCAGCGGTCGCTGGCGGCCCCACGGGTCATCCCCAAGTACCCAAATGTCACCAAGATGAGCAGGACAAGGTAGGTTTTGGCCACTGGCGGCAATCCAGGCTGAAGGCTGATCAACACGCCCATGAGAGAAGCCGCCACCAACCCTGCCAGGAGCCCGGCAAGGCCGCCGAGCAGCACCGTGATCGGGCGTGTCCGCAGGTACATTTCCAATGAAACAACGCCGATGCCGACCGTCAAGCCGAGGAGGGCCGACCACAGCGGTGAAGTCAGCGGCTGAACCAGCCACGCCATCCCCAATGAGAGTAGGATGCAGCCAAGTCGGACTGTTATGTCATTGTGGTTCATTGGACTTTTGGATGAGAGGAGCGTAGCTGAAGTCGGCGGGGTTTGATGTACAACACAGCATGGTTTGCAGCACGAGAAATGTGACCGATTCTGCCATTGTGCTGCAAGGCAGGGTGACGGCTGGTGGCATATTGCATTCCGGTTTCCGGAGCTTGGGAGCAGGGAGGACAACATACTGTGGTGCAATTTTTAGCCTGGTCAAATCTGACCCACCGCCCGGCGCGTTCGCTGGCGACGGCGTTTGGCGTTGCCGTTGGGACGGTGCTGGTTTTGCTGACCACCGGGTTAGCGCACGGCGTGATTGCTGAGCGTGCCGAGCGCGAGTCGCGCGTTGGGGCGCACATCATCGTTCGTCCGGCCGGGTCGTTTGGCGGGGGCGTGGTGTCGAACCAGCCGGCGTATCCGCTTGACAACCTCCCGCGCATCGCGGCGCTGCCCGGTGTCCGCGCGGCCGTGCCGGTGATTCAATACGCGCTGCCGTCTGATAGCGGCATTGGCTTCCGGCTGTTGGAAGGTGTGCCGTGGGCGGACTACGCCGCCATGAGCGGCGTCCAGATGGTTGCGGGGCGCGCGCCACAAACACCGGACGAGATTGTGATTGACCGCGAGCAAGCGCGGCAGAAAGGATTTGCTTTGGGCGAGCGGGTCACCCTGGCTAAGCACGGCTTTACGGTGGTGGGCATTTACGACCCGCCCAGTGGCGCGCGCATTAAGGCTCCGTTCGAGACGCTGGCACAGCTGCTCGGCGTGACCGACCGCTGTTCGATGGTTCTCGTCCAGTGCCACACGGCCGATGACCAAGAAGCCGTCCACCGACACCTGCGCGACGCGTTTCCGACCGATCAGCTCATCTTTGTCCGGGACCTACCGAGCCTGTATGCCGGAAGCTTGCCGGCGCTGGACGTGTTTTTACGGGTGGTCGTCGGCATGGCGTTGGTCATCAGCCTGCTGATTGTGTCGCTGGCAATGTACACCTCCATCGTGGAGCGCACCCGCGAGATCGGCGTCCTCAAGGCACTCGGTGCGAGCAGCACTTTCATTCTGCTCACGATTGAGCAGGAAGCCCTTCTACTGAGCGGTTTCGGACTGTTGCTGGGTGTTGGACTGGCCTACCTTGGGCGCTGGTGGATTGTGAGCTTCACGGCGTTTCGCGCCATCGAGTTTGAGCCGATCTGGTTTACAACGGCGGCCATCGTCGCTTTGATCGGCGGGTGTGGCGGCGCACTGTACCCGGCGTGGCGGGCAATGCGGCTCGATCCGGTAGAGGCGCTCCGCTACGAATAACGGCATCAGGCCCGCAGGTGCCCGCTGCGCCTGCGCGGCGTGTTCGGGCGACCGGCCGTGGGGTGTCGGTTCAGAGTCCAACCTTGTTTGTATTGCCGCGTTTGTATTGCCACCCAGCCCGGGCGAACCTGTCGTCACCATGGGCGCACGGCTTGCATCCAACGTCCAAACGCCGTAGGAAGCTCCCGGCATGGCAACCGTTGGCTACATTGAACTTCTGCGCCGAAATCCGCGCTTCCGACGTGTCTGGTCGGCGCAGATCGTGAGCGAGCTGGGCGACTGGCTCAACTATGCCGCGCTGATGCAGTTGGCGCGGCAATACGGTGGCGGCGCGGAGGTCGCCGCGCTCATCATCGCCATTGAGCTGCTTCCGTTTCCGCTCTGGAGTCCGGTTGCCGGCATGGTGGCCGACCGCTTCAACCGGCGACACGTCATGATGGCGGCCGATCTGTTGCGCGCCGGCATCGTGCTGGGCTTCCTGCTCATCGATCGCCCGGAACGCCTCTGGCTCATTTACGTCCTGTCGGCGCTCCAGTTTTCGCTGGCGGCGTTCTTCGAGCCGGCCCGCCAAGCGCTGATTCCCTCTGTGGCGCGCCCGGAAGAACTCATTACGGCAAATCAGCTCACCAGCATCACGTGGTCTTTCACGCTGGGACTGGGCGGTTTTTTGGGCGGCGTCGTTGCAAATGCCTTCGGCTTGACGGCCGCCTTTTTCGCGGATGCCGCGTCGTTTCTGGTTTCTTTCGCCATCCTGTTCGGGATGTCGGATGCGCCGCGCCCACAGCCATCCACTGCCGCTGCGGACGGCGCCGGTTTCTGGGTCGCCGTCAAGTACCTGCTCGCCCATCCGGTCACGCTCGCCGTGGCGCTTGTCAAGACCGGGATTTCGATTGCCGGCAGCGGCGTCTGGCTGCTGGCGGTTGTCTATGGGCAAACTGTCTTCCCGCTCGGACGGGATGGCGCGCTGGCAGTGGGCATCCTCAACGGCGCACATGGGGTAGGCGCGTTGGTCGGGGCCCTGATCGCCGGATGGTTTATGCGGTGCGGGTTCAACATTGCGTGGAGCATTTTCTGGCTGTTTATGCTGCGCGGCGCGTTTTTTCTTCTCTGGGCCGGCGCCCTGCACTTGTGGATGGTTGCAGCAGCGACGATCCTCATCACCATTTGCGGCAGCCTGCTGTGGGTGATGAGCACGACGCTGCTTCAGCGGCTCACGCCCGACGAGTTGCGCGGGCGCGTCTTTGCCATCGAATTCGGCGCGCTGACCTTCGCCATGGCCGCATTTCTCTGGATGACCGGGCGGGCGCTCGATGCCTGGGGTTGGACGCCGACCTTCACCGTGATTGCCACGGGCGCGACGGCGTTTTTGGTCGCTGGCGGGTGGCTGGCGCTGATGGGGGCATCGCCGCTGACCAAGCTGACCGAGGAAGGGCCGCCGGAAAAAAAGCCGCTCGGGGAACCGGACGCTGCTTAGCTGCGTCCACGGTAATGCGGAAACGGTGTTTTTCAAGTACGGAGATTGAACCCTATGCAGGCCTATGCGCGCTCCTTTCTATTCGCGCTCCTGGCGGTTTTTCCGCTTCTCGGTCATGATTTGTCGGCGCAGAAGCGCAAGCGTCGTCCGGCGACCTCGAAGCCGCCGGCGACTTCCTCCGCGCCCAAGGAGTCGCCCATGAATTCCGCCACCGCGCCGCAGGACGCCGCTACCGGCGTCAACCGTTTTGCCATTGCGCTGCACCGGCGGCTTGCCCGCCAATCCGACGGCAACTTGTTTTTCTCGCCCTACAGCCTCGTGTCCGCCTTGGCGATGACGGCCTTAGGCGCGCGGGGCGCAACGCTCGCCGAGATGAACGCGGCGCTCCAGTTTCCGACGGGTCTGCCGCATGCCGCGTTCGCCGCGCAGGATCGCCTGCTGAATGCGCCCCAGGCTCCCTATCAGCTCGCCGTCGCCAATGCGCTCTGGGGGCAGCGCGGCTTAGGCTTTGAAGCCGAATTTCTGGCGTCTGCGAAGGCAAGCTATGGCGCGGGACTTGAAGAAGTTGACTTTCGCGGCAATCCCGAAGGCGCGCGCGGGCAAATCAACAACTGGGTATCCGAGAAAACGAACCGGCGCATTCCCGATTTGCTTCCGCCCGGCTTCATTACGCCGCTGACGCGCCTTGTGTTGACCAACGCGATTTACTTCAAAGGCGACTGGGCCGCCGCCTTTGACCGCGACGGCACAAATGAAAGCGACCGCTTTCGGCTGCCAAACGGTCAGACAACAACCGTCGCCATGATGAACCGAACTGGAAGCTACCGCTATGTTGACGGCGGCGCGTTTCAGGCGCTTGTCCTGCCTTACCGGGGCAATGACCTCGCGATGGTCGTTCTGCTCCCGCAGGCGGCGGACGGCTTGCCAGCGCTGGAGCAGGCGCTGACCGGCGAAAAGCTGGAGGAATGGCTGAACAAGGCCATCGCGCGTGAGGTGCAGGTCAGCCTGCCGCGCTTCAAGCTCGCGCTGCGGTTGGACAGCCTGGCGCAGGACTTGCAGGCACTCGGCATGCGGCTGGCTTTCACCGAAAGCGCCGATTTTTCCGGCATGACCAAGCAAACGCAGCTTTGCATTGACGCAGTCGCGCACAAAGCCTTTGTCGAGGTCAACGAGGAGGGCACGGAAGCCGCGGCAGCCACCGGCGTCGGCATGCGGACGACCTCGATTGCTGCCGAGCCGGCCCGTCCGGTGGTTTTCCGGGCCGATCGCCCGTTCTTGTTCCTGATTCGGGATAACCGGAGCGGCGCGGCGCTGTTTATGGGGCGACTGATGAATCCGTCCGCGCAAGGTTGAAGCTCATCCGATTGCGCAGCCGGCGCGCCCAGCCTCCGTTGAGCGCCTTGGCGCGCGACCGCCGGGCGGCCGGCTGTCGCCCTTCGCGCGGCAGCCAGATGACCAGCGCCGTGCTGATGGTTGTCAGCGCCGCCGCGCCGACAATGACGCCCTGATAGCCGCCGACCGCCGCCGTCAGCGGCTCAAACGCCCGCGGCGCAAGCGAGCCAACGCCCCACGCGAAGCCCATCATCAACGCCGAGACCGTCGCCGTCCGCTGCGGAACCAGTTCCTGCGCCATGGCGACATTGACTGGGATCGTGGCCCCCAGCGCGAAGCCGCCGCCGACCAGCAGCGGCAGCGTCCAGTGGGCGGGCGCGAGAAACGCCGCCGCGAGCAGCGGCCCGGAAGCCGCGCCGGAGAGAATGGTGACCGCCCGCCCGCCCAACCGCTCCGCCAGAAAGCCGCCGGCCAGCCCGCCGATGCCGCCCGCCAGCAGGAATATCGTCAGCGCGCTGCCGATTTGCGTCAGCGATGCGCCCTGCGCCTGCAAGATAAAGGGATAGTAGGCGTTGATGAGCATTTGCGTCGCGGCGCGCGCCACCGTGATGAAATAGAGCGCCAACAGCGGCGCGCTCGCCAACTGAAGCGCCCGCGCCAGGCCCGGCCCGGCCTGGGCGACTGCTTCCGCATCAGCGGGGCGGGGCGGGGGCGACGGGAGTGGAGGCAAATAGAAAAACAACGCGGCAATGGCCAGAACGCCGCCAATCGCCAGGTACATGGCGCTGGGCAGACCGTGCCGCGTCACCATCTGGGTGACGAGCAGCGGGCCACAGGCGACGCCAAGCGTGCCGGCCGCCGAAAAAAGCGCCATCCCCAGCCGCCGCCGCTTGCCGCTGGCGACGGCGGCCATCGCCGCGCCCTGCGGATGAAACATGCCCACGCCCAGCCCGCCCGCCACCAGCGCGAACATCAGCCAGCCGTAATTCGTCGCCAGCCCGACCGCCGAAAGACAGACCGCGGCAAGCAACGGCCCGGCCAGCGCAAAGCCGCGCCGCGACCAGCGGTCGGAGAGCATCCCGTAAACCGGCTGGAGAAAGTTTGAAAAGAGCGCGTAAACCGGGATCAGCCAGAACGCCTGCGCCGCCGACAAATGCAAGTGCGCCGTCATCAGCGGGAGCAGCGGAAAGATGAAGCTGGAATAGGCGTCGTTGACGAAGTGCGCCAGGCAGACCAGCCACAGCGCCGCAGGCGCGGCAAAGCCGGTCGCCCGGGCCGGAATCGAGGCTGAGGGAAGCGAAGCCGTCGTTGCCATAAGTTAGGCGACATTAGCACGGGTTCCAGGGCGAGCGCCTGTCGTGTTGCCGGGATTGGTCGCTCTTGCGCCCCGCGACCCAGGCGGAGATAGGCCGTTTGTCTTGGTCGGCGCGTTTCTTTCACGGCGTTGTCGGCGTCGCGCTCCAAAAGGGCTTGACAATCTCCGCCGCCGTCGCCGATGATAACGATATGAAAATCATTTTCATTTTTTGAAAGACATCGGTAACCGTTGATCAACGAGGTCTCTCGCGCGGCGTGCGGCCTTCCGCGCGCAGTGCCGCTTGAAACAAGGTGGCGCCCCACCGGGGTCGCGCCGTCGCTCGGCGCGCCGGATGCGAGGGGTTCTAGCTGGAGGGTTTCAGAAGTGACGGCTTATTGGTTTTCCCTGGCTTGGCGGCTGGCTCGTTCGGCGGCTTGGGTTGTTCTGATATGGATGGCGGGCGGCGGGGCGCAGGCCGAAGAGCGCGGAACGTTGACCGGCAAAGTTGTCGATCCGCAGGGCGCGCCGGTGGCAGAAGCGAGCGTCATGGCGCGTAACCTCGCTTCGGGCGCGACACGGGTCGCGCTGACTGCGCCGGACGGGACGTTTACCCTCCGCGACCTGCCTTTCGGGGCTTATCAGGCGCGCATCGCTTGCAGCGGCTTTTCCGACGCGGCGGTGGAATTTCGACTGGATGCGCCCAGCCTCGCGCTGGGCGCGGTGACGCTCGCCCCTGGAGCGATCCGGGAAGTCGTGACTGTAACGGCGAGCCGCGCGATTCGGGACGCGCTGACCACGCCCGAAGCCGTGTCGGCGATGACCGAGCGGCAGATCCAGGAGCGCCTGCCCGGCACGGCGGCTGATCTGCTCCGCGATTTGCCCGGCGCTTACACTCAGTCCCAGGGCTTCCTCACGCGCCCCATCATTCGCGGGCTGGAGGGCAACCGGGTGCTGGTCCTGGTGGATGGCGAGCGGCTCAACCACGGGCGCGTGCCGACCAGTCATGTCGGCAATGGCATCGAGACCGGGCTGGTGGATGTCGGCTCGCTGCAAGCGATCGAGGTCCTGCGCGGCGCGGGATCGGTGCTCTACGGCACGGAAGCCTTGGGCGGCACGATCAACTTCATCACTCGTCCGCCTGAGACGGTGGACGGCGGCATTCGCGTCAGCGGCGTCCTTGACCCGTTCTTCACCACAAACGGCCCTGGCGGTCGCTATGGCGGCAGCTTGAGCTTGTCCGGTCGCCGCTTTGCCATCCGCGCGCGGCAGTCATTTGAAAACTTCAGCGATTACGTGGCCGGCAGTCCTGTCGAGGCGGGCTACGCTTCGGCGACGCCCCAGTTCGATCCCGCGACGCGCCTTGTCACCGGCGCGGCTTACCGCGCCAACGCCACCCGCGCCGAAGGGCGCTTCTTTTTCACCGAGCAGATCTTCGCGCGGTCGAGCTATGAGCGCCTTCAGGCTGCGCCGTACCAGTATCCGCTGCAAGCCACATTCAACTTTCTGCTCGCCAAGCGCGACAAGCTCAACTTTGGCTTCGTCGCGCGCGAGCTTTCGCCGCTGGCGGCGAGCATCCAGGCGAGCGGCTACTACCAATGGCAGCAGCGGCGCGACCAAGTGACGGTGCGCGCGCTGCCGGCGCTGTTTCAAGTCACCGACCGGCAAATCAACCCAACCACAGGCGGGTTTGACGCGCAGGCATCCCTGACGCCGGTCCGCAACCACTTCGTCACTGTGGGCGTGAGTTTCTACCGCGATGACAGCGCCGACGACCGCATCATCATTCGCGGCGCGCTGCCAACGCCGCCCGGCGGTCTGACGCCGACGCAGGCCGCCCAGCAGGCGAGCCGCATCCGAACCGACGGCGACTTTCTGCGGGCGCTGCGCAACACCCAGCCGCGCCGCGACGTGCCCAACGCCACCTTTCAGAATCTCGCTTTCTTCGCGCAGGACGAGTTCATTCCCAGCCGCTATGTCCGGCTTATCGGCGGCTTGCGGGTTGATCGCTACAGCTCGCGCGCGCTGGATACGCCGAGCTACGATATTTTCAACCTTGTGCCGCCCGGCACAGGGGGCATCAATGGGCTGGAGTCGCTCCGGCATGCGAATGTCGCCGTAACGGGGTCGGGCGGAATTGTCGTCAGTCCCATTCAGTCCGTTAGCTTGACGGCGCGCTTGGCGCGCAGCTACCGCGAGCCGAACATTTTTGACCGCTACAACGCGGGCGCATCGCACACGATTAGCCCGACGACGCGGAGCGTGACGATTCCCAATCCAGACCTGAAGCCTGAAACCGGCCTCAATCTCGACCTGGGAGCGAAAGTTCGCTTCGCGCGGCTTTCGGGAGCGCTCGCGTACTTCCGAAACAGCTACAGCAACTTCATCAGTAACTTCGGCGCGCCCGTGCCGGGCCTCGCTCCGATTCCGAATCCGCTGCCTGGCGGCGCGCCGCTCGTCGCGCTTCAGCGCCAGAATTTGGGGCGAATTCGCATTCAGGGGATCGAGGCCGAGCTTGAAGCCCCGTTCCGGCTGCCGGAAACGCTCAAGTCATCGTTTTTCACTTTGTTGGGCAATATTAGCGTGCTGCGCGGCGACGATGCGCGGACGAATCGGCCCGTTGATCCGTTTGATTTTCCCATCGTCCCGGTCAAGGCCGTGCTGGGGACGCGCTGGAACTCGGCGACGAATCGTTACTGGGCGGAGTGCCGAGCGCGCATCGTCACGACGCAGCGCCGCCTGCCGCCGGGAAGCCTCTACGCGCAGCCGGGGACGGCGCGACTGGGCTTTACCGTCTATGACGCGCGCGGCGGCGTGAACTTCAAC
Organism: uncultured Blastocatellia bacterium; assembly: GCA_937934745.1. GTDB lineage: Bacteria > Acidobacteriota > Blastocatellia > Chloracidobacteriales > Chloracidobacteriaceae > Chloracidobacterium. The sequence goes on from CALGZC010000013.1 coordinate 22,641, forward strand.
CGGGAGCGCTACGGCGTGACGGTGACGCTCGGCGTCGAAAACCTGGGCAACCGCTTCTATCAAGACTTATTTTCGCTCTTTGACGCGCCAGCGCGCGGCCGCGCTTTTGTCGCGGGTCTGCGCCTCCGGTTCTTTTAGCGAGGCTTGGATTCCCGTATGGATATCGAATCGCTCTTTCGCTTGCCCGATGGCCAGGACACAGCGCCTGTCCCGGCAAGCATGTGGCTATGCCCTGATTGCGGCAACTTCCACCTAGACATCGGCGGCGCGCGCTATACGTTTTCGCCGGAGCAGTTTCGGAACTTCGTCAGATGCATCAACGAATGCGCCGTTCGCTACGGGCTGAGCGACGTCGGCTTTGCCGCCACCCTGCGCCGCTATTGCGAAGCCAACCTGGGCGGATGTCAGAACTGAGGCAATCGCGATGCTGATCTGCGCTACGTCCTGCGCCGACCGAGAAAACAAAAGGAGCGCGCGCCGCGAAGTCGCGCGCCGCGAAGCTGTGGCATTCTGCCTCGTTGGAGCTGCCTGCCTGGGTGAAGTCGCCTGGGCGAAGCCATTGGCGCGATTGCGACCGGCATTTCAAGTCGGCGCCTTTCGCTTCCGGTTGACCTGACCTTTGCAAAAGGAGAGCCATGACGATGACCGCCCCCAACGGAGCGCCCGAACCGACCACCGACGCCGGCTACACGGCCGAAGAACTTGCACAGCAGTGGGCTGCGCTGCGGCAGACCGAACCTAAGCTGCGGATGCGCGACGCGGCGACCAAGCTCGGCGTCAGCGAGGCGCAACTGGTCGCCCTTGGCTGCGGGAC
>CALGZC010000014.1 GCA_937934745.1 uncultured Blastocatellia bacterium
CGCCATGTCGATGGCACGGTCCTCGCCGTCTGCCTCGATCACCACGCACAGGTCCTTCAGTCCCGAAGGATGCGGCACCGGCCTAGGCTCCACGGCGATGACCCGACCCGAGGTGGGGGCATGCACCCCGACCGAGACGTAGCCCTGGGGCGCGCCGATCATCTGTCCGCGCAGGACCTGTTGGCCGACCTGTACCACGGGACGGGCCGGTTCCCCTATGTGCTGGCGCAGCGGCACAACATAAAGTGGCAAAAGCGGCATGGTCGCGATCGGCCGGCCGGCAGACTCGGCCTTGTGTCCCTCAGGGTGCACCCCCCCAGGAAAGCGGTACAGCTTTCTGCCGCGCGCCGTGCTCATGCCGCCTTCTTGAGGGAGATGATTGGATAGCGCCATTTCCAGCTACTCAAGTCTTCCTTGATTACTTCCATGTGGATGCAATCCACCGGGCAAGGTGCCACACATAACTCGCAACCCGTGCACAATTCCGGGATCACGGTATGCATCTGCTTGGCGGCGCCAACGATGGCATCCACCGGGCAGGCCTGAATACAGAGAGTGCAACCGATGCAAAGGTTCTCGTCGATCACCGCCACGCTCTTGGGCTTGTGCACGAGCCCCGCATCAAGGGGTTTGGGTTCCACGCCCAGCAGCTCGGCCAGCCGCTTTACCCCGTCCTCACCGCCAGGGGGACAGCGGTTGATGTCGGCCTCGCCCTTGGCGATCGCCTCGGCATAGGGCTTGCAGCCCGGATAACCACATTGGCCGCATTGGGTCTGCGGCAGGATGGCGTCGATCTTTTCGACCAGGGGGTCTTCCTCGACGCGAAAGCGAACGGCCGCCCAGCCCAAGATGCCGCCCAGGACGAGGGCGATGCCAGACATGACGAGGATGGCCGCTAGCATGTGCTGGCCTCGTCTTGATTGCTCATTTATTGCTCATTTGATCAAGCCCGCAAAACCCATGAAGGCCAAGCTCATCAGCCCCGCCGTGATGAGGGCGATGCTGGTGCCGCGGAAGGGCTGCGGCACGTCAGCCGCCTCGAGCCGCTCGCGGATGGCAGCGAACAACACCAGCACCAGGGTAAATCCCAGCGCTCCGCCCATGCCGAAGAACAGTGACTCCACGAAGTTGTGACCTGCCTGCACGTTGAGCAGAGGGATGCCCAACACGGCGCAGTTGGTGGTGATCAGCGGCAGATAAATACCCAAGACGCGGAACAGCACCGGCGAGGTCTTCTTGATGAACATCTCGGTGAAGCCAACGATACCCGCAATCACCACGATGAACGATAAGGTGCGTAGATAAGCGAGCTCGGTGCCCAGCACATAGGTGTTGAGCAAATAACTCAACCCCGAGGCCAGGGTGAGCACGAAGGTGGTGGCCGCCCCCATGCCCAGCGAGGTCTCTAGCTTGCGCGACACCCCCATGAAGGGGCATAGACCCAGCATCTTGGTCAGGACGATGTTGTTGACGAACACCGTGCCGAGGAGGATGAGCAGATAGTCTTGCATGGCGCGCAAATTCAACTGATTATGTCGGAGCTCAAGCCGCCTACACAACCCTGGGAACAGCGAGTCGACGCGTTCGAACGGCTGAGAAATCAGGCTGTAACTTGTCTAGGCTTCGGCTGGCACTTGGCGCTGGCCACAGATTACGTGATGGATCACGATCAGGTTTCGAAGACCGCTGCAAACCCCCTTCTGACGGTGCACCCCAACAAAGGCAAAGAGCAAGGCAGAAGGCGCCAGTCTGCTGAACCCCGCCTGGCGAGAAGCCTTGCGTGCTGGGTCTACTACACTCGTATGAGCGAAATTTACGGCGGCCTAAGAGACGGTCCCGAGGCTGTAGCATGATTTGCGGGAAAAGTCGCATGATCTTGTCAGTGGGATGCGGCCCGCAAAGGAAACTCTGCATAACGGGCTGTGCGAGCGCTCGGCACCGTTGCGCGGTCTAGCTCCGGCCGCTCGGCTTCGCCTCGCTTAACCAGCGTAGGAGCGACGAAAGTCGCGACCGAAAACAACCAAAAACGACCGACGGAATGCATACAACGACATGTCGCGGCTCTCGCCGCTCCTACCCGAGGCGCAAGCACGGCGGGCGGTGTGGCATCACGATGACACGTCTGGCATTTGGCGCTCCGGGCGTTCAATCCCGGTCGCTGGGTTATGCAAAGCGTCCCTAGCAGCAAGGGGTGGCATAAACCAAAGGGGGATGGGGGCTGACCCTGTTTCGGCCGAGGCTCACCTGCTGCCAGGCAGGTTGTGCGCACGGCCGATGTCAACACAACCCGTTTAAGCCAAGCGCCTCTCCAGCCTGTGATGTAGAGCTTCCCTATTATTGGCCAGTTGCGCATAATGCGGGGTCGCAGCGCCCGGGTGGCGGAATTGGTAGACGCACGGGACTCAAAATCCCGCGCCAGCGATGGCGTGCCGGTTCGACTCCGGCCCCGGGCACCAAAAAATCAATGACTTGCGAATATCCGACTAACTAAGTCGGCTTATTATAAGCCGGTTTTTTCGAAGCTCACTGTCCCGCGCGGTTCGCTTTTCGTGCGGATGTTTGCCTCGTTTACTGCCCCATCAGAGTCCAGCGAGGCCCGTCCCGCAAGGCCAGCTTCGGTAGGATAGCGTCAAGATCAGCCGGTATCAGCACCGGCTTGTTAACGAGCGACAGCCGGCGCAAGGGCGCCTAGTAAGATGCCCTGCACGGCCCCCAGCACCTTGCCTTCGCAGGTCTCGGAGCCTCTCGGGCGGGCCGACTCAAAGGGATCGTGCTTGGTCCTCATTTACGAGGTCGCCGCGCATCATGCCGTCCAGCCGTCCACGTCTGCCAAGGCTTCATCCAGGAACTGCTGCATGGCGGTATCGGCACGGTCGGCCTGAGCCACGAGCAGACACTGGCGGTGGCACTCCTCCGCAAAGCCGGGGCGGCGCGTGTCCGGTACCCAGATTTGCACCGGACGCAGCCCAGCTCTGCGCAGTGCATCGCGATATTTCTGAACCCGCTGGTTAACGGGAGACGTTGCCATTTCTAAGGAAACGCTGAAGAAATCGTCACGAGCGGGCGAAGGGCAAGGCGCCCGGAGCGCGAGCTGCGAGACATAACATGTAGTTAGGCGAGGGGAGCGAAAGCGTAAGCTTCGGCGAAGGCTAACATGCGCGTAGCGCATGTTAAGCCGCGAAGCGGCGGCCGGAGCCAACACCGCGCAACACAGCCATTCGCCCGCGCGGTAGATTTATTCAGCCTTTCCCTAAGACCGACGTTGAATGGGCCGATAGGAGGGTGAAAGCGATGAACCGCAGTCAAGGGTCCGCAGGCGGTTCGATCGGACTGACCGCGAAGCGACGCCGTTACGGGTAACTGCGATGGGCCAAGCAGCAGCCCCTTTCGGGGGTACGACCCCGTCACGGGATGCAGGCGCCCTGCCCGTGGTCGCCGGCATCCCCTGCTCGCCATCGCCGCTTACGCAGGCCTACTGGCCGATGCTGCAGACGTCACCAGCAAGGGAAAAACACGTGTCCGACACATTCCCGCCCTCCCAAGCGGGTTTTGGTGCAGACACAAGGCTGCACACTTGCCTGTTGCGTCATTACTTTTTCGCCAGCAACCTCAATGCCTGCCGGATCGCCTCCTCCAGGGCCAGCCCTTCTGGCAGCTGTTTAATGACCGGTACGGCCTCTTTGTCAGAGTAGCCCAGGGCAAGCAGTGCATGCAGTGTATCGGCCTGGATCGCGGTGGAGGTCGAGGTGGGTACACTGGTGTCGGCGGGCAGCGCGTCGGCGAGCTTGCCCTTGAGCTCCAAGAGCAGGCGCTCGGCAGTCTTCTTGCCGACACCGGGGATGCGTGTCAACCGCCCTGTCTCCTGAAGGGCGACGGCCTGCGCCAGTTCATCGACACTCAGGCCGGAGAGGACGGCCATGGCCAGCTTGGGTCCCACCCCGCTGATGCGGATGAGGAGTCGAAAGGCCTCGCGCTCCTTGGCGGTGAGGAAGCCGTAGAGCTGCTGGGCGTCCTCACGGACGGAGAAATGGGTCAACAATGTCACCGGCTGGCCCGTTGCCGGCAGGTTGTAGAAGCTGCTCATGGGCACGTCCACTTCATACCCCACGCCTTGCACGTCCACCAGGACCTGGGGCGGGTGTTTTTCCAGCAGGGTGCCTGTGAGTCGGCCGATCACGCCTGCGCCCCCGCAAACATCAGGATGCCGGCGAGCAGCAGGGTGTGCAGCAGGGCAGCGGCGATCGTCGTGCGGATGGCCGGCACGAGGTGAGCGGGCGCGTCGGCATATCGGCGCAGCGCACGCGCCGCCGTCACGGCCGGCAGAAGGCCGAGCAGGGCGAGACTGGCCATGGCGGTGAACCAGCCGACACTGACACCAAGGAGCAGCCATGCGCCGGCGGCGAGCAGGATCAACGTATAGCCCAGAGCGGCCCGACGCGGTTCGAGACGCGCCACCCAGTGCCGCTTGCCCGCCAGGAGGTCGGCGTGCCGGTCGGGGAACTGGTTGATGTAGAGGATGTTGGTAGTGAGCAGGGCATAGGGCATGCCGGCCAGCCAGGGCAAGGGTGCGAAGGCGCCGCGTTGCACGTAGTCCGCGCCCACGACGACGAGCAGGAAGCCAAGGCAAACCGACAGTTCGCCCAAGCCGCGGCTGTTGAGTTTGAGCGGTGGCGCCGAATAGGCCCAGCCGAGGGTAAGCCCTGCCAACCCGATCCAGAAGAGCCCCGCGCCGGCCTGACCGACGAGCCAGATCCCGCCCATGATGACGGCGGCGAAGAGCACCAGGCCGTAGACGCGGGTCTGACCGGGACTCATGACGCCGTTTTGGATGAAGCGCGACCCGCCGGTGTATGGGTAGAGGCGCTCGGTGTTCAGCGGGTCGCTGCCGTTCAGATGGTCGTAGTAGTCGTTGAGCACGTTCACACCGGCGTGGGCCAGCAGGGCGAGCAGCAGGGTGACTCCCGCGCTGATGGGGTCGAGCGCAACGCCAGCATGGCGGGCGGTGGCGAACCCCAGCAGGCAGCCAGCCAGGGTGATGCTGAGAAAGGCTGGCCGGGTGGCCAGCAGGTAGCGCAGCAGCGGATTCGCCAGCCGATCTGCACTGGGTTCGGCCACATAGGCAGGGGTCACAGCAGCCGCCCCCCACGCACCCGACGTCCAGCGGTGGCAAGGCCACCCAGCCCCAAGCCGCCGTGGGCATGGCAGATGGCACAGGCGAGGGCATCGGCGGCATCGGCCTTGGGTTCACCCGGCAAGCCCAAGAGCCGCCGCACCATGTGCATGACCTGCTGCTTGTCGGCATGACCGTTGCCCACCACCGCCTGCTTGACCTGCAAGGCGGTGTACTCGTAGACCGGCTGCCCCACTTGGGTGAGCGCGGCGATCGCCGCCCCGCGCGCCTGCCCCAGGAGCAGGGTGGACTGAGGATTGACGTTGACGAAGACCTTCTCCACTGCCGCCGCCTCCGGCCTAAAGGTCGCGACGATCTCCTGGATGCCGGCGAAGAGGGCACAGATGCGCTCCGGCAGGGTGCCCTCGCCGGTGCGGATGACGCCGCTCGTCACATAACGGAGGGTCTGTCCCGTCTTGTCGATGACCCCGTAACCGGTCACCCTGAGACCCGGGTCGAGCCCCAGGATGCGCATGCCTCAGTCATCCGGCAGGATGGCCGCGGTGTAGACCTCCTGCACGTCATCGAGGTTGTCCAGCATGTCGAGCAACTTGCGAAAACGCACCGCGTCCTCGCCCGTGACCTCGGTCTCGTTGAGCGGCTTCATCACCGTCTCGGCGAACTCGACTTTGAATCCGGCACGCTCCAGCGCCTCCTTGACGGTGGTGAGATCGTTGTAAGGGGCGGTGATCACCTCGATGGAACCGTCCTCGTTACTGATCACGTCCTCGGCCCCGGCCTCCAGGGCAACCTCCACCACGCGGTCCTCGTCGGCGCCCGGCGCCAGCACGATCTGGCCGCAGTGTTTGAACTGAAAGGCAACCGAGCCATCGGTACCCAGATTACCGCCATGTTTGCTGAAGGCATGGCGCACCTCGGCCACGGTGCGCGTCTTGTTGTCGGTCAGGCAGTCGACGATCACCGGGACACCGCCAGGGCCATAGCCCTCGTAACGCACTGCCTCGTAGTTGACCCCCTCCAGCTCGCCCGTGCCCTTCTTGATGGCCCGCTCGATGTTGTCACTGGGCATGTTCACCGACTTGGCCTTGTCGATGGCCAGGCGCAGCCTAGGGTTGAAAGCGGGGTCGCCGCCGCCTAGTTTGGCGGCGACGGTGATCTCCTTGGCCAGGCGCGAAAAGATTTTGCCGCGCTTTTCATCCTGGCGGCCCTTACGGTGTTGAATGTTGGCCCATTTGGAATGTCCGGCCATAAGCTTGAGATGGTAGTAAAGCGTTGGCCTGTATTTTAACCGATCCGTAACTCCAACCGTTGGGTGCCAAGATCGGATGCTGAGCCGGTCGCCGCACGTCTGGGCCCAAGCCCGGATCCGGTACATTTGGGATGGTTGCAACGCGCCTCACCCAAGCAGGAAGCGCTCTCAGAGCACGAGCTCTAGCTCCACCCCTACACCCGATCATCCCATCTGGATGGGCGCCACCAACCGGGCGGCGAGGCGCACCGTCTCCGCCATCAAATCAGCAAGCCGCTGGCGCAAGGCCGGATCGACGAGTTCCCCTTCGGCATCGATGGCCTGATCGGCCTGCGGCAGGGCCAGGCTCGCAGGCAGGACCAGGGCGCCGACCGTGGTCAGCACACGCCTTAGGTGGTCCTGCCCTTGAATGCCGCCCAGGTTGCCGGGCGAGGCGCTCAGGATGGTCGCCACCTTGCCGGCGAAGGGGTTGGGTCCGCGCACCCGTGGCGTACGCGAGACCCAGTCCAGGCTGTTCTTGAGCAGGGCCGGGATGGAGTGGTTGTATTCGGGCGAGGCGATGACCAGCCCCTGTTGCTCGGCGATTAGGGCCTGGAGCCGAAAGGCGTTCTCCGGCGGCCCCGCCTCGGCCTCGGTGTCGCCGTCGTAGATCGGCATGGGATAGTCGTTGAGCTCAATGTAGGTGACCCGCGCGCCGGCCGTCTCGGCGGCTCGGGCGGCGGCACGGGCCAGCCGCTTGTTGAGGGAGTCGCGCCGCAGACTGCCGGCAAAGACAAGTAGTTTGACGCTCACGGTTGACTCCGGGGTTGTGCGATGGCCAGTAGTCTAACGCGAAGTCAGCCTTGAATTCTGCGTCCTGGTCTGGCGTTGTCGGGCAACCCAAGGGCGCAGAGTCGTCACTCAAAAACCCGTGGTTTTCTGGCGATGGGCCATGCACTCACTCCTTGAACGCCTCGACCGGGATAAAGATGCGGATCTCGTCGCCGATGCCGGGGAGGAACTTGGTCATGCCGAAGTCGGAGCGTTTGATGCGGGTGGTGAGATCGGCCCCACAGACCTCCTTCTTGTTGATGGGGTGCACGCCGCAGTTGAAGTGATTGACCGCCAACTTGACCGGACGGGTCACCCCCAGCAAGGTGAGCTCGCCGTGGACCTCGGCGGGCTTGCCCTTACGGAAGATGAACTTGTCAGATTTAAAGGTCATGGTCGGGTACTTCTCGACGTTGAAGAAGTCCTCGTTTTTCATGTGCTTGTCCCAGTCTTCCAGCCCCATGTCGATGGAGGCGGTGTCGATGACCACCTCGACGCTGCCCTTCTGTGCGGCCGTGTCCAGGGTGATGTGGCCGGTGACCTTGTTGAAGCGGCCGCGCTGGGTGGAGAACCCCAGGTGGTTGACCTCGAACACCGGGAAGGTGTGGCGGCTGTCGATCGTGAAGCTGTCGGCGGCCATGGCCGGGGCCGTAAGGCCGATCAGGGTGGCGGTGGCAATCCGGGTGATGGTGATGGGTTTCATGCGTCTGCCTCCTGGCGCAAGGTCTTGGGGATGTCAGGGCCTGCCGCCGGGCCGGGCGGCAGGGGGTGTGGCGCCCGCCTCGGCGGCGACGAGGTGGAAACGCACCAGCACCTCGTCGGCGACGACGCTCGTGTCGCCCCAGGGGCCGGTGCCGATGCCGTAATCGAGCCGCCGCAGCGCAAAACTGCCTGTGAGGTGCGCAGTGCGGCCCTGCGGGCGGAAGGTGAAGGGTACCGTGATGTCGCGCGTGCGACCCTTGATCGTCATCTGCCCACGCACTTCATAGCGGTCGCCGCCCAGATGCCGCAGGCCGGTGGCGACGAAGTGGGCGGTGGGATGCTGCCGCACGTCGAACCAGTTGCGGCTCACCACCTCGTCGTAGACCTCGCGCGAACCCATGTCGAAGCTGGCGAGGTCCACCGTGAGCAGGGCGCTGGCCGCCTCCGGGCGGGTGGGGTCGAAGGCAATCTGACCGCTGAAGCGGCGAAACTGCCCCTCCACCGGCACCCCCATCTGCCGCGAGACGAAGTCGATGCGGCTGTGCTCGGTCAGGAGGCGTTCGTATTGAGTGGCGAGCACCGGGCCGGCCGGCAACAGGGCAAAGCCGAGCAACAACAGCGGGGTTGACCATCTCATCGGTTTTCCTTTCGCGGCTTGATCCAGGGTAGCATGCGGGTGAGCACGTCGTCACGGTCCACCCAGTGGTGCTTGAGGGCGGCGACCACATGCACGACGAGCAGGGCGATCAGGCCGTAGGCGAGGACTGTGTGCACGCTGTCCAGGAGGTTGCCCAGGGCCTCGTCCTTGGCCAGCAGGTCGGGGATGGGGAGAACGCCCAGATAGACGGTCTGAACGCCCTTGGCCGAGCTCATGAGCCAACCCGTCAGCGGTATGGTCAACATCAGGACATACAACAGTGCGTGTGTGACCTGGGCAGCGGACCTCTGCCAGGAAGGCAGTTCGGCCGGCAGCGGTGGCGGCCGGTGGGTGATGCGCCAGATAAGCCGCAGCACGACCAGCAGGAACACCGTGACCCCCAGCCATTTGTGCCAGGCATAGAACTTGAGCTTCTGCGGTGACAGTGGCATCTCGGTCATGCTCAGGCCCAGGGCCAGGGCCGCCAGGATCAGGCCGGCGGTGACCCAGTGCAGGGCGATGGCAATGCGGGTGTAAGTGATGGGCATGGGCTGACCGGTTTTTTTGTCTCTGTATGGACGCTCCGCAGGAGATGTTAGGCGGTTGGCTCGGTCCCGCCGGCAACGGGGGAGGACACCAACGGCACTCGCACGATGGTAGGTGTCCATTTTCATCAGACCCCTGGGGGCAGACGGGAGTTCATCGCGGCACCCCGGACCGGTCGGATCATACCCAGCCGCTAGGCCAGGTCACTTCGGCTGGCTGTCCTGCCGAGAGGTGAGCGCCTGCTCTAGTGCCTTGAGCCGGGAGACGTCGGTGCCGACAGCGAGGTAGCGTGTGGGGTGCCCTGCGTCGTCCTGATAAGGCACGATGGAGGTGTCCACCCAATAGAGGCTACCATCCTTGCGTCGGTTGCAGAATTCGCCGCGCCAGACCTCGCCCTGGCGCAATGTCTGCCATAGCTTAGCGTAGAACTCGACACCGTGCACCCCCGACTTGAGCAGGCCGAAGCCCTGGCCGAGCAGTTCCCGGCGTTTGTAACCGCTCGCCCGGCAGAAGGCATCGTTGACGTAGGCGATCACCCCGCTCGCATCGGTGATGCAGACCAAGTTGTGCACGTCTAGGGCGAGCCGCAGCATGCGGCCCTCGCGCAGGGCCGCGCGCAGGTCCTCGTTGAGCCGGCGCAGGCTGCGCGCACGCCGCACGCGCAGGGTGACGGTCGCCGCCAACGTCATGGGGGCCACCGCCTCCGGCAGACAGGTCTCGCCCACCCCGTCGAGCAGAGGCAGCGGCCGGGGGTCTTCGGCACGGACGAGAAAGACGATGGGTAGCTCCTGGAAGCGGGCATCCGCCCGCAGCACGGCAGCGACCTCATCGCCGCTGCAGGCCGGCATGTCACGCCTGAGTACCAGGCATTCGGGGCGCAGGCGCACGGCGGCGGCATGGGTTGCATACGGATCGGTGAGGGTCTCGACCTGCATCCCCTGTGCCGTGAGGGCCGCGGCGTATCCAGCCAGGGCAGTAGCGTCATCCGCGACCAGCAGGACACGATAGGGGCGTTCGGGCGCGCGCAGCAGATGGGCATCGATCTGGAGCATGAGCCGGTCCAGATCGACGGGCTGGGTGAGGTAGCGGGTGGCGCCGGCGCGCTGGGCGGCAAGCCGGGCGTGCATATCGTCTCGCGCCGAGATGTAAATGCGCGGCGCCAGTAGGCCGTCGGCCGGGCGCGGCGGTGCGCGCCACTGCGCCGTGGCGTCAGGCCCCTTGAGCTCGTGAATCTCGACGGCCGCCGTTTCGCCTCCCTCGACGGGTGGCTCGGTCGGGACGACCGGATACACCCGCACCGTGTGGCCATCGCGCTGGATGCGCTCGGCGAGGATGCGGGCCAGGGCTGGATCGTCTTCCACCAGCAAGACCAGGGGAGGCTGGCTGGCCTGCGGTGCGCTCGCCTGATGGGTGTCTTTGGTATCCAATGCGTTCGCCTCAGGGCACGGTATCCGTTCGGCACGCCGGGTCGATCATCCCGGCACCTGCGCTGTTATCGGCGCGAACGACGCATCACTTGAATCCCGGTTACGGGTTGGCCAACCCGGTTGTTGCTCACCGCCGTGCTCCGTACAATGACCCGCCATATGATCCATAGGCTGCCGCGCAGCCGCGGGCACCGGCGCGCAAATCCGCGGTGCTCGATTCGACCGGGAGAATTTCATGAGCGAACCCCTGCTGCTCGCCAAGCACGGCGACACCGAATTGCGCCTCTTGCCCCGCATGGCCAACCGCCACGGCCTCATCACCGGTGCTACCGGGACCGGCAAGACGGTGACCTTGCAGACGCTCGCCGAGGGGTTTAGCCGCATCGGCGTGCCGGTCTTTCTTTCCGACGTCAAGGGCGACCTGGCCGGTCTGGCCCAACCGGGGGGAGACAACCCCAAGGTCGTCGAGCGGGTGGCGATGTTGGGCCTGACTGATTTCCGCTACGAAGGCTGTCCGGTCACGTTTTGGGATGCCTTCGGCGAGGCGGGGCATCCGGTGCGCGCCACCATCTCCGACATGGGGCCGCTCCTGCTCGCGCGTATGCTCGATCTCAACGAGACCCAGGCTGGGGTACTCGCGCTGACCTTCAAGATCGCCGACGATGCGGGGCTGCTGTTGTTAGACCTCAAGGACCTGCGCGCCATGCTGCAGTACGTGGGCGAAAACGCGCGCCAGTTCACCACCGAGTACGGCAATGTCTCCGCCGCCAGCATCGGCGCCATCCAGCGCGCCCTGCTCAGTCTCGAACAACAGGGCGGCGAGCGGCTCTTCGGCGAGCCCATGCTGAACATCGCCGACCTGATGCAAACGGTGGATGGCCGCGGTATGGTCAACATCCTGGTGGCGGACAAACTGCTGCTGGCCCCCAAAGTCTATGCCACCCTGCTGCTTTGGCTTTTGAGCGAGCTGTTCGAAAACCTGCCTGAGGTCGGCGACCTGGAAAAACCGAAGCTCGTCTTCTTCTTCGACGAGGCCCACCTGCTCTTCGACGATGCCCCGAAAGCCTTGGTGGACAAGATCGAGCAGGTGGTGCGGCTCATCCGTTCCAAGGGTGTGGGGGTATTCTTCGTCACCCAGAACCCGGCCGATATCCCGGACAGTGTGGCCGGTCAGCTCGGCAACCGGGTGCAGCACGCCCTGCGCGCCTACACGCCCAAAGACCAGAAAGCGGTACGCGCCGCGGCCGAGACCCTGCGCGACAACCCCAAACTCGACGAGGTCGCGGCGATCACCGAACTCGCCGTGGGCGAGGCATTGGTATCGCTGCTCGACGAGAAGGGCAAGCCCAGTGTAGTGGAGCGCGCCTGGATCGTGCCGCCACGCAGCCGCCTGGGGCCGCTCACTGAGGCCGAGCGCCGCCAGGTGATGGCGTCCTCGCTGGTGGCCGGGGTCTATGAAAAGACGGTGGATCGCGAATCGGCTTACGAAAAGCTCAAGGCGCGGGCGGCGCAGATTGCAACCAGCCAGCCAGGCGGCAGCCAAGCGAGCGGCGGCCTGGGGGGAGTCTTGGGGGACCTGCTCGGTGGCGGCACCGGTAGCAGCGGCCGCCGGCGCGAAGGGGTTATGGAGGCCCTGGCCAAGAGCGCAGCGCGCACAGTCGGCAGCCAGATCGGCCGCGCCCTCATCCGCGGTGTGCTCGGTTCCCTGCTGGGAGGACGGCGATGAGCAAGGTGGTACTGGACGCCGCACACTTCGACAGCAAGGCACGGCAGTGGGATACCAATCCGGTCTTTCGCGAGCGGGCCGCACGCATCGCCGCCGCCATCCGTGACCGCATTCCATTGAGCCGGTCCATGACCGCGCTGGACTACGGTAGCGGCACCGGCTTGCTCGCCTTCCTGCTCAAGGATGAGCTTAGCCACATCACCCTGATGGACAGCTCGGCCGGGATGCTGGCCGTGGCCGCGGAGAAGATGCAGGCCCAGAGGGTGGGCAATATGACGCTGCGCCAGGTGGATCTGAGCGCCGACCCGCCGGCGGACGAGACCTACGACCTCATCTGCACGGCGATGACTCTGCACCACATCCCCGACACAGCGCACATCCTGCAGGTCTTCCAACGCCTGCTCAAGCCTGGCGGCTGGCTCGCGGTGGCCGATCTCGACCGCGAAGACGGTCGTTTTCATGGGCCCGAGGTCGATGTGCACCATGGCTTCGAGCGCGCGGCCCTCGCCGCGCTGGCCGAATCGGCAGGCTTCACCGACATCGCCTTTACAACCGTCTTCGAGATCGAGAAAGACAGGGACGGAGACAACCGCCGCTATCCGGTCTTTCTCATGACGGCGCGTCGATCCTGACCGCCGGCATCTGACCTGGGCTAGGCCCTGCGCAATCGAGTCCATGAGTCTGGGGTGAGCGCCGCATCCTCGCCGCAGACGAAGCGATCGCCCCACTGCCTGGTGACGGTCTGTTAAACCTAAAAACCGCAGTTGACCGCTTTCTTGTGTTGCAACGTCATGAATCCATTAAAGGATGTGGTCTCGATACGACGCACCCGCAGGGTGAGCCCGCTACGGGCCCGCTTTGTGGGCCTTCGGCCCATCCCTCGCTGCGTTCGGGACCAGCACTGCGTGCTGTCCTGCGCCCTGCGGGCTTATGCGGCCCAAGCGGGCGTCTGGCTGTGTGTCTGCGACGAAACTCGCCCGGTCGTTTGTCTCGTAGGAGCGACGAAAGTCGCGACCCCTTGGCCATCTGCACGCGTCGTGCTTAACACAGCTTGCCCGTTGAATCAGATTACCGAGCTCGTTTTGTCCGCGACTAAACTCGCCCGGTTGTTTGGAAAGTCTACCGGGCTCGTTTTGTCTGCGACGAAACGAGCCTGGTTGTAGGATCAGTTTACCAGGCTCGTTTTCGCGCCTCCTTGCAGGGGGGGCGCCCCGCAGCGTCGGCCGAGGGGCCCCGCGCAAGCGGGGATCGGCCAGCGCAGGGGATGCCGGCGACCGCGGGTGGGGCACCAGCATCCCGCGACGGGGTCGCATCCCCAGAAGGGGCCCCTGCTTCGCCCGTCGCGGTCGCCCTGCGGCGTCGTCGTGTCAAGCCAGACACCCGCTTGAACCACCCTTCGGGCCCGTTCAACTGCGGTTTTTAGGTTAAACCGAGTCGCTGACATCCTGCCCTGACTACACCTTCCCCCGCGCGTATCCGGATAGCCCCATGGCCACCCGCACGGCATTGTACAGTAGCCAGGAGGCCAGTCGCTCGTACCAGGGGATGCGCCGCAGGACTTGGTGATGGATTCGGTGGGTGCCCGTTTCCATGGCCCGAATGAGGCTTGCGCGCAGCTCGCCCGTGAAGCGTCGGTCGCGCACCACCAGATTGGCCTCGCGTGAAAGAAACAGACTAAACGGGTCGATGTTGCTCGATCCCACCGTGCTCCATTCGTCGTCCACCACCGCGACCTTGGCATGCAGGAAACCGGCGTGGTATTCGCGAATCTCCACACCGTGGTCGAGGAAATAGCGATATAAGGCGCGGGCGGCCAGCTTGTAGAAGGGGTGATCCGTATGGCCCTGCATGAGCAGTCGCACGCGCACCCCACGGCGGGCGGCGTGCACCAAGGCATGGCGGAAGCGGCGCCCCGGCAGGAAATAGGCATTGGCCAGGATGATCTCCCTGCGCGCCATACCGATCGCCTTGAGATAGGCCCGTTCGATGTCGCGCCGATGGCGCAGATTGTCGCGCACCAGGAATTCGGCGGACTGATCCCCGACCGGCGCTAGGCTCGGCTGCACCCCCCGGCCAAGACGCGGTCGGCGCTTGAGCTGACTCCAGCGCACCAACCACCACAGCCGGCGCATCGCCTGCCAGATCTCGGCCACCACCGGCCCTTCCACCTGCACGGCGTAGTCATAGGCCAGCTTGGCGCCGGCACGGGCGTCGTCGATGACATTGATGCCGCCGACGAAACCGATGCGGGCATCGATGAGCGCCAGCTTGCGGTGCAAACGCCGCAGGCGGTGTCGCCGCAACCACAGTAACCCCAGTACTGGCCGGTAGAAGAGGAGCTGCACCCCGCTGCGGCGCAGGTGCTCGGCCACTTCCGCCGGGAAGCGCCGGCAGCCGAAGCCGTCGAGCAACAGGCGCACGCGCACCCCGCGCCGGGCAGCGGCGATGAGGGCATCGAGCACCTGCTGGCCGGTCGTGTCGAGCTCGAAGATATAGCTCTCCAGATGGACCTCCTGCCGCGCCCCAGCGATGGCCGCCAACAAGGCTGGGAAATATTGCCGCCCGTTCTCGAGCAAGATCAGCCGATTACCCGTCAACAGCATGGTGTACGGGCAAGGGGCAAGGCGCCTGCGGCGAGGCCGCGTTGTCCAGGCCGACGCCACCCAGCCTGGTCAGGGTCACGGCTGCGCAAGGACAGGGGCGGTCTGGGTGAGGGAGGTGCCGTGGTGCCGCGTATCGGCGGCCTTGTGTACCAGTTTTGCGGTCAGCATGGCATGATCCGAGAGGCGCCAGTCGGGCCCGTGCAGGACATGGGCAGAGGCCACGCTGAAGCCGCGCACATAGATGCGGTCGAGCGGAAAAAGGGGTAAGGCAGCGGGGAAACTGCGGGCGGGCTGCCCGTGTGTGGCCTCGAACACCTCTTTTAAGCCCAGCTCTGCCGCGAGATAGAGTCCTGCGCGCTGCCGCCAATCGTTGAAATCACCAGCGATGATCAGCGGCGCGGTGTCAGGCACCATGTGGCGTATGCGCTGCGAGAGCTGGTGTAGCTGCTTACGCCGCCCCCCTTCGGTCAAGGCCAGATGCAGGCAGATGGCATGCAGCGACTGGTCGAGACCAGGCACTTTGAGCTCGCAGTGCAATAGCCCCCGGCGCTCAAAAGGATGCGCCGAGATGTCCTCGTTCTCCCAGCGCAGGATGGGGAAGCGCGACAGGATGGCGTTGCCGTGGTGACCATGGTCGTAAACGGCGTTGCGGCCATAAGCGAAATCCGTCCACAAGTCCCCTGCCAAGTATTCGTGCTGGGGCGACTCGGGCCATTCCCGGTAGCGCCGCTTGTGACGCGCATGGTGCCCCTGCACCTCCTGCAGGAAAACGATGTCGGCGCCGCTCGCCATGAGCCGCTCGCGCACCTCGTGGACCACGACACGCCGGTTGAAAAAGGACAAGCCTTTGTGGATGTTGTAAGAGGCGATGCGCAGCGTTGGTTTCATGGGCGCGATTTTAGCGAGGCCGGTGGCACCGGGAAACGTGCCTGTGCGATCTCTTGCGCGAAGTGGCTGGCGACTTGAGGCACACCCCTGTCCGGCAGCGATACTGGCAGATGGTGACCGGCGTTCCATGCCGACGTTATGGGACATGGCGTTCTGGACAGCGACGGCTTCGGCCTCAGTCCTCGTCGTTGGCGGATTAATCCTCTTTGGACGTGATGGCGGCCTTGGGCTTGCTCTCACGCGACCTGGCCTCTGGGTCCGTGCCTGCATCGGCCTCGGCTGCCTCCGTCTTGCGGGCTGAAGGCTTGCGCGTGGACGGTTCTATCTGGGGTGGGATGGCCTCCAGTCCGTTCTTCGCCATGTACTCGTTCATCTCCTTCCAGCCCTCGTAGATGGCCGCCTTCGAGGCCGTAGGATTGAGGGTGTAGCAGTCCTCCAGGCCGCGGCCGGCATGCCGACAGGCACCACCAATGGCCTTGCCCTCGGCAAGCTGCTTGGCCGGGTCAGGGAGACCGGCGCGCTCGTACAGGCGGTCACACCCGCCCAGCAGTCCCAGCGCGATCAGGATGATCAGGCGTCCATGCATATCGACAACATCCATTGATCTGTTCAGTCGCATGCGGCCGTGAATGAGCCGTTCCTTCATTAACGGCAGGCGGTCGCAAAAATTCAGGGTGGGCGTGCTGTTTCTCGGCCTCTCCCACCCCTATACAATGCGCCCTGTCATACTCGCCCGTTCACCATGCCGACTGGTCTATCCTCCCCACGTGGCCTGCCTTTCAACCGCCGTTGGCCCGCGGGTCTGGTCGACACCCCGCCGCTGGCCAAGCGCTGAATAGATGGGCGTCGCCTGTACCCCTTCCTCCACTGGGCTGGGTGGCGCTGCCGCAGCGCCGGCCATCGAGGTGCAGCATGTCTTGAAGCGTTTCCGCCCGGACGCCCCGCCGGCCCTGGACGACCTCAGCATCACCGTGCCGCAAGGCGTCATCTTCGGCATCCTCGGGCCCAACGGGGCCGGCAAGACCACCCTGTTATCCATCCTCTGTGGACTGCTCAAACCCACCGCAGGCAGTGTCCGCCTCGCCGGCCATGACACCCTGACAGCGGAGGTCAAGCGCATGCTCGGGGTCGTGCCACAGGAACCGGCCATCTACCCCACCCTGACCGGACGCGAGAATCTCGAGTATTTCGGCCGCATGCAGGGGCTGCGCGGCGCGCGCCTGGCCGAGCGGGTGAATGCCTGTCTGCAGATCGCCGAGATTGGTGACCAGGCCGACCGCCGGGTAGAACACTACTCCGGTGGATACAAAAGGCGATTGAACCTGGTCATCGGGCTCATCCACGAACCGCGCATCCTCATCCTGGACGAACCTACGCTGGCCATAGACCCGCATTCGCGCTCACTGATCCATCAGCGCTTGCGCGAACTGCACGCGGCGGGGGTGACCATCCTGCTGACCACCCATTATCTGGAAGAGGCCGAAAGCCTGTGCCGCAATATTGCCATCATCGACCAGGGGCGGATCGCCGAGCGCACGAGTCTACCCAGACTCTTGAGCCGGCTGCATACCGAGACCTTTGTGCTGAATCTCAAGGGTCGAGTGACCGAGTTGCCCGAGCTCGGTGGATTTGTATTGCAGGCGGTCGATGATTGCACCATCGAGGTCGAGATGAACCGGGCGCATACGATCAACGGTCTATTTGAGGCGCTGTCCCGCAACGGGATTGAGGTGATCAGCCTGCGCAACAAACAAAACCGGCTCGAACGCCTGTTTCTAGAGCTGGTCGATCGCCATGGGCCGGAGTCTGAGACATGAGGGGCGAGTTATGGCGCTGGCGGCGCTATTGGATTACCTTCCAGACCATCCTGATCAAGGAGCTCTTGCGCTTTTTGCGCATCTGGGTCCAAACTATCCTCCCCTCGGTGATCACCACGGGGCTTTATTTCATCATCTTCGGCCAGCTGATTGGCGAGCGCATTGGACCCATGGCAGGGCTTAACTATCTGGATTTCATCGTGCCGGGTCTGGTGCTCATGGCGGTGATCACCAACTCATATGCCAACGTGGTCTCGTCGTTTTATAGCAGCAAGTTTTCGCGCTATATCGAGGAGCTCTTGGTTGCGCCTATCCCCGACTGGGTGATCCTGGCGGGCTATATCGCTGGCGGTGTGGCGCGCGGCCTAGCAGTGGGCGGCGCCGTCTTGGGGGTGGCGTTATTCTTTACCGAGATTCACCTCCATGATCCCTGGGTGACCCTTGGCATCGGGCTATTGACTGCAACCCTCTTTTCGCTCGGCGGCCTGATCAATGCCATCTATGCCAATAGCTTCGACGATATCTCGATCGTACCGACCTTTGTGCTCACACCCCTGACCTATCTCGGCGGGGTGTTCTATTCGCTCGAGCTTCTGCCCGAGTTCTGGCAGGGTATTTCGCTTGCCAATCCGATACTCTATATGATCAATGCCTTTCGCTATGGTCTATTGGGGGTTAGCGATGTCCCTTTGGGCGTGGCGTTCGGCATGACCCTGGTATTCATCCTGATCCTCCTTGCCTATAGCCTTAGCCTATTGCGTCGGGGTGTGGGGATCAAGACCTAGTCAGACCCGCAAGACCCTGGGCCTCTGCCCAAGGGGAGTGGGCGACAGGCGGTCTCAACCTGGATCAGCCCATTCCCCAACCAGCAGGAAAAGGCATGTTTAAGCTATTCACTGGGAGTGCATCGCCCCAGGCGGTCTTGTCATCGAGCTCATGTCGCTAACCCATTCTTCGATCTGGTTTTATGTTCGGCCAAGCCGCGGGGTGCGGGGGATCGGCAGGTGCAAACAGGGCGGCGGAATCCTGCTCAGCGGTTTACTGATCCTGGCATCGGCCGCGGCCCTGGTGCTGGCGCTCTATGGCAGCTATCTCGATGGCGTGGTGCGCGACAGGTTCGAGGGGCAGCGCTGGGCCCTGCCGGCGCGGGTCTGGGCGCGCCCGCTAGAGCTCTATATCGGACGGCGTTTGACAGCCGATCAGTTTGAGAACGAGCTCAAGCGGCTGAATTATCGCGCCGTCCAGCAGCCGCGCTCGGACGGACAGTATCGGCGCCAGGGCGAGCGGTTCGTGGTCTGGACCAGGCCGTTTCGCTTTTGGGACGGGCCTGAGCCCGAGCATCATCTTGAGATTGCCTTTGCCGAGGGGCAGGTGAGCGAGCTCACTGATGCCGAGAACGGTCAAGAGCTGGCGTTGGTGCGGCTCGATGCCATGCTGATCGCCAGCATCTATCCGACCCATAATGAGGATCGGGTGTTACTGCACTATCAGGATCTGCCGCCGCTGTTGATCAAGGCCCTGATTGCGGTTGAGGACCGCAATTTTTACCGGCATCCCGGGATTGATCCGCGGGGGATCGTGCGCGCGGCCATCAATAACCTGCGCGCCGGGACCGTGATCGAGGGCGCTAGCACCCTCACCCAACAGCTGGTCAAGAACCTTTATCTCAATGCCGAGCGCACCCTCGAGCGCAAGCTCAAGGAGGCCTATATGGCCGTGTTGCTTGAGCGCCATTACACCAAGGAGGAGATCCTCGAGGCCTATGCCAACGAGATCTATCTCGGGCAGGATGGCGACCGCGCCATCCATGGCTTTGGTCTGGCGAGCGAGTTCTATTTCAATCTGCCCCTGAAGGCGCTCGATACCCCGAAGATCGCCCTTCTGGTCGGTCTCGCCCAGGCCCCCTCCGCCTATGACCCGCGCCGCAATCCAGAGGCGGCGCTACGCCGGCGCAATCTGGTCCTGGAGCTCATGGTACGCGAGAAGGTGATCAGCCAGACCGAGGCCGAGCGTGCCAAGGGCGCGCCCCTTGGCATCCAGGAGGGCGGCGGTCGGCCAGCCGGTTTTTATCCGGATTTCATCGCCCTGGTGCGCCAACAGCTCAAACGCGACTACCGCGATGAGGATCTGCGCTCCGAGGGCCTGAATATCTTTACCACCCTGGATCCATTGGTTCAGGCGGCGGTCGAGCGGGCGCTTGCCAAGCAGCTGCCGATTCTAGAGAAACAGCGCGGGATGCGGTCTGGGATCCTGGAGGGCGCGGTGGTTGTGGCCGCGGTCGAACAGGGTGAGGTCTTAGCGCTGGCCGGCGGGCGCCAACCGGGCTTTGCAGGGTTTAATCGCGCCCTGCATTCGGTGCGGCCCATCGGCTCGTTGGTCAAGCCGCCCATCTATCTGCTCGCCCTGTCCAAACCAGATCGCTATACCCTGACCACCCTCATCCCGGATCAGCCGGTCAGTCTGCCCGACGGCAACAAACGCTGGGAACCGAAAAACTATGACCGCAAGGTCTATGGCTCGGTGCCGTTGCATAGCGCCCTGGCCCGTTCGCTGAACCTGGCCACGGTCAACCTGGGCCTGGATCTGGGGGTCAAGAATGTCGTCGAGACCCTGTATAGACTGGGTGCCCAGCGGCGTATCCGAGTTGTGCCTTCGGTCCTTCTGGGGGCGGTGTCACTCTCACCGCTCGAGGTGACCCAGATCTACCAGACCATCGCTGCCGGTGGCTATCGCGCACCCTTACGCGCCATCCGCGAGATCGTTGATGCCCAGGGCCGGCCGCTCAATCGCTATCCCCTGGCGATCGAGCCCGTGGTCGATCCCAAGGCGGCCTATCTCGTTACCTGGGCGATGCAGCGGGTGGTGACCCAGGGCACCGCTCGTTGGTTAGGAGCTCAGTTGCCCAAAGGGATGACCATGGCCGGCAAAACTGGGACCACGGATGAAAAACGCGACAGCTGGTTTGCCGGATTTTCGGGCGACAAGGTGGCCGTGGTCTGGGTCGGGCGCGATGACAACCAGCCAATTGGACTGGCCGGCAGCGAGGGGGCGCTCAAAGTCTGGGGTGAGTTTATGCTTGGTCTGGCCAACGAGCCTTTGCTGGAGACCCCGCCCGAGGGTGTGGTTCTGGTGGATGCCTGCGGCCAGACCGGCGTACCCTATATCGGCGAGAGCGCCAGGCGTGCTGGACGTTGCGGCGGGGGAGGGGGCAGCGTCCGGGTTGCCGAGGTCAGCGAACGGCCAACTCAGGGGCAACCCGCCGCTGGTGAGGGTCCGCCGGTCGTGGCGCCGCCGCCTAAACCCAAACCGACCCGCCCAGAGAGTCATTTCATGAGCGATTTTTTTGATCGCTGAGCCCATTGAGACCCCACAAGCGAACGATGAAACGCCTAACCAAGACCCTGACCCTCTCGATCGCCGTCGCCCTGGGTCTGAGCGCCTGTGCGCTGGGACCGCGCGAGGATCCTCCCGCGCCAGTGGTGCAGGTGAGGCCGCGTCCTGCCCAGCCCGCGCGCCCCTCCCAGACGACGCCGCAGCCTAACCCGCCAGCTCGGACTGCGGTAAGCCCGTCCAAATCTGGCCCCCAGATCTTTGCCTATCGGGATCCGATGGTGTCTGAACCCGCATCAGCGGCGCCCGGCCTGATCCCAGCCCCGTCTGTACCGCCTCAGCCGTCTGGTCCGGCAGCGCCTGTTGCTCCGGGCGAGCAGTACTTCCCCCAGCCTGAGAGAGTGTCTAGCGCAGATAGGGCACCGATACCACCCCAAGCGCCTGCGCCATCCCCGTCTTCTAGCCCAGGGATGGCCGGGGCATCTGCTGCCTCGCCGACCCAGGTCTCGCCGGAGCCCGCCCAATCAGCCGCTGAAGACCAATTGCCCAAGCCGACCCCACCGGCCCCAGCTGGCCCGGGCCCGCTGGTGCCGATCAGCGAACAGCCGCATCTCGGCGCGTCCC
Organism: uncultured Blastocatellia bacterium; assembly: GCA_937934745.1. Lineage (GTDB taxonomy): Bacteria > Acidobacteriota > Blastocatellia > Chloracidobacteriales > Chloracidobacteriaceae > Chloracidobacterium. The sequence goes on from CALGZC010000014.1 coordinate 21,491, forward strand.
TGCCTGCTGCCCTGCCGCCCTCGGACCTGGCTGCACCCCCATTGCCAGCCGCGGCAGCCAAGCTGGCTGCCCAGGCCGAACAACATCGGCGCGCTGGGGACTATGCCGCCGCTGCTGCCGCCCTAGAGCGTTCGCTGCGCATCGCCCCCCGCGATCCCTATCTGTTGAACCGGCTGGCGCGGGTGCGGCTTGAACAGGGTCAGGCCGGGCTTGCCGCCAATCTGGCCGCCCGCGCCAATGATCTGGCTGGCAGGCGCGAGGATCTCAGGCGGGATAACTGGCGGATCATCGCCGTATCCAAGCGTCAGATCGGGGACGAAGAGGGCGCGCGCCAGGCCGAACGGCAGGCCGGACTCTAAGTCAAGACCGCATCCAACCCCAGACCGTTTCGCACTGCCTATGCCTATCTAGACGTACGAGAACCGCTGCCCATGAGCAACCCCGCCGACCTGATCCGCGAACGTCTCAGCCACTCGATCCTGATCCTCGATGGCGCCATGGGCACCATGATCCAGCGATTGGGTCTGACCGAGTCGGACTACCGAGGTGCACACTTTGCCGATTGGCCAAGACCCCTGAAGGGCAACAATGATCTTTTGGTCCTAACCCGGCCCGAGGCGATCGCTGAGATCCATCACGCCTATCTGGCTGCTGGCGCCGACATCATCGAGACCAATAGCTTTAATGCCAACTGCGTCTCGATGGCCGATTATGGGATGGAGTCATTGGTCTACGAGCTCAACGCGGCGGCGGCGCGTCTGGCTCGCGCCTGCGCCGATGACTATACGACCCCTGACAGGCCGCGCTTCGTTGCCGGGGTGCTCGGACCAACCAATCGCACCGCCTCGATCTCACCGGACGTCAATGACCCGGGCTATCGCAATATCGACTTCGATACGCTGGTCAGGGCCTATGCCGAGGCGGCGCGTGGTCTGATCGCCGGCGGTGCCGATCTGCTCCTAATCGAGACCATCTTTGATACCCTCAATGCCAAGGCAGCGATCTTTGCCCTCAAGCAGGTCTTTGCCGAGGATGGGGTCGAGCGCCCAATCATGATCTCAGGGACCATCACCGACCAATCGGGTCGCACCCTGACCGGCCAAACCACCGAGGCCTTTTATAATTCATTGCGCCATGCTGAGCCCTTGAGCATCGGGCTGAACTGTGCGCTCGGTCCCTATGAGCTTCGGCCCTATGTCGAGGAACTGGCGCGAATCGCCGATTGCTTTGTCTCGGCCCATCCCAACGCCGGCCTGCCCAATGCGCTCGGCGGCTATGACCTGGGGCCAGACCAGATGGCGCTCGAGGTCGGGGATTGGGCCAGGCGGGGTTTTTTAAACATCGTCGGTGGCTGTTGCGGGACCACGCCTGAACATATTCGCGCGATTGCCGAAGCGGTCGCCGGCTGTCCCCCTCGCCCTCTGCCCGAGATCCCCCCCGCCTGTCGGCTGTCTGGGCTTGAGCCGCTCAATATCCGCTCTGGGAGCTTGTCGTTTGTCAATGTCGGCGAACGCACCAATGTCACGGGTTCGGCCCGCTTCCGGCGCCTGATCCAGGCCGGCGACTATGAGTCGGCCTTGACAGTGGCGCGCGAGCAGATCGAAAACGGCGCCCAGATCATCGATGTCAATATGGACGAGGGGCTCTTGGATGCAGCCGCGGCCATGCGGCGTTTTTTGAACCTCGCCGCCGCCGAGCCCGAGATCGCCCGTGTTCCCGTGATGATCGATTCCTCCAAATGGGAGGTGATCGAGGCGGGGCTGAAATGCGTCCAGGGCAAACCGATCGTCAATTCGATCTCACTCAAGGAGGGCGAGGCAGGATTCATCGCCCAGGCGCGTTTGTGTCGGCGCTATGGTGCGGCGGTGATCGTCATGGCCTTTGACGAGCAGGGTCAGGCCGACACCCGAGCGCGCAAGCTCGAGATCTGCACCCGGGCCTATCGGCTGCTTACCGAAAGGGTTGGTTTTCCATCCGAGGACATCATCTTCGATCCCAATATCTTCGCTGTTGCCACCGGGATCGAGGCGCATAACGACTATGCCCTGGCCTTCATCGAGGCTACCCGCGAGATCAAACGCCGTCTGCCCCATGCCCTGGTCTCGGGTGGGGTCTCCAATGTCTCATTTGCCTTCCGCGGCAATGAGGCGGTGCGCGAGGCGATCCATGCGGTTTTTCTATATCACGCGATCCAGGCTGGCATGGACATGGGGATCGTCAATGCCGGCCAGTTGGCGATCTATGATGCCTTGCCCGAGGAACTGCGCGCAGCGGTCGAGGATGTGATCCTCAACCGCCGTCCGGATGCGACCGAGCGTCTCTTGGCCATTGCCCCGAAATACCAAGGGAAGGGCGGGGCAGAGATCGCAGTGGCTGATCAGGAATGGCGTAGCTGGCCGGCTGCCGAGCGGCTCAAACACGCCCTGGTTCAGGGGATCGCCGAGTATATCGAGCAGGATACCGAGGAGGCCCGCCAGGCGCTTGGGAGGCCCCTGGCGGTGATCGAAGGCCCCCTGATGGACGGTATGAACCAGGTCGGGGATCTATTCGGGGCAGGCAAGATGTTTTTGCCGCAGGTGGTCAAATCGGCCCGGGTGATGAAAAGGGCGGTCGCCTATCTGCAGCCCTTCCTGGAGGCCGAACAGGCCGCTGGCGAGGGATCCGTAAACCAGGGACGCATCCTGATCGCCACGGTCAAGGGTGATGTGCATGACATCGGCAAGAATATCGTCGGGGTCGTGCTCCAATGCAATGGATATGAGGTGATCGATCTGGGGGTGATGGTCCCTGCCGAGACCATCCTCGAGCGGGCGCGCGCCGAGCAAGTCCAGATCATTGGGCTGTCCGGACTGATCACCCCCTCACTCGATGAGATGGTCCATGTCGCCAAAGAACTCAAACGAACCGGCATCGAGCTGCCCCTGTTGATCGGCGGGGCCACGACCTCTAAGGTCCATACCGCGCTCAAGATCGCCCCCCAGCGCTCAGAACCTGTGATCTATGTGCCCGATGCCTCGCGCGCTGTCGGGGTGGTGACCAATCTATTGAGCGATGAGTTGCGGCCAGGTTATCTCGAGCAGATCCGCGCCGAGTATGCCCACATCCGCGCCGAGCGCGAGGGGAGGGATGCCGAGCGCAAGGCCCTGTCGATCCAGGAGGCGCGCGCCAACCGGGTGCCGATCGACTGGGACCAGACCCGATTGATCGAGCCGGCCTTGCTGCGCCCGGATTTCCAGGACCCAGGCCCCTGGTCACTGGATCTGGTGCGCGGGGAGGCCTGGGTTGCGGCAAGCATCCAGGACTTTCCGCTGGCCGATCTGGCCCAATACATCGATTGGTTGCCCTTTTTCCAGGCCTGGGAGCTGGCGCATAACCGGTTCCCAGACATCCTGGATGATCCGATTATCGGGAAGGAGTCGCGCCGGCTCTATGCTGATGCCCAGGTCTTTTTGCAGCGCCTGATCGATGAACGCTGGCTGATCGCGCGTGCGGTCTTTGGATTCTTTCCCGCCAATCGGTTGGGCGACGACGACATCACACTCTTCGCCGATCGCCATCGGACCCATTGTCTGGCAGTGGCCCATCATTTACGCCAGCAGATGGTGCGCGCTGCCGCGCGCAATCAGCCCAATTTCTGTCTCGCCGATTTCATCGCCCCACCGGGTTATCCCGACTGGATCGGGGCATTCGCCGTGACCGCTGGGATCGGGATCGAGGCGCATCTGGAGCGCTTCGCCGCCGAACACGACGACTATGGCGCGATCATGCTCAAGGCGCTCGCCGACCGGCTCGCCGAGGCCTTAGCCGAACGTCTGCATCAATTGGTACGCACCCGTTACTGGGGCTATGCCGCTGATGAGGCGCTGACTAACGAGGAGCTCATCGCCGAGCGCTACCAGGGTATCCGCCCAGCCCCCGGTTATGCCGCCTGCCCAGATCACACCGAAAAGGGGACGCTGTGGCGCCTGCTTGAGCCAGACCGGCGGGTGGGTATCCAGCTGACCGAAAACTTCGCCATGCTGCCAACCGCCTCGGTCTCGGGTTGGTATCTCGCCCATCCTCAGGCGCGTTATTTTGGGGTTGGGCGGATCCAGCGCGATCAGGTCGCGGACTATGCCCAGCGCAAAGGGATAAGCCTGACCGAGGCTGAGCGCTGGTTGGCACCGGTATTGGGTTATGAGCCATAAGCCCATGATTGAGCCGGTTATCCAGATCGAGTCGGTGAGCTTCTCCTATGGCGAGACCCTGGTCCTCGATCGGGTTGATCTCAGCGTCATGCCGGGGGAGTTTTTGGGGTTGGTTGGCCCTAATGCCGGCGGCAAAAGCACCCTATTGAAGTTGATCCTGGGTTTGCTCAAACCCCAAAGCGGACATATCCAGGTCTTGGGGCAAACGCCCCAGCAGGCCGCACCTTTGCTCGGCTATGTCCCGCAGTTTCCGACCTTTCCCCGCGACTTTCCCATCCGGGTCGAGGAGGTCGTGGCCCTGGGCCGGCTAGGCAAGGCGGCGAGCGGCCTATTCGGCTGGATCGGCCGTGTCGATCGCGCTATGGCTCGGCGAGCGCTTGCCGAGGTCGAGGCCGAGGATCTGGCAGAACGTCCGATCGGACGCCTGTCTGGGGGGCAAGTGCAGCGGGTATTGCTGGCCCGCGCCCTGGTATCTGACCCCAAGATTTTGATCCTCGATGAGCCGACCGCCAATATCGATCAGCGCGCCGAGGGCGAGATCTTCGACCTACTCGCCCGTTTGAATCAGCGCCTGACCATCCTGTTGGTCTCGCATGATATCGCCTTCATCTCGCGCTATGTCGGCCGGGTCGCTTGTCTTAATCGCACCCTGCTGTGTCACGAGACCCAGCCGCTCGAAAGCGAGCTGATCCAGCGGCTTTACGGCGGGCGGGTGCGGTGGATCGGGCATACCCATGACTGAGTTTCTCGATGCACTTGTGGCCCATGCCTTTTTGCAAAAAGCCCTGATCGCGGGTCTTTTGGCGAGCATCGGCTGCGGCCTGATCGGGCCATTCGTGGTCGTCAAGCGCATTGCCTTTATGGCAGGCGGGATCGCCCATGCGGTCTTGGGCGGGATGGGGGCGGCTCTATATTTTGGATTTGATCCCTTGGCAGGGGCACTGGTCGCCGCGCTCGTCTCCGCCATCCTGATGGGGATGGTGCATCTGGTTTGGCAGGCCCAGGAGGATACCCTGATCAGCGCACTCTGGGCGGTGGGGATGGCGATCGGCATCCTATTCATCGCCAAGACGCCGGGCTATCAGGCGGATCTCATGAGCCTGCTCTTCGGTAATATCCTCCTGGTGCCAGATCGGGCGCTGGTTTGGATGATCGCTCTCGATCTCGTGCTGGCATTGACGATTGCAGCCTGTTATCGCCCATTCTTGGCCTTGGCCTTCGATGCGGAGTTTGCCCGGTTGCGCGGCTTGCCGGTTACAGTTTTTTATCTCTTGCTGCTTTGTTTGGTGGCCCTGACTGTGGTCCTCTTGATCCAGGTGGTGGGCCTGATCCTGGTCATCGCCCTGTTGACCCTGCCGGCGGCAACCGCCGGACACTATGTCCGTTCGCTAGGGACCATGATCCTGATCGCGACCCTGCTCGGCGCGTTTTTCACCACCCTGGGTTTGGCCTTGTCGTTTGGGCCGGATCTTCCGGCAGGTCCGACCATGATCCTGCTTGCGGCGGCCGCCTATATCCTATCGGCTTCGTTGAGCCATGGGTTGAAGCAGCGGCGCGCGCGCCTTCAGATCAGGGATGGCTGAGATGGCGCTGACCGCCGATGGCTGATTGGCTAATCCCCTTACCCCTACTTGGTCTGGGCGTTCTGGGGCTTGTTTTGGGAGCGACATTGCTGCCGGCAGGGCACGCCCTCGGCGTTGGGACTGGGCTGCTTGCCTCGGTCATGCAGGCTGCCTGGTCTGGGGTGGATGCCTTGGGTCTGGGCCTTGCCCTCGGCTATGCCCTGGTGAGCGCGTTGCTGGCCCTCTCTCAGGTCCCCGCCCCCTGCCCCCAATCCGCTGGCTGGAACTCCCTTGGAGGCTCAGGCAGATCTGCAACAAGCCACCAGCCTAGATCCCTCCCAGGCCTGGACTTGCTGCTGGCAAGTGCCAGCATTGGCCTACTGGCGCTGGATGGGCGGATCGACCAGGGGGAGGGGGCGTTATTGATAGTGGCTGGTTTGGGTTATCTTTTAATAGCCTGCTCTGGGCAGGCGCCAGGGGAGACCTTTGCCTGGATCCAGGATGACCGCTCTGGGCGCAGGGATGAAGGTGGGGTAGGTTGGGCAAGACGGTTGCAAACCTATATTCAGGCGCCGCTGGCTGCGGTTCGCCAGCCGCTGAGCTGGCTGCTCTGCCGCCTGGCCGCCCTGCTCGCCGCCTTGATCCTAATCGGGGTCAGCGTCCGCTTGATCCTGATCGGTACGCTCGATCTAGGCGCGACCCTTGGACTTCGCCCATACGCCCTCGGCTTGGGTCTGGGTACGGGATTGGGTCTGATTGGGTTTGGCAAGGCGAGGCCAGACAATGCGTACCTGCTGGGGGTTCTAGTATTGACCTGCGTCCTAGGCTCGGCTGCGCTCACCACCCCAGCTGGCCTGGATTGTCGCCGGGTCCCACCAGCGAGCTGGTGGATCTTGGCCGCGACTGGAGCCCTTGGTTGGAGGTCGCTCGGGCAGGGCAGCGACCCGCCGCGAGTTAGTCATCCCAAGACCCTCGTCCTCCCCAGGGGGGCAGGGTCTGCTGAGCACCATCCCTCCCCCCTGCCGGCGGGAGCAGGATTTTGCACTGGAGAGCGCTGTGTCCAAGCCGAGACTGACGCGGATCGAGGTCCTGAAGGACTATCTCAAGTTTAGCGCTGCCCATTTCACCCTCTTTTCGGCGACTGCGCGCGAAAATCTGCATGGCCATGACTTTCGCGTTCGCTGTGCCGTGACCGCGGCTGTCGGGGAGGACGGTCTGGCCTTTGATTATGGGATCTTAAAACAGGTCCTTAGGGCGTTATGCGATGAGCTGGATGAGCGGGTATTGCTGCCTCTGCATTCGCCTTATCTGGTCATCGAACAGGAGAGAGATTGGGTCTTTGCCCGCTTTGCCGATGAGCGTATCCCTTTCCTGAGGCGCGATGTCCTGCTCGTGCCGGTGCGCAATGTCACCGCCGAGGAGCTTGCGGCCCTTCTTCTTGACCGTCTGCGCGCCCGCCCTGAGATCGCTGCCTTAAATCTTCAGGCGATTGAGCTGGGGATCTCATCCGGGCGCGGTCAATGGGCGAGCATCTATTGGGAGCCAGACTCTGGTATCGTATACACTACGCAATGACATCCTTTGCCTATTAAACACCCTGACCATAGGCAGGGCGGTAAGGTTACTGGGTGTCTCGGACAAGGCCCGGCAGCGGGGCGAGGGCCACTGATTCCAATGACCAAGGGCAGCAAGCGCCACCTTTACCCCGCCACCCCACTGGGCGAGTTCAGCGGCTTGCCCAGTCGAGGTGTCACACCCTGCCCCTGACCCGCAAAATTACCCTGGATCCGACG
>CALGZC010000015.1 GCA_937934745.1 uncultured Blastocatellia bacterium
CAGGGAAGTTTCGTGCGCCCTCTGCGGCGCTGCGGTGAAATTTCCGGTGGGTCGAAGGACGATGGTGGTCAGAAGCAGCTCCCCTGCTGAAGGAAGCGACTCCGGGGTGGTGCAACGCCGCGCCTGCGCGCCGGAGGAATCTTCGGGCCTTCGGCCGGGTAGGATAGCAACACAGTGGGGCTGGGCCACGGCTTCGAGCGTATGCCCTGGATGACCAGGCTGGGCACCTGCCTTCTGACCGCCGGACCAACGCAAGCTGTGAGCAGGAGGCTTTTCTTCAGACCATCGTCGGGAGTCCGGCGCCTGAACCCTGACTTCCAATGGGCAAATGAGCATCCCCACGACTCAACCAGCATCAACTGGCTGCTTCCTCTCTTTGGCGGTAGATGGCTTGCGTTTTGTCAGGCGTAGGTCAGTATGAATGTCTCGTCAACGCGATGATCACTAGGGTTCCTGTGAGCTCCGTTAGACGAAGGGTGGCGTCGTGTTAGAATGGCTGAAGAGTGACAAAGAGATTGCCTAAAGTTTTTTCGGGGAAAGTTTTTGGGCTTCGGCGTGTCGCTGCCACACGCCAGAAACCGGTGCTTCTGCGGCCGCGCGGCTTTCCGTCGTGGCACCCAAAGACAATGCCTGAGTGTGCGGTCGCCTGCCCCGCCGGCAAGGCGTATGTGACCGTTCACCACGGAATCGCTTTCCACAGGAAGCAGATGTCGCGATGCACACCATCCCGTGCGCCGGAAACATTGTTTTTCCAAAAAACTGCATGCAAGCTGTGCGAAAAACTGTATGCGGATGACCTCCCGGTTGCCGTCTGCGTAGCGTGATCACTGGCTTTAACGGTGGACGCCGGCGCGTTGCTGTTGATGTGACTGCCCCGTGCCATCGCGTCGGCAACATTAGATTAGAGCCTGCGCCTCCTCACAGCTACCGGCCTGAGTGGCATTCAATTTGCTTTCTCTACGCCGGGAAGCCCAAAACCCCTATGCTTCTAACCCTAGGCAAATTGAGAAAGGAACGTCCTATGTCTTTACCTCGGTGGGTACGTCTAACAATTTGGGCGGTCGGTATAGCCTTCCTGAGCGGGCTAGCAGGGTTGTCGCCCAATGCGTTCGCTCAGACCACCAACGGTCGCTTCGTTGTAACGGTCAAGGATCCGACCGGTGCCATCATCAGCGGTGCAACTGTGACGGTGGAAAATGAAGGTACGCTGCAATCTGTCACCGGAACGACGGGCAGTGAAGGTGCGTACACGACCCCGTTGCTGCCGGTCGGTCGGTATCGTATCTCGGTCGAGGCGAGCGGCTTCACCAAAGCCGTTTTAGAAAGCACAGCCCTGGGTGTTGGCCAGGAGTACGGCTTGGTGGTCACGCTCCAGGTTGGTGGCACCTCAGACATCGTCACCATTTCGGGTGGTGATGCACTCATACAATCCACCAATGCCGAAGTCCGCAGTTCGGTCACGGCGAAGCAGACGCAGGAACTCCCCTTAATTACCCGCAGTCCGCTCGCCTTGGTCCAACTCCAAGCCGGTGTGAGCGGCAATCTCGCCAACACGAACACCACCATCAACGGACAACGCGCTTCAACGACCATTGTGACCCAGGATGGCCTCAACATTCAGGACAACTTCATCCGTGCTAACGCGATTGACTTCTCACCTAATAACCCAACGGTCGCCGGTGTCGGCGAGGTGACGATTGTTACATCCAATCCGGCTCCTGATGTTGGTGGGTCATCGGCCGTCCGCTTTGTGACGCCGGCCGGTACAAGCGAATACCACGGCGAATTGTTCTGGTTTCACCGCAACAAAGTCCTCAACGCCAACAGCTTTTTCAACAACGCTGCCGGTATTCCTCGTCCCCCATTTATTCGCAACCAATTCGGCTACCAGCTGGGTGGGCCAGTGGGGATTCCCGGCGGGCCGAAGGTCAGGAACCTGTACTTTTTCTCAGCTCTCGAAATGATCCGTCAGCGTCAGCAGGCAGGTTTGACCACCACGGTGCTGACACCTGATGCCCGGCGAGGCATTTTCACCTATCTTGACAACGCCAACCAGCGGCGAACGGTAAATTTGCTCGCGCTGCGTAACATCTCAATCGATCCCACCATCGCTGCCTTGATCAACCGCGTGCCCAATCAGTCCAACCTGACCACGGTCGGTGATGGACTTAACACAACGGGTTTCCAATTTGTTCGCTCCGTCCCGTTTGACCGCGACTCCTTCGCAGTACGGGTGGATTACAACCCTAATGAACGGAATCATTTAGAGTTCATCTACCGCTGGTCGGACGAAGCCATTGCCCGCTCTGATATTGACCAGACCTTCAACCGGACACTACAGGTGGTTCAGACGGCCCGCACCAACTTTGGCGTCGGAGCCTGGGTTTGGCAAATCACACCGCGGATCAGTAATGAGCTGCGGGCCGGGGCCAACTTCACCGAACCGTTTTTTGGCGTTGACCCGGCTGCCCGGCGTGATTTCTTCGTTGGTGGGCTTCCGTTCACCAATCCAGACGTGACGTTCTTGCCCCAGGGGCGGGATACGCAAATCACGTCCATTATTGACAACGCAGCCATTCAGTTGAGCAAGCACAACCTGCGCTTTGGTGGGCAGATCGACTTTTTACGGGTGCGCCCGGTGAACTTTGCTGGCGTGATTCCTACGATCAGCATTGGTCAGCAGTCATTGGGTGTCGGTGGCAATCCCGCTCCCCTCACGACAGGCGAGTTCCCCGGCGGCATCAACGTCACCCAACTCCAGACGGCAAACACCTTCCTGGCTATGTATGCTGGGGCGGTGTCGGGGTTGGGCGTTTCATTCAATGCAACCTCACCGACATCGGGCTTTGTGCGCGGTGCCGGACAGGTGCGCAACCTTCGCTTCAACCAGTTTGCCGGTTATATTGCCGACCAGTGGCGTGTTCACCCACGGCTGACCTTGAATCTGGCTCTGCGGTATGAGTACCAGACGCCACTCCGCGAGGCGAATAACTTTATGCTGCGGCCGGTTGGGGATGGGACGTCAGAGCGGATTCTCCTCGACCCAAACGGCTCGGTGAACTTTGTGTCCAAATTCTTTTGGCGTCCTGACCGGAATAACTTTGCGCCGAACGTCAGCTTTGCCTGGGATATTCCAGGGTTAGGGCGGCAAACGGTGCTGCGTGGCGGCTATGCGGTGGCCTTTGTCAACGACGAAGCCATTCGTGCGGCTGACAATAACTTGCTAACCAACCAGGGCTTGAGCACCTCGCTCAATCCGACGCTGACGCAGATTCAGAACGCCGGGCCGCGTCTTGCCAACGCCGGCAACCTCATCAACACACTGTTGACACCGCCGCCGTTTAGAGTTCCGTACACCTACGCGCAACAGTGGGCAGTTACGACCAACACAGCGTTTGGTCTGCCGACGCAAAACCTACAGACGCCGTTCTATCACCAGTGGAACTTGGCTATTGAGCGTGAACTGACGCGGAACATGGTCGTGACTGTCCGCTATGTCGGGAACGAAAGCACGAACCTCATCCGCGCTGTTGACCTCAATCAGTTGGATGTGCGGAATAACGGCTTCGCTGCCGATGTGGCCCGTGCGCAGCGGAACGGCTTTTTAGCGCTGGCAGCGACCGGCATCTTCAACCCGGCCTTCAATCCCAACATTCCCGGCAGTCAACCGCTGACGGTCTTCCCCTCTCTAGCCGGCGGCGGCTTGCTGACCAACGCTACGGTTCGCAACTTGATTCAGACCGGTCAAGCCGGCGTTCTGGCCTCTCTGTACGTCACCAACCGGCTTAACGGGACGGTCGTCTTCCAGCAAAACCCCAATACGTTGGCGGCCAACGTTCTCAACAACAGTGGATTTTCCCGTTACAATGGGCTACAAGTTGAGTTCCGGCGTCGGTTTGACCGTTCTATCATCGGTGACTTTCTGGTGCAGGCCAACTATACCTTCAGCAAGGTGCTGACCAACACGAACGGTACCGGACAGACCCGCTTTGAAGCCCTATTGGATAACGCCCAGCCAAGGCTAGAAAATGCCCGTGCGCCGTTTGATACAACCCACGCCTTCAAAATCAACGGCATCTACGAGTTGCCCTTCGGGAAAGGCAAAACCTTTGATCCGGGCAATGGCTTTCTGCGGCGCTTGGTTGGCGGTTTCCAAGTCGGTGCGTTCTTTGAAGTGTCCAGTGGGCCGCCGTTTGGCATCTACTCACGGCGCGGCACACTCAACCGTGTGACTGTCGGTACCCGTGGTGACCTCACCACGGTCAATACCACGCTGAACCGCCGCCAGTTGCAGGATTTGGTGGGTATTTTCCGGACGCCGCAGGGCATTTTCTTTATTGATCCGCGTGTGATCAATGTTGACGGGCGTGCGGTGGCGCCGGACGGACAACCCCCCTTCAATGGGCAGGTGTTTTTCAATCCAGGCCCGGGTGAAGTCGGCTCACTGCAGCGGTTCATCTTGACCGGACCGACACGCTTTAACCTAGACCTCAACATCGTCAAGCGCACACCGGTCACCGAGCGGATCAATACTGAGCTACGGTTTGAGTTCTTCAATGCACTCAACAGCCCGATCTTCGGTATCGGTGACCAGAACGTGAACGCAACCAACTTTGGGCGTGTGACCAGTACGTTTAATGGGCCGCGCAACATTCAGGTAGCGTTCAAAATTAGCTTTTAGCACGTCCTTTAGCGCGTGAGCGCAAGCGCCGCTTCTTCGCAGCCGGGCCCGGCGGCCACCGGCCGGCGGACCCGGTTTTGTGATCTGGGTTGTGCAAGCTGGCTGGTGCTAGACCAAAACACCTGGGGATGAACACGGGGCCGTTATTCCTCGTGAGGCTGGCTCTGGTTTGCCTGACGCGGCAACAGCCAGTCGCCGGCCGGGGTCAAAAATTCGACGCCGGCCAAGAACCGTCCATCTTCTTCCTCATCGAGGCGAATGTTCCGCACAACGGCCTCAATGGTCTCCGCTGCGTCGCCACGGGTTCCAAACAGGTGAACATGCTCGCCAGGTTTGAAGGGCGTGGCGACCCGCAGTTGTGCGCCAACCGAGCTGGTTACTTCAACCACGGCCAATTCTGCCCACAACTTTCGGTGCGGATTGTTCGCCACCAGAATGACCGGGTGGGAGACCGAGAAGCGCGGCGCACGGCGTTTGCCGGCCGGGTCTGGGTCGGTGTCCAACGGCAATGCCGCCGGACGTGGTTTCCGGGAAAACGCTACCTCTTCAATTGCCCGCCGGAGCAGCTTGACCCGCCCTTGTTCAAGTCGTTGGGCTTCGAGGACATCCCACAGTAGGAGATGGGCAGAAGGATCAGGTAAACCGCTCCATAACACACTGTAGATGCGCATCAGAGCCTCTTCATAGTTGCCCTTCTGAAACGCCTGCCGCGCCAAGTCCAGATTGTTCTGGGATAAACTCTGTGTGGTGTTGGTAGCGGTCATTGTCGTTTTGATCAACCCTTGGGTTGGTGGGTGTGATGGGATGGCTGGCGCAGACGGCCGGCCGACACACCACAGGGCCGGAAACGTGCGCCAGGTGTTGCCTCGCGGTATGATTGTGCCCCGTCGCGCTTACCGAGAAAAGGCCAGTTCCGTTGCCAGCCGTAGGTTGTCATGCGCTAACGTAGAAGCAGAATCCACCTTGAGCGCCTCCGCGAATGCGCGGCGCGCGGCAAGATAATCACCCTGCTCGCCATAGAGAACGCCCAGGTTTATCCAAGCATCGCCGAGGTTTGGATCGAGCGCCACAGCTTGTTCAAGGGCCGCGCGCGCCGCTGCCGGCCGGTTGAGACGTAGGAGGACAATGCCATAGCCGGCCCAGGCCTCAGCCCAGAGGGGATCGCGGCGCAGGGCGTCTTCATAAATGGCGCAGGCTGCCTGGTAATGCCCGCCACGATAGAAGCCGGCCGCCGTGCTGGACAGCACCTGAGCATGCGGAAGATACTGACGCTTGCCGGCTTCGTACCACTGCAGCGCTTCCTCAAGGCGGCCCTGGCGGGCAAGCACGCTAGCCAACGCAAAGTAGGCCCTCCATCCGAAAGGGTTTCCGGCGATAGCCGCCCGGAACAGCTCCTCGGCCTCGGCAATACGCCCCTGGCGTAAGTAAAGCTGCCCAAGCAGGGTCCGCGGTGCGGCGCGGTGGGCGCCAACCGCAATGGCCTGCCGAAGTGCGGCCTCGGCAGCCGCAATATCGCCGGCATCTTCATAGACCTTGGCCATTGCCATCCAGCTCTTCGGATTACCCGGCGCATCGCGCAGGAGCGCTCGACTGTAGGCTTCGTTGTCAACCCAGTCCGGGTTGCGCGTGATCACACGCCAAGCCATAAGCGCCAGAATGACCAGGCAGAGGGTGACGGCGACGGCTTTTCCCTGTGGAAAAGACTGAGAGAGTTTTTCCAAACCAAGGCCACCCAGGAGGCAAATGGAGATGGACGGGAAGTATAAGACGCGTTCGGCAATCACCAGTCCGGTTAGGACGACGATATTCGAGACCAATGAAACCGAGACGAAGAACATCAGGATGGCAAAGGCAACCAGCGGCTGTCGCCGCCAGGCCCACAGCCCGACGCCCAGCACCGCACCGACCAAGGCCAGGGACACAGCAACGCGCGGCGTGACGGTGGACACCTTTGGGAAAAAGCTAAAGTCATAAAACGCGCAGAGTCTGTGCGGAAAAACGAGCAGCCGGAAATACTCGACAAATCCCTGGGACATCGTCAGCACGCGCGTCCACCAACTATCGCCTTGAAAATACGTCTGGTCGCCATAGACACCGAAGCGTCCGTTGACCAGTCGCCGGATAAGGATGTAACTGCCGACGATGGGGAGAAATCCACTCGCATCTACGGCGGCCCGCTGCCACGCAGCACGCGAACGGAGACGTCCGGCGCACAGTTCCGCCAACGCTATGACACCGAGTAGCGTCAGCGCACTTTCTTTGGCATACAGCGCCACGGCGAATGCTCCCCACGCCAACCAGCGCCAGTGCCGCCCCTGGGCAATGCGCAAATACGCATGCCAACTCAGAAAACCAAACCCGGCTGCCAACAGCTCGGTTCGCCCGACAACCTGAGTTACAGCTTCCACGTGAACCGGATGCGCAGCGAAGAGAAGCGCCGTCCACAACGCCAGTTGTCGCCGCTGCGTGTATGCGGTGACCAGCCCATAGAGCAGACAACAGTTCCCAGCATGGAGGATCAGATTGACCAGGTGGTAACCAAGCGGATGAAACCCGTGGACGGCGTAATTGAGTGCCAAACTAACGTTGACCACCGGCCGGTAGGTCGCGATTTCTTCATAACCAATCCCCCAGTAGGGTTGGGCGAAAACTTGGTAAATGTGTGGTAGGTCGCGGATGGCGCGGTTGGCCGTCACGACCAGTACATCGTCTTGTGCAAAGCCGCAGTTCAGCGCATTGGCATAACAAATGACGACAACAAGACCGATCAGCAAGTATGATGTACGCGCCGGCAGTCCGGCAGCGGCTGACGCTGCCGGCACCGGCACTTCGCTGGCGAGACGATGGCTTTGGGACATGAAGCGCACTGCTCAGCTACCTCTTCTTAGACCCGCTGATGACCGTACGGCTATGATGGCATACTGGACGGCGTTCGTCTTCACGACGGCTGTTTTTGTAGTCAGCGTGGTGTATCACCCCCCCGACACGCCGACCGTGACCCTGTGCACGTTGAAAAACAGTACCGGGTTCGATTGCCCGACCTGTGGCTTAACGCGGGCTTTCTGCGCTCTTGCCAAAGGCGAGTGGACCCGCGCGCTGCGCTTTCACCCGATGTCACCGGTGGTCTTCGCCCTGTTTGGGTGGTGGTGGCTTCGCTCGTTGTGGTACCTGATCGGGCGCGGGAACTGGGTCAGGCGCGTTGAGAGGTGGTTGCCACTGTTGCCAACTGTGCTGGTTGTGGTCGCAGGGATCCTGGGCGCGTGGCTGTTCAAGTTCTGGATTAGGTAACTACCGATTCATCGTTGACTTGTCAGGATGGTCGTGTAACCTACACGCCTTCAAGGTTTGGGAACACCGTAGCGCTGCCGAGGACGTTCGCTGCAACGATCGCTTGGCATTTCTCTAAGCCAGGTTCGATTCTGTTTCCCACCCATTGGTCGAGGATGCGCCATGCGCGACGCTTCCGTTTCAAACGGCGCAGCGTCTGTTCCGCCGGCTTTACTGGCCGGCCTGACAATGCGCCTGCCGCTGGACATAGCGGCTGAGCATACTCTTCCTCCTGCGCAAAACGATCCGCTGATTGGCCGGACGCTCGACGGCAAGTACCGCATTGAGCGCCGCATCGGCCGTGGTGGGTCAGGTACGGTGTATCGCGCCCGCCACTTGCTCATTCACCGTACTGTCGCGGTCAAGGTACTGTCTCTAGAGTTGGTCGCCGATGAAGATGCCCTGGCCCGCTTTCGGCGTGAGGCGGCGATGGCCGGGCAGCTCAAACACATCAACATCGTGTCCGTTACGGATTTCGGCATTACGCCGGATGGCGTGGCTTATTTGGTGATGGACTTTATCGAAGGTCGGAGCCTGCGCCGCATCCTCGATACCGAGGCAACGCTCGCCCCGGAGCGGATTGTGCGGTGGATGAAAGCCGTTTGCTCGGCTGTGCATGCGGCGCATCGCAAAGGCATCATCCACCGCGATCTCAAACCGGACAATGTAATGATTGAGTGCGTGGATGAAGAAGAAATTCCACGGGTGCTGGATTTTGGGATCGCCAAACTGGTGGATGCCTTCGCAAGTAACCATGATTTCAACACCGAAACGGGGAGCGTAATGGGCACCCCCCACTACATGTCCCCGGAACAGTGTGAAGGTAAGCCCCTCGATCCACGTTCTGACATCTACAGTTTGGGCACGCTCGTGTACGAACTGCTCACCGGCAACGTTCCCTTTCCGGGCAAAGTGACGACGACCGTCATGATGCAGCAAGTAACGGCAACGCCACGCCCGTTGCGCGACTGGCGCCCAGATTTGCCGGAGGCAGTCGAGCTGTGTGTGATGCGGGCGCTGAGTAAAAACCCGGCGGCACGGCAGTCAACAGCGCTTGACTTCGCGCTGGAGCTGGAAGCGGCATTGGCATCGCTGCCGGCAGGAGCTGTGGCAGAAGGCAACGCACCAAAGGCGACAGCAAAGGAGCCGGCAAACCTATCACCAGCACGCCCGGTCATGGAATTTCGTGCCCAGTTGCAGCGGGCGGCCGCTATCGCACCAACGGTGTCACTGCCGGCACCGGCCAGCTCGGTGCCGGTTACAGCTTCGCCCTCGGCGCCTGCCATTGCCTCAGCCGAAGCAGATGCCGATAACAAGCAGCCCAGAACCGGTAGCCTGAGCATTGCTGAGCAACGCGCAGCCACGGTGCAATGCTTCTTGGTGCAGCCACCGGTGGAGTCTGCCGGCAAGACATCGGATAACGATGTTCCCTCTGTGCCCAGGGACTTTGCCGTCGGGAAAACACCCGATGACCACGAAGCCGGGCAAGCAGCTGCTGCGTCGTCGCCGGTGACCACACCTGTAACGGAGGGCACTATACTCCGGCGTGAGATACCGTCACCGGTTCGTTCTACAACATCCCGGCGCACCCAAGTTGGGCAACGGCCGGGTCAACGGAATTGGTTGAGCTATGCCAGACTCCGGACCTGGCTGCCCTCGGTGGCCTGGATGCTGGGGATGCTGGTTGTCGGCTATGCCCTGACCGTCTATGGCCTGTACCGCCAAGCAAATGCACGGTTAGGTCAGGAACTGGCCGCCCTGGCCCAGACCCCTCAGGCACCCCTGCGGTCGCTACGTGAGCGGGTAGAAGCACAACTGGCAACGCGCAAAATGCAGGTTGACAGGGTACGGGTGCGTTTAGACCCACCAAATCGGCAAATTACCATCCAGGTACGTTACCGACGTGTGCTGTTGGGCCTCCCACTCCATTTTCAAGCCGAGGGTGTCGCACGTTCCGTCCCTATGACGCTGGATATGGTGGCGGAACTGACACCGGCGCAGGCTGAAGTAGTCAATGTCTCGCCACGGGAGTTGGAGCGCTACCGGGCTGAGCGTCGCTTCTCCACCGGGCAGGCCGGTAACTAGGTCTTGACCGACTCTTTCTTTAGAGTTATTCTAAGTTGTGTGATGAAACGACTCTCGACTGCTGCCATCATCGATCTCATTCGCGCCCAAGGTCTCAAGCTCACACCGCAACGCCTAGCCATTGTCGCGTACCTCCAGCAGTGCGATCATCATCCAACGGCTGACGAAGTGCTGGAAGCAGTCAATGGTAAGTTTCGGATGACATCGCGGGCAACCGTGTACAATACCCTCCACTGGCTGACGGCAAACGGTTGGTTAGCCGAAATCCACCAGGGAGGTGTTGCGCGGTTTGACCCCAACCTGGAGCCGCACCACCACTTTGTTTGTCGGAGCTGTGGGCGCGTGGAAGATGTCGCCTACGACGCTGTGGCACCGCAACCGCAGTGCACCTTGCCGGGGCGGCAAGTGGTCGAGAGTTTTGAGGTAACCCTGCGTGGTTTGTGCGCGACGTGTGCAGCAACTACGGTGTAATTTTTTTGCCTACTAAGTTAGACTAGGTCTAAAATCTTACTCTCTCTACAGAAAGGAACACCAGTGATGAACCAGCCGAAATCGAAGACCCAGCAAAATTTGCAGGCAGCGTTTGCGGGTGAGGCTATGGCGAACCGCCGCTATCTCTACTTCGGCCAACTGGCACGCAAGTTGGGCAATGAAGACGTTGCCCGGTTATTCGAGCGGACGGCAGAGGAAGAAACCGGCCATGCGTTTGCGCACCTCCAGTTGATGTACCCCGAATCTGAAATGACGGTTGAAAAGCTGCTACAAATTGCCTACGAGGGCGAAATGTACGAAACCGAGCAGATGTATCCGACCTTCGCGGAAGAAGCCCGGCAGGAAGGCGAAACTGACGCTGTGGCAGAGTTTCTTGAGCAGGAGGCGGAATCGCGCGAGCACGCCGAACGTTTCAAGGCGCTGCTACAACGGGCAGCTAAGCAGTTCAAGGCGTTTGGGCGTGTCGAGGCAGCGCATGCCAAGCGATATGCTGATGCTTTGGAAAAAGTCGTCGCCGGTTCGCCGACTGTGTGAGCGAGCAAAACCTACCTTTGCAGCGGTGGCCCCCGCGCCATCGCTGCATCGTGCTGTCCGCAGAGTGCCACTGCGCGCCAGGGGCTTGCCCAGGGTTTTGCCCGCACCATTTGAAGTGTAACCGACCGGGGCAGGCGCGATGGCCTTCCCATCGGCCAGGGCAGTGAGTTACCGAAGCCGCTCAGGTGGGCGCCAACCGTAAACGGTCAGATCGAGTGTTCCATCGGTGCGGAAGACCACCCCTTCACTTTCCAAACGCGCCCGTTGCTCATCTGCCAGATAAGGCGATAGTTTTCCCGTGCTGATCCCTCCGCGTGCATTGACGACACGGTGCCACGGCACGGACTGCTCCTGGCGGATACAGGCGCGCAGCGCCCATCCTACACCCTGCGCCGAGAGCCGCTCGCCGATCAGCCGTGCAATTTGCCCGTAGCTCATCACGCGCCCGTGCGGGATATACCTTACCCAGGCATAGACGGCCTCAAAGGGCGAAATGATGTGTTCAGGGGAAGACCGAAGCTGTTTCATCACAGGTTCTGACACGCCGATAGATTTGCGCAGCGACACCGTCACACAACCTTCACCTACCATGCGCGAAGCCATGAGGCGCGCCGCGGTTGGCGACGACGTCTATGGCGAAGACCCGACGGTGAACAGGCTTCAGGAACGGGCCGCCGAGTTACTCGGCTTTGAAGCCGCATTGTGGACGCCCACCGGAACAATGGGCAACCAAATCTGCCTGCGGCTGCATGCCGCGCCGGGCAGTGAAGTGATTGTCGAAAGCCGTGCGCATATTTACGAGTGGGAGCTTGGTGCGCTTGCGGCGTTATCCGGTTTAGTACCCCGGTTGATTGACTCTGAACGGGGTCACCCAACGTGGGACGCGATTGCTGCTGCGATCCAGCCCAAAGTGTACTACCGCACTCCGACGGCCCTCATTTGCCTTGAGAATACCCACAATATGCACGGTGGGACGGTCGCCGACCCGGCCGAGACGGCCATCATTGTCCGTGAGGCTGCTGCACGGGGTTTACCGGTTCACCTGGATGGGGCGCGACTGTTCAATGCAGCCGTCGCACTCGGATGTCCGGTTGCCGACTTAGCACGCGGCTTTTCCAGCGTGATGGTGTGCCTGTCAAAGGGACTTGGTGCGCCGGCCGGATCGGTTATTGTCGGTTCGCGGCCGTTTATCGAACGGGCCCGCGCCGTTCGCAAGCTATTCGGCGGTGGCATGCGGCAGGTCGGCGTTCTCGCGGCAGCCGGACTCGTGGCGCTTGACGAAGGTCCGGCGCAACTTGCTGCCGACCATGCCAACGCCAAACGGTTTGCTTCAGGCCTGGCAACCTTGCCCGGATGGCGCGTCGATCTGAGCCGCGTAGAAACAAATATTGTGATCGGCGATGTTGCTGAAACCGGCTTCTCGGCCCCGGAGCTGTGCCACCGGCTCAGGATGTACGGTGTCCTAGCCAGTGCCGTCAACGACACGCAAATTCGTTTTGTGACGCATCGGGATGCACCTGCTGCCCTATGTCTGGAAGCGATTGCACGCCTGCATCGGCTGATGGAGGAACTGCCTATTGGTGGCGGCAAGTGTTCATCCCCCTGTACAGAGGGGCGCGCAAAGTAGGGTGAACCTCGGCCCACAGCCCATACGTCTGTCGTTAACGCCTAGGCGCTGCCCTCACAGAAACAGCCAGGTGAACAGCAGGAAGAGACCGCCGGAGAGGAGAATCGCCGCCGGCAGCGTCAGCACCCACGCCGAAGCGATCTTGATGACGGTCGCCAGCTGCAAGCCCGACCCTTTGGCCACCATCGTCCCGGCGACGCCCGACGACAGCACATGCGTGGTGCTGACCGGCAAGCCGAGGTACGACGCCATGCCGATGCTGGACATCGCCACCAGCTCGGCCGACGCGCCCTGCCCATAGGTCAGGTGATCCTTGCCGATTTTCTCGCCAATCGTGATGACAATCCGCTTCCAGCCCACCATCGTCCCAATGCCGAGCGACAGCGCAATGGCGATCTTGACCCAGAGCGGGGCGAAATCGGTCAGCGTTTTGAGCAGGGCAGCGTCCTTTTTGAGGGCGTCGGCTTCGGCGGCGGAAAAGGCTGCCGGCTCGGCCTTGAGGGCGTTCTTCACCGCGGCGTCCAGCTTGATGATGTTGGCGCGCAGGTCCTTGCGCTGGTCGCGCGGGATGTCGCCCAGCGTCGCTCGCCCATCCAGCATCCCGCGCGCGCTGGCTGCCGCGAGGCGCAGGGCCTCGGGCGAGGCGAGCTTGACCGCGGCGCCTTCAATCCGCATCAGGGCCTGCCGGGCGGCATCTATGCGCTGCGGATTGGCCGACATATCCAGCGCAAACGAGGCCGGCACGATGCCCGTGAGGATCAGCATGACCAGCCCGATGCCCTTTTGACCGTCGTTCGAGCCGTGGGCGAAGCTGACGCCGGTGCAGGTCAGCACTAAAATGGCGCGAATCCACAGCGGCGGCGGGTTGTGCTCGTCGGGCTTTTCATAAAGCCGCTTGTCCGGGATCAGGTTTTTCGACAGCAGCACCAAAATCGCCGCCAGCGCAAAGCCGATGAGCGGGGAAATCAACAGCGACAGCCCGGTTTCGGATACCTTGCCCCAGTTGACACCGTCGCCCAGGCGGTGTCCGGGCAGCATCGAGTTGGCCAACCCCACGCCGACAATGGCCCCGATCAGCGTGTGCGAGCTTGACGCCGGCAGCCCAAAGTACCAGGTGCCGAGGTTCCAAATGATGGCGCCCAGCAGTAATGCCAGCGCCATGGACAGGCCCGCGCCGGTGGACTTCGAGATCAACAGCTCGACGGGCAGCAGATAGACAATGCCCATCGCCACGGCAATCCCGCCGAAAAACACGCCGCAGAAATTGCAAATGCCCGACCAGACGACGGCCGTCCAGGGACGCAGCGACTTGGTGTAAATCACCGTGGCGACGGCGTTCGCCGTATCGTGAAAGCCATTGACGAACTCGAAGCCGAAAGCCACGGCCAGCGCCATGAGGAGCAGCGCCAGGGTGCCGAACGGAAGCGCCTCACCAAACAATGTATCCATATAAGCCGGGTTTCCTAGACGAAAGACCGGAAGTTGGCCGGAAATGTAAGCGGGGATTGAAAGAGGAATATTAACGCCACGTTTCAACAATCTTTCAGGTCAGTGATTTCTTGACCTTAGCCGGAACACCGACCACCAGCGTCTCCGGCGGCACGTCCTCCGTCACAACGGCGCCGGCTCCGGTCATAGCGCGTGCGCCGACCCGTACAGGCGCGACCAGCAGCGTGTCACTGCCGATTTTCACACCGTCCTCAATGACGGTGCGGTGCTTTTGCTTGCCGTCATAGTTGCAGGTAATCGTGCCCGCCCCGATGTTGACGCGCTCGCCCAGCGTCGCGTCGCCCAAGTAGCTCAGGTGCATGGCCTTTGTTTCGGCGCCAAGCGATGATTGCTTGACTTCGACGAAGTTGCCGATGACGGCGGCTTCGTGCAGGTGGGTGTTGAGGCGCACATGGGCAAACGGCCCGACGGACGTTCGGTCATCAAGGCGACTGTCAAACACCAGCGAGTAATCACGCACCGTTACGTCGTCACCTAACTGCGCGTTGACCAGCCGCGCGCCGGTGTAAATCCGGCAGTTTTCGCCGATGACAGTCCGACCTTCAAGGTGGACGTTGGGATAGACCACCGTATCCAGGCCGATCTGCACGTCAGGGTCGACATACGCCGTGGCCGGATCGAGAAAGGTCACACCGCCCGCCATCAGCTCGGCGACCCTGCGCCGGCGAAAGGCCTCCGCGACGGCGGCCAGCTCGGCGCGGGTATTGATGCCGCGCACTTCTTCGCTATCGGGATGGTGGACGACGCAGACAGCGTGACCGTCGGTGCGCAGCAGCGTGAGCGCGTCAGGCAGGTAGTATTCGCCCTGCGCGTTATCATTCGAGATGCGGGCCAGAACGTCAAACAAGCCTTCGACCTGGAACGCATACACGCCGGCGTTGATTTCAGTGATCGCTTTCTCGTCCGGCGTTGCGTCATGCTCCTCCACGATCCGGGCAAAGCTGCCGTCGGTGTTTCGTAGAATACGCCCATAACCGGTCGGGTTAGCCATCGTTGTAGAAAGAACGGTCGCCGCTGCGCCGGTTTCGATATGTGTCGTCAGCAAACGCCGGAGTGTGTCGGCACGCAGAAGCGGCACGTCGCCTGACAGGACGACCAGCGTCCGCTTGGTCCCTGCCACCACGGCTTCCGTAAGGCGCAAGGCGTGGGCCGTTCCACGTCGTTCGGGCTGTACAACGACCGCTGGCTGGAGGTGCGGGTGCGGATTGAGTGCCGCCCATTGGGCGAGAAAAGTGTCCCGGACGGCGTCGGCCCCATGACCAACGACGGCGACCACCTGCTGCGGGGCAAGTGCCGCCGCCGTTCGGACAACATGCCCGAGCAGCGAAGAACCGGCGACCTCGTGCAGCACTTTAGGACGCCGTGACTTCATGCGCGTGCCGTCGCCGGCTGCCAAAATGACCACGGTAACTGGAATGGACAACGGATTGACTCCTCAACAGGATTCTTGGCTAGTGCGGACACTGCCGCCACACTATAAATTCCTGAAAGAGACCAAAGCCACATCTGTGTGGGATTGGGCGGGAAGGCTGCCATCACCGCCGAATAGAATGGATATGAAACGTTTTTTTGGCACGGATGGGATTCGCGGCCGCGCCGGCGCTTTTCCACTTCAACCAGAGGCACTCGCCGTGGTTGGCGCCACCTTGACAAGGGTGTTCGCGGCGCGCGTCAGGCGCGTACCGCGTTTTGTGATCGGCGGCGATACGCGCGAGTCCAGTGCTTGGATGGCGGCTGCGCTGGCGCGCGGGATGACCCAGTCCGGTGGAACCGTCAGTTGTGCCGGCGTTATCCCGACGCCCGGCATTGCCTATTTGACCCGCGCAGAAGGTTTCGACGCCGGGGTTGTTGTGTCGGCCTCCCACAACCCCTTTGAAGACAACGGGATCAAGTTTTTTCTTGCTTCCGGCGAAAAACGCGACGATGAGCTGGAAGCTGCCATCGAGGATGCCTTACGTTCACTGTCACCGGAACCACCGGTGACGGTCTGCGACGAAGCGCCACTCTGGGAAGACCCTACGCATGCCCTGAGCTATCTGGAGTTTCTGACCCAATACATTGCGGCCGACCTTGATTTGTCAGGATGGTCGGTGGCGATTGACTGCGCCAACGGGGCGGCTGCCCCGTACGCCAACATCATGCTTCAAGCGCTTGGCGCGCAGACCTTTGTCACCGGTGCAACACCGACCGGTCGCAACATCAATGACCACTGCGGCACGGTTCATATTCACCATCTGGTGGCGTTCAAGCGGTCGGTTGGCGCACGGCTTGGCATCGCGTTTGACGGTGACGCCGACCGCTGCCTTTTTGTGGACGAAGCGGGTGAGGTTGTTGATGGCGATGCCATCCTCTACGCCCTGGCGCTGGATGCCGATGCGCGCGGTGAGCTGACACCCCGCTGTGTGGTGGCGACCGTCATGAGCAATCTGGGCCTGGAAGTGGCGTTGCGCGAGCGGGGCATTGAGCTGATTCGCACGCCGGTCGGCGACCGCGCCGTGCTGGCGGCGATGCTGGAACGCGGTGCGCTGCTGGGCGGTGAGCAATCCGGGCACATCATTTTCGCGCGACAAAGCCTGGCCGGCGACGGACTGATCACGGCGCTGAACGTTTTACGTCTGCTTGTTGAGCGCAACCTGTCCTTGCACGCGGCCGTACAAGGCCTGACACGCTTTCCGCAAACGCTGGTCAACATTCCCGTCCGTGAAAAGCGTCCGTTTGAGACGTTGCCGAGCGTGACCGCAACCGTACGTGAAGTAGAGGCGCAGTTAGCCGGACGCGGGCGGGTGTTGTTGCGCTACTCCGGGACAGAAAATCTGGCGCGCGTCATGCTTGAAGCTGCCAACGGCATTGACATCGGCGCGCTGGCGGCGCAGGTTGCGGCGGCCATTGAGCGCGACCTGGGCAATGATCGCTCATGACGGTCGTCGCCGCCAGCGCAGGGTTTCAGTACGCGCCACCCGAAGCCGCGCGCGGCGCACGGTGCATTATCGTCAAGCCGAATTTGGGCTATCCCACGCCGGCACCGGCGACCGTTGGGCTGCCTGTGTTGCGCGAAGTGCTTGTCGGCCTGCGGCGCGTCGCACCACGCGCGGAAATTATTCTGCTCGAAGGCGTGTGCACCAAGGTCGGCTTTGCCGACGTGATGGCGCAGTTGGGCGTCACTCGGTTGTTGGCGGAACTGGATGACCCTGCCATTCGCCTGCTCGACGCCGACACGCTACCCAGCAAGCCCTATCCCAACCGGTCGCCGAGGCCGGAACGTTTTGCCGAAATGCACGCACCGGCCCTGTTGGAGGAAGCCGACTGCCGGCTGTCGGTCGCGGCCTTCAAGCGGACGACGCTCAAGGAGCGCCCGCTGCTGAGCGCCTCGATCAAAAACCTCTACGGTCTTTTTCCGCGTGCCGTGTATCGCGCCCGCAGTCCCTATGCACGGGGACAATTGCACGTTCCCGATGTGCAGCGCATCCTTGTGGATGTGTATTTCACGCTCGGCGTGTTGTTTGAGGGCGCGGTGGTTGATGTGACACACAAGTTCGTCAGCCGGGACTGGCAGCCGGATGTCGGCGCCGCCGTGCCGGTCGGTCACATCGTCGCCGGCGATGACCTGCTGGCCGTGGACTTGCAGGCTGCGGAACTCGCCGGCGAGCCGTTGTCGGACTACTTGCAGACTATCGCTGCGCGCCGCGAATGCCTGGCGACGCGACCGGGCTGAAACCCATGGCTGAAACCCATGCTTGACGAAGCTTTTTTCCGCCGCGATGCCGTCGCGGTCGCGCAGGACTTGCTGGGCTGTGTGCTCCTTCACGGCGACGTCGGCGGCATCATCGTCGAGACCGAGGCCTACAGGGACGACCCGGCCTCGCACGCCGTCCTCCGCGGCCCGCGTGGGCGACTGATGCGGGAGACCTACGGCCGGCTGTACGTCTATTTGATCTATGGCATGCACTACTGCCTGAACTTCACGACGGATGCTGGCGGCCCCGGCGCGGTGCTCATTCGTGCCGTCGCACCGACGCACGGTCTCGATCGCATGCAGGCACGTGTACTGCGTCCGCTGCCGCCGCACGAACTGGCGCGCGGCCCGGGCCGACTATGCCGCGCCTTCGGCATCGGCCGCGAGCATAACGGTGACCGCGTTGGCGACCGAGTCAGCGTCCTCCCCCGCCAGGGCCGCCCGGCCATTGCTACCTCGCCGCGCATTGGCATTACCAAGGGGCGTGATTTACTCTGGCGGTTCTACATTCCCGACGAGCCAAGCGTGAGTCGTTTTCGATGACAGACGCACTGCTGACCGATCTTGCCGCGATTCTCGACGCTGCCTGGGCGGCATTGGAAGCCGGTGCCCAGCAGTCGAAGCACCCGTTTCACACGCCGGTTGTGGCTACAGCCGGCGCCGGGGATTGCGACGCGCGGGTGGTTGTCCTGCGGCGCGCATCGTCTGAAGCGCGTGAGTTGGCTTTTCACACCGATGCGCGCGCGCCCAAAGTGCGTCTGTTACAGGCTTGCCACACAACGGCCTGGGTATTTTATGACCCGGCAGCCAAGGTGCAGGTGCGCGCTAAAGGGACAACGACCGTGCATATCGGCGACGCGGCGGCGGCACAGGCCTGGGCACGGACAAAGTTGATGTCGCGGCGGTGTTACCTGGCCGAGACCGCGCCGAGTACACCGGCAGACGAACCCACGAGCGGGCTTCCGGCTGCTTTCCGCACGCGGTCGCCGACGGCGCAGGAAAGCGAAGCCGGCTTTGTCAACTTCGCCCTGTGCGTTACAACGGTCATGCGCCTGGAATGGCTGTATCTGTCGGCGCGCGGTCATCGGCGGGCCGCTTTCGCCTGGGACGCCGGCGCCGCGCAGTGGCGCGGTCACTGGCTGACGCCGTAGGGTCTTGGCAGCTCATGCTTGGCCGCCTCGCTTGGATATGCTGACTTCCGCCACGTTCATGTTGACGCTGTTGGGATTGGTCGCCGGGGCGCTCACCAGCTTTTCGTTTGGGTTTCAGGTGTGGCAGAGCTGGCGCACCAAGTCCGTCAAGGACGTTTCGGCCGCGATGTACCTCGTGTTTTCAACCGGCGTCGTCCTCTGGCTGGCGTATGGGCTATTGCGGCGGGACGTGGCGCTCATCGTCTGGAACGCGATCACGTTGGTTTTGGTCGCGCTCATCCTGACGCTGAAGTTCCGTTACGGGCAAAGCTCGGCGAAGTAGCGCCCTTGCCGGGGAGCAAGGCGCGCGATGACGGTTGGCGATGACGGTTGGCGACCTGCCGGGCGCTGCGCCGGGCGCTGCGCCGCGCGCCGGTCAAACCCGCCTGTTCTGCTGTGGCCGTTCAACGCAGCCGGATACCGGAGGGCTCGCTCGGTCGCTGCGTACGCCCGTTTGAGGAGCCACCCTTATAAGCGGCCACAATAGCTTCCACGTCGTCAGGTAAGCGCCCTTGAAGGTTATTTTGACCTTGACGCCTTGAGAAGCCGCTCCCTTGACCTCCTTGGTCAGGCCGCGGCGGATGAGATGCTCCGCCTCGTCAGGCGCGAACGCCTCTATCATGGAGCGCTCAGACCCGATTGGGATCAAGGCCGGCGCTTGAGGCCCGCGGCTTCGAATGGCTTGGAATACCCTACACAAAAGGGCAGGATCGGATTCTGGGGCAGCCGGTATAGCTTTTTCCGCTCCCAGCGCGGGAGGATGGGCGGGAGGAAAACGTTACCCCCAAACAGGTGAAACCCGTCGGAAAATGGCTGGCTCAACTCCAGTGGAAGTCGCTTTTCCGCGAACCATTCCGTGATGGTGATGGTCGCGATACACGGGTCTATCGTATGTCGGTAAACTCCCAGCAGGTTTCCATCCCTATAGGATGCGCCGGCAACAAACCGGCAACAAATTTGAAGCTGAGCAGCTTGAGCTTGGCTTCCAAGGCGCGAACGCGAAATTGCTCGCCGCCCTCTGCATACAGCTTTTCCAAAAGCGTCGGCGATAGGCGCAGCCGCTTTTCTTTCGGAGGGCCAAATTGGATGAAAAGCGGAAGCAGGCCGTCGAAGAATAGCCGAAAGAGCAATAAGCCCAGCACAACGTGCCGAGCGTATTGAGACCGGTAATAGGAGCATTGGTCAGGAACTGCAAGACAGAAGAAAGGATGAACATGGTCTGCATGACGGCTTTTCCTGTTCCTTGCCCCCGCCGCCGTGGTACTAAGGCATCGCCAATGGTGCCGGCTATGGTATGCAGCAAGCCTGTTCAGCACAGGCTCTCCCGGCAGAGCGGCAGACGTCGGTTGTTTCAACCAGGCGTTGCGTCACCGCCGTCTTCCGGCAGACGCATAATGACTTCACGACCAAGCTGAATGTAAGCCTGTGCTCCGGCAGCTCGCGTTTTGAGTGTGACGGCCGGCGTTCCGACGGCGAATGAAACTGCCAACTCCTCATGACGCGGGATGACCGTGTCAAAAACCAACCCGTTGGGAAACGCCTCGCGTGCCTGCCGTACAATGTCAGCGGCAGCAGACTGCCGTTCGTCGTACATCGTCAACAAAATGCCCTCGATGCTCAACCGGGGGTTGTACTGCGCCTTGATATGCAGAACGCGCCGCAACATCGGCGGCAGGGTGCGTAGGCTGAGTGGCTCACACTGAACCGGCAAAATTAGGGCATCTGCTGCGACAATGGCGCCGGTTGTCACGTTGCCCAGCCCGGCCGGAGTATCCAGCAGTACCAACTGGGGAACGAAGTCTTTGGTCGCCAGGTGGGGCAGGAGGCGCGCTAGCCACGTCACATCCCGCTCAAAAGCGCGTTCGTAAGCTTCCAGCGCGCCATCGTCACTGAAACGGCCTGAAAGAACAACGGCAAGCTCTGTGCGGTTGGTTGGAACAAGCGCTTCCTCAGGTCGTCGTCCGTGCAGCAAGACATCTTCAAGCGTTGGACCTGTGTAGGTATCCAGACCAACGCCAAAGCGGACGCCGTTTTGTACGTCCAAGTCCACGAGCAGGGTTGGCACACCCATTGCGGCGACATAAGCCGCTAGGTTGGTGCAGGTCGTTGTTTTCCCAACGCCGCCCTTGAGACTGACAACAGCCAACGTTTTCGGCATGACGGACTAACCGGCGGATGGGTCGGCGCTCGACAGTGGACGGACAACGCGCTGGAAAAAGCCGGCTACGGTTTCCCCATCAAAATCAAGCACTTCGTGAGTGGCAGCCTGTGATGCGACGTACAGCTTTAGCTCAACCTCCCCGGCGCGCGTTTTGACCACTTCGCGCACGACGGACTGGACGGCACCGGCGCTTGGGAGAGGCGGCGGCACTGTCCACACCGGGTCTGGGTCGGCTTCAACACGGTTTGGTGTGTATGCACTTCCCTGGGCATCCGGTCGGTCAGACGATGGAGCCGCGCCGCCGGTGGACGGCAAGGCAAGAATCTGCTGGAGGAGCTGTGCGGCCTGATCGGTTTCCGTAAAGCGCGCCATGATGATGCTACCTTCATGGGGCTGTCTCGTCGGCGAGACGCTTGAGAATGTCATTCGGTTCCTGCCGGTAGGTCAACCAGGCGTACACTTTCCGAATAATGCCCGCTTCGCCCACCACGAAGCGACAATAGTGCGCGTTGACCGCCAAACAGCTGATTTCGACCGCTTCTTGAGAACGTCCGGTGTACTGTGTGACGACTTCCGCAAACAGGCCGGCAAAGAGATCGTCCACCGGAGCAGATGCCGGCGCAACCATGCGCAGTGCCGCGGCAACGGGTGAGTCATAGTGGTTGATGATCAACACCGTCCCCAATGGGACGGCGTCAAACCGCCCCCAACCTAAGTCGGCGAACCATTCGTCACACTGTCGCAACCGCGCGCTGAGCGGCATCTCCGGCGATACAGCCTTGGCGGTGCTTGTGTACTCGCGCAGCCACCGTCTGCCGGCCAACCGGCCCAGGCGGTACAGTGTGCCGGGAGTGTCATCCGGCAGTCGCCGCGTCAGTTCAGCGTGGACGGCGACAATCAAATCGGCCGGCCACCACAACTGGTGTCGGCCGGTCTCCGGTGATGAGAAGACAGCAGGCGCAGTCATACGGCCGGGGCAGGTTTGCTGAAGGAGGCTGCCGAACACGGATTCGGCTGCACAGCCAAGCCGCTTCGGACAAACTTGTGTAGGGCAGAAAATACCACAGCTGCCAGGTGAAAAACCAAATGGATTACATCGCAGCTTGTGACCGACCAGGCTTACCCAAGCGGCGCCGCTGCCGGCGGATGCGCCGGACCGAAGTGCCATTCGCGCAGGAAAGCGTCCGTCCAGTCTGCACCGGCCTTGGGTGCAAGCAAGGTGTACCCCGGCGAATGCGCGGCATGATGCTGTTTGTAATCGGTCACGGCCGGATGATCGGGTCCAACTTGAGCCTCCGCCAATCCAGGTTGGTAAAGCCTTTCCGCCGTTGCCTTCAAATAGTCTTGAAACGCCCGGCGCATCAGCGCCAGGCAGGACAAGTCCCCGGATGTCACCAACGCCCACGCCTCTCGAATTTCGTCAAACCAGGACGGAGAAGCCGGTGCCGGCGGCAGCGCGGCCAAATGACGCATCTGGAGGGGCATCAACGCTTCACGCGCGCGCGTGCGAAGGGCATCCGCCCGGCCAAGGCATTCCACATCGAGCACGAGGATGTGCGCCCGGCTTCCGATGACGACCCACTCGCAGGCAAAGACCGGAAGCACGTCGGGGCTGGCCGTCGGATAGACCATCAATGTCGCCACATCGGCCAGGACCGTCTGGATGCGAGCATAGCGGGCGCACAACTTCCCGTTGGCAACCGACCATCCGTCGGCGGTGACACGCATCAGTTTGTCCCCTGTGCCAAAGGTTGCATGGCGAAATGCTGCGGGGCGCACCTCTTCCTGCCACCCAAGGTCGCCCAGACGGTCATGGGCGTCGGGTAAGGTCCATCCCACAACATCTTTGAACGGATTGCTCGGCATAGATTCGGCGTCGTTTCCGAGATGGCAGGTTATCTACAATAGAAAAGGGGTGAGGCAATCAATGGGGCTTTTGGCGTTTCAGCAGGCGTTCCCTCGACTCGCCGCCGGCGTGTATATCGCGCCCTCGGCTGCGGTCATCGGCGATGTCGAACTGGGTGGCGATGCCAGCGTTTGGTTCCACTGTACTGTACGCGGCGATGTCCATGCGATTCGTATTGGTGAGGCAACCAACATCCAGGACAACACGGTTTTGCATGTCACGGGTGGATTGTTTCCCTTGTCAATTGGCCGCCGTGTCATCGTTGGTCATCGGGTCATTGCCCATGGTTGCACGATTGGCGATGACTGCTTGATCGGCATGGGCGCGATTATCCTCGACGGCGCGGTGATCGGCGCCGGCAGCATCGTGGCCGCCGGGGCCGTCGTGCCGGAAGGGATGGTTGTCCCGGCCGGGATGCTGGTGGCCGGCGTTCCGGCAAAGGTCAAACGTCCTGTCACCGAGGCGGAACAGGCACGCATAGCGGAAGGGGTCCGACACTACATCGAACTCAAAAACATCTACCTGCACGCAGCGGCTGCGGGTCTTCATCCCACACCGTGACCATACGGCAGGCTACGGAAGAACCAGACGTACAGCACGAGTAGCGCGAGATAGATCGTCGTAAAGAGTCCGGCCATCAGCCAGGACAACAGGGCTCCCACCACAGCCCGCAGCACCGGCGCGCGAAACACCACGGCGAACGCTACGATCTGGCCAATAAACAGGAGCGGCAGTTTAATGAGCCACGACACCGGCAGAAACAACGCCAATATCAGCAGCCCGATGTCAACTGCACGGGCGACGGCCGCCTGTTCCACTGTGGCTTCCCGCATACCGGTTGCCTGCATGGCGAAGCGGTACGACCACAGCGTAAACAGCGAGTAGGCGAAGTAAAAAACGATGAGGTACGTCCAGATGCGCGCCCAGGGAATGCCCGGCAGCCAAGGCAACAGCCACGGTGGAAGCCATATTTCAGACATTGCGGTTCCTTTCGGTCATTTGTCGTCGTGGTGATCGTCGCGCTGGCGGTCACGCAGCATCTCCGGCGTGGGCAACGGTTGCCACAGCCCGGCTCCGGTCAGCCACAACCAGGCAAGGCCGTAAGCGTACCCGGCCGCCACATCGGTCAGCCAGTGTGCGCCCAGAAATATCCGTGACGGTCCCACCAACACGATCAGTATCGCACAGAGGGCGGTGATGACGGTGCGCCGGCTGCCGTGTGGCAACTTGGCCCGAGCAAAGGCGGCCAGTCCGCCGTAAAACGCTGTGTAGAACATGACATGCCCTGAAGGAAAGCTCCACCCGGCGGCAACGCTATACAGTCGCACGACATCCGGCGTTGGGCGCGGGCGTGCAAGCCAGGCCTTGAGCAAGGCATTGAGCAGAAACGCGCCGACGCCGACATACGCCAGCGTGCGCGCTTCCTGTCGCCACCCACCGCGCGCCAGCAACCCGCAGATGAGCATCAACACAAATCCCTGAACGATGACCGAATTGCCCGGCCAGGAAATGACCCGCAGCGGCACAGCAAGCCACACTCCCCGTTGTAACCACCGAGTAGCGGCGATCTCCCACCCAAATGGCTGGGGGTGGAGTCCGACCACGACCGACATGGCACCGAGCAGAGCCAGCACAACCGCTAACCGCCAATCCCAACCCGGTCTCTGCCCTGGGGACTCTGCCTGCATCTTCATACAGTTCACTCGAATGAAGCACGCCTCCGCACTGCTGCGCGGGCCACGGTCAGTGCGCTGACGGCAGCGGCTCCGGCCGCCAGCAACGACCGAGCAGCGGTATCTAACGTAGCGCCTGAGGTCAGAACGTCGTCTACGAGCAGGATGTGCCGCCCGGCGATCAGGCGTGGGCGGAGAACCTGAAAAGCGCCGTGCAAGGCTGCACGCCGGGCTTGGGCGTCCAGTCCGGCGCGGTGGGGATGTGTTTCCCGGCAACGGACAAGCGCTTCTGTAACGACCGGGAGGCAGGTGGTGCGTGCAAGCGCTTTGGCCAGAATTTCTGCCTGGTTGTAGCCGCGCAACCGCTGCCGCAGGGGCGCGAGGGGAATCGGCACGATGAGGTCGCTGGCGTGGAGGACAGTCTGCACCTGCCAGGTTTCCTGAAGCAGGGTCCACAGCGGTACCGGCACTGCCGGGGAACGCTTGAGCGCCAGCACCGCCGCACGCAACGCGCCGGTGTACACACCACCCGAACGTACCCAGGTCAACGACC
Source organism: uncultured Blastocatellia bacterium (assembly GCA_937934745.1). GTDB lineage: Bacteria > Acidobacteriota > Blastocatellia > Chloracidobacteriales > Chloracidobacteriaceae > Chloracidobacterium. The sequence goes on from CALGZC010000015.1 coordinate 25,472, forward strand.
ACCTGGCGCATTGCTCACACCGGTCACGACGTACAACGGCCGGGCCGTGCGCGGCAGCCCGGTAGCCGCAGCGGTCACATACCTGGAGGTAGGTGGCGTGCTCGGCGCGCCAGGTTTCCCAACAAGTGCGGCATACCACCCCGTCGTTGAGGCATTCCACCAGTGCGCCACACTGTCGGCAGGGCTGCGGGGCGAGGAGGAGCAGCACGGCATCGCGCACTGCTTCAACCGGTCGCCATACGGTCTGCTGTATGCTGCGCTGGATCACTGAGACCTCCCCCAAGAAGATGCTGGTCGGCAGCACGGTGAGCAGGTAGGTCAGAGCAGGTTGCGCTCTCTGGGACGGTCGCTCGCCGTAGTCGGAACAACCGGCGTCCGGCAGCAACAAGGCTGTGTATGGCTTCGTGGACGGCGCACCTCCTCCTTTGCCGAACGGTCAAGTTACCACACGACCGGTTTCGGCGGCACTCCACCCAAAAGCTCGCCAAGCCAGTTGGCGCACAGACGCGCCTACCAGAACCGTTGTATCTGTGCCGACTTTTCCGGGTCTCAATGTGCCGTTGGGCAGTGAAGTGCTCAGCGAAGCGCTTGCGCTCGGCGTACAGGCAGGCTATGTGTCGCGGAATGGTTTGTCGAAAACTGCCAAAGTGTAGGTGTGTGGAAAGAATGGATTGGTTGCGTCTGCACCGCAGGTCTTATGGTACGGCCACCAGAAGGAGCTGGAAGCCGTCCGTGTTGGTGCTGCTGCTGCTGGGTGCTGTCAGTGTTCTGCTGTGTGGCTGTACGCCACCTCCACCGCGCTGGGCAGAACTCATTGAGAAAAAGGCCATTGCCGACTTTGACCGGCCATCTTGCCCAACGTTTGCCGATGCGCCGGCGAGCGACGATTTCATTGTTTACCTCGATGGCAGCGCGAGCATGCGCGGCTACCTCAATCCCAAAGGCGCCAGCGCCTACCGCGAGACACTGCGCCTGCTCACCGAAATCGGTCCTCTATGCGAACCGAAGATGCGGATTCGGTTTCGGAAGGTCGGTGGGACGGTTGACCCACCCCAGCCCTGGGAGGCACTGACACCGACCCCTGACAAAGCGGATTTTTACACCTTACCTGAAACCGACTTGGCCGCTGCTGTCCGGGCCTTCAGCGTCAACCTGGAAGGCAAGCGGACAGGACCACCGCCGCGCCTCCACATACTCGTTACAGACGGTGTGCAGTCGGTCGGCTCGACGCTCGCCACCAACTTCCGAGACGAATGCCTGAAGCTGCTTGACGGCACAGAGGGTCAACCGCCCTGGCAGGCGACAGTGTTTGGCATTCGTAGTCAGTTCGACGGGAAGGTGTATTCCGAAGTTGACCGATCCAAAGCCATCGCCTACCAGTCGGAGGGGGATCAGAGCACTTGGCGGCCGTTTTACTTGATTGTTTTTTCCAGCGATGCTGCCCGGCATGATGACAACATCGCTCGTTTGCGCCGTGAGTTGGCCAGGCTGGAGAGCAAACCCGAGATGCACGAATTGCCTTTGTCGTCCTGCTTTACGTCCGGCCTCCCGGAGACTGAAGTCAAGAGTGATCCTGCCGGAGCAGGCAGCAGTTTGCGTGTTGCCCGTGTGCATCCCAGACAGCCCGACGTGCCGCCTGCTTTCAACGTTCACATTGGGCCTGAGGACAACCGCCGCCTGCTGGTTGCTATTCGCCCGGCCTGGTCGGAAGCGGCACGCAACGCAGCCGATGCGACCCAGTTGGTCGAGCTCCTCGACTGGGACATCACGCCGGTCTATCCCACACAACTTGCCCCAAATGCCGGCTATCCTCTGTTGACCGATCTACAAATTCGCCTTGAGCAAGATGTGGTGGTGGTCACGCTGCAACCCCAGTGGGAAAGTAAAGCCAAGTCACCCACCTGGCGGATTTTTCGCCTGACCGGGCGTTTGAATCCCAAAAAGCGCCTGCCTAACTGGCTTGAAGCTTGGAATACCCGTGATGACCGCACCGTGGCCCAGGCCAATCGCACATTCAACCTGTTGACGACTTGGCAAGCGCCCTGGGAGCGATCACCGATTGGTAAACAAATTGTCGCCGACATCTATCTTGCGGTTGGACCGAAGTAGTATTGTCAAAGGTGTGCTCCGGTCAGCCTACTCGTCGAGTTGAGAACGCAGACATTGTATGACCTGGTTGGTGTATCGGTTGGCAGAACGGCTGTGGTTCGGTCTCCCAGAAGAGATCATTCAGTATTTTGTCAGTGACACCAACGACAGTGAGTGGCAAGTCATCGGTGACAAGTGGTTTTTCTACCTCGTTGCCGTCGGTTTGCTATGCACGCTGGGCATGCTAGGGGTGAAGTTTCTGCGCAAGCAAAGCGCGCCCAATCCACAGGCGCAGAATTGGTCACTCGGTGAGACCATGGGCTTTATCTGCGTTGGCTTTGTTCCCCTGGTGTTGCTTTGCCTGATCGGTTGGAAGTTTATCCTGCGTCACACGGATGTGATCGGTGGCTATGGCCTGCTGGTGGGCATGGTGTTCGGCATGCTGTTCTACACCGTCCTCATGCTGCTGGCCCATGCCGTGAGTCCATGGCGCCGTGACCTATACCCGAAGCGGTGGTAGAAGCGGCCTCCGCGACGCCGGCGCGAACGCCCATCGCCGGCGGGCATCGCGTGTTTGGTTTCTGTTGGCAGCGTATCTGTGGCTTGTCTCGGCCTTGGATAGTCCATGCAGTGACCGGTTATGGTGCGTCACTCCCGCGAGCAGGATTGAACACAATCCGCAATCCGATTCGTGCGTCAAAAGAACGTCAAAAGAACGTTGGCTCTACGGAATGTGCTAGAGTCCACGGCCCGTGATGACAGGGGCGACCGGGGAAAAAGGAGTGCCCGGGCGGCAATCTATACCGGTCCGCGACCTGTGTCTGCGCCCTCGGCCGTCCCCTTGTCGGAACGCTACCCTGGCCGGTGAGGTCAACCTTGCTTCGGAAGTGCCTGCTGTCAAACCGTGACAGTGTAGGTTGGACCCTGTCGGGGCCGGCCACCCGCTGACGTATGCTGTTTCCCCAACGAAAAATGGTGACACGGCCGCTGTTCCCAGATGGGTTTGGACAACAGTTCCCCAGGCGACGCCCGACCAGATCCGGGCAAGCCTGGCAGCCCCTCATCGTGACTCTCATTGTCGGGCTGTGGCTCACAGCGGCAGGAGCTATCGCTCAGGCGCAGAATATGTTGCCGGTCGTGCAGGAGTCAGGTGCCTTGGTAATGCCACGGCTGCCCCTCGGACAACTCGAAGGGCGTACCCTGACGCGGCTTGACATCGTAGTGCAAGATGGGCTGCCGCCCGAACCGTCACTGGCCGAAACAATCGGTTTGCAGGTTGGAGAGTTGGTGACGGCCGCAAAGTTGCGAGAGGCGCTGAAACGGCTACACCGTTCGGAACAGGCTGCCAACGCAGAGGTTTGGACGCAGCTCGACGGAACGGACGGGGTTGCCGTACGGTTTATGGTCACCCGTCAACTCCGGGTCGCCGAAGTCACCTTTGATGGCAACATCGTGTTTCCTCCCGAAGAGCTGCGGGCGCGCTTGGCGGTGCTTGAGCGCGGCAGCAAGCTGACCTCGCGGGCGCTGGCCGAGGCAGAGGAAACCCTCCGGCTTTTTTATCGTGAGCGCGGGTATTTTCAGGCTGTGGTGGCCGCGCGCGTCGCTGCTCCGAACGATGCCGCCCGAGCGCGCGTCACCTTCGTGGTGACGCCCGGACCGCAGGCGACCATCGGGGCCTGGCAGATTGAAGGCGATCTGCGGATTCCACTCACCGACTTTGACGCTAAAATCATCCGGCATCCGGTTGGAACACCATACGCCATTGATTTTATTCAGTCAGACCTGCAGCGTATCCGCGCCCTGCACGTGGCGCGTGGCTACCTGGATGTGCGCATCAGTGAGCCGCGTGTCACCTTTGATTTGACCAAGAATCAAGTCACCGTCGCCGTTTCGATGACCTCCGGCCCGCTGGTGACGGTTGATATTGCCGGCTTCGAGTTTCGGCGTGAAGAGCTGCGCCGCCTCTTGCCCGTCTTGCGTGACGGCGGCCTCGACGATCTGACCTTGGAGGAGGGAGCGCGCCAACTGTTGATTGCCCTCCAGCAGCGGGGGTATTTCTTCGCCGAAGTAGACTGGTCGCGACAGCGCCTCGTTGGCGAAGAGCGCGTGGTTGTGACCTACACGGTCACCCCTTACCGCCGTTATCGGGTACAGGAAGTGCGCCTTGTCGGGACGGATGTGATCCGCTACCGCGATGTGGCGGATGACTTCAAAACCCGTCCGGCATCGTTGATACCGCCGTCGCGTGGGTTGGTGACTGAGGACACGCTGGCGCGGGATGCAGAGGTGATTCTGCGCGATCTGCGCAACGCCGGGTATTTGCAAGCCCAGGTGACAGAACGCCGCATCGGCGTCGGTCTTGATGACCGGTCGCTGACCGTGCTGTTTCAGGTTGAGCCGGGACCCCGTGCGCGGATCGCTACTGTCCGTTTTGAAGGCAATCAGTTGCTGGACACTGAGCGGCTCAGCCGGGCGTTGACGCTGGCACCGGGGGATGTCGTCACCCAAGCGCAGACCCGTACCGACCTGGAGCGGCTCAAAGCCCTGTACTTGAGTGAAGGGTTTGCCGAGATGCGCGTTCGGCAGGAGCTGGAGGAAGTCAACGGCGATCCGGGGCAGGTGTGTCTTGTATACGAAATCGAAGAAGGCAGGCGCTTTACCGTCAACCGAGTGATCATTGGGACACGCGGCCGCACGTCTGAAAAAACCCTGCGCCGGTTTTTGGCCGTCCGGCCCGGCGAGCGGCTGCGGCGTGATCTGTTGACCCAAGCCGAGCAGGCGCTCTACGCCACCGGCGCGTTCCGACAGGTGTTAATTCAGACACCTTACGTGCGGGCGACGAGTCCGACCGAGGCCCTGGCCGACATTACGCTGGATGTTATCGAATCAAAGCCCTACACGTTGGCCTATGGGTTCGGCTACCAGACCAATGATGGCCCCCGCGGTTCGTTCGAGCTATCGAATGCCAACATGTTTGGACGCCTTGAAGTCGGCAGCGTCATCGCCCGTCTCAGCCGGCGGGAGCAACTGGCGCAGTTGTCATACCAGTTTCCTCGCTTCAATCTCCCCCGCGTTACGACCCTTACGGACGGCGTGACGGCCCCGGTACTCATTTCAGGGCTGTTCCAGCGGCAAGCGCGGGTCAGCTTTACCACTCAGCGATTGGCGGCGCTCATACAGTCTGAGTTGCGCTTTGATGCGCAGAGCGCCCTGATATTCCGCTACCGATTACAGAATGTACGGGTACTCGACCTGCGGGTCAGTAACCCGCCACTCCAGCGGCTTGATGTCCCGCTTAACCTCGGTACGTTATCGGCGACGTACGTCCGCGATACCCGTGATGTACCGCTTGACGCGACGCGCGGCTCATTTGTCTCGTCTGACTTGACACTGGCGACACCGCGCATTGGCGGCTCGGAAAGCTTCCTGCGCTTTTTAGGACAGTTTCAGGCCTATCGCCGGGTTGCTGAAAAGTCGCCGGTGGTGCTGGCCGGACGCCTACAGATTGGCTTGGCGCAGACCTACGGTGAAACGGTAACCCTGCCCATCAGTGAACGCTTTTTCTCCGGCGGCCCGACCACACTGCGCGGCCTCGGCTTTGAGCAAGCTGGCCCACGCGATCCGGTCACCGACGCCCCAATCGGCGGGAATGCGCTGGTTGCAGTAACGGGTGAGGCACGTTTTCCGTTGCTTCAAAACCTTGAAGGCGCAGTGTTTTATGATGTTGGCAATGTCTTTGCGCGGATCGGAGACATTCGCTTTGGGCAGATGACCAACAGCCTTGGTGGCGGTTTCCGCATCAAGACGCCGCTCGGGCCGCTGCGTCTGGATGCAGCCTATTTGATCGATCCCCCGTTTTATGTTGCAGCGCCCGGCCGCCGCCTCACGAACCTTCAGTTTCACATTACCTTCGGGCAGGCATTCTGAAGTGGTGCGCCGGGGCAGAATGGCTACGTTGACACCCACAATGGACATCTACAATGCCGCCGCCGTCGTGCCTGCCGGTGTGGGTGGTCGCCGCAGGGCGTCCTGGACATCTGGGGGGAGGCGGATGACACGCCCTTGGGTGTCGGTCGGCAGATGTAGCGTCTCACCAGTCACCAGTAGGCCGCCGTCTACTTCACGGTACACAGCGTAGGCGAAGCCGACCTGCCGCGAGCGCAGGATTGTCAGGCGTGTCTCAATCCGTAACGCATCGTCATAGTGCGCCGCCGCGTGATACCGCGCGCGCGCCTCGGTGACCACGAGCCGGATGCCCGCCGCCTCCAGGTCGCGGTAGGCCAGCCCACAGGCGCGGCAGTAGTCCGTCCGCCCGACTTCCATCCAGACCAGGTAGTTGGCGTGATAGGCCACGCCCATCTGGTCGGTTTCGGCATAGCGCACCCGCAGCCGCGAAATGACGGCCGGGGCTTCCTTCGGCGAGCGATCAGTTGGCATGCGGCGTTGACCCGACGGACGCGCCGTTAGCGGTCGCCGCTTCCGCCGGGGCGAGTTCCCGGCGCAGCGCGGCGAGCTGCGCTTCGCGCCCATCGCGGTAAAACAGGTTGAACGTGTCAAACGGGATAATGCGCCCGTCGGGGTGGACGATATGCACGCAGGCGCGCTTGACCGAGCGAATGTCGAGGCTGTGGGCGTCCATAAACTGCACGATCAAAATCCGAAAGACGTTTTCATAGGTCAGTTGCGCCGGGACGCTCGCCAACGGCAGGCAGCACAGGAGCTGCTTGAGCGACAGCGCCTGCATCGCCGGCGACTGCCCGGTTGAAAACGCCTTGAAAAGCTGCTCGCGCAGCGCCGGGCTTTGCTCGTAGATGATCGTGCTGCCCTCGCTTTTCAACAGCAGCTCCGGGTCAATGAGGCTCGTCAGCGGGATGACCTCGCCGCCGAGCTTCAGGGCGTAGGCCATGGCCAAACAGTCGGGATGACACGGCACGGGCAGCACATCCTGCGGCTTGAGCCACGGCGTCTGCCGGAGGATGGCCTGTCGGACTTCGCCCAGCGTCAGCCGGTCGCGCGCCGGATGGAAGCCCTCCGTCCGTCCGGCGACCTGGACCGGCTGGAACGTCACGCCCCGGACGCACCGATGCTGGAGCGCAAACGCGATGATGTCGCCGATTTCGTCATCGTTGACGCCTTTCTTGAGCGTGACAACCAGCGTCGTCGAAATGTTCAGGCGGTCGAGTCGTTCGAGCGCCCGCTCGCGCGCGGCACGCAAGTCCGCGCCGCGCAAGTCGCGCAGCGCGTCTTCCCGCAGCGAATCGAACTGCAAATAGACCTCGAAGCCGGGCATATAACCCGCCAGCCGCTCGGCGAAGGCCGCGTCCTGCGCGATGCGCAGGCCGTTGGTATTGACCATCAGGTGCTTGATGGGCCGCCGCCGCGCCGCGTCGAGAATCTCGAAAAACTGCGGGTGAATGGTCGGCTCGCCGCCGCTGATCTGCACGATGTCCGGCTCGCCCTCGTTGCGGACGACGCAGTCCAGCATAAACTCGATGTGCTCCAGCGAGCGATGCGTCGGCCGGTGCGGCCCCGATTCGGCGTAGCAGATCGGGCAGGCGAGATTGCAGTGGTCGGTGACTTCCACGATGGTCAGGCAGCCGTGCTGCTCGTGATCGGGGCAGATGCCGCAGTCGTACGGGCAGCCATACCGAATCGGCGTGTTGAACTGCTTGACCATCTGCCCCGGCTTGAGGAAGCTGCGCTGCTGCTTGTAAAACGCCGCGTCGGTCGAAAGCAGGACGCGCTCGCGCCCGTGAGCCGGGCAGCGCTTGTCCATGAGAACGCGCTCGCCCTCGATGACGATTTTGGCCTCCACCTTGCGGTGGCAAACCGAGCAAATGCTGTTCGTGAGTTCGTAAAACAGGTACGGCCGATCAGCCATGCGCGCGCTCTCCTTCGATGAAGGCCGGCGATATGGCGGGATTTCGCGCCTGTCGCAACCGCCACAGGGCGTAGCCGGCCGCGCCGGCTCCGAGGAGCGCCCCCGTCTGAATGGCGGTCAGGCCCCACGGATACGTGAACGGACGCGGCTTGATGAATTCCACCGCGAAGCGAAACGCCAGGTAGCCCAGCAGAAACCGGCGAAACCGCGCGCCCGGCGGGTCGGCCGGGGTCGCCGTCTGGCGGAGCGTCGCGCCAAGCGCGGCGAGGTAGGCGATTTCATATAGCTGCGTCGGATGGCGGAGCTGTCCGTCGCCAAAGTCCACGCCCCACGGCAGGCCGGTCGCCACGCCGCAGGTGCCATCCGGCAGCCCGGTCAGGAAGCATCCGACGCGCCCAATCGCCATGCCGACGATGAGCGGCGTCACATAGGCGTCGCCGGTCGCCTGCCGAACGCCCGCCAGGCGCTTGGCCGCTTCGACGCCCGCCCAGCCGCCCAACAGCCCGCCGACGATGGACTTACCTTCCAGCCACAGCCAGGGGGTGGCCCGATAGCGCCAGTAGAGGGTCGGCATTTCCAGCCAGGCGAGCAGTTTCGAGCCAAGCCACGCGCCGAACAGGCAGCCAACCAGCGTCCAGACGGCTTGCTCGGCGCTGAGGCCGCTGGGCTGCCGGCGCCGCGCCCGAACGTAGAGCCGAAAGCCAACGCCGTAGGCCACCGCCTCGCAGACGAGGTGGATGGGGATGCCGATCCCCCCCGGCAGCCGCAGATCGTATGGGAAACTCATCGGGCGCTTGGGAACAAAGGTCAGCGTGATTGGTAACGCTCGGCCGTTTTGACCCGCACCAGCGCTGCTTCCAGTTCGGCGCGCAGACGTGAGAGGTCATCATCCGGGCGTTCAGATTCGGCTTGTTTGAGGGCCAATTCGGCCTCCCGGAGTTGCTTCCGCGCTTCCTCAATATCAATGTCAGCCGCGAGTTCGGCGCGTTCGGTCAGGACCGTCACCCGGTCGCCCAGGACTTCGACAAACCCCTGAGCCACAAACGCCAGCGTCTCCCGTCCACCCTGCCGATAGGTCAGCAAGCCGGCCACGCCAAGTTGCGACATGAGCGCGGCATGGCCGGGAAGGATGCCGATTTCGCCGTCCAGCGCCGGTAAAACGACTTCATCTACGGTTTGAGATGGCAGCGCCCGTTCGGGCGTCACGATGTCGAGTGTAAGCGGCATATCCTTTGAAAGCGTCTTTTGTGTGCCAAAGTGCGTGTGGCGGCACAATACCAGCCTCACCCCCCTGCTTGGAAGCCGGCATCGAGACTGTGGTCCTCGATCTATGGCTGCTCTGAGCGCCGCGTTAGCGTATCATGATGGTGTCGCCTGAGTTTTTGACAATAGGAGACTGTGCATGTCTGTTGAAATTACCGGTAAATACCTTGGCGGCTTACGTGTCGAAATGACCCATGGGCCATCGGGCGCAACGCTGCAGACCGTGGCTCCGACGGATAACAACGGCGATGGCAGCGGCTTTTCGCCGACCGATTTGGTCGCTACGGCGCTTGGGTCCTGCATGATGACGCTGATGGGGATCGTCGCGCAGCGCGACAACCTCGATCTGTCCGGTGCCCATTTCCGCATTGTCAAGCACATGCAAACGGCATCGCCGCGCCGCGTAAGCGCGTTGCCGATTACTTTTCACCTGCCCAGTCATGTCCCCAGTGAAGCCCGTCCTAAACTGGAGCGCGCGGCGCTGACCTGTCCGGTGCATCACAGCCTGCACCCGGACATCGAGATGAACGTCGAGTTTCTCTATGACCTCTAATCCGTGCGTTGACAGCCGCTGGGCGACGGCGTAGTCTTTACCACCTATCCCCGTTGCGCGGGCGTAGCTCAATGGTAGAGTACCAGCTTCCCAAGCTGGGTGTTGTGGGTTCGAGTCCCATCGCCCGCTCCATAGGTTTCAAGATACAAGCCAAAATAAAAACGAGGCGGAGCCGACCGGCTCCGCCTCGTTGCCATTCACGCCCGATCCTGGGACTCGGGCTTGGGCTTCGGGCCTAGAAGTTGCGGAACAGCGCGTTGGCGTCGAGCGTGCCGTTGCTGACGCAGCGGCCGTTGAGCGACGAGATGCGATACACGCTGCTCATGATGTTGTTCTTGATGGTCAAGCCGCGCGCAGAGCGGCGCGCCGCGTACAGCGCCACGACGCCGGTCACGTGCGGGGTCGCCATCGAGGTCCCGCTGAGCGAGCCGTAGCGGCTGGCCGGCAGCGTGGACTGGATGTTTGAGCCGGGCGCACCCAGGTCAACGCTCGTGCGACCGAAGTTGGAGAAGGACGACAACCCGCCCGTGCTGGTAATCGAGGCAACCGAGATAATGTGGCTATGGTTGTAGCTTGCCGGATAAGACGGCCGCCGGTCATTGTCATTTGACTCGTTGCCGGCCGCTGCGACGAAGAGGATGTTGCGCGCCTGCGCTCGCGAGATGGCATCGTACAGCGCCTGCGAGTAGCCGCCGCCGCCCCAGGAATTGTTGGTCGCAACGATGTCAAGACCGTGCCGCACCTTCAAATCTGTAAAGTAGTCAATGGCGCGGATGGCGTTGGCCGTTGTGCCGCCCTGCGTGCCGAGAAACTTGCCCGAAATCATGGTCACGCGCCAGTTAACGCCCACGACGCCGATGCCGTTGTTGCCGACCGCGCCAATCGTGCCGGCGACGTGCGTGCCGTGCGAGTCAATGTTGGTCGAGCCGGAAGCCGGGCCGTCATAAACCGTCCGGTCGTTGTTGGCGAAGTCCCAGCCATGGGTGTCGTCCACGTAGCCGTTGCCGTCGTTGTCGCGACCGTCAACCGGGTCAAACGGATTCACCCATATATTGGCCTGGAGGTCGGGGTGATTGACCTGGATGCCTTCGTCAATGACGCCGACGTAGATGTTGTGCGAGCCGGTACCGTTCGTCACCGAAGTCGACCACACAGCTGCTGCTTCGCTGCCATACTGGTTGCTCGTGCCCGAGCCGGTCCGGTAGCCGTACATGCCCCACAGCGAGCCGTTGAGGAACAGCGGATCGTTGGGCCGCGCCGCCTGCAGCTTCGTGTAAATCCAGTTCGGTTCGACCGATTTGACCGCTCGGTTGTCCCTGAGAATCTCGCACGCTTCCTTGACGCTCAGCCCGGGCGGCAACACTTCCAGCTCGACTTCGCCCGCATTGCGTCCGCCGGCACGCAGCGGCGTGCCTTCCTCCAGGAGCTGCCGCCGCTCGGTCGAAAGCAGGGTTGCGGCGCGGGACGCACCGATCAGGGCGCGCACCTGTGCCCGGCTTCGCTCATCCACGTCCTCATAAAACTGAATAATGACCTGGTTGGCGACGTAACGCGGCTCGCCCGCCATATCCACCGGATATTCGTCTTGTCCACGGCCGGTTTGCCCACCGCCCGGCAGCGGTCGGCTAATCTGGCTGAACGTCGTTGCCGTCATACTGCCGGCCAACAAGAACGTGAACGCATAAATCAGTGACTTCCTCACGACTGCGATTCCTCCACAATGTAGAACGGGAAACATAACTGGTGCGCAGGCTTGAAATGTCCTGTGCGCTATTTCCTGGAGACAACTTGCGTGCCAAACCACGCTCGCTGCGTGCTTCCCGCCGGAAACGCTGCCTTCATCCGCCTAAGGGCCGGCCCAGATGCCTAAAAATCCCTTATTTTTCAAGCTTTCGGCGATGAGCCACACGCTGCCTCTAGGAAAAGACTTGAGAAAGGGCGTCACTTAACACTACCTTCACCCCTGCATATCAAGCCCGTTGCGCGCCACGTTGCCGTCAAGGCGCTTGCTGTCAATGAACTTGACGGTAAGGGCCTTCACAACCGTTTCTGTCGCCGGTGCCTCGCCGTTGATGTCCAGCCATCTTTCGTCCGCCCATCAAGCCGGTCGCCTAGAGCGGCTTGTGTCCCGGTTGCAGCTTGAGATTGTCGAGCTTGAGGGCCAGGGATCGCCGGCCGTTGTCGAGCGGCGACTGGCCCTGGTGCGGCTGTTGATCGAAGCAAACCGGCACGATGAGGCGGCGTCTGTCCTGGAGCAACTGGCCGCGCAGCCGCTGGATGACGCTGCCCTAGCGCAGGTGCACACCTGCTGGGGCGAGGTCCTGCTCCGCCGCCACAATATCCCACGCGCTATTCACGAGGCGAACCTGGCCCTCAAGCTCGGCGAAGCGCTGGTGAACAACACATTAGTCGGGCGCGCAGAAGCCTTGTTGGGGCGGATCTATGCTGCGATTGACGAGTACGCGATTGCGCGGGAGCATCTAGAGCGCGCCCTGCGCTTACTGGAGCCGTTGCGTGATGTCCGCGGCGTGGCCGAGTGTCGCTGGCAGTTGGCCGTTATGGCGCATCACGAAGGACGCCTTGCCGAGTCACGTGATGAGGCGGCACAGGCGCTGGCGCTGCTTGAGGTTGCACCGGGTGAGCTGCCGGCGCAAGACATCGCCTTAGTTGGGCAGTTGCTTGATCATCAGGCCGTTCTCGCCTTTGAGTCCGGGGAACTCACAACGGCACTGGCTCTTTTGGAAAAGGCGGTTGCGCACTGGGCGCAGACCGAAGACCACCTGGCGTTGGGTCGGGTTTATGATCTGGTGGCCGACGTGCGCATGTACGCCGGCAAGTGGCGCGAGGCAGAAGCGGCGCTGGGGCAGGCAATGGCGCTGGTGGCCGACGATGCCGCCGCGGAGAGTTTGGTGCGGCGCACTGCCAGTCGGCTGCGGCTCTGGCAAGGCGACTTGGCTGCGGCGGAACGCCAGGCGCGACTGGCCGTTGAGCGCGCGCTGGTCGCCGGCCGGCCGGCAGCCGAAGCAGGCGGGTGGGAAGCACTTGCCGAGGTGTTACTGGAACAGGGGCGCCACGATGAGGCCATTGCGCTCTTCGAGCAAGCCACACGCATCAACGCCAAGATCAATCGTGTTGCGCGTTTGCCGGTTAGCCATCTGCGGCTTGCCGAGGCCTGCCTGGCAGCCGATGATGCAGCCCGCGCCGAAGCCCATCTGCGACGCGCGCGGGAGTTATTCGGCGACGCGCCCAAGTTGCATACCGCTGGCTTTGCCTGCCGGCTAGACGGCGAGCTGCACCTGGCGCGCCGCAACCCGAGTGAAGCTGTGGCCGCCTTCACGCAGAGCCTGTCGATCTTTGAGGCGGCCGGCTTTGTGTATGACGCCGCCTATAGCCATCTTGGTACCGGGCGCGCGTTTCTGGCGCTGGCCAACACGGCGCGCGCCTGCTTCCATCTTGAGTCCGCCCACCGTCTGTTCACCGAGTTGGGTGCAACGCGCAGGGTTGCCCAGGCGGCGCAACTGTTGTCAGAAGCCCAACGCCTCCACCCGGCGACCGTTGCGCCGGCGCCGAGTTTGGATGCCCTGTTGGTTGAAAGTCTTGTCGCCGCCTCGGCCTCGCCCGACCTGTTGTTGCGCGAACTGGCCATTCTGCTGCGCGACGAGCTGCATTTGACGGCGGCGATTTTCGAGCAGATGCCAGATGGCTTGCGGCTGCATGCCGGTAGCGCGCCGCAGGCAGAGCGGATGCGCCGGGCGCTGGAAAGTAGTTTGCATGATGAACGCTCCCTGCCTGACGATCTGACCGTGCGCATGTTCAATGATGTCCGTGCCGGCCTTGAACTCGCGCCCATGCGCCGATTTTTTCTGTGCATCGCCGGCAGTGTGCCTCCAAATCTCACCCCGACCGTTGAGGCATTGGTGCACGTAGTGGAGTTCATTCTGGAAAATCACCGCTTGCGCAATACCGTGCGCGCGACCCGCACGGTCGCCAGCACGGAGCCGGTTGCCAATCGCTTTGCGCACATTGGTCTGGTATGCGAGTCGCCGGCCATGCTGGCCGTTGTAGAGCGGATTGAAAAAATTCGGTCGTCGGATGTGACGGTGCTGATCACCGGTGAATCAGGGGTTGGGAAGGAGCTGGTTGCCCGTGCCCTTCACGCCACCAGTCGGCGGCGCGACCGAATCTTTTTGCCGTTCAACTGTGCGGCCATGCCGGCAGACCTCGTGGAAAGTCGCCTCTTTGGCCACCGGCAGGGGGCGTTTACCGGAGCGAGCAAGAGCGCGTCGGGTATTATTCGCGCCGCCGCCGGCGGCACACTGTTTTTGGATGAGATCGGCGAGCTTGCCCTGCACGTCCAGCCCAAGTTGCTGCGCTTTCTTCAGGAAAAAGAAATTCACCCGGTCGGGGACGAGCGACCGGTCAAGGTGGATGTGCGGGTGATCGCGGCGACCAACCGCGACCTCGAAGCCGAAGTGGCCCAGGGCAGGTTCCGCGAGGACCTCTTTCACCGGCTCAATGTCGTGCGCTTGCACGTCCCGCCGCTGCGCGAGCGCCGGGAAGACATTGCACCCCTGACCAAGCACTTGCTGCGGGAGTGCGCCCGGCGGGAGGGTAAAACTGTCTCGCTCTCTGAAGCGGCGCTGGAGCGACTGTGCCGTTTGCCGTGGCCCGGCAATGTCCGGCAACTGAAGAACGAAATTGAACGCGCCGTCGCCCTTGCCGAACCAAACGACATCTTGACACCGGAGCATTTTTCGCCCGAGCTGTGGGCATCCGCCCCACCGATGTCGAGTGTGGGCTATCCGGCCGCATCGTCGCTCATAGGTGGCGGATATGCGCCGGCGTCAGCCGACCGGCCGACCCTAGCCGAAGCCGTTGAGGCACTCGAACGACAGATGGTTGCCGACGCCCTTGAACGCCACCAGGGGAATGTCACCCATGCCGCCCGGGAACTTGGGCTGACCCGCCAGGGCTTGATTCTCAAGCGCCGGCGGTACGGCCTTGAAAAGGCGTGGCAACGTCCTGGCGACCTGGCCCGCAACGCCCTCCGGTGGACGTAGCCGGCAAGGTGCACCCGCCACGGCTACTCGAACAGCCACCGACTGCCTAGCCCCAGCCCTGCTGCCCCGAAGAGCACCACGAGCGGGTTGATGTGGTAGCGTCCGACCACGACGGCGCTTGCCAGCCCCAGTGCCGGGGCCAGCCACCAGGTGTAAGGCGCCGTACTGTACGCTCCCTTTCCAATGGTGACCGCCGCCGCTGCCAGCAACGCAACGCCGGTCGGCATAGCCGCGCGCAGTGCGCCGCGCATCCACCGGTTGTGGCGAAAGCGGCCAACGGCACCCGCGACAACCAGGACCAACCACAGCGGCATACCGAAGATACCGAGCGCGGCAACACCGGCCCCGGTCAGACCGGCGACCCGGTAGCCGAGGAACACGGCGGCAATCACGAACGGTCCCGGCGTTAACAAACCTAGGGCCGCCGCGTCGGCGACTTCCTGTGGCGTGAGCCAGCCGTACACTTCGACCACCTCATGGCCGAGCAGCGGAATGATGACAAACCCACCGCCAAAGGTCAGTCCGCCGATTTTCAACGTAGCTAACATGAGCCGGGCAACCCGTTGAAGAAACGGTTCGGCAATGGTCTCAGCCATCACCCAGAGACCGGAGACCGCCGCGCCGATGAGACCTGCCATGAAAAGATGCTGCCGGAGGGACAGTCGCCCAGAGGGGTTTTGATCGGCGTCGGGGCCAGTTGCGGCCAGTTCTCGCTGCCGACCGGCACTGAGCAGCCCACCGAGCAGGGACAAGCCGATCAGCGGCAGGGTTGCCGCCGGAAAACCAACGGCAATCCCAAAAACCACAACGGCCTGCCAGTGCTGCCAGGGCGACTCCAGAGCTTGCCGGCCGAGGCGCACCGCCGTTGCCGCCACCAGTCCGGCTGCCGCAGCATTCAGACCCGTAAACACGGCCGTTGCCGAGGGGAAGTGGCGCAAACGGTCATACAGCGCCGCAAACACCACCATGAGCGCCCCGGATGGCAGCGCATACATCGCCATCCCGGTCACGGCACCGGCCGCTCCGTGCAGCCGGTAGCCGATAAAAGCTACGGTATTGGTGGCGATGGCGCCGGGCAAGCTCTGCGCCAGCGTGACGGCCTCAAGGAAGGCTTCGTTCCGCAGCCAACCGTAGTGGCGCGTAAAACGCTCCTCCAGGAACGCCACCATGGCGCCGCCGCCGAAGGCCGTGGCGCCGATCAGCAGGCACGCCAGGGCAAATTGGCCAAGACTTGGGCGATCTCCCGGCGCCCCAAACCGGTCTGTGAATGCCGTTTCCGACGCCGCAGCCGTCACGTAAACGAATAGGTCTTTCCGGTTTCGCCGTCTTTTTCAGGTGCAGGCTCCGGGCCGGCGTTGTTGCTTGCAGGTGTGACGGTCGCGGCCACCGGCGGCGGCGTAGAGCATGGCGCCGAGAGTTCGGCCGCCATGGCCTTGTCGAACTCAAGGCGGTTGGTCGCCGCCGCGCGCGCCACTTCAGGCGTAATCTTTCCCGCCTTACACAGTTCGATTAGGTGCTGGTCAAAAGTCATCATGCCGTACTCACGGCTGCGCGCGATGACAAATCCAAGGTCACCGAGCTTGTCGGGATTACGCAGGCACTCCTGCACAGCACTCGACATGCGCAGAATTTCCACTGCCGGAATGCGGATCTGCTGGTTGGCCATGGGAAGCAACCGCAGCGAAATAACTGCGGCTAAGTTATCGGCCAACCGCGCACGGGCCATTGCCTGTTCCTCCGGGGGATAAAAACCTAAAACGCGCGAAATGGTCTTCTGGGCATCTGTTGTGTGAATCGCACTGAAAACTAGGTGACCGGTTTCCGCCGCGCGCAGCGCTGTGTCAAAGGTGACTGCATCACGGATTTCGCCGACTAAAATAACGTCTGGATCCTGCCGTAGGGCAGCGTGCAGCGCCTCCGGGAATGAGCGTGTATCCTGTCCAATTTCGCGCTGGGTGATGATGCTGCGGTCGTTTTTGTAGAGAAACTCAATCGGGTCCTCAATCGTGATGATGTGGAGTTTGCGCGTCCGATTGATGTGCTCAATCATGGCCGACATGGTGGTTGACTTGCCGTTGCCGGTTGCGCCGGTAACAAGGACCAGTCCGCGTCCTAGGTCGGCGATGTGCGCAAGCGTCGGCGGTAGGTTCAGTTGCTCAAACGTCCGCGCTTCAATCGAGATGGCGCGCAGGACAATGGCAAAGCTGTTGCGCTGCTTGAAGATGTTGGCCCGGAAACGGCCGGCATTCTCAACCCCGTATGAAACATCCTTCTCCACAAATTCGTCGTGGGCGTGTAGGCGATCATTTTTGAGCAGGATTTGCGCAATGTGTTCGGTGTCCTGCGCCGTCAACACATCATACTTCACATCCATGAGCGTTCCGTTGTAGCGAAACAGCGGAACACTGCCGGCCTGAAAGTGGATGTCAGAGACGCCGCTTCTGACGGCCATCGTGAGGATGCGATCGAGAATCTTTTTGTCCATAAGCCTTATTCCAGCTACGCTTTTCGATGTTGATGGTCGGTGTCCATGGCATACGTTGCCGGCAGTCGGTAGCAAGCCACAGAAAGTTGGTTCAGCTACTCCCTGACTGTCGCATAGACGGTGGTTTTTGCTCAAGGTAACTGCATTCCGGCGACAAAGGTGTCCAGGGTCTGGGGCGATTCCACATTGAAGGTGACGGCGTCGGGTAAGATCTGCCGTACCAGTCCGGTAAGGACCGTTTTCGGCCCGACTTCAACAAAAGCCGTCACACCCTGGTCGGCCAGTCTTTGCACGGATGCCACCCATTGCACGGGGGCGCACACCTGGGCAATGAGATTGGCGCGCAGGCGTTCGGCATCGGTGGTAGGTTGGGCGTCAACGTTGGCAACTACGGCACAGCGCGGCGTCCGAAAGGTGAGGGCGGCCAAATCCTGCGCCAACCGGTCGGCGGCCGGTTGCATGAGGGGGCAGTGAAAGGGGGCACTGACGGGCAACTCCACCGCACGCGCCTTGCGCGTCCGGGCCAGCTCCATCGCGCGCTGGACGGCCGGACGATGGCCGGCAATGACCGTCTGCTGCGGCGCATTGAAGTTGGCCGGGCGGCACAGTTCACCGTCCTGCTCTGCTTCGGCGCACAGCGCTATGACCGTGGCTGCGTCGGCTTTCAGAATGGCGGCCATCGCGCCGACACCCGGCGGGACCGCCTCCTGCATGTACTGCCCACGCCGCCGGACAATGCGTACGGCGTCTGCAAACTCAAGGGCGCCAACGGCAACCAGGGCGCCGTATTCCCCGAGCGAATGGCCGGCGGCAATGTTCGGCGTAAAACCCTGTCCGTGGAGCACACGCCAGACGGCAACCGCATGGGTTAGCACGGCCGGCTGGGTGTTGACCGTCAGATTGAGTTCGGCTTCCGGCCCCTCAAAACACAGCGCACTGAGGGGAAACCCCAGCACGTCATCCGCTTCTTGAAAAACGGCACGGGCTTCTGGGAAGGCCGCAACCAGGTCGCGTCCCATGCCGACATACTGTGAGGCTTGTCCGGGGAAAAGAAAGGCGAGCATGGACAAGGATGGTTGGCGCAAGGATTGTTGGCGCGCGGCGGCGGTAATTTCAAGCTTGCAGTTGAATACGTTCTCGGAACCAATAGACTGGCGTCAAGCCGGTACGGTTGTCGGTGCCGTTTCGTCGCCGGCAGCCGCTTACAACGATGGGAACATCAGGTGGATGACAGGTTTAGCCATTCTCGGATCGACGGGTTCAATCGGCTGCAATACGCTCAACGTTGTGGAGCATCTTGCGCCGCGTTTTACGGTAGTCGCGCTGTCTGCCGGGCAGAATGTGGACCGCCTGGCGGAACAAATTCGCCGCCATCGTCCCCGGTTGGTCGCCGTTGCAGATGAGGCGGCTGCACGCCGGCTGCGCGACCTCGTTCCGGCGGACTGGACGGGTGAAATCACCGTCGGGATGGATGGCATGACGGCTGTTGCGACCCATCCGGCAGCCGCCATTGTGGTGACGGCCGTAGTCGGTGGGCGGGGCCTGTTGCCGACGCTGCGGGCCATTGAGTTGGGCCGCCGAGTCTGCATTGCCAACAAAGAGCCGCTGGTTATGGCCGGGGAGTTGATGATGCGCCGGGCGCGTGAGTGCCGAGCCGAGATCCTGCCGGTGGACAGTGAACACAATGCGCTCCACCAGTGCCTGCGTGGCAACACGCTGACGGAAGTGCACCGGCTGGTCCTAACGGCGAGCGGCGGCCCCTTTCGGACGCTGCCGGTCGAAGACTTTCCGCACATCACCGTTGCACAGGCGCTACGCCATCCGACGTGGATGATGGGCCGCAAGATCACGATTGATTCGGCGACGTTAATGAACAAGGGCCTGGAAGTCATCGAAGCGCGCTGGCTCTACACCGTTCCGCCGGAGCAGATCGAGGTCGTCATTCATCCGCAGTCGGTCGTTCACTCGCTGGTCACCTTTGTGGACGGTTCGACGATGGCGCAGTTAGGCGTGGCCGATATGCGCCATCCCATCCAGTACGCGCTGACCTACCCGGAGCGCTGCGCCGCACCGGTAGCGCAGCTCGACCTGACGGCCGTTGCAAGGCTGGAGTTTTATCCCCCAGACCCGGTGAAGTTTCCATGTCTGCGGCTGGCTTATGATGCCCTGCGCGCTGGCGGGACGCTGCCGGCTGTTCTGAACGCTGCCAACGAAGAGGCCGTGGCGGCTTTTCTCGACGAACGCCTGCGGTTTACAGATATTCCCGCCGTGATTGAGACAACGCTGGCGCGTCATGACAGCCGGCCGACAACACATCTGGAGGCGATTCTGGCAGCAGATGAGTGGGCACGCCGCGAGGCGCAGCAGTTGATCGCCGAACGCAAGCGATAGGATTACAAGAAAGGAACATCGGGCGTGAACTTCTGGAAGTTAATCGTCGCCTTTACCGTTGTTGTGGTGCTCGGTGTGCTCTACCTCCTGTTGTACCCGGTCAAAATCGAGCCGGCGGCCTGGACGCCACCCCCAGCACCAAAGTTAGAAGGCGTGTATGCAACCAACACTGCCCTGGCCAACCTCACGCGGTTGGGTGCTGAAACCATCGTCGGAGCGGAGGACGTTGCCGTCGGCCCGGACGACTGTCTCTATGCTGGTGCTCAGGATGGCGTGATCTATCGCCTGCCGGTCGGTGGCGGCCCGCCGGAGCGGTTTGCCGCTACAGAAGGCCGTCCGCTCGGCCTCAAGTTTGACCGGCGCGGCTATCTCATTGTCGCCGATTGTCAGCGTGGCTTGCTGGAGGTGGCGCCGAATGGGACGGTGACGGTGCTGAGCACCGAAGCCGGAGGGAAACCGTTCAAGTTCACCGACGATCTCGACATTGCTGCCGATGGAACAATCTACTTCACGGATGCATCGTGGAAGTTCAGCCAACCGGAATACCGGCTGGACTTCTTTGAACACCGCCCGAACGGACGCTTGCTGGCCTACGATCCGGCGACAAAGGTGACGCGCGTCGTCCTGGATAACCTGTACTTTCCCAACGGCGTCGCCCTCAGTCCCGACCAGCAGTTTTTGTTGCTGGCGGAGACGGCAAAGTACCGGCTGCTGCGATACTGGCTAACCGGTGACCGGCGCGGACAGGTCGAGCCACTGATTGAAAACCTCCCTGGGTTTCCTGACGGTGTAACAACCGGCAGCAACGGCGTATTTTGGGTGGCGCTATTTGCCCGCCGCAATATTCTGCTGGACAAGCTGCTGCCCTACCCCTTTTGGCGGAAGCTGATCGTCCGTCTGCCGCGCATTGTTCAACCGCGCCCCGATCACTACGGATTTGTCCTGGGGATCACGGCGCACGGGAAAGTCGTCGAAAACCTCCAGGATCCGAACCCCACGGCTTTTGCACCGGTGACCAACGTTGTTGAGCACGGTGGAAACCTCTACCTGGGCAGCCTCGAAGACAAGGGGATCGGTGTATGGCGGCTTGACCGGTCGCGTGACCGGTCATAGGGCGCCTACGTCCCCCTGCACCGGAGCGCCGACCGGCATTGGGTTGGAAAACACTCCGGTTTGGAGACACCATGCGAACACTGCTTTCACTCAGTTGGTTTGACCGTCTGGCGGCGGGTGGCCCACTGCTGATTCGGCTGGCCGTTGGCAGCGCGATGGTCATTCACGGCTCACAGAAGGTCTTTGGTGATCCGGGGCGCTTCATTGGTTTCGTCGGAAAACTCGGCTTCCCGGCGCCGACGTTTTTTGGGTGGGCCGCGATGGCAGCTGAGTTGTGCGGCGGTGTGGCCCTTGTACTGGGTGTAATGACCCGCTGGGCGGCCGTTTTCATTGCCTGGACAATGGGTGTTGCGGCTTTCGTCGCCCATGCCAATGACGGCTTCAGCAAACAGGAATACCCGCTGGTGTTGATGTTAGGGGCGGTGTCCCTGGTGCTGTCCGGGGGCGGTGCGCTTTCGCTGGACGCCTGGCTTTTTGCGCGTCCACGGAAAAAGCGCTGAGGAAAAAGCACTGAGGCAACCCTGTGTGAGTCAACCCTGTGTCCGGGCATGGCGCGGAGCTACTGCGCCGAAGCCGGTTGGCATAACAGATGTTGTTTACAGATGAAGCGGCTCAAAGCGTCCACGCTCCCGATTTTTACGGACGTTATGCCAGTCGAAGACCGTCCCGTTCATAGCGACGTACACCCCTGCCGGTAGCAGCCGACCCGCCGCCAATGCAAAGCCCAGGTTGAACAGCGCATCCGAAGTGCCAAACGAGTAGGGAATCATCGCCCCAACGAGGACAACCGTCTTGTCGGTGATTTGCCCGGCAAGACACCGCGCCGTTTCTACCATCGTATCCGTCCCGTGCGTCACAATGAGCCGCGCTTCCGGCGCCCGCCGGACGGCCGTGCAGATCAGCATCCGGTCCTGTTCGGTCAAATCGAGGCTGTCCTTGAGCATGACCGGCTCAATGGCAATATCGGCCAGATAGCACCGCGCCTGATCGAGCATGTCGAACAGGTGCGTGCGGGAAAAAACCAAGTTGCCTGTGCGCTCGTCATAGACTTTGTCAAGGGTACCACCGGTCAGCAAAATCCGTAGTGGGACAGATGTCGGCGACATAGCACATCCGCACCTAACAACCCGTGAGCGGCAACCGAGCGGCAGCTTATGCCTGCTGCGCCCGCTCATAGATCAGGCGCAGCCCTTCCAGCGTGAGGTTTTCATCAATTTCGGTAATGAGTTGCGACCCCTTGCCGATCAAACGCGCCAAGCCGCCGGTCGCAATCACGGCCCGAAGGTGGCCGATTTCCATTTGGATGCGTTGGAGAATCCCCTCCACGAGGCCAATGTAACCAAAGTACAGTCCAGACTGGATACTGGCAGTCGTTGAGTTGCCAATCACACCGGCCGGATGCGCAATGCTGACCCGAGGCAACCGCGCTGCCCGCTGAAACAAGGCCTCGGCGGAAATGCTGATCCCCGGTGCGATAACCCCGCCTAAGTACGTTCCGTCTTCCGAGATGGCATCAAACGTCGTCGCCGTTCCAAAGTCCACTACCACACAGGGTCCGCCGTAACGCGCATAGGCAGCAACGGCGTTGACAATCCGATCCGCGCCCACATCCTGTGGTGTGTCATAGCGAATCGGCATACCGACATTCTCTGTTGGGCGAACAAAAAACGGCTCACGCCCGAAGTACGTCTGCGCCATTCTGAAAAAGGTAAAGTTCAGCGGCGGCACGACCGAAGCGATAGCGATGCCGGTAATCGCCTGCGGCTCAAGCTGGGAAAACGTGAATAAGTTGCGGCACAAAATACCGTACTCATCCACCGTGCGTTCCCGCTCGGTTGTCAGTCGCCAATGTGCGATGAGCTTGTCGCCAGCGTACACGCCCAGCGTTGTATTCGTATTGCCAACGTCAATGACGAGCAACATGCCACAGACTCGTGGAAACCATCGGTTGAGGTCAAGGCGGTCGTCGCCGACCGCAACCGCCGTCGGAACGCGTCGTTTGAACCTGCATGGACAGGTGGGCAGCCTGGCATCACGTTGTTGTACGGTGCCCGTGAGCACCCGACGCGAACGTGAACTGACCGCAGCTTCCCGTTCAAACGGCATCGGCCCAAACACTGGCGTCCGGCACGCACGGCCCAGAACGAGCGACGACCACCTACGACGATAGGCGATGACGATGGTTCGGGCAAGCACGCTCCACACCGAGCAACGTTTTTTGGGGTGTGGCGGTACACACGCCCCTTGCGCATTGCGTGCTACGTCCTGCTTGGGGAAGCGCTGTGCCTGAACCGAACCGCGCAAGACGATGGCATCTGATCCACCGCCTGCGGTAGGCTGGGCGTCCGTTCGCCCGAAGACAGTTACACCGGCTCAGAGGGGAGCGTCCACGGTCAGCGTGGTGAGAAGGCTGACGAATGCCTGCTGTACCCGATGTGCCGTAACCGGGCCACGAGAAAAACAGGTTCGCTCACGGTTTGCATACCCCTATGAAGGTTTTGAAATTCGGCGGTACATCGGTCGGCGATGCCGACCGCATTCGCCAACTGGTTGCAATTGTACAGGCCGAACACGTCTGGGATGCGCGGCTGGTGGTTGTCGTATCGGCGATGGCCGGTGTAACGAATCGGTTGCTGGAAGCTGCCGCCGCGGCCGTCCGGGGCAACGTGGCCGCCATCGCCGACGCCCATGCAGAACTGCGCCGTCGCCACGTTGAGGCGCTGAGGCAGCTTGTCCCGGACGATGCCGAACGCCGCGCCCTCACGGTGGAACTCGATGCGCTGCTCGACCGCTTTGCCCGCATCGGCGAAGGCATTGCGCTGGTTGGCGAACTTCCCCCGCGCGCCCAGGACTTCGTGGCCGGTCTGGGAGAGCGACTGTCGGCGCGCCTTGTCGCGGCGGCGCTGCGTCAGGCCGGCATCGGCGCGACCCCATTTGATGCCGACCGGCTGATTATCACCGATGACACGTTTGGCGCGGCTGTCCCGGACCTGGCCGCAACGGCGCTGGCGACCCGCGCCCGTTTACTGCCGGCGCTCGACGCCGGTCAGGTGCCGGTCGTGACAGGTTTCATCGGTGCTACGCCGGAGGGCATCCCGACAACGCTCGGACGCGGCGGTTCGGATTACTCGGCCGGCATTTTAGGTGCGGCCCTGGAAGCCGAGGCCGTCGTCATCTGGACGGACGCCGACGGCTTTATGACTGCCGATCCGCGTCTCGTGCCAACGGCGCAGGTATTGGCGGAGATTAGCTACACCGAAGCCGGTGAGTTAGCTTATTACGGCGCGAAAGTCTTGCATCCCAAAACATTACTGCCCCTGATCCCCAAAGCAATTCCCCTGTACATCAAGAACAGTTTTCGTCCGCAAGCGCCGGGGACGCGCGTTTCTGCCACAACCGGGGAATGGCGGGCCGACATCAAATCGGTGACATCAATCAACCGCCTGGCGCTGATCACCGTTGCCGGACGTGGGATGCTGGGCATACCGGGCATTGCGGCCAAGACGTTTGCTGCGGTTGCTGCGGCAGGCGTCAACGTCTTACTGATTTCGCAGTCGTCGTCGGAAAACAACCTCTGCCTAATGGTTGAAGCTGGCGATGCGGGACGGACGCGAACTGCCCTGCACAAGGCGCTGGCGGTGGAGTTTCACCACGGGTGTGTCGAACGGGTGGATGTGCTGCAACCGGTTGCCATTGTGGCCGTGGTCGGGGCCGGGATGCGCGGGCGTCCCGGCATTGCAGCGCGCATTTTCTCTGCCGTCGCCGCAGCAGATGTCAATGTCATTGCAATCGCCCAAGGCTCGTCTGAAATCAACATTTCGTTTGTTGTCAGAGAGGATGCCTCTGCGCATGCTGTCCGTGCCATCCACGAACAGTTTGGGCTAGGTGCTGCCTGAGGAGGTCACCGGACGATCAGAGACGGACGGTATGGTGTGCCGGCGCCAGAGGTCGGCCAGTTCATCGCCGGTCAGCAGTAGTTCGCCGTTGGCGTTTGTCCAGCGCAGCCACGTGTCATCGCGGCCCTCAAAGGTGCCGCGCCAGAGTGTCAGTCCTAGACCGAGCAGAGGTAGGTGGGTATCTGTCCGGGGGAGCAGGCGGTTGCCCTGGCGCTCAAAGACCGTCACCGTCTGACCGGAGAACAAGTGGCAGGGATCATAGACAACCCGGTACACCACGCCGAGCTGTTCATAGGTTTGGTGACGGGCAGCGTATGCCTCCGGTCGGTTGGGACTGGCCAGAACATCCAGAACCACCTCCGGCGGCTTGCCAAAGCGAGCAATGTGGTAGATGCGGTTCACCGGCTTCCACCACTCACCGGACGGCTCAACCCCTTGCGCGGCTAAAAGGTCAGGCACAACCAGCGTGGAGGTAGATTTGTTCCCGTTGCCAATCGGAACGCGGATGGCCGCCAAAAAGGCAGTCCCGGCCGGCGGCCGCCAACTCGTGTACAGCGAGGAAACCAGCAGGCGCAGGCCCTTATCGGCGGCAAACCCACCGGTTTCATCGTCGCCGTGGATGTCATCAAAATCCGGGTCATCGAGTTCCTGGAGAATGTATGACAACGACATCGCCTTTGATCCTGTAGGTCGCGTTTCAGCCTTGTGACGCCTACCGCACGGCAAACCTACCGGCCTCACGGCAAGCCTACCGGAACCGGATGTCTGCACCAAGCGCCTGCCGGTCACTGAGTCCGTGAAGGCAGCCGTCCCGCACAACGGGGCCGAGACAGTCCCGGCCGAATGCCCGACCTACTCGAACAGGGAACGGCCCACTTCCTCCAGAACAATCGTGGTATGGTGCTCATCTTCCATCCATCCACGGTTGAAGAGAAAGATCAGATCGCCCCGTGCGCGTCCATCGGCAATGTCCAGCGTGACATGGGGTTTGCGTCCGTACGCCATCCGCAGGCTGAGATCATGGCACATTTCAGCCCCATCGTCCTGGGAGATTTCGATGGTGAGTTGATGGTACAGGACGTGGCCGATGTAGATCGGCTTCGTTTTGCCGACCAACCAGCCACGGTGTACACGATTGGTCTTCGAGTTGCGCAGCGTAATGGCAGCGTAGTTAGACTTACGCTGGTGACAGGCGGGACACACATAATCGAAGCGACGGGGCCCGGGCTGAGCCGTGGCTTCCATCGTCGCCCCACACGAGCACACCTCAACCGGAGCTTCGATTGTCAGCAGGGTCGTCATTGTGTCGCCTAACTTTCTCGGCAACTGTGTATGCTAGTTGCCGCGACTCAACGCACTGTCCGCTGTGGTGCGAACAACGCCCGTAATCTTCCCAATGAGGTTTTCTACCCCCTTGTCAATGCCGTGTTTTGCCACGTTGTCGGAGACAAATGTCAACCCCTGGGCTAAACCGAGCGGTACCATCAGCGGCACCATGATCACCGGCGTAATAACTGCCGTTGCCGTAATGTGAGCTGTGGTCGTTTTGCCGAGGGGCGTGTCCTTGAGTTGTTCAAACACCAGCTTGCCGGTTTTGTAAATTCCCGTCAGGGGCATAAAGGGCAGGCAGGTCATCGGATACAGAATGGCCGTGGTCAGAAGGTTCGAGAAACTGCGTTCGAGCAGTGGCACAGAGGGATTCGATTCGCTCATGGCATCGTGCCTCGCAGGAACCGAGGAGGATGTACGCTCCGGGGACACGAGCATCGCCGCTGGAAAGACAAGGAGAGAGTTCGGCGTAGTTCCACTATCGCTGAAATCAAACACAAGTTCAAACTTTTCTCAGGGCAGCCCGGTCCGGCGCTGTCTGGTGGCGGCGCAGTGTGTAAACCGGATGTTTTATCCACGGGTTTGGATTTATTATTGTTGCCCGTCTGATGGTTGTTTGTTGCCGGTGCGGCCGGTTTGACCGGCCGGCCAGACGCTCTGTGCCATGCTCGATTCATCGCCTGCGTCTGCTCCATCTCCTCCGACAACACACCCGCCACCTCGTTCCCGGCGGTCGGTTCTGGTCGGTTATGTGGTTTGGGTGCTGTCCTGCACCGTCTTTTTTGCGTTAGGGATTAATATCGGCAAGCTGTCCCCCTTTACACCGGCCGGGCACCGTTCTCCCCCACCACCTGTCATCCCGGAGCGGCCGCCGGAACGCGCTATCCTCGTGCCGGATGCGCGCTATGCGGTGCAGGTTGCTGCCGTTGCCACTGCCGACGAGGCCAATCGGCTCATTGCCGAACTGAACCGCAAGGGCTTTACCAGCGCCTTTGTGACCCGCCCGACGCCGGATACAGGTAATGAGTTGTACTTGGTCAAGGTTGGCTTGTATAACTTGGAAACGGCCAATCAAGTGAGTGAAGAGTTGCGGCGTGATTTTGGCTTTCGCACGGCGCGCGTCGTTCAAAACTAAAACACTGCGCGGCCGGTGAGGTGATTGTGCTCCGCGTCCTGACAGCGCACAAAGCAATCTGCGGCGGACAACGCAGGCGGTTAGGCTGCTGGGCGGCGGCACTCTCTCTGGTGTGGAGTTGGAACTGGGTGGCCTGGGTCACGCCGGCATCGGTCGCCGCCCAACAGCGTCCGCTGATTACCGAAGATGTGGATATTGTGGAAAGCGGGCGTGTGCGTCTTCAGATTGGAGCCGGTTTCTTCCAACAACAACGCTTTGGTTTGTCAGGCCTGCGTGGCGACCTCTTCCGACCGATAACGTTGGGGCTGCACTTCGGTCTCAACACCAACGTTGGTTTTTCTGTTGAAGGCAGTGTACGCGACTACCTAAGTATTCGCGAGCGCGGCCCGAACCCTATTCCACTCGCCGTTCCTCCCGGTGCTGCTTCGACGTCAGGCGCAGGTGATTTCCTTCTCTGGACCAAAATTAAGCTGCGCAAGGAAACACCCCGTGCGCCGAGTCTTGGGGTGCGGTTCGGCGTACAACTCCCTAGCAGCGACCAGTCGCGCGGGATCGGCACGAATACAACCAATGTGTTGGCAGCGGTCCTGGTCGGCAAACAGTTGGCACAAAAACGCCTCAACGTCTTCGGCAATATCGGCGTCGGGATTTTGTCCAGTACGGTGACACCGGGCGCACAACAAGACGTATTGACCTACGGGGCGGCAACTGTCTACCGTGTCGCGGAGCGGCTGGATGTGTTCGGTGAAATAGCCGGACGCTACAATCCGCGTCCCCCGGCACCGGGCCTAGAGAGCCAGGCGCAGATACGCCTTGGGGCGCGGCTGCGCACGGCGGGTTTTCAGTGGGATGTGGCCGGCGTCGCCGGGCTGACCCAATTCAGCCCCCGTAGCGGTGTAGTGTTTGGAGCGACCTATGAATTCAGGGGCTTTGAACCGATTCGATAGCTGCGGTCACGGCTGCCTGGCGTGTGGCGTGAGGCTTGACCGCCCCTGCTTGCCTGTATGCTGCGGTGCCATTCGCCCCGCACCTGTATCTTCCCTCGGTGATGCCTGATGAGCGCCAATGCCCTCAAGCGGATTGAGCTTGAAATTCCTGTCGCGCACGACAAAGAGCTGGAAGCTGCCAAGGTGGCGGAACAACTGGCGGGGGAGATGCAGTTTGCTTCTGAGTGTGTGGATGAAATCAAGCTGGCGTTAATAGAGGGCATTATCAACGCTTTTGAGCACAGCGGTAGCCAAATTCCGAAAGTGCATGTGGAGTTCGTCGTCCACGACGGGGAGATCGAAGTCGTGGTGCAGGACTTCGGACAGGGTTTTGATCCGTCGGCTAAACCAAGTGTGCGTCCGCTGCAAAAACGCGGCTATGGCCGCTTGCTGATAGAAAGCCTGATGGATGAAGTGAATTACATCACCGGTCCCCAGGGGACGCGACTTGTGATGAAAAAACGACTCTCAAGGTGCGCCTGAGCTGGTTGTCGAGCACAGGTGGCGGCAAGGACGACGGTTCCCAGTTCGAGGCCCGTTCAGATCGGTCAACACCAGCAAGACACAGGCCCAGAAAGACACAGGGCAGACCAGGAACCAGGGGCTAAGTGGTGCGTTCACCGGCGTTGTTATGAGCAATGAAGTTTTCAAAGTAACCAGCCGCCAGGCGGGCGACGCGATTGTGATTGCCGTTCAGGGGTACATCAACAACCTGGCCGGCGAAAAAATCCTTGATGAGTTCAATCGGTGGGTGGTGGAGGGACACCGGCGGTTTGTCCTCAATCTTGAGAAAACCCAACTCGTCAACAGCATTGGCGTCTCCATCCTGATCGAAATGATTGAGAAGGCACAGGAACTCAACGGCTCGATTGCCTTCTGCTGCTTATTGCCGATTATTGCCAAAACCTTCAAAATCATGGGGTTGACACAATACGCTCGAGTGTACGAAACGGAAGCTGAGGCCCTGGCCGGCGAATAGCTCGGCGCTGCCGCGTGCGCCTCCTTCCGGTAGG
This sequence comes from uncultured Blastocatellia bacterium, assembly GCA_937934745.1. GTDB lineage: Bacteria > Acidobacteriota > Blastocatellia > Chloracidobacteriales > Chloracidobacteriaceae > Chloracidobacterium. The sequence goes on from CALGZC010000015.1 coordinate 54,665, forward strand.
TAATTCACGATGTCGCTTCCGTCCACTGCCCTGCCCGCTTCATCCGTCATGATTAGCGAAGAGCGTATCGAGCGCTTGCTCTACAGTCTGTCGGCGCTGGCTGACATCGGTGAGGCGACAACCGCCGGCGGCAGTTTTGAGACGACGGCACGCGAGCTGCTGCACCTGATTTTGGGGACGTTAGCGACCTCGAAAGGAGCTATTTTACTCTACGACGCCACGGCGGAGCAGTTGCGCCCAGTTGTTGTGCGCGGCATTGAATCGCCACCCTCGATACCGCTGCCTTCCGCTACGGCTGAGTGGCTGCGCACGTATCTCAAGCCGCTCGATCTGCTCACCGGAAATCATCCCCTTGGTGAGCCGTCCGGCCCTACCGTCCCCACCACCCTCCAGGCCCGGTTGTGGATGCCGCTTGTGGTCGGGGGACGGCTGGTGGGCGTCCTCAGCCTGGGCGACAAGTTCGGGCACGGCGACTATACCTCGGACGACTTACAGTTGTTGGCCACCATGGCCCAGCACGCTTCGCTGGCACTTTACAACTTCCAGATCATTGGCGAACTGCGTGAAGCAAATTTTCGGCTCAACCGAAAGGTGCTGGAAATGCAGTCGCTCTACGATGTCGGGCTGGCGATTGGCGCGCTGCATGAGTTAGACCCGATGGCGAACGAGATCATCCAGCGAGCGGTGATGTTGCTTGATGCCAGCGAAGGGGTGTTGTTTTCCCTTGAAAAGGGTGGCTTGCGGGTGGCCGCCTCGTTCGGTTTAGACGCCGAGTATCCGCTAAAAGCACTGCTTCCGTTGGGACAGGTTCGTCCACGCGAGATCCATGAGGTTGTCATCGCGGCCCAGCGCGGATGCCGCCTCAACTGTCGCGAGCAGGGCGGCGCGAAAAACTACGCCATCCTGCCGCTCATCGTCAGTGGGCAGGTCGTCGGCGCGCTGATGGTCTGCGACAAGCAAACTAGGGAGGGCTACGCGCCCTTCACCGAAGAAGACGAGCAGTTTTTGTCGGCCTTGGCGACGCAGGCCGCCATTGCCATTGAAAATGCCCGGCTGCATCAAGAAGCCATTGAGAAAGAGCGCATTGAGAAAGAGCTCGAAGTTGCAGCCACCATTCAGCGACGCATACTCCCCGACAGTTCGCCGGTGCTCGAGACGGTTGAAACAATCGGCGTCAACCTCTCGTGCCGCCAGGTGGGCGGCGATTACTACGACTACATTTGTTTCGACGAGCCGAAACTCGGTCTTGTCATTGCCGACGTATCGGGCAAGGGCACGCCTGCTGCGCTGCTGGTTTCTACCTTGCAGGCCAGTTTCCGGGCATTGGTCGAAAGTTATGATCTGGCAGAGACGGTGACACGTCTCAACAAAGTCATTTATAAGGCTTCGCCGTCGTATAACTACATCACATTCTTTTATGGCGTCCTCGATCTGGAAACCCGCCTCTTTCGTTCCATCAACGCCGGTCACAACGCGCCTCTTCTTTATCGTCCGCACAGTGATGCGTGGGTGCGCTTTGCCGGTGGCGGCTTCTGCTTAGGGATGTTTGATTGGGGTACCTATGAAGTGCAGGAAACCCAGCTTGAGCCGGGTGACCTACTCTTTCTGTACACGGACGGCGTCACAGAGGCAACCAACGTGCAGGGGGAAGAGTTCGGCGAGCACCGCGTACGGGAGCTGCTGGCGCAGCACGCACACGTGCCACTCCAGGAACTCTCAGCCCGCTTGTCGGCCGCCATCCAAGATTTTGTTGGGGACGCTCCCCAGCACGACGACTTGACCTATGTTATTGCCCGGGTCAAGTGAGATGTCAGATGCCCGGCGAAAGGTGACGGTCTATGGCACCACGTGTGTTGTCCCGGCTAAAGCCAAGCCCTCTGTCCGCCGCAATATGGCTGCTCGTTATGGCCGGGGCGTTGGTCACGGCTTCTGACCAACAGACAAACGCCAACGATGGACTGGCCCTGGCACGCGTCCTGCCGAAGGGTGCCCTGGCTTACCTACAGGTACGTGATGGGCGTCAGTTGTTTGCCCGCTGGCAGCGATCACCGGTTCGCAACCGATACTACGCAAGCGACAGCTACCGCGCTTTTCGCCGCTCGCGGTTATGGGCCAAGCTCAATGAGCGCCTAACCGAGTTTGAAACCGGGGCCGGCCTGACGCTGACCGAAGACACAATCGCGCGCCTGATCGGCAAGACAACGGCCGTTGCGCTCTACGATATGGGCAAGTTGGAGTTGGTGGCGGTCACCGAACTGTCGGCGGCGCAGGCGGTAACAACGCCGCTGCTGGCCCAGAAGGCGCAGTTTGAGATGCGGGCCACACCGAGCGGACAGCCTTATCTGGTGCGTGAATTGGCGACCGATAGCGGAAGGCGACGGCAGGGCCTTTGTGTGGCGATGCCGCCCGGCAAGTTGATCGTGACCACAACGGAAGCGCTCATGCAACGCACGCTGGACAACTTAGGCGGTCAAAGTGACGATCACTTGCTGGCAACCATGGCTGCAACCCTGGCCGTTGCCGACGACTTTACGCCACACGACCTAACGCTTTGGACCGATCTGCCCCGTCTCCGCCAACAGGTCTACTTCGGCTACTACTGGATTCAAGGAGCGAAAGCAACGGCGCTCAATGGCATCGAAGCGACCCTGGCGGACATCGAGTTTACAACCGATGGCATTCAGGAGCGCCGCTGGTCGCTGACCACCGGACATCCGCAACCGGCGGCGGTCACCGCTGAGCAACAAACAGCCGTCGAACAGTTGCTCGGTGCAGCGCCCTTTGCCGTTGTTGAGACCTGGCCGGAAAATGCGGCAGAACGTGTTGCGCCGCTGGTCGTCCAGGCTGTGGCCCTGTCACCACCCCGGACGGACAGTGTGCTCCGCACAGAGGTTCGGAATGTTGATGACGATGTCGCCGAGCTTGCCGGCCGGCAAGGACGTTACCAAAAGCTGGATGCGCGTTTTGACCGCGACCTAGACGATCCGAATGCACCGGCAGTCTCTGGGACACGTCCGACTACGCCTCTACGGCCACCGAATCCATTGGAGGCGGAGCTGGTGCTGCTGTTGCGCGCCGCCCAACCGACCTGTGTCGTGCGACTTGGTGCAACCAAAGCTGACGGCCGGTCGCCATTTGTGACCTTCGAACGCGCCGTTGCGATTTGCTGCGCACGGCCGTTGGACGTCAAGGCGTATGAATCACTCATGGCACGCGCCATCCAACAACGCTACTTTGTCGCCGGAACCCTGCCGCCCGTTGGATGGGAAACTTCCCCCGGCGGCGTGACGGTGCCCCGCGCCAAGACTGCCCTGGAACGCTGTGGCGCGTATTTCCTCAGCCGAGGCGTCATGGTCATCGCCAGCTCGGCCGCTTATGCAGAATACCTCAAGGCGCGCCTGACAAAGGCAGAACGAACGGACAGCGCAGTGACGTACAACCCCTCTGCCCAGCGGCAAGCCGTCGTGCGGTTACGCGCCCTTGCACCGGATTATCGGCGTGTTGTCCGCATGATCCATCCCCAGGCCGGCACGGGACTGACCCCGTTGGAAGACACCACCGGAGATGAGTCGGTGGCCTTTCTGGAGCAGAACATCCCCTCACTCCTGACCGTTGTGGAGTCGTTTGATGTCGTAACAATGGCGGCCGTCGCCGAGAATAACCGGCTCGTTGAGCACATTCACTATCGATTCACGCCGTCAACTGTGACCGGTGAACCCGTTCTTGTGCCTGGGCAGTGAAACCCAAGTCTGAAAACCTGGGCGTGAACCTTGGGCAGGGAAACTGCGCAGCTGGATCAGGGGTTTGGGGGAGGCGTAGGGCAACGCCAAGGGCCGTGTATCACTGCCACGGCCAGATCGCAGTAGGCTGGCCTGAACGGTGTGTCATCTTCAAACGGCCTCAGCAGGGGTCAGCGCGCAGCACCGCGAGAATCTCTTCCAGCCCAGCGCGAACCCGCCGAAGCGTCGCCAAGACTTCCGTCGGGGATGCTGTTGCCTGTGCTTCTGCCACTGCCTCACCGGACAGGGGGGCGGGTGTGGTCTCGGCCGGGCGTTCCATCGGTACGACCTTGAGACGGTTAGCCGCAGCACGTTCGGCTGAAAGTCGCTTTTTGGCGCCGGCGATGGTAAACCCTTCGTCTTCCCGGAGCGATTTGATGCGCAGAGCAATTTCGACATCTTTGCGCCGGTACAAACGTTGTCCGGCTGCGCTTTTCTGCGGCGCGAGTTGTGGGAATTCCTGCTCCCAGTAGCGGAGAACATGTGGCTCGACACCGACAATCTCGCAGACCTCGCCGATTTTGAAGTACAACTTATCAGGAATGGAAACCTTTCCACGTGGCGTCTCGACGGTATATACAGTTTTTCGACCTTCGGAGGAATACGCCATACTTGAACCTCGCGGCGCCAGACACAGGAAGTAACCACACGACGACGTGCTCTGAGTATTCTCAAATGTTAGGATTCATCCTCTTGAGCGTCAACGATTTCATCGAGTCAGCGCCTATGCCGACGTGACGGCGTAGGTAGGTGAAAAAGGGAGAACCGGCATGCTTGATGAGGCTGCTTACATCTATGACGACGGCACCCATGCCGACGAAGTCAGTCAACTCCAGGCGTTCTTTTTGGGTCTCAAGGTGGAATGCCAAACAATCAACGTTGCCGAGGATGAAGCGGCGCGGCAGACAACGGCAACTTGGGTCGCACATGTACCGAATCCCTTCCCCATTGTGCGTATCGGCGAGAAGATTCGTGCGCTGTTTTTCAATGCCAGACCTGAGACCCTCGCCCCGGCCTATGCCCCGGGCGTCGGCACACCACTGACCGGTCAGACAGTGACGGTCTATAGCGCCAACTGGTGTCCCGATTGCCATCAGCTTGAAACCTACCTCCAGCAGATCGGCACGACGTATGAAAAGATCAACATCGAACAGACGGCCGGTGCGCCGGAACAAATCGTGCAGTGGAGTGGCGGTCGGCGGGTTGTCCCAACGGTCAAGATCGGCAATGCTGCCCTACTTTTCAACCCCAGTCCGCAGGTACTAGGGCGACTGTTGGGTTGTTAGCCGGTCCAAATGCGGCTTGCTGTGCTTGGCTACCCCCCCCCTCCGAACCTTGGCATTGATGAGATATGAACGCATCCATCCAGAAAAGACGTGTCGTCGTCACCGGTATTGGGTTGGTCACGCCGATCGGCAACACCCGTGAAGAAAACTGGCAGGCCCTGCTGGCCGGCCGTTCCGGGGCAGGGTCGATCACCCGCTTCGACGCAAGTGGCTACAGTGTTCGCTTTGCAGCAGAAGTCAAGGATTTCGACCCACGTCGGTACTTTGACGCCCGTGAAGTCAAGCGTACTGCACCGTACATTCACTATGCGGTTGCTGCGGCTGAAGAAGCCCTGGCAGATAGTCGGCTTGACTTATCCCGACTGGACCGGCGACGGTGCGGCGTTTATGTCAGCAGTGGGATTGGTGGCTTCAACGTCATTGAGCGCGAGCACGCCCGCCTGCTCGATGAAGGTCCACGACACCTCTCGCCATACTTCATGGTCGCTTTCCTGGTCAACATGGCCGCCGGTCACATTGCAATTCGCCATGGTTTACAAGGTCCGAGCGGGGCAACGGCGACCGCCTGTGCTGCCGGCGTGCATGCTATTGGTGAGGCGTTTCGGATCGTTCAGCGTGGTGAAGCCGATGTCATGGTCTGCGGGGGAACGGAGGGCGCGATTACGCCGATGGGTGTCAGCGGTTTTTCGGCAGCGAAGGCGATGTCCACGCGCAATGATGACCCGCAACGTGCATCGCGGCCCTTTGATGCCGAGCGGGATGGCTTCCTGCTGGGGGAGGGTGCCGGAATCCTAGTGCTTGAAGCCTACGAGCACGCGGCGGCGCGTGGGGCGACGATGTATGCAGAGTTGGTCGGCTACGGCCTGAGCGGTGATGCCTACCACATCACAGCGCCAGCCCCGGCAGGAGAGGGCATGTACCAGATGATGCTCGCCACCTTGCGGGATGCCGGCATCGCCCCTGAGCAGGTGGACTACATCAACGCGCATGGGACTTCGACGCCGTACAATGACAAATTTGAAACCCTCGCCATCAAACGGGCGTTTGGGGCGCACGCCTACCGTTTGGCTGTTAGTTCGACCAAGTCTATGACCGGCCACACGCTGGGTGCAGCGGGTGGGATCGAAGCCTGCTACAGTGCTCTGGCCGTGGCACGGCAGGTCATCCCGCCAACCATCAACTACGAGACCCCAGACCCCGAATGTGACCTCGACTACACGCCGAATAAACCGCGCCCAGCAAAGATTGACTATGCCCTTTCAAATGCTGCCGGATTTGGCGGCACCAACGGCGGCCTCCTGTTCAAGCGTTTGGAGTAAGCCTTCGTAGCAGCGGATGAGATGCCACGGCTGGGCCAGGTTGCCGAGGGGCCCCTGCTGAGTTTGGCCTCGGCCGGCGTGGTTGGGCCTGACCGTCGTTAGGTTTGGCCTTGCCCAGGGTAGCCGGCCCACCGGCGTGCGGTGGCAATGTTTGCTCGGTGACGCCGCCGATATCTGACGCGCGCCCCGCCCCTTGACAGGTGGATCCGGTTGTGTTATTAGCACTCACAGAGCGCAGGTGCTAATCCGCGTCGCTATCATACGTCGAATCAATATTTAGGCAAGGAGTGAAAAATATGGCTACGACGATTCGTCCGCTCTACGACCGCGTGATCGTCAAACGCGTCGCCGAAACGGAACAAGTGCGTGGGGGGATTATCATCCCTGACACGGCGAAGGAGAAACCGCAGGAAGGTGAGGTGATTGCTGTCGGGAGCGGGAAACTGCGTGACGATGGCAGTCGTACACCGCTGGATGTGAAGGTCGGTGACCGTGTGTTGTTCGGAAAGTATTCCGGTTCGGAAGTCAAGATTGATGGTGAAGAATTCCTTATCATGCGGGAGGACGAAATCCTGGGCATCATTGAAAGCACTGCACAGGGGAAAGCAGCTGCCAAGTGAATTGGTTCGACGCAGCGGGCAAGTTCACCAGTTGAACTTGCCCGCTTGAGTGTTCGGGCCCTGGTGGCACAACTTTCAAGGCATCTGATCTTTTCGGAATAGGTATCAAGGAGCAACGTAACGTTATGGCAAAGCAAGTCATTCACGGTGAAGAGTCGCGGCAAGCCATTTTGCGTGGTGTCAATCAGTTGGCCGATGCGGTCAAGGTGACGCTGGGTCCGAAGGGCCGCAATGTTGTCATTGAGAAGAAGTTTGGCAGCCCGACCATTACAAAGGACGGCGTCACGGTCGCCAAAGAAATTGAACTCAAGGACGCACTGGAGAATGCCGGTGCGCAGATGGTCCGTGAGGTCGCATCGAAGACCTCGGATGTCGCCGGGGATGGGACGACGACGGCGACGGTGTTGGCGCAGGCGATTTTCCGTGAAGGTGCGCGGCTGGTTGCTGCCGGCCACAACCCGATGGCGCTCAAACGCGGCATTGACCGTGCCGTTGATGCTGCCGTAGCACGCATTAAGGAAATGGCCAAGCCGGTCAAGGGCGAAGCAATTGCTCAGGTTGGGACGATCTCGGCCAACGGTGACAAGCAGATCGGCGAAATCATTGCCGAAGCGATGAAGAAAGTCGGCAAAGACGGTGTTATTACGGTTGAGGAATCGAAGTCGCTTGAGACGACTCTCGAAGTCGTTGAAGGGATGCAGTTCGACCGTGGGTATCTGTCGCCTTACTTTGTGACCGACGCCGAGCGGATGGAAGCAACGCTGGAAAATGCGCTAATCCTCATTCACGAAAAGAAAATTAGCGCAATGAAGGACTTGCTCCCGCTGCTTGAGCAGGTGGCACGGCAGGGCAAACCGCTGCTCATTATTGCGGAAGATGTGGATGGTGAAGCTCTGGCGACGCTCGTGGTCAACAAACTGCGCGGTACATTGCAGGTCTGTGCAGTCAAAGCGCCGGGCTTCGGTGATCGGCGTAAGGCGATGTTAGAGGACATTGCCGTTCTCACGGGTGGTCAGGTGATCAGTGAAGACCTGGGCATCAAGCTTGAGAACGTCAAGTTGGAGGATCTCGGGCGCGCGAAGCGCGTTACGGTTGACAAGGACAACACGACAATCGTCGAGGGGGCCGGCAAGGCCGAGAAAATCAAAGCGCGTGTCGAACAGATTCGCGTTCAGATTGAAAACACGACCTCTGACTATGATCGCGAGAAGCTTCAGGAACGGCTGGCGAAGCTGGTCGGTGGTGTCGCGGTCATCAAGGTCGGTGCGGCGACCGAAACGGCTCTCAAAGAGAAGAAGGCTCGGGTTGAGGATGCTATGCATGCGACCCGCGCGGCCGTTGAGGAAGGCATCGTGCCGGGCGGCGGCGTGGCGCTCCTGCGTGCGCAGAAAGCGCTTGAAAACATTGAGCTGGGCGAAGACGAAGAGCGCTTTGGCGTTCAGATCGTCCGGCGGGCGCTTGAAGAACCGCTCCGTCAGATTGCCATGAACGCCGGCATGGAAGGCGCCGTCGTTGTCAATCGTGTGGCGAGCGAGAAGTCGGAGAGCTTTGGCTTCAACGCTGCGACGGGTGAGTTCGAGGATTTGGTCAAGGCCGGGGTAATTGATCCGGCGAAGGTAACACGCACGGCACTTCAGAATGCCGCCTCTATCGCCGGTTTGATGTTGACGACCGAAGCCCTGATCACCGAGCTGCCCGAAGAGAAGAAGGCGGGCGGTGCTCCGGCGGGTATGTCCGGCATGAGTGACTACTAATCGAACCCCATCTCCTTCAGTTCTTCTTCGAGGCGACGCCGTCGGCGTCGCCTCATTTCGTTTCGGCGTGCCCCGTGCCTAAAAAGCAGCGGGAGCAGGTCTTGCGTTTGCACCGGCGCGCTGCGCAGGGAAAATCGAGTGTATGGGAAAAGCGGGTTTATGCTTGGTGCGCACTGCTTCCCACCACCCAGGCCATCCCTAGGAGCTTCCGCGTTCGGTCGGGAGGGGAGGAACACCATCAGTGCCTACCGGCAGATTGGGACTCCGTTACCGATTGAGCTGTTGTGCCTCCCCGGCCGCACCTGTGTCGTGTCTATCCTGTGCTAAGACTGCGCACTTGGGCAGAGTTGTGGAAAGCGCATGCAAGACAAAGCCCCAATGTACCAGAAGCATTGGGGCGCTGCGATTGTGGTGGAGATGGAGGGAGTCGAACCCTCGTCCGCGAACCTTCAGTGGTGGAGCCTACGTGCGTAGTCGCTTCCGTTTATCTCGTACCGGGCCGCCGGAACAGCGACCTGGAGCGGCACGGTACCAGCCCAAGCGACGTCTCGCGGTTGCCCCCTGGGCAGAGAGTCACCGCCAGCCTGTGTCAGTCACGCCCGCATCATTCGGCACAGGCAACCAAATGCGCGGACGGCTCAGCCGTGATTAAGCGGCGAGAGCGAGTTCCTGCGTTTCGGCAGGTGTTGTGTTCCACGCTTTTTGACGAGCGGCATGGTCGCCCGGCACGCCTCACACACACCTCAACTGTCCACGTCGAAACCATAACATCCCCAGCGTTGTCAAAGGGCAAAGTAGTCAGCGAAGTATAGCATGGTTTGGGGATGGGGACTCACAACCTACCGGACGACCAATCACCGCACAGCAGCTGTCGTCCGGGCTGTGACGACTTCGTTTACCAGGGCATCCTCACATAACGACGGTGACATTTCTGACCCCAGTGCCAACGGCATCGCCCCACCGCTGTCAGACGCCACAATGGAGATGATTTCTTCCTGCAATGGACGCAGACTGTGGGGGGCGCCACGCTCTAGAATGGCAAACAACAGCAATCCTCGCTTTCGCGTGTACACCACACCGGCTAGGGCGCTGGTGGAGGACAGCGTGCCGGTTTTAGCGATGACTGCTCCGAGTAAATCGGGATTGGTGAAGCGCCGCTGCAACGTCCCGTTGTCGATCCCGGCAATTGGCAGTAACTCACCTAGCGAAATGTTTTGCTTGGCAAGCCAGTTGACGGCATAGCGGATGAGCTTGACCGTCGCCCGTGGTGTAATGGCGTTGTGTCCAAGCCCGGAAGTTGTCTGTAAGAAGACCTCCTGCGGTTGAATGCCGACCTTTTCGATCAGGTATCGCCGAACACCTGCCACGCCACCTACCTGCGCGCCGACAACATGGGTCATCTCGTTGTGGCTGTAGGCGTTGATGCTTTTGAGAATCTTGAGCAACGGCGACGAGCGATACTCCAGCAGCGGATAGCGGGGCGTGGTGTGATCGTCAACGATGACATTGCCGGGCGTAATCGAGATCCCCTGATACACCGGCATCTGACTGAAGACTGTGACCGCGCGCACGGCGTTCCACACCGCTTCCGTCCGCGGTGTCCAGCGGCTTCGGTCAAGGGTCGTCAGGATTTCCTGACCGACAACGGCCGGCTGCGACCGCATGTTGAGCATCACTCCCTGGCCCAGCCGAATGTTGCCCTGAACCGAGCGCAGACCGATGTGACGTAGTTTTTCACCGATGAGAAACAAGCTTTCGGTCGCAAACGACGGATCGTTTGACCCACTGATCACCAGGTCGCCCATCAGCGTGCCTGTTGTCCAGTCTATTGCTCCGGTATAGCTAATCCGCGTCGGATAGCGGTAGTCAACGCCTAGCGCTTCCAGCGCGGCTATAGAAGTCATGATCTTGGTCACCGACGCAGGGTTATACAGCGTGTTTTCGTTCACACTGAGGATCGGCGTGCCGTCCAGGGCCTCGACGTAAATTCCGTGCGGATGTACCGAACGTGAAAAACTCAGCAACCGCGCCGTGACTAACTCCGGCAAGCTCAGGGGCGCCGAAAGTGGGGAAACATCTTCGGCCGGCACCGCCGGGCCGCCGGGAGTCTGCCCGCTAGAATGCACCGCTTGGGCAGGGGAAGCCTGCCGTAAGACATTGCTGGTGATGACGCGCGGCCGTTGCTGCGCCCAGAGCGGGATGGTCAACAACCAGCAGACGCTCACAAGGGCCAGCGTCGTGCAGAACACGTCCTTCGTGACCGAATCCTTCATGGTCAAAGCCTTCTTTTTCGCGGGGTGTTGGTTGTTACCTGGCTACAGCCTGCCGTTGCCAAGAAAAACCTTATCTTAGCGCTGTGTGCCGCCGACTGTCATCTCTGAAATTTTGATGGTCGGCAGGCCGACGCCGACCGGAACGCTTTGTCCGTCCTTCCCACATGTCCCAACGCCCAAATCGAGTGCCAGGTCACAGCCGACGGCGGTGACCTTCGTCAGGGCTTCCGGGCCGTGGCCGATGAGCGTGGCATCTTTGACCGGCGCCGTGATCTGGCCATCTTCAATGAGGTAGGCCTCACTGGCCGAAAACACAAACTTGCCGCTCGTGATATCCACTTGCCCTCCACCGAACTGGACGGCGTAGAGGCCTCGCTTCACGCTGCGAATGATGTCTTCGGGCGTTTCTGTTCCGGCCAACATGTACGTGTTCGTCATGCGCGGCATCGGTATGTGGCGGTAGCTTTCGCGGCGTCCATTACCGGTACGTGGCACACCCAGCAACTTGGCATTCAAGTAGTCGTTGATGTAACCGCGCAGGATGCCCTTCTCGATCAGGACGGTACACGAGGTCGGATGCCCCTCGTCATCCATGTTGAGTGACCCACGCCGGCCGGGCAGGGTACCGTCATCAACAATCGTGCAGGCTTCGTTTGCAACCCGTTGACCGATGAGTTCAGAAAACGCGGAGGTTTTCTTACGGTTGAAATCGGCTTCTAGTCCGTGGCCGATGGCTTCATGCAGAAGGATGCCGGGCCAACCGGGACCGAGGACAACTTCCATCGGTCCGGCCGGAGCTTCAACGGCGTCAAACTGCAACACGGCCAGACGGACGGCTTCGCGCGCGAGCGCCTCCGGCGCGAGATCGCCTTCCGCAAACATGTCAAACCCACGCCGGCCACCACCGCCGGCACGTCCGGCACGCAGTTCACCGTCTTGATCGGCGATGCACATGACGGCAATCCGCGCCAGAGGTTGGATGTCGCCAGCCAGGACGCCATCACTTGTGGCGACCATGACGACTTTCCACTCATCAGCCAAACTGACCTGGACCTTCTGAATTCGGCGGTCGGCAGCATAGCACCGTTCATCAATGGCCCGCAGTAATCCGATTTTCTGCTCAATCGGCACCTCACCGACCGGCGTATCCGGCGGGTACAAATCGTGGACGTTGGCGCGCGTGGCAACGGCGACCGGCTCCACGGCGCGGTTGGTCGTCCGGGCGATACAGGCAGCGGTGCGTGCAGCCTGCCGAATGCTGTCCGGTGTCAGGTCGTCGGTGTAGGCGTAGCCCGTTTTGTCGCCGACGATGACGCGCACTCCAACGCCCTGGGCTACCGACCGATTGGCGGCTTTGATGAGACGCTCCTCCAGGTTCAGTGAGTTGGTGCGGCAGTACTCGAAATACAGGTCGGCATAATCGCCGCCGGCCGCCAACGCTTCGCCCAGCAGCGTATTCAGGTCCTGCATCGTCAACCCATAGCGGGTGAGAAAGAAGGCAATCGCATCGTGGCTCATGCAGGGACACTCCGGTCACAAGAAATGACACTTAGGCTAGAAGGCGTGCGACGATTTCCGGCGTGGCGGTCAAAGCTGCCGGCAACTTGGCCGGATCCTTTCCACCTGCCTCGGCAAAATCGGCGCGCCCGCCGCCGCCGCCGCCCACCAGCGCCGCCAACTCGCGGACGAGCTGACCGGCCTTGAGGCGGTCGGTGAGGCTGTCAGCCACCCGTACAGCAAGGGATACCTTGCCGTCGCTCCGCAGTCCAAGGACAACCACCCCGCGTCCGAGCTTGCCCAGGAGATGTTCCGCCAACTGCCGCATACCCGTTTTGTCAAGGTCGGCCGTTTCAACCGCCAACACCGGAATATCCCCTACCGTCCGCGCCTGAGATAGGGCTGCCTCGGCGCGCTGCTGGGCGAGCTTGAGCTTGAGGCTTTCAATTTCGCGTTCCGCCTGCCGCAGTGTTGTCTGAAGCTTTGCTACCTGAACCGGTAGGTCGCCGACATCGCCCAGCCTGAACGCCGCAGCCAGATCGCCCAGAATACGCTCATCAGCCTGAAACCGCTCAAATGCAGCGTCACCAGTGACGGCGACGATGCGCCGAATACCGGCGGCAATTGAGCCTTCACTGGTAATTTTGAACAACCCGATGTCGCCTGTTGCCGTCACGTGCGTACCGCCGCAGAGTTCGAGTGAAAAACCGGGCACTTCGACGACGCGCACCACATCCCCGTATTTTTCACCAAACAACGCGATAGCCCCAGCTGCTACGGCAGCCTCCAGCGGCATTTCCCGTTTGGTAAGGGCCGTGTTACGCCGAATTTGTGCGTTGACCAGGCGTTCGATTTCGGTAATTTCGTCGGCCGAAAGCGCCGCGTAGTGGGTAAAGTCAAAGCGCAGCTTGTCCGGTGCGACTTCGCTCCCGGCCTGTTTGACATGGGCACCCAGAACTTCCCGCAGCGCCGCATGCAGCAGGTGCGTCGCCGAATGGTTGAGCATAATTCGCCGTCGCCGGTCGGCATCAACCGTGGCCATGACGCGGTCGCCGGGCCGCACGGCTCCGCGCAGTACCTCGACGCGGTGCACCGTCAACCCGGCCACGGGTGCCACCGTATCCACCACACGGAGCGTGGCAGCTTCGTTCTCAAGCCGGCCTGTGTCGCCGACCTGCCCGCCCGACTCGGCATAAAACGGCGTCTCATCCAAAACGACTTCGCCGGCGTCGCCGGCATACAGGGTCTCGACCACAGCGCCGTGCCGGATCAAGGTTCGGATGCGAACGTCAGGCAGGCTCAGATGGTCATAGCCGCGAAAAATCGTTGGACTACCGTCGAGTGCGGTTTGATAAGCCGGGGCGATGGCTTTGGTGGCAGCACCCTTCCAGCTTTCGCGCGCCCGGGCGCGTTCCTCTGCCAGCGCCGCCTCAAAACCCGCTTCATCCACGCGCAACCCGCGCTGTTCGGCAATATAAGCAATCAAATCCAGCGGCAGACCATAGGTTTGGTAGAGATCAAAGGCATCTGCACCGGACACCATACCCTGCACGGCGCGCTGGAAGGCTTCGTCGAGTCGCTTACGTCCGGCGGCGAGTGTGGACGAAAACAATTTTTCTTCAGTGGTGACAACACGGGCGATGACATCCGCCTGGGTTTCGAGTTCGGGAAAGGCCACCGCCATGTGTTTGACGACAAAGGCTGTAATATCGTGTAGGAAGGGGCCGTCAATGCCAAGCCGGCGACCGTGCCAGATGGCGCGGCGCATAATCTTGCGCAGCACGTAGTTCCGCCCGGTGTTCCCTGGGTAAATACCGTCGGCGATGGCGAACGCCGTGGCCCGGGCATGGTCGGCCATGATCCGCATTGAAACGCCGTCGGTGCTGTCGTAGTGATAGGTTTTCCCGGCCTGCGCGGCGATGTGTTCGATGATGGGCAGGATGAGGTCGGTGTCGTAGTTGCTTTTTTTACCTTGTAGCACAGAAGCCAGGCGCTCCAGCCCCGCACCGGTGTCCACAGAGGGCTTTGGCAGCGGCTTGAGCGTTCCGTCGGCGCTGCGCTCAAACTGCATAAACACCAGGTTCCAGATTTCAATCGTGGTATCGCCATGGCCGTTGACGTGCTCCGGTCGGTTGTCGGCCGGATCGTCACCTAAGAAGTAGTGGATTTCCGAACAGGGGCCGCAGGGACCTGTGTCACCCATCTGCCAGAAGTTTTCCTTTTTGCCAAAGCGCAGAATGCGGTCGGCCGGCGCACCGATTTTCCGCCACAAGGCAAAGGCTTCATCGTCGTCCTCATAGACGGTGAACCACAGCCGATTAAGCGGTAGTTCAAACTCGCGTAGGAGCAAATCCCAGGCAAAGGCGATGGCTTCTTCCTTGAAGTAATCGCCGAAGGAAAAATTGCCCAGCATCTCAAAAAATGTGTGGTGGCGGGCCGTTTTACCGACTTCATCGAGATCGTTGTGTTTGCCGCCAGCGCGAATGCATTTTTGAGACGACGCAGCACGTGTGTAGTCACGGGTTTCCAGTCCGGTAAACACGTCCTTGAACTGGTTCATGCCGGCATTCGCAAACAGCAGCGTGTCATCCGGGGGCAGGACCGGTGAACTCTTCACAATGCGATGTCCGTGCCGCGCAAAGTAGTCAAGAAACTGGTGGCGGATGGCATGTCCGGTCAACATAGGGGTAGCTGCACTGGGCGAGTGAAGACGAACAACGCCTGGATGGTGTTTTCAGAAGCGAGAACGTCGTCCGTCAGGGTTTTCAGGATCGTTCCGCTAGGGGCTGAAAACGTGCAGACGACGTTTCGCACAGAGACGGTGATCGAAATCCATGCCGGCTGGAAAAGTCACAGGTGCTCATCAATCATTTGGGCAATCTTTTCCTTTGGATAGGCACCTGTCAGACGGCTTCGTTCCTGGCCGTTTTTGAAGAGGATCAGGGTTGGGATCCCACGGATACCGAAGCGGGCTGAGGTTTGGTTGTTTTCATCCACATTGAGCTTGCCGATGCGGACGCGTCCGGCGTAGTCCTTCGCCAGGGCCTCAATCGTTGGGGCCAGAATCCGGCATGGGGCACACCAAGCGGCCCAGAAGTCTACCAGCACCGGATGTTCGGACTGCAAAACTTCGCGTTCAAAGTTGCTGTCCGTGATTTCAATGACGTTGCCGCCCATGAGCGTTCCTCCACAATGAAACAAAATTAAGTTCGTGGCTATTGACGTCCGTGCGTACTCGCCGAGTAGCAACGGGTGCGTGATTACTACCACACGCCTTTCGTGTTGCGCCAATCACGAACGCTTCTCCGACCGGGAAGGTAGCTGCTGTGCGCACCGAACCCGGTTCGTGGGGCGGGGCTGGGTATTGTTGTTCGTGCCCTGATGTGCCGTGTGGCACCGTGAGTCAGCGTCGAAGACAGCGGACGAGATGGTTTTGTGCGGCGTCGAGTGTTTTGAGCGGCACGTCCGCCTGCCGACAGTCCGGTGTGGCCTCCGGGCAGCGAGGCGCGAAGGCGCACCCCGGCGGGAGTTCCGTGAGCTTTGGGACGACGCCCTCAACGGTCGGCAAACGGGCTACCCGCCGTCCGAGGCGTGGCACGCTGGCAAGTAAGCCCTGGGTGTAGGGATGCTGTGGACGCGCAAACAGCGTCGTTACGGGAGCGGCTTCGACAATCCGCCCGGCATACATCACGGCTGCGCGGTCGGCGACCTGCGCGACCACACCAAGGTCGTGTGTAATGAGCAAGACCCCAAGGTTGCGTTCGCGCCGTTGGACGGCGATCAGTTCTAAGATTTGCGCCTGAATGGTGACATCCAGCGCCGTCGTCGGTTCATCGGCGATGAGCAGCTTCGGATGGCAACTCAACGCCATGGCAATCATAACGCGCTGGCGCATACCGCCGGATAGCTCATGTGGATACTGCCGTGCGCGCCGTGCCGGGTCAGGAATGGCTACCGCCGCCAGCGCCTCCACTGCCGCACGCCAGGCCTGACGCGCTCCCAAGCGCTTGTGCCGGCGCAGGACTTCGGCAATCTGCTCGCCGACCGTGAAAACCGGGTTGAGCGAGGTCAGCGGGTCCTGAAAAATCATCGCCAGGTGCGCGCCACGCAGTGTCGTCCACGTCGCCGTCCGCAGGTGGTGGCCGTCGAACACCATCCGTCCGCCAACAATGCGTCCTGGCGGCGACACTAACCCCATAATGGAGAGCGCAGTCACCGATTTACCGCAACCGGATTCCCCGACAAGGGCCAGGATCTCGCCGCGCTCAATAGTGAATGATACGTCGTCCACGGCGCGCACCACGCCCGCACGGGTCGGGAAGTAGGTCCGCAACCCTTCAACCAGAAGCAAGGCCATGAAAGGGGATCGGCAACCGAGGTGAAATGATCCTTGAGGTGGTACCGCTAACGGGGCTCGAACCCGTACTCTCCGCCGTGAGAGGGCGGCGTGTTAACCAGTTACACCATAGCGGCCCGCAGTCTGTGACTATACGCCGGAGGACGGGTTTCGCCAAGTCGGTTTTTGGGGACGGTTTTGGGGGACGTGTTTTGGGGACGCGCCAGCGGCACGGGCAAGCCGGTCATTGACAGCCGGCCGGCGCAACTTTTAGTGTCTGCCGCAGCCTAAGGACGTACATCTTGCGTTTGACGGCCTTGAGGTCGCCGGTGTGCAGTGCTTCTTGCCATGCTACGTCTCGATAAGCTCGAACTTCGCGGTTTCAAAAGTTTCTGCGACACAACCCAAGTCATCTTCCATGAGGGCGTAACGGCCATTGTCGGCCCTAACGGTTGCGGCAAAAGCAACATTGTGGATGCCATTACGTGGGTGCTCGGTGAACAGTCGGCCAAACATCTGCGCGGCGGGAAGATGGAGGATGTTATCTTCAACGGCACACGCCACCGAAAGCCGCTCGGCATGGCCGAGGTTTCGCTGACGCTGACGGCGGTCCAGGATGTGCCCGACGGATGCGCCGGTGGGGCGTTGGACGACGATCCGACATCCGCGCTGGCGGCTGCCAATGCGGCCGCTAATCCGGTTGCTTCAGGCGAGCCGTCATCAGATGCTGATGGGCCACCGCCGCGCCGCCGGGCACCCCGCCTGCCGCAGTTGCTGGCGGGCGAAAAGATCACCATTGGCCGGCGGCTCTACCGCAGCGGCGACAGCGACTACCTCATCAACGGTCGAATCTGCCGCCTGCGTGACATTCAGGACTTCTTCAGTGGGACCGGGCTGAGTCGTGCGCATTACGCCATCATTGAGCAGGGACGCATCGGACAAATCCTCTCCTCTAAGCCCCACGAGCGCCGTGCGCTCATCGAAGAAGCTGCCGGCATCGGCCGCTTCAAGGCCAAACGCCATCAGGCCGAACTCAAGCTCGAAGCCACGCGCCAGAATCTCGCCCGGCTCGATGATCTCATCGGTGAAATCGAACGCACCATTGCCAACCTCAAGCGCCAGGCCCAGAAATCGCGCAAATTCATCTCCCTCCGGGAGGAACTCCGCGCTGCTCAACGCCGATACTTGGCACTCCGCCGAATGCAGCTTCAGACCGCCCGCACCTGTGCGACCGAAACCTGTGCCGAACTCACCGCAGCATGCCGGCAACTTTCGGTTGAACTGGTCCGGCTGACGGAAGCCGTCGCTGCGGCCAGGGAGGCCACCCGCCAAACCGAAGCCCATCTTGCAACGGCGCAGCAGTCCGCAGCCGCGGCCGAAATCGAGCTTGACCGCCTGCGGCATGCCGGGGCCAATCTGGAAGCCGAGCGCCGCCGTATTGACGAGCGCGATGCCGAACTGGCGGCTGCGCTGGAGCAAATCCGGCAGCGGTGCCAACTCGTTGACCAGGCTCTGGGCGAAGCGCGGGCCACCAACGCCCGCCTGGCAACCGAATTGGCCGCGCAAGAAAGTGCACTGGCCACGGCCGAGGCCGACCACCGGACGCTGGGGCAACAGCTACGGGAGGCCGAAGCTGCGTCTGAGGAAGCACGCCACCGCCATCTTGCCCATCTGACCCGCGCCGAACGGCTGCGCCACCAAGCAGAACAACTTGCCGAAACCAACACGCGCCTTGTTCGCCAAGCGCACGCGCTGACACAAGAACAGCGGCGCGCCACGGAACGCCAAGCCGACGTACAGACCGAGTGTGCGGCGGCAGAACAGCGTCTTGCCGACCTCGAACAACGTTTGGCCGTCGTCAAAGCCGACTTTGCTACGGCGCAGGCAGCGCTGGCCGCCGCCGATGCCGCGCGCAAGCTTGCGCAGGAGCGTCTCAGCGAAGCTCGCCGCGCCTATCACCGCGCCGAAGACCGCCACCAGGCACTGCAGGACCTCGACCGCCACCACGCCCACTATGCGGCAACCGTACGCGCTTTGCTGGATCGGGCGGCGGAGATTGGCGGCTTTCACCCACTCGGTACGTTGGCCGATTTTCTAACGGTCACAGAGGGCTACGAGGCGCTTGTGGAACATGTCCTGGGTGATGTGTTGCAGGCGGTGGTTGTGGCCACACTGCCGGCTGCGCAGTCTGCTGCGACCTGGCTGACGCGAACACAGACCGGACGGGCCACCCTGTTGGTGGCCGGTGTTCAGGGTGGTTCGGCCGGCACGTCTGTCCCCCAGCCGGTGCCACAACCCACGCGCTTGTGGGATGTCCTCGGCGTGTCTGAACAAGTGGCAACGGCATTCCGGCAGGCGTTTCCAGAACTGGCCGACGCCCTGCTGGCGCCGTCGCTCGAAGCTGCGGTGGAAGCTGCAGCGCGGACGCCGGGGCGATGTGTTGTGACTGCAACCGGGGAGCAGGTGTTCGGCGGTGTGCGACTGACGGCCGGCGGCGGCGAGGCCAAAAGCATCCTCCGTGTCAAGCGTGACATTCGCGCCCTGCAGGCCGAGCTTAGGGCACTGGCACACACCATTGCCGACCTCACCCGCGAACAAGCCCAGGCCGAGACGCGATGGGCAGCCGTTCAGTCCGCTTACGCTGCCCTGGATGCCGAACTGCGTCGCCTCGAAACCGAGCGGGCCGCGCAGACCGTGGAAGTCGGTCAACGTCGCCGCGAGGTGGAACGGGCGCACCAGCATCTATCTGTCATTGCCGCCGAACAGCGCCAGCTCGCAACCGAAACCGAACAGCTTGCGTCCCGCCGGGCCAAGCTCGAAGCCGAGCTGACAGAAGCGCTGGCCGAACGCGAAGCTGCCGAACAGGTGGTGCTGGCGGAGCAACAGCGTCTCACAACGCTTCGCCCGGCCGTCGAAGCCGCCGCCCAAACCTTGGCGGAGCGCCGTGCACAAGCCGCCGGCCTGCTGGAACGACGCCGAGCGGCGGAAGCCGAACTGCGCCGGCTGGAACGCGAGTGGCGTGACTTGGAACAAGGGCAGGCCCGCCTCACACTCGAACGGACGGCACTGCAGGCACGGTGCGCTGAGACTCAGCACAGGCTAGCCGACCTTGTGACGCAGAAAGCGGCAGCAGCAACGGCGCTCGCCGAAGCCCGTCAGGCCGTCGCCGCCGCAACGGCCGAGTTGGTGCGCTGCCGGCAGGACTTAGAGCGCCTGGAAGCTGCCCTTCAGAGGGCGCAGGCGATGGACCGCGACCGGCGCGACCGATTGGCCGCTGCCGAAGTGGAGGTGGCCAGGCTGACGGCCGAGCTGGGGTACCTTGACCGTCACTGTCAAGCAGAACTGAACTGCGCCCTGGAAAGCCTACCGCCGCCCACCGACGAAGGCCTATCCGAGACGGCCCTTGAGGCAACGATTGCGGCGCTCAAGGAAGCTCTCGTGGCGCTCGGCGCCGTCAACATGCTGGCGCTCGATGAACTCGCCGAGGCTGAAAAGCGCCTGGAATTTCTGACGGCACAGCGGGCGGACGTTCTGGCTTCGTTGGCAACGACCGAAGAAACCCTGAAGGAAATTCACCGGCGAACACGGCGGCGCTTCCGTGAAGCCTTTGATCACATCAACGCTTACTTTGGGGAAATCTTTCAGGAACTCTTCGGCGGTGGACGCGGAGAAATGCTCTTGATTGAACCGGACGACCCGCTAGAGTCGGGGATTGAAATCGTGGCCCAGCCGCCGGGCAAACGGCTTCAATCGGTGCTACTGCTGTCCGGCGGTGAAAAGGCGATGGCCGCACTGGCGCTGATTCTGGCCATTTTTCGCTACCGACCGAGCCCGTTCTGCGTGTTGGACGAGGTGGATGCGCCCCTGGACGAAGCCAACATAGACCGCTTCACGGACAAGGTCCGCGCGATGAGTCGCCAGACGCAGTTTCTCATTGTCACGCACAACAAGCGGACCATGGAAGCTGCCGACTCCATCTACGGCGTCACAATGCCGGAGACAGGCGTTTCCAAGTTACTCTCGGTGCGATTTGACGACAAACCCTCTGCCGTAACACAGGCAATATCCTCTGCCGCCGGCTCGGACTCGGTCAACGGAACGGCGTCCACTGGGCTGGGCGTCAGCGGTTGATGCTCGGCAGGGCATCCGGCGTGCCAGATGTCCCCGTCCGGCACGTTGCGGCTGCTGTTGACATGCGGTGCGGCGACAGCCGGTTCGGACGACCAGGATGATGTCTCTTCGCCGTGCGCCGCCGCGGCGGCGCGCTGCGCTTCAGTTTTGGCCTGAATTTCACGCAGCCCACTGGCCACAAAGGCCGTGGCCATTTTGTCCATCCGGTCGGTGACGACACGGGCAATCCACTGTTCACCGACAAGACCCGCCAGCGGGTGAATGTCGCGGGCGCGCGGGCGCCAGACGCACATGGACAGCCGCACATCGGCATCTGTGGACCCGTTTGGGTTGGGACGCACCTGCACGTCACACTGGAAAAAGTCCGGCGAGCCTTCGGCTGCCGAGTAGGTAATTTCGCCGGTTGCGACGTTGACCCGCCGGTACATCACAAACTCCCACGTGATCGGTGCCACAATCGGCACACGCACGCAGAACCGCCAGCGCGTCACATCATCGCTGTCGGCGACTGGCGTAATATGCTCGATAATCGGCATGTGCCGCGCAAAGCTGCGTGGATCGGAGAAAAACTCGCACAGTTGCTCGATGGAAGCCGGGACCTCAAAAATCCGCCGTAGGTGAGCGCGAACGATGAACATCCTGGTCGTGCGTGGTTAGCGCCGGTCGTCACTGGCGACTGCGCCGCCCGGTGCCGGAGACGACAATTTGCGGTAATACTTACCCTTCTTTCTCACAATCGTTCGCAGCAGGAGACTTTTCAAGCCCACTTCATCCTCAAACTGGGTTTTGATCTCCACGACTGAGACCGGCAGGCCGCCGAAATCAAAACCTTCGACCTTGACGGCGTCTTTTTCGGTTGTCACCAGGCGCGTTGCGCCGGCCGCTTGGGCTTCTGCCACGAGAGCGGTAATATCGGTCGCCGTGTACGGGTAATGGTCAGGAAACCGTTTGGTGAAGACAATGTTCGCACCCAGATTGGCCAGATCATCCTCGAAAACGGTCGGTTTGCCGAGTGCGGAAAAAACACCAATCGGCTGTGTGACCAAGATGCGCTGCGCCTGTGGGCGACGTGTTCCAAGTTCATGGACGCCGACCAGGTCGTGGTAAGCGAAAAAGACCGGGGCCGTCACCTCACAGGCAGACAAAACCCCTAGCAGCTGCTCCTGGTCAAATGCCCGGTCGGTGCGCGTGACGACCACGGCATCGGCGCGCCGCAGGGCGTAGAGCGGCTCGCGTAGGCGTCCAAAGGGGAGTAATTCGCCGTCGCCGAACGGGTCGGTGGCGTCCAAAACGAGAATGTTCAGATCGCGCCCCAACTGAAGGTGCTGGAATCCGTCGTCCAACACGAAAACATCGCAGCCATAGGCTGCTTCGGCAAAACGTCCGTTGGCGTACCGGTCGGCACCAACCACGATCTTCACATCGGGCAAGCGTCGCGCCAGCATTAACGGCTCGTCGCCGGCCGCCGTCCAATCTGGGGCCGGCTGTCCGGCATTCAGCACCACGCGCGCTGTAGAACGCCGTCCATAGCCGCGCGTCAGGATGACCGTTTCGTGACCTTCATCGGTCAGGTAGCGCGCAATGTATTCCACAAGTGGGGTCTTGCCTGTCCCACCGACGGTGATATTGCCGACCGAAATGACCGGTTTTGTGAGTCGTTTGGGGTGAAGGTATGCCGTTTCATACAGCGCTATCCGCAAACGAACGCCAAGCTCATATAACTTCAGCGGAGCGTACAGCGCCGCTCGCAGGGACGGAGACCACCGATCAACATTGATGGCCGGGAGAGTCCACAGCATGAATACGCCCTCTGTCTTACGGGGGAGTGCCGAGGGCGGGACTCGAACCCGCACGCCCCTTGCGGAGCAACGGATTTTAAGTCCGTTGCGTCTACCATTCCGCCACCCCGGCCTGCTTACACGTCTGCCCCTTGGTGATCAGGCAGCGTCTCGGCGTACCACTCGCGGACGAGTTGGGTTGCCGAAAGGTATTCATGCCAACCGCGTTGGTTGCGGTCAATGAGAACCCACAGAAAACCTGCGCCGAGGAGCAGGGCAGAAAGTCCACATCCGATGGCGCGCAGAAGCGCCTGCACGGGCGTCAGTTCGTGGTCTTCGTAAATGCTCACGACACGCAGCCCAAGGTACATCATACCAAACGTCTGACCGGCGACCGCGACCGTACTAAACAGGTACATGCCAGCAATGAGTGCCGCCGCGCACCCCAGAAGGGCGACGACCCCGAGGTGGGTGAGCGTTACCCCTGTTACCACAGCAACGCAGAGCAGGGGCAGACACGAAAGCGCAAGCACGCCTGCGTCGATCAGCCCAGCAAGCACCCGTTCCCGGAGGAGCGGGCGAATCCGACGTACGATGCGTGCTCGAGCCGGCGGCGGCGTGCTTGGCGTTGGCACTGCCGGTGGTGTTTCCGGTGGGGATGGCGTTGACGGTGCCGGTTGATCCAGGAATAACTCAAAGTCCCCAAGTGCAGCGTCTAATTCGCCGGCAATTTCGCCAATGTCCACAACCGGTGCCGCCAGCGGGGGTACAGCGACCGGGGTGCTATCGACGGTGACGGTGTCCGGTGTCGCCGCACTGACCCGGCGCGGAGGGAATGTCATCGGCAGCGGTGATGGCTCGCCTGCCCGGCGCACGCGCCGCAGCACCCCGCGGACAAGCGGATTATCCACGGCTTCAAGGTCGTCCAGGGGCGACGGTGTTTCGGCAGTCGCGCTGGGTAGGGACGTCGCCGTGAGACCACCCACCGGAGCGGATGCCGGCGGGTGGCCGTCCTGTCCCTGGCGTGCCATGTCTCCGCGTTGGTCACGCCGGGCTGCTTCCAGTTCGGATTCCATCATTCGGCGGGCCTTGACCTGCCGAACACGGGCACTCAACTCTGCCCGCCAGGCCGGGACTGCACCTGCCGACTGCACCTCACGCGGGAAGGAACCATCCGCACCTATTACTTCTGTATTCGCCGATGGTCGTTTGCTTTCCATGCGCGTTGGGAAACGAGTTTCTCGGGTTGCAATAATGTGGCCGCAGCGCCGACAGACACGCTCGCCGTCAGCCTGAATATACCCGCAAGCAGCGCAAATCATGGCTCTCATTTGGAAAAAACACGGCCCGGCACCGCTGCAAAGACCCATCGGTGCGGGCAGCCGGTGAATCCCTGGTCAAACAATGCCTTGGCTCGTGAGATGCGAATCTAGCAAAGCTACCGGGACTCGTCAAAGTGAAAGTAAAAACTTAGCTCGTCAATCAGAAAAACTTGAATGAACAACAGTTCCCGTTATGAGTGTGCACATCTGCAGACGCGCCCTGCGGACGATGAGGGCAAAGCTTGGTATGGCGTTTGGTGGCCGTTTGGCGAGCGTGATACAACATACACCCACCCGGCACACGCCTACGGTGCCGCTGTAAAGAAAAAACTATAGAAGAGAAAACTATGTCGGCTTCTGCGTCTGCTCCACCAATGACGAATCTACGCTTGTCGGCGCGGTTTGCGGATGTTGGTTTTTCAGAAATCGTTCGGATTCGCAACCGGGTTATGGAACTCAAAGCTGCCGGTGAAACGGTGCATCAGTTTGAGGGCGGGGAGCCGTTTTTCGAGACCCCGGAACCCATCAAAGCCGCCATGCGCCAGGCGTTGGTGGAAAACAAAACGCGCTATGCCCCGTCGAGCGGAATTCCCCCGTTGATCGAAGTCATTGTCGAGAAGGTACGCCGGAAAAACGGTATTCCGGCCGAGCCGTCGCAGATTGTTGTTGCCGTCGGCGGCATGCAGGGCCTGTATGGCGCCTTCAACGCACTCCTCGATCCGGGAGACGAAGTGCTCTTGTTGTCACCCTACTGGACGCCCACCCGTGATCTTATTCACATGACGGGCGGACGAGCCATTTGCGTTGAAACGACACGGATGCTCGCGGAAGGGGTGGACGCTGCCCTGGGGGTGCGGCTGACACCACGGACACGTGCAATTCTTGTCAACACCCCGAACAATCCGACGGGACGGGTGTTGACACGCGCCGAGCTTGAAGCCATCGCTGCGTTTGCTCGGCGGCACGATCTGGTTGTGGTGTCGGATGAAGCCTACGAAGACCTCGTGTATGACGGCGAGCATGTGTCTATTGCCACATTGCCGGGGATGGCCGGGCGGACGATTTCGGTCTACACGCTGTCAAAGTCCTATGGCATGACGGGCTGGCGCATTGGCTATGCCGTTGCGCCTGAGCCGTTCATTACGGGCATCAAAACCTCCGTACTGTACTCGACAAACGGCGTCAGCACGCCGACGCAGTGGGCGGCGCTTGTTGCGCTGCGCGACACACCGGAGAGTTTCTTTGCCGAGCAACGGGCAGCGTACCGGCAGCGGCGCGACCGGCTGATTGCCGGCCTGGCCGAGCTGGGCTTACCCGTCAAGCCTGTGCCGGACGGTGCGTTTTATGTCTTCCCCGATGTGTCCAGACTGGGTGGGACGAGTACCGAGATTGCCCTCCGGTTGCTCACCGAGGCCCGGGTCGCAACCGTGCCCGGCACGGCTTTTGGTTGCAGCGGCGAGGGGCATTTGCGCCTGAGTTACGCGCTGTCCCTGGAAGCCATTGAGCGCGGGCTGGAGGCGCTCCGGCACTACCTTGCTGCGCGGTAGTCACGTCGGCACAGGTGGGGTGTGCTGCCGCCCGTCGGGAACGCGCCGCTGCTCCGGCGGCGCTGCCGCAGCACGGCCGCGACACGGCAGTCGCCGGTGTCGGAAACCGTTGTGCGGTGGGAGCGCACAGGCGTTCCGGCACACCGGCCCTAGAGATAACGCCAAGGCCGAGCTCACTTCCCGACGGAGCCGTACGGTGCTATGCGCACGGCGGACGAAAACGCTTTTTCGGACAGGACGGCTGCTGATATGACCACCTCCCCTACGCCGCGTCACCGCATCTTTCTGGTGGATGCCATGGCGCACATTTATCGCGCTTACTACGCCGTGCGGGGACTGGCAACCCAGGCCGGACAGCCCACCAATGCGGTGTTTGGTTTTACGTCGATTCTCCGCAAGCTACAGAAGACCTATGCGCCGGAATACCTCGTTGTGGCGATGGATTCGGCTGCGCCCTCGTTTCGGAAAGCCTGGTTTGAAGGTTACAAAGCGCACCGCGCCGAGATGCCGGTCGATCTCCAGGAGCAGCTCCCCGTTATTGAAGCCGTGTGCGACGCCCTGCGGATTCCGCGCGTCAAGATGGACGGCTACGAGGCAGACGATCTCATCGGGACGCTGGCACGGTTGGCGGTCGCCCAGGGGCTGGAGGTCGTCATCGTCAGCAACGACAAGGATATGGCACAACTTGTCGGCGACGGTGTCAGCCTGCTGCGGGTTGATAACAAATCCGGCGCATTCGTTCTATGCGACCGCGCCGGCGTCGAGGCCTGGCTTGGCGTCCCGCCGGAGCAGGTCGTTGATGTGCTAGCGTTGTGGGGCGACAGTTCTGACAACATCCCAGGCGCACCCGGCATCGGCGAGAAAGGGGCCGTACAGATCATACGCCAGTTTGGTTCGCTGGATGCTGCGCTGGAGCGGTACGCCGAAGTGGGGCGCAAAACCTACCGCGAAGCACTCCGCGACCACCAGGCGAGCATCCGCCTGGCCAAGCAGTTGGTAACCATCTGCCGCGAAGCACCCATGACGCTCGATCTAGAGACCTTTCGCAGTCGCCCGCCGGACGCGGCAGCCTGCTATGCGCTGTTTTCCCAACTGGAATTCAAGACGCTGACGGCGGAGTTTGCCAAGCTGCTTGCCACGCCAACGCCGCCGCCGGCCGGACAACCGGTGATTGATGTCACAACCAGCTACTACACGCTTTCCAACCCGGCGGCCATTCGTCGTGCCCTTGACGGTGTATATGCCCGTGACCGCTTTGCCTTCCACCTGACGGACGAAGATGGTGTGATGACGCACGGTAGTCTGTCGTTTGGGGTGGGACATGCCCTGCGGTTTGACCGAACACTGCTGGATGCAGAGACGACGGCAGCGTTACTGGAGGTCCTGGCTAACGGATTGGTCGAAAAGATCTGCTACGACGCCAAACGCGCACTGTATCTCATCAACTGTCCGCCGCACGGCGGAGCGCCGCCAGATCGAGCGCTCGATCCGAGTCACACGTTCCGCTTTGAAAGCTTGACCGATGACGTGTTGCTGGCAGGCTACCTCCTCGATCCAGGCGTCAAGGCAGAGCGCCTCACGCTGACCGCCCTGGCCGAAACATACCTCGCGTTGGACGCTGCCCAATATGCCCAACTCGATCCGGCGGACAGCGTATTTCGCCTGCGGCAGGCATTGCGACCGCAGTTGACGGCCGAAGGACTGGTCGGCGTCTATGAAACGATGGAGCTGCCGCTGGTCCCGGTGCTGTACGCAATGGAGTGCGCCGGCGTCCGCATTGAGCCGGCTTCCCTTGTGGCGCTCGAAACGGAGCTGCGGGTTGAACTGGAGCGACTGACGGCCGAAATTCACGACCTGGCGGGCGGCCCCTTCAACATCAACTCGCCCCAACAGGTCGCCGAGGTTTTTGAACGACTCAACTATGAAACCTCGAAGAAGACGGCTACCGGAAGGATTTCAACCAGCGCTGACGTCCTTGAGGAACTGGCCGAAAAATACGACCTGCCACAGCGCATTCTCGAATACCGGGAACACGAAAAACTGCTCAACACGTACGTGACTGTGCTGCCACGCTTGATTCACCCGCTGACCGGCCGCTTACACACCACATTTACCCAGACCGTAACGGCGACGGGGCGGTTGTCGTCGGTGCGACCGAACCTCCAAAACATTCCGGTGCGAACGGAGATGGGCCGCCGGACACGCCGGGCCTTTGTCGCCGAGGATGGCTATCTGCTCGTTTCGGCCGACTACTCCCAGATTGAGCTGCGACTCCTGGCACATATCACGGGTGACGAGCGGATGACGGCCGCCTTTCAGGCCGGGGAAGATATTCACGAGCGAACGGCGCGCGATGTGTTCGGGGCGCAGACGCCGGAGGCATTGCGCGCAGCACGCCGACTGGCCAAGGCCACCAACTTTGGGATTGCCTACGGCGTTGGGGCCTACGGCCTGGCGCGCAACGTTGGAATCGGCCGCAAGGAAGCCAAAAAAGCGATTGACGCCTATTTTGCTGCTTACCCGGGGGTCAAACGGTATATGGACGAAACGCCGGAGCAGGCGCGGCAGACGGGCGTCGTCCGCACACTGTATGGGCGCCTACGCCGCATGCCCGATCTGCATAGCCGGAACTTCACCGTCCGGTCGCGCGCCGAGCGCGAAGCCATCAACGCACCGATTCAGGGAACGGCAGCCGACCTCATGAAACTCGCCATGATTGCTGTCGCCGACCGGCTGCCACAGGCGTTTCCAAAGGCGCGGATGGTTTTGCAAGTCCACGACGAGCTGCTACTCGAGGTCCCGGCAGACGACGCACCTGGAGTCGCCGCCCTGGTCAAAGCGGTGATGGAGGGCGTGGCCACGCTGAATGTGCCGCTGGTGGTTGAAACCCGCATTGGCGGCAACTGGCTCGACGCGACTTAGGGAATGTGATCCGTCCTTCGACTTACACATGTGCATCACATGTGCATTAGGCATGGGCGGGTCGCGCCTGTCCGTGCCCATGTGCGACGGTGACTGGGGAACAAGCTTCCCACCGGACTGCCAGTTTCGATTTGAAAACGAAAGGGGAGCGCTTCGCCATTCGTCCGTTGACAAGCCGGGCCAATCGGATTATGTGCACGTAAGCAACACCGATTTCGCTGACCTGCCGCCGCCCTGCGGCGGGGATATTCTCACAGTTTCTCTGGGTCGTTACCTCCATGGTCATTTACCTCCCCGGCGCCGTTGAAGACACGCCGCGACTCGACGACCTTACACCACGTCAAATCGTTCAGGAACTCGATAAACATGTGGTTGGTCAGGCGGCAGCCAAACGTGCCGTCGCGATTGCACTCCGCAACCGGGTACGTCGCCAGAAGTTGCCGCCTGACCTTGCGCAAGATGTGATTCCGAAAAACATCATTATGATCGGCTCGACCGGCGTGGGAAAAACTGAAATTGCCCGCCGGTTGGCGCGATTGGCCAACTCGCCCTTTCTCAAGGTAGAGGCTTCCAAGTTCACCGAGGTCGGCTACGTCGGGCGAGACGTAGAGTCCATCATCCGCGATCTGGTGGATATTGCCATCGATCTGGTACGCGAAGAAAAGATCGCCGAGATTGAGGAAAAAGCCCGTCAGAATGCCGAAGAGCGCTTGCTCGACCTGTTGCTGCCGACGCGCCGGGACGGCGATGCGGTGTCATCGGAGGATGGGGCCGCCTTTCAGCGAACCCGCGAAAAACTCCGGCAGCAGTTGCGTGAAGGCAAGCTCGACCACCGGATCGTCGAAATCGAAGTCAAGGAACGCAGTTTTCCCTCCGGCATCGAAATCATCACGCCTCAGGGCGTGGAGGAAATGGACATCAACCTTCGTGACATGCTGCCCGGCATCTTTCCGGGCGCACGCACCAAACTGCGCAAAATGTCCGTCAGGGAAGCCATTGATTACCTTGTGCAGGAAGAAGAGCAGAAGCTGGTGGATATGGATCAGGTGGCGCGGTTGGCGGTTGAGCGCGTTGAAGAGTCCGGCATTGTGTTTCTGGACGAGATTGACAAAATCGCCGGGCGGGAAAACAGCAGCGGGCCCGATGTTTCGCGGGAAGGTGTCCAGCGCGACATCCTGCCGATTATCGAAGGGACGACGGTCAACACGCGCTACGGCATGGTGCGCACCGACCATATTCTGTTTATTGCCGCCGGTGCGTTCCATGTTTCTAAACCGTCCGACCTGATTCCAGAGTTACAGGGACGGTTTCCGATTCGCGTCAATCTCGACCCGCTCACCAAGGAAGACTTCAAGCGGATTCTGACCGAACCGCGCAACTCGCTCATTCGGCAGTACGTTGCCCTGCTGGAAACGGAAGGGGTGACGTTGGAAATCACCGAGGACGCCATTGAGGCGGTGGCCGATTTTGCCTACACGGTCAACCAGAACACCGAGAACATCGGTGCGCGTCGGCTGCACACCGTTATGGAACGAGTACTCGACGAAGTTTCCTTCGCTGCACCGGATTTGGAAGACAAATACTTCCGGGTAGATGGCGAGTACGTCCGCAAGGTGTTGGCTGACATCGTTCAGAATGAAGACCTCAGCAAGTACATCCTGTAGCGGGACGGTGCGCCGCCGGCTGTGGCTGGGGTTGGTGTGGAGCGGGTTGGTTGCCGTCATTGGCGGCGGTGGTTGTGCTAAGGTCGGCCCGCCGGTGCCGCCCGCGCGGTTTACGCTGGCGGCGGCCAGCGATGTCACCGCGACGCAGTATGGTGCGCAGATTGTCGTGCGCTTTACCAAGCCGGCGCAGGCGGTGCGCGCCGATATTTTCCGCCGGGTTGAGCCGCGTGATGCGCTGCCGGCGCTGCCGGAAGAAGTGTTTTTGCGCGAGGCGCGGCTCATCGGCTCGCTGGATGATAAGGCGCTGGCAGTGACAACGTCGCCGGCATATACCGACCAGTTTGATCCGCAGGATCCGGGCTGGGCCACCAAATGCGCCCGGTATGCAGTTCGCCTGGTGGATGCTCGGGGACGGCCATCGCCATTGTCAGGTTATGCTGTCGTCTATCCCTCGGCTGCCGTGGCGCAACCGCCGTGCGACCTGCGCGCCGAAGTCACGCAGGCGGTAATTCACCTCACCTGGCATGTGCCCGTCCAGAATCTCGACGGTTCGCCGGTGACCGAAGTGCGCTTCAATGTCTATCGGCGACGAACGGACGGCGGCCCGGCTTCCCGGCGCAACAGCGCCCCCCTACCAACGCCGGATTTCGCCGATGGTGACTTTGTGTTCGGCGAGGAATATGAGTACGTCGTGCGAGCCGTCAGCCTCGTGCGCGGTGAGCTGATAGAGAGTCAGGCGTCACCACCGTTACGGGTCCGCCCTGTGGATACCTTTCCACCGGCCGCCCCGACCAATGTCACCGCCGCCTCGGCGGCCGGGCTGGTCAGCGTGTTTTTTCCGGCGAACACGGAGACCGATCTGCGCGGTTATGTGATTTATCGCAGCGAGGTCGGCAAGGATGAACCGCCGGTCAGGCTGACGCCGACGCCGATTCAGCGGACGACGTTTCAGGACCGAACCGGCGTCGGCGGCCGGGTGTATCGGTACGTTGTGACGGCGGTTGATGTCTTCGGCAACGAGAGTGCACCGTCAAATGCCGTTGAGGTCGAGGTGGTGCCCTAGCTTTACCCTGTCGCCGCCGTTCAGGGCCGCGGCAACGGCCAACCGTGCATTGACCACACCCCACCCCTGTCGGTCGGGATCGACATTGGGCAGGCGGCGCGCCGTCTGGATGAGGATCCGTTTGACCTGCTGTGGCGTCAGCCGTGGGTTGACCTCGAACATTTGCGCCACAATCGAGGCGACAATCGGCGCGGCAAAGGATGTCCCGTCCACGTGTTTGTAGTGGCCGGAGATGACCTTCTCGTTCCGCATTTTGCCTTCGACCAAAAGGCGGAGCTGGTATGGCTCAAGGTGGGCGGCAGCATCCAGTTCCGGGTCGGTCCCGGCGTGCTGCGCCAGCAACGCCTTGAGTTCGCCGTCGGGCACACGGGTGAGTTGCTCGTACAAGGCAGCCTGCTGCGCCGTTGGCGTTCCGGGCAAAATCGGAGCAGCGATCCAGATACTGGGTGCAATGACTTCTGGTTTCTGTAGTCCATCGGGTGTGACGCCGTAGCTGGAGTGATACACGTCGTGCTCGTTCGGATCGAGCGTATTTTTGTCGTCAAAGCCGCCGACGGCGATCACCGATGGGGCGCTCGCCGGAGGCAGCACCGGGTGATGGTCCTGATGGCCGGCATTGCCGCTGGCAGCAACAACGACAACGCCGGCTTTGACCAGCCGCTCGGCCGATTGAGACAGCGCATCTTCTAGGTAGGAAGCCTCGTAATCGCCGCCGCACGACAAGCTGACAATCCGAATGCCGAAGCGTTCGCGATTTCGATAGACCCAATCCAACCCGCGCCGGATGTCATCGTGATAAATCCGGCGCGTTGTGCCGACCTTGACCAACACCAGTTTGGCATGGGAAGCGATGCCGCGGTACAGCCCTTTGGAGAGAAAACCGTTGCCGGCGGCCACAACCGAGGTCATCAATCCGTGCCAGCTTGAATCATCGGGCGTGAACAGTTCGGCCGGATCGGTCCGGCGCGTCAAAACGTTGTGGTAGTGCAGAATCCGATTGACCGGCTGGGTGATGTCCGGGTGGGAATAAAAACCGGAATCGAGAAACGCAATCGTGACACCGCGCCCCGTGTAACGGGGACTTGCTCCCAGTCGTAACGGCGTCGGAAGAATTTTGAAACGCGGAGGCGGACCGCCTTCCGTTCCCGGGAGGTACAAACTGACCCGTGACCGCGCGTGGGTAAAACGGTCAAAACAATCGCGACAAATACCTTCCTGCTCAGCCCAGTACGGCAAGTTGAGATGAAGCAGGTCCCGCGACAGGCGTGACATCTGGGTGGGTTCTACCCGCAAGTTGTCATCGAGCGCGTAATGACAAACGGCGCAAATGAACATGAGCCTTCCACTCCCGCCGCCTGTGACGGTCGGAGCAAACTGACCGCATGGTGTCTGACGTGGTGTCGTGAGCTAACTTTAGCGACGATCGTGGTCGAGGCAAACAGCTACAAGGCGTAAGAACTGGGCGCGCAGTGCGGCATCGGCAATAGCTTCGGCGCTGCAGAGAATGTCTGCCGGCAGCGGCCGCGGCGGCGGGGA
Source organism: uncultured Blastocatellia bacterium (assembly GCA_937934745.1). Classification (GTDB taxonomy): domain Bacteria; phylum Acidobacteriota; class Blastocatellia; order Chloracidobacteriales; family Chloracidobacteriaceae; genus Chloracidobacterium. Next base: position 87,492 of record CALGZC010000015.1, read on the forward strand.
CGCCGTGCCGCGCGGCAGCGTTTGGGTGACAAGTCGCTTGTCCACAACGATGTCAATCCGCGTAACCAGTGGCTGGCGTAGGAAACTATTCAGACGGAAGATGATTTGCGGGGCCAGTGCTTCCAGTTGGCGTTTCCAGCGGGCATCTTGTACGGCAACCCTGAGCGTGCGTTCGGTCAAACCGAGAGCACGGCTTGCCCTGAGGGTCGCCTCACCGACGGACAAACCCCAGGCGGCACAGCAGGCCGCAGAGAGTACATCAGGTTGCCCATCCGTAAACTTGATGATGTCGGGGAGCAGACGAGCAATGCTTTCCACAGTGCCGGAAGGCTACTGCGGTTGCCGGCGAAAGGTCAACTGCCTGACCGGTCTTTCCAGACCAATGCAACCGTGTCGGCAACCTTGTCCCCGGAGCGCCCGTGGCTCGGCGCCTGGGCGAATCATCTCGACAGGGTTGGGATTGTCATTGCCATTGCTTGACCGTCCGTTGCCACGCGGGCTAGACTCACGCCATATTCGTACGCTTTCGTACATTGTTTTCCTACATTGTTCTTCGAGGTCAGCGACTTCATGACATTCCATCTCACGGAAGACGGCAAAAAACTCGTCACCTTGATTCCGGGTGACGGCATTGGGCCGGAGTGTGTTACGGCAACACGGCGGATTATCGAAGCGACTGGTGCGGCAGTGGCTTGGGAGGAACGTGCCGCCGGGGCGAGTGTGTTCCAGCAGGGGGTGCCCTCCGGCGTTTTGCCCGAAACCATTGAATCCATCACCAAAACCCGCGTTGTGCTCAAAGGGCCGCTGGAAACGCCGGTCGGCTTCGGCGAGAAAAGCGCTAACGTGACCTTACGGAAGTTGTTTGAAACCTACGGGAACATCCGCCCTGTACGCGAGATGCCCGGTGTCGTGACGCCCTTCACTGGGCGGCGACTTGATTTGGTTGTCATCCGTGAAAACGTCGAAGACCTCTATGCCGGGATTGAACACATGCAAACACCGGGCGTGGCGCAGTGTCTGAAGCTGATTTCACGTAAGGGGTGCGAGAAAATTGTCCGGCTGGCCTTTGAGTTCGCCCGCGCCGAAGGTCGCGCCAAGGTGCATTGCGCCACTAAGTCAAACATTATGAAACAAACCGAGGGCCTACTCAAACGGACCTTCGAGGCCATTGCACCTGAGTACCCCGACATTGAAGCCCACCACATCATTATTGACAACTGCGCACACCAGCTTGTGAAACGCCCTGAGCAGTTCGATGTCATTGTCACGACGAATATGAACGGTGACATCATCAGTGACTTGACTTCAGGACTGATTGGCGGCTTGGGGTTTGCGCCGTCGGCCAACATCGGGAGTGAAGTGGCCATCTTCGAGGCCGTCCACGGCTCCGCACCGAAGTACGCCGGCAAGGACGTTATCAATCCGACGGCAGTGTTGCTATCGGGCGTGATGATGCTGCGCCACCTGGGTGAGTTTGAAGCAGCCGCCAAGATTGAGCACGCGCTGCTTGTCACGCTTGAACAGGGCATCCTGACCCGGGATGTCGTCGGCGATGCGAAGGCTGTGGGAACACGGGCCTTTACCGACGCCATCATTGCCAACCTCGGCAAGAAGTCGGAAAACTGGCGCGTCCGTGACTATAAACCGCTTCAGGTGCCCGACTTTCCAACCGCGCCCGATGTTGTCAAGGCCAAGGTGCGCCGGACGGTTGGCGTAGACATTTTCGTTGAAACCGGACAGTTGCCGGAGCCGCTGGGGTTGGCGCTGGAGGCACTGTCCGACGGGACGGCGCTCAAACTCAAAATGATTTCCAATCGCGGCACGAAAGTGTATCCGTCGGTGGGGGCGCTGACAGACTGTGTTGACCACTATCGGTGTCGTTTCATCGGACGTGATGCAGCGGCTGATGTGACAGACGCGCAGATTCTCGAACTGGTACAGCGCATCGGAACGCAATACCGCTGGATGCATATCGAGAAGTTGCCCGAGTTTGACGGTGAGGCAGGCTACACTAAAGCCCAGGGCGAAGACTAACCGGCCAGCGCGTGATCGAGCGGCGCCGGGAGAAGGTCTTGCCAGGACGCCGGCCAAACCGGGTAGGCTTGCCGGAGCCGGTGGCATTACCCGGTTTGGCTTTCAGGCTTGCTGTGCCTAGAGAGCGGATCTAGAACGCGGCAACAGGCGAAAAAAGCCGTCCACGTTCCAGCGGTATTCGCCGGACAGCACCGGCATAGGGGGTGCACCCGGTCGCGGCGCAGCACGGCGCGCCAGTGCGGCAAAGGTTTCGGCGTCGAAGCGGTACACGAGTCCGACGGATGCCGAAAGCCCTCCGGTTCCGGCCAGCTCACGCGCCCAGTCGGCATCAAGTGGGCGTAAAAACAGTAGCACCACCCGGTAGTCGCGTCTTGTGTAACGACCGACATCAGCTGCAATCGCTGCAAGCGACGGCGCATAATACACCCGCTTACCAGACATGGCCAGCAGGTGCGGCGGGTCGGTGGGGATCTCAAAATCAGGCGAAAAAACGATGTCGGATTCCGTGACCGCCTCGCGGACAAAGCGCCCGAGCGGCTCGATGATCGGGGACGGCTCAGGGAAAAGGGCGTGAAACTGCGCATGGAGCGGCGCGACATAGGCCAGCGCCGCAAGCCATAGGGCAGCCGGGATGCTCACCCGCCAGACGCGGCGCGCCGTCCAGTCCGGCGCAAAGCTTGCCAACAAGGATAGCGGAAGCAACGCGAAGGGCGTCGTCGCCAGCGGCAGCTCGAACTTGAGCGCGCTGAAGTCGTGAATCGCCGAGTGATTGCGCAGGGCGTACACCTGCAAAAAGCAGGGCGCAGTCAGCAGCGCCATCGTCCACGCGGCGAGCGCCGCGCCGGGCGGCGACGCGCGCCCGCGCCACGCCTGCCGCCACAGCCAGCCGCCCAGGGCAAGGCAGCCAACCAGGGCCAGCCAAGCCAGCCACGGGCCGGCGGCGCCAAACTGCGCAGGCATGTATTCGCCCCAGAAGATGGCATTGAATCGCCCTGTAAGCTCAGCATTGACTTCCGTCGCGCCAATGCGCTCCAGGAATCGCTCCTTCAGGCGCGGCAGCATCCCCAGGACGCCAAGCTGCGCAAAGAACAGCGCCAGCGCGACCAGCCCGCCCCAGCCAAACCGCGCGCTGCGCAGGAGCCAGCCTTTCGGCGACGACCAGGGCAGCGGAATATCGCCCTCGGCCAGCCGCTTCGCGTAAGCGACCGCCAACAGGCAGACAAACAGCCAATCGCAGGCCACGCCCCAGATGCTGGTCAGCGCCAGCCACCGGTCGCAAGCTGGGCGCGCGGCGGGAACGGTGTCGCGCAACGCCTCCAGGAAAACAAACAGCGCAAACGGCAGCAACACCGCCTGGTCGGCAAAATAGACGTTTTGATGCCAATACAGCGGCCCCGGCAACAGCAGCGCCAGCGCCGGCGACATTGCCGCCAACAGCGTCGCCGATGCGCGGCCAAGGCCAAGCCGGCGCAACACAAGGAATGTCGTCGCGCCGAGCGTCAGCGCGATGAGCGCGTGGTTGATGAGGTTCCACTCCATCAGGCTGCGCGCCGTCGGCTCCCCATCGCGCAACGCGCTGTAGGCGTAAGCCGTCAGCACAAAGCCCGGCGGATAGGAAACGTATGGATTGCGACTTTCCAGCGTCGGAAATTCAACCGATTTCGGCTCGTTGAGCAGCGCGAAGCGGAGCGCCCACGGACCTTCGGCATGCCAGTTGTTCGCAAAGCGCAGCGTATTGGCCGTCAGCCACTGGTGATGCTCGTAGCTGAGTCGCCCAAACCAGGGACGGCGCAGATGCGCTGTGTAGGCAAACAACCCCAGGGTCACGCCGACCAGCGCCAAGCCGGCGATGAGCGTTTTCGGATGCAATGGCATTACGCGGAGCGTCATTGGGGCGGCTCGTCACGGTCCCGACTAGGTAGCCAACACAGGGTCAAAAGGGAGCGCCTGCGCGGCGCGCCCTCCAAGCCTCAGATAAACAGCGGCGCCATCACGAGCGTAATCGTCGCCAACAGCTTGATGAGAACGTGCAGCGACGGCCCGGCCGTGTCCTTGAACGGATCGCCCACCGTATCCCCCACCACGGCCGCTTTGTGCGCGTCGCTGCGCTTGCCCCCGTAAGCGCCGGTCTCGATGTACTTCTTGGCGTTGTCCCACGCGCCGCCGCCGTTGTTCAGAAACAGCGCCATCAGAATGCCGACAATTGTGCCGATGAGAAGCAGTCCGCCGACCACTTCCGCCCCGGTGGCGCTGGTCGAAGACATGCCCTGCGAAAGGTAAATCTGGCGAAAGACAATCCCGACCACGATGGGCGTCAGCACTACCAGCGCGCCCGGCAAGACCATTTGCTTGAGCGCGCCGCGCGTGACGATGTCCACGCAATGGCCGTAATCCGGCTTGCTCGTCCCCTTCATGATGCCTGGATTGCTCTTGAACTGCCGCCGCACTTCCGTGATGACATCCTGGGCCACCGCGCCGACCGCTTTGATGGCCAGGGAGGCGAACAGCATCACGAGCATCGCGCCGATCATCCCTCCGATGAAGACTTCCGGCTTGGCGATGTCAATCCGCTCCAGCGTCGGGCCGTAGGTGAAGGGCCAGTAACTGCGCACTTCGTCAAGGTACGCTGAAAACAGCAAAAACGCCGCCAGCGCCGCCGAGCCGACCGCGTAGCCCTTGGTCAGCGCCTTTGTCGTGTTGCCGACCGCGTCGAGCCGGTCGGTTTTCTCGCGCACGTCGTCCGGTTGCTCCGACATTTCGACAATGCCGCCGGCGTTGTCCGTGATCGGGCCGAACGTGTCCATGGCGAGGATGTAACCAGCCGTGCCCAGCATGCCCATGGTCGCCGCCGCCGTCCCGAAGAGACCGGCCTTGGCGAAGCCCGAATTCATGCCGAGGTAGTATGAAACCAGCACGGCGATCGCAATCACGATGACCGGAATGGCCGTGGATTCCAGACCGACCGCGATGCCCATGATGACGTTCGTGGCGGGCCCGGTCTTGGAAGCGTCGGCGATGGACTTCACCGGCCGGTAGCGATATTCGGTGTAGTACTGCGTGATGAAGACAAACGCCAGCGAGGTCAAAATCCCGACGACGCCGCAGGCAAAGAAGCTCAGGTAGGCATTCGGCGCCGCCGCGCTCGCCAGCAGCCACTTCGACGCCACGAAAAACCCGGCCGTCGCCAGCGCGCAGGTGACGTAAAAGCCCCGGTTGAGCGCCTTCATCGGGTCGGCGTTTTCGTCCGTCCGCACCACCATCACGCCTACCATCGAGGCCAGCAGCCCAAAGGCTCCAACGACGAGTGGGTACAACAGCACACCTAGCTGCTGCGATTTCTCAAAGGCGGTCACGTTTGCGGCAAACAATGACGACGCCAGAATGAGTGCCCCGATGTTTTCCGCTGCCATGGACTCAAACAAGTCTGCGCCGCGCCCGGCGCAGTCGCCAACGTTGTCGCCGACCAGGTCGGCAATGACGGCCGGGTTGCGCGGATCGTCTTCCGGGATGCCGGCTTCGACCTTGCCGACCAAATCCGCGCCCACATCCGCCGCCTTGGTGTAGATGCCGCCGCCCAACTGCGCGAACAGCGCCACGAACGACGCCCCAAAGCCATAACCTGCGATGAGCAGCGGTATCTTGCCGACGTCGGTCAGCTTGAGAAGATTCACAACGGCAAACAGGCCGGCCACGCCCAGCAGCGAGAGCGCCACCACGAGCAAGCCCGCCACCGCGCCGCCCCGCAGCGCCGCCTGCAGTGCGCCGTTGAGACTGGTCAGTGCTGCCGCTGCCGTTCGAATGTTAGCGCGAATTGAGATCCACATCCCGATATAGCCTGACGCAACAGAGCAGGCCGCTCCCAGGACGAACGACACAGCCGTGACCAGCGCCAACACCCGTGGGTCTTTCACTGGATCGTTCATGCTAGGTGTCCGTGCAAAGGCGTAGAGCAGGAAAATCAATGCCGCGAGGGCAGCGGCCAGATACGCGATGGTCATGTTCTGACGCCGTAAAAATGCTTCCGCCCCTTCCTTGATAGCGTCGGAAATCTTCCGCATCGCATCGGTGCCGGTCTCAAGCGCCAGCACGCCCTTAGCAAGAAACGCAGCAAAACCAAGCGCGACCATCGTCAGTCCGAAAATGACGGCATACTGCATAAACAGCCCACAGCCCGAATCGCAGCGCCGCCAACGGCGGCGCTGCACCGGACTCCTTTCACAGTTCAGAAGCGATGAACAAAACGTGAACGTTATAACGCTTTGTCGAGGGACTTCAACCGGTGACACATCACCCTGGTGCTCACGCTGCGTCCGGCAGGCGCCCCTGTAGATGCCGACTGAATGGAGGTTATGGACGGTAAGCCGGCAATGACTCCGTGCGAAAAAAGTTCAGCAGCAACTCGGCGCATTCCTCCGGGTACTCCAACGTCGGTAAGTGCCCGGCACCGCGCACCGTGGCAGTCTGCCCCCGCTGAATCCGATCGAACATCGCGCGATGCACAGTGGCGGGGAGCACTTCGTCGAAAGCGCCACGCACCAGTAGCATAGGGAGCGGGAGGTGACGGAGGGCATCCCAGACGCGCATGCGCACCACGACATCGCGGACCGATTGCGCCAAACCATACGCTGCCCGTGGGTCGGTTGCCGCAAAATCTTCATAAAGCGTTGTTCGGTGTGGCTCCGGGACGCGCCGGTAGCGCCACAGTAACAGTTGGCGGATGTAGGGAATGGTGGCCGCCTCCTGAAATAGCACACGTACTTGTGTCAACCACAAATCGGCCTCCACCTCACGGTCTGGACCAGATGGCGGCGGGGGGCATTCCATCCCAATCAAGGTCAGTGAGGAAAAGTTTTGGGGGCGCTCGCGCGCAGCCAGCAACCCCACAACGGCACCGACACCCTGACCGACGATATGGGCATCCCATCCTCCGACGTAGCGCATGACCGCATGTAAGTCGGCGACGGCATCCTCAACCTCGAAGCGCGTCCCCGGCGCCGTGGACAGCGACCGCCCTGTACCACGCGGATCATACAGAACACAGCGGTACAGCTTGGACAGCCGTTTGACGAGGGGCAACCACATTTGGCAGGTCGCCGCCCAGCCGTTGACGAAGAGAATCGGCAGCCCTTTGTCGCCGATGACCTGGACATAAAGCCGAACACTGTCTGTATCTAGAAACGGCATGGCTTGCGGGTCGTTGCCGCCATCGGCGCAATGGTATAATCCCCTGTTATATTACCCTCGTTTCGTTCCAGCTTGCCGGACAGGACCACACAGCCCGCATGGCAGCAAGAAGGTTTGAGATCTGCGTTCCGGCGTCAACGGCTAACCTCGGACCCGGTTTTGATACCATGGGACTGGCCGTTGGCCTGTACTTGCGGGTACGGGGAGCAATCCTCCCCCCCGCGGCCGAGTGGCGCCTATCGGCGGCAGGGCGGCACACCGACGGGATTCCTCTCGACCCGGCGGAGAACCTCATCTGCCGCGTCGCCCGCCAGACGGCAGCGCGCGCCTACGTCAATTTACCGCCGCTGGACTTGCACATCATCAATGACATTCCGCTCGGCAGTGGATTGGGTAGCAGTGCTGCTGCCATCGTTGCAGGCGTGTCGTTGGTTGAAGCTGTGACCGGGATGGAGTTCAGCCAGAGTGAATGGCTGCGCCACGCCATGGTGTTTGAGAACTATACCGACAACCTGGCTCCGGCGCGCTACGGCGGTTGGATTACCTCCTGTGGACGCAGCAACGGGACGCCGATCTTGTTTCACCGCACCTTTCCGGCGGACATTCACCTGGTCATTGTTACGCCGGACTTTGCCCTGCCGACCGAACAGATGCGGGCTGTGTTACCCGATGCCATTCCCCGCGCCGAGGCGATTTTTCAAATGCAGCACGTTATGATGTTTGTCGGCGCCCTTGAGCATCGGCGGTATGACCTACTTCGCGAGGCGATGCGCGACCATCTGCACCAGCCCTACCGTGCGCCGTTTGTGCCGGGCTTGACCGATATCCTGGAGCTGGATTGCGATGGTCTCTGGGCGACGGCGCTGAGCGGTGCCGGCCCATCGGTGTTGGCGTTGGCGTCACACAATCTCGACAGTATTGCGCAGGCGCTCCAGGATTGTTTTGCCCGCCACGGTCATCGCTCAGAGGTGTACCGTCCGCGGATTGAAACCACCGGACGTACGATCCGCTATCTGCCCCCCGAAGAGACACTGCGCCCTGACACGAACCTGTCCGGTTCAGGCGGACGGTTCAGCGGGTGATAGGCTGCCTTGCCATCCTGTCGGTGCGCACGCTGCACTCTCCTGTCTGACCGGGAGCCCGCCGGAGATGCTACCGGGTGCGTCACCGGCGCGGCGTGCCTCGCTTGCCCGGGTGGGCAAGCATCCCCCTGGCACACTTTCCCGCACACTTTTTCGCACACTTTTTCGCGCGGTATTCACGCCCCGTCGCTACGGCAACTGCGCCAGGACCTCCTGAACCTGTTGCCGCCAAAAGGAATCGGTATCTCGATTGAGCTGGAGAACCGCTTCGTAGCTGCGGCGGGCTTCGGCATAGTTACGTAGGGCGGTTTGCATTCGCGCCAGATTCCACTGCACCCCTGTCTCCAATGTGCGGTCGGGTAACTCGCGTAGCGCGTCCAGTGCTGCCCGCTGAAGTTCAACGGCTTTCTTCAGGTCACCGACGTCGGCATAGACAACGCCCGTCCAGGACAGATAGGCGATGTACAGGCGGGATGCACGTACGGCCTGCTGCAGAGCGCGCACCGTTTCAAGCGCCTGCTCGGCTTCCGCACGGCGGCCCAGCTGCCGGGCGGTCTGCTCCAACCAGACGGCGTTTTCAATCACGCCGCGTGCCCCTTCCTCCAGGGTTAGATACTCTGCAAAGCCGAGCTTGAATGCCTGGTGCGCTGCTTCTATGTCGCCCAATCGAAAGAAAATACGTCCGGCAGCCGTCGCCAGCATAGCATCCAGTTTCCGGTCAAGCAGTGGGCGTCCGCTGAGATTCGTGTGCGCAGTGACGTGCTGAACGTGGCTGAAACCCGCCGTTGCTGCTTGCCGTGCTTCCTGTGGTTGTCGTCCTTCGAGCAGGTCCACGTAAGCCGCCTGGTTCTCCGCTAACAGGACAATGCGTTGGTTGCCGGTGTTTTGCCCTACATCACGGGCGCGCTGAAAAGCTTCACGCGCCTTAGCCGTCTGTCCGAGGTCAAGGAAAGCTGCCCCCAGCATGTACAGTGCGGAGGCCTCGCGCCCACCGTACTCAATTTCATCAAAGATGCGCGTTGCCCAGGCAAAGCGGATGAGAGCAATGCGTGCGTCATCTGGATTGGCTAACAGGAAGTGACCGATGCCTTCCTTGAAAAAACGCTCTGCCTCAACGGCGCGGGATGCCGTGTTGAGATTGGCGACATTGGCTGGAAGCGGCGGCAGGCCGAAAAGAAGCTGTCCAAACTTGCCCGGCCCGGTCGCCACCGGCAGCATGCGGCGACTGATGACCAAGCGTCCTAAGTCAGACCACGTGGCCTGGAGTTGGTAGCGTGCCAAGACGGTATCCAAGACGTAGTTCCACGGCTCATTCTGGACAACAACGGTGTCGGCCACACGTTGCCACTGCTGCGCATCGGGAAATTCAGAGCGGACGCCGGCTTTAACTAATATGCCCTGAATGATGTCCGGCAGGGTACAGCCTCTGCACGCAAAACTAATGCGCTGACCCACAAAATCAGGATCGCCATACCGGGCTGTTGACTTGGGATTAGGTCGAACTTGTGCCGTCACAGCTAATGCCAGGCAACACAGCGAAAGGACGGCAAGGTGGACAGGTGTACGCATTGTTTTTGCCTTGTGTACGGAACTCCTTGAGAAATTTGCATCTTATGAAGACGCCTAGAAGACGATGTACAGGAAGCCGAGGATGACCACCACAGCCGCAGCCACGACCCACCACAGCCAGGTACTGCCGGAAGATTGTCCGTAAGTTGCCAAGCTCCCACCTGTCCAGGCCGAACTGACCGACGAAGTAGTAGATGAAGTGGCCGAGGATGCTTCCGTCGGCTGCGTGTCTTCCGGGGTGCTGCCGTGGATAGGGATACGCCGCCCACCGACGTCCGGCGCGTGGTCTGCAACAAGCCTGTGGGGTGGGCCGTTGGGCGGGGCAACGGAAGCATCCAGGATTTTTTCCACGAGGGGTGTGACGGGGTCAAAGGATGGACTGACAAGGCGTGCCACCCGCTCCAGTTCCGCAGCAAACTCTTGGGCGCTGGCCGGACGGTCGGCTTTGGATTTCGCCAGGGCGCACAGAACGAGTCGGTCAAGCGCCTCTGGAATGTCGGGATTCAGGCTGCGAACACTCGGCGGCGGTTCGTTGGCATGCAAGAGGGCGACGGCCACCGGCGTCAACGCCGTGAACGGGACCCGTCCGGTTAGCATTTCAAACAGCACAATCCCCAGGGAATACACATCTGAGCGAGCATCGAGCTCTTGTCCGGTGCATTGCTCCGGCGACAGGTAGTGTGGCGAGCCGATGATCATGCCCTGCCGCGTGAGTGGCGGGCCGCCCTTCGTCGTGTCGGTCACAATCTTCGCGATGCCGAAGTCAATCACCTTGACAAAATATGAGTTGTCCGGCTGCGGCGCGAGGAAGATATTTTCTGGCTTGATATCGCGGTGGATCACGCCGCTGCGATGGGCTGCTTCTAAGGCACCACAAACTTGCCGGGCAATAGCAATCGCAGTGGGGTAGGGGAGTTTTTTCTCCCGTTCGAGGACTTTCCGCAATGATTCTCCCTCGAACAGTTCCATGACGATGTAGTTGATCTGGTCGTCGGTGATCCCAAAGTCGCTGACAGCAATGGCGTTTGAGTGGCGAATCCGCGCCATTGCTTGGGCTTCGCGTTGAAAACGGGCAACCGAGGTAGCGTCCGAAACAAGCGACGGGTGAAGCACCTTGATGGCCAGTGGAATGTCCATCAGAACATGGCGCGCACGATAGACAGCACCCATGCCGCCTTCGCCGATTTTGGCTTCAATGTGGTACTTTCCGTCAAGTGTGCGACCAAGCAACGCGTCGCTCTCAGCAGTTTCCAAAGCGCTGCCGTCAAAGGGGCAAAACCGCATGTGGTCTTCAAATTCTTTGCCACAGGTGGCACAGCGCTTCATAGCTTCAGTCAACCCGGAAATCAGCGGAAAGACGCACAATTAGTACGCAAGCAGGTAGTACGCAAAACGACCGTGGGTTTGGGACAGGACGTGTCAAAATCTATAGAAGCCGTCTTTTGATTGTCAAACAGAGTCTCAAACCACCAACCAACACCGGTCTCAGGGAGGGCAGTCCCGTCCATGATGTGGCAGTGGTTGCAGAGTGCCTGGGAACGCAGTGAAAGCGTGCTGGATGGCTTAACCAAGCTGCATCAAGACAACACGTTGGCGCGCTTGGCGGCCGGTGAAGTGCGCGTCTCGGAAACGCATCTTAACACGGCTTTGGCGACGGCACCGCTGCGCGGTGTGCGCGATGTGTCGCTGGTCACCCACGATGGGAGTTTCACCCTGACGGCCCGGAGTGAGCGATTTTCCCTGGCGCGCGTGAGCGTTCCGCTGCGCATTGAGCAGGTGACATTCACACGTTATCGGCGCCGCGTGTACCTGGTCACGGCCGGACGCATTGCCGTGCACGGGACGAGCCTTTGGCAGCGGGCGGCGGCTTACCTGTTGACCACGCTGTTTCGGCACGTCCTCGGTGATGCCCACGCCCTGCGCGAAGCAGGTGATCCGGCCGCCGGCGTCCACTTCGACGGACGCGGTCTCGAAGTCAACCTCAATCAAATCCCAGAAGTGCGGGCAGCACTCAATCTGGAGTACGTCATTGCCGGCCGCCGGCTGCGGCCGTTGCATTTCGTGACCATTGATGCCATTACCCCCAACACGGGCTATTTTCTCGTGCGTTCGTCCGTCAACTGGACCGCAGTTGCCGACGCACTCCGCCGGCCCGAATAACGTGCCGGGCCGACACAACCTTGGGAACCGTGAACTCAAAGCTGCCGTAGGTGTGACCCCAACTCAGGCTGACTCTGCAGTCTGACTCAGACTGCGGCCCGACCCAGGTTGAACCCATGTTAGTTGAAACCATCACGAGCCGGAACAACCCACTTGTCAAGCGCTTGCTTGCCGTACGTGACGGACGCGAGCGGCGGGCCATCTTTATCGAGGGCATCCGTCTAGTGGAAGAGGCCCTGCGCAGCGGTGTGCACCTCGAGGCCATTGCCTATAGTCCGCGTTTGTCAGCAACCCCGCGTGGGGAGGCCCTGCTCGATGTGCTTCAAAGCCAGCCCTGTCGTGGCGCCCTGCTGACCGAAAACCTCATGGCGCAGGTCAGCGATGTGGAAACCGCGCCAGGTATCATTGCCCTTGGGCGTCGCCCGGCCGGCGTCCTCCCGGACAACGCGGGTGATGCGCCGCCGTTGCTAGTCCTGGCCGACGGCCTGCAATCGCCGGGTAATCTCGGGGCGCTGGTTCGGACGGCTGCGGCCGTGGGGGCCACGGCCGTTTTGGCTACGGTCGGCACGGCCGATCCGTTTCAACCGAAAGCGCTGCGTGCCTCTGCCGGAGCTGCCTTTCGGCTTCCGATGCTGGCCGGTCCGGAGATACCGGAGCAGGTGCAACGCTTGCGCCGGCAGGGTGTGTGCTTGGTTGCTGCCGACCCACGGGGCGATACCCCGTATGACGCTTTCGACTGGCGGCGTCCGGTCATGGTGTGGTTTGGTGCAGAAGGTCACGGCCTGAGCGCCGTCCGCCACAGCGGCCAAGCAGAGTTTGACGCCCGTTTGGTCATTCCGATGGATGGAGCGGTAGAGTCCCTCAATGTGGCCGTCGCCGGCGGCATTCTGCTGTACGAAGCACGTCGGCAGCGAACAGCAGGAGGGCGGTGATGGCGATGCACCGGCAGCTCATCGTCAACGCGGATGACTTTGGCATGTGCGTCGGCGTCAACAGCGGTGTGATCCGGGCTTACCACAACGGCATTGTCACCAGCACAACTCTGATGGCGAATGGAGCTGCGTTTGACGACGCCGTAGCCCGCCTGCGCGACGCCCCGGGCCTGGGGGTCGGAGTGCATCTGACCCTGTTGGGTGGACCACCGGTCGCTCCGCCGTCTGCCGTGCGGAGCCTCCTCGGAACGGACGGAACGCTGCCCAATGACTTGAGTGCCTTCATGCGGCGACTGGTACGACGTGAACTTAAGCCAACCGAGATTGAGGTGGAGTTGCGCGCCCAAGTTGAGCGGGTCCTGGCGGCAGGGATACGGCCGACGCACTTTGACAGCCACAAACACACGCACGCGCATCCGTTGGTGCTGGATGTGGTGCTGCGCGTAGCCGAGGCCTACGGTGTACCCAGTGTCCGGTGCCCACACGAACGCCTGACCTTCGTGGCGACGGCCGGCCTGCAGTACGGCCAGCTCATGACGTTGATGAGGCAGAAAATGAGCGCATTGGCTCTGGCCCGCTACGCCGCCGCATTCCGGTCTGCCGTCCGCGCCGCCCGCCGGCAGATACCGGACACCTTCTTTGGATTGGCACACACGGGCTTGCTCAATCCGGCATTGCTCTGTTATATGCTCCGGCTTTTACCCGGCGGCACCAGTGAGTTGATGTGCCACCCCGCTGACTGGGATGAAACCCTGCGGCGCTATCCGACGCGCCTAAAAGCGGCGCGGGTGAGCGAACTTGCCGCCCTCATGGATGCTGGTGTACGGGAGGAGATCGCACGGCAAAACATTCAGCTTGTGAGTTTTGCCGCGCTCAACAGCCACGCCTGACGATGTTTGACGATGCCGAGCTGCACGATCGGACGCCGGAAATCTCCGTCGTGATCCCGATGCACAACGAAGAAGGTAGCGTTGGCAAGTTATACGAGCGGCTGTGCGCCGTCCTGGAGGCGAACTATCCCTCATTTGAAATCATCTTTGTAGACGATGCCAGTTGTGATCGGACCTACCAGCGGTTGACCGACATTGCTGCCGGAGATGCGCGGGTGACGGTCATTAAGCTCAAGCGCAATTTCGGTCAGACGCCGGCCCTGGCCGCGGGCTTTGACTATGCCCGCGGCGACATCATTGTTTCGATGGATGGCGACTTGCAGCACGATCCGGCCGATTTGCCGGCGCTGATTGCGCCGATTCACGCCGGTTATGATCTCGCCAGCGGTTGGCGGCACAAACGGGTGGATAATCTGGTGCTGCGGCGCATTCCGTCGCGGATCGCCAACTGGTTGATGGCCAAGCTATCCGGTGTCAACCTGCACGACTTTGGGACAACGTTCAAAGCCTACCGGCGCGACACCATTAAGCGGATTCGTTTGTACGGCGAACTGCACCGGTTTATCCCGGCGCTCGCCAGTTGGAACGGGGCGCGGATTATTGAGGTTCCCATCAGGAACGTGCAACGTGAGGAGGGGCGGTCACACTACGGCATTTCGCGGACGTTCCACGTGCTGTTTGATTTGCTCACCGTGCGCTTTCTGCTCAAATATGTGACCCGTCCGCTGCACTTTTTCGGCATGCCGGGCCTGCTGGCGCTGTTCATAGGCCTGAGCATTTGGTGTGTTCTGGGGACTAAGAAACTGGTCTTCGGCGGCGATGTCTTTACGGTGCATGCACCGTGGATGATGATGGGCACGCTTTTGATCCTGGCGGGGATTCAATTATTTTCGACCGGTTTGGTGGCAGAGTTGCTGGCGCGCACGTACTTTGAGTCGCAGGGGCAGCCGATTTACACAATTGAAAAGGTGGTTCACTATCCATCTGCCCGCCCGCCTACTTCTGCCACGGTGCTGCGCAACTAGCCGCCAATCCGAGTGGCGGCCTACCCTCCACAGGCTCCTCCGGCGTTATGTTCGATAAACTGGCAGCTTTGGAAGAAAAATATCATCTGTTGACAGCGCAACTGAGCGATCCGGATATTGTCTCGGATGCTGCGCGGTACGCCAAACTCGCCAAACAACACAGCGAACTGGCAGAAGTCGTCGAAATCTTTCGTGCATACAAGACCGTGGAAGCCAATCTTGCCAGCGCACGCGAGCTTTTGAATGAAAGTGACGACCCCGACCTGGCCGCTTTGGCGCGTGAGGAAATTGCCGCGTTAGAGCAGCAGCGGGAGAGCCATCGCGGTGCGCTTGAGCGATTGCTGACGCCCAGGGATCCGAACGATGGCAAGAATGTCATCCTTGAGATTCGTGCCGGGACAGGTGGCAATGAAGCGTCGTTGTTTGCGGCAGAGTTGATGCGGATGTATCTGCGCTACGCCGAACGCCAGCGATGGCGGGTGCAGATGTTGGATGAGTCGCTGTCCGAAGTCGGTGGGTTGAAGGAAGGGATTGCGCTGATTGAGGGCGACCGGGTGTATTCACGGCTCAAGCATGAGTCGGGCGTTCACCGGGTCCAGCGCGTCCCGGCGACAGAATCGGCCGGGCGTATCCATACTTCGACGGTGACGGTGGCCGTGCTGCCGGAAGCAGAAGAAGTAGAGATTGAGATTGACCCGAAGGACGTGCGGATTGACACCTTTTGCTCATCCGGTCCCGGCGGTCAGTCCGTCAACACCACCTACTCAGCCGTTCGGCTGACGCACTTGCCGACCGGCATCGTGGTGTCGATGCAGGATGAGAAGTCCCAGATCAAAAATCGTGAAAAAGCGTTTCGGATCCTACGTGCTCGCCTGCTTGACCTCGAGCGTCAGAAACAGCACGAAGCCATCGCCGGAGAACGACGGGCGCAGGTCGGGACAGGCGAACGGAGCGAAAAGATCCGCACGTATAACTTCAAGGAAAATCGTGTGACAGATCACCGCATCGGCTTGACCTTGCATCAACTGGACAACGTGCTGGAAGGCGATTTGGATGGGTTGCTCGACCCACTGGTCGCGCACTTTCAGGCGCTCAAGATGCAATCCGAGGTGGCTGCCTGACAGTCACCCCCCGGAGCCTGCGAGATGGTGGGAGGTATGCACCCCACAACAACGCTGGTGGTGGCTGCGGTCTGCGTGGACGGCCCACACGTCCTTGTGACACAGCGCCTGTCAAGCGGGCGTTTCCCCGACCAGTGGGAATTTCCGGGTGGGAAGCTCCACTGGGGGGAGGTCCCGGAGGAGGGGCTACGCCGTGAACTGCGCGAAGAACTCGGCGTGGAGATTGAAGTCGGTTGTCCGCTGCACGTCATCCACTACACGCTGGACGCGCAGCAGGCTGTGGCAGTGGTGTTTTACTGGGCGCGGATTGTCGGCGGCACCCTGACCTTGCGCGAAGTGCAGGCGGCGCGCTGGGTACAGCCGGCTGACATGGCTGCCCTTCCGATCTTGCCGCCGAATCGTCCGGTAGTCACCCGCCTGTGTCGGTTGGCCGCTCGTCGTGCCGGGCTATGTCCGCAGTTTGATTGAACCTACACTGGGCGTAGGTAGGGCGGATCGGTTTCCGGCGGGCTGGGCACCTTCCAAAAGCCGCTCGGGTGCGGGCGACCGATGCCCTCGGTCTCAACAACACAGACACGGTTGCGGCCGTGTTGCTTCGCGCGGTACAGGGCGCGGTCGGCCAGTTCAAGAAGTTGCTTGGGGTCGTTCGTGTCAGAAGGCAGCCCTGCCACACCGAGACTGATGGTTAGGCGGCCACCTGGTTGTGATTCGCGTCCGGCAAACGGATACTCCGAAACACGCCGGCGCAATCGCTCGGCTAACATCGCCGCCTGGGTCTTGGGCGTGTTGGGCAACAGGATGACAAATTCTTCTCCTCCGTACCGCGCAAGGAGGTCGCTGCGTCGAAAACAGCGTTCCATCAGCCGTGCCAGGTCCTTCAACAACTCATTCCCAGCTTCGTGTCCATTGGTGTCATTGAAGTGTTTGAACCAATCCACATCGAGCATAATCAGTGATAACGGTTGACCACTGCGTTCGGCCGCCTCGGCTTGCCGCAACAGCTTTTCGGCAAAGTAAGCATGGTTGAAAAGCCCGGTCAGTCCGTCGGTAATGGCGCGGTGCTTAGCGCTGTGGTAGGCGCGTAGCATGGCCTCAAGCTCACGTTTCTGGGCAATGAGCGATTTAACCCGCATGATGAGTTCCTTGCGGTTGACCGGTTTGATCAGAACATCTGTCGCCCCGACTTCGAGACCGTGCAGTTTTTCCGTTGTCTCCGGCGAAGTGGTCAGCATCAGGACGGGCAGATGCCGTGTTGCCTCCGTTTGCTTGATGAGCCGACATAGCTCGTAGCCGTCTGCCAGCGGAAGCTCCGCGTCAATCAGGACGACATCGGGGAGTCGGGTTGCTGACTCAAAGTAGTTGGCATGCAGCATGGCTGCGGTTTCATTCCCTGACGCCACAATGAGTTGTGGCCGGAGGTTTTCACTTTCCAGAATTGTGCGTAATAAGCGTCCACTCTCGATGCCGGCGTCAATGATGACCACCTGGGGCGCCTCGTCCGGTAGCGATGTGGTGCGATGTGGCAACCGAAAGGTGAGCTGACAGCCGCGCGTTGTATCGCCGTCAACCGTGAGCGTCGTGCCGTGGAGTTGCAAGATGCGGTGCGTGACATTCAGGCCAAGTGCAACGCCGCGCACCGGCATGCCGCCGGGTGCGTTGGTGTGAATCAATCCCCGGTAGGTAGCCAGACGTTGCTCGGCGACAATACCGGTCAAATTGTCCTGAAGTGTTATGACTAGGTACTGCACGTTGCTCGATGAACGGTGCAGCTCTCCGGTGAGCCGAATAACTCCGCCACGCGGAATGTGGCGCAGGGCGTCATCGAGCAACTGGGAGAGGGCTTCGTAGAGCCGCAGCTCGTCGCCGACGAGCATTTCGCAGGCTGGGTCAAGCGTGATTTCCAACGTGATCTGCCGCCGCTGTGCCATCGGGGCAAAGGCTGACTGGAGCGACTGGAACAGCCGTGCCGCCGAAAATTCCCGGACATCAAGAACATCGCCACCGCGTTCAAGGCGCACTAAACGCATGAGGTCATCCACAATGTGCAGCAGGGCCTGGCCGCCGGCTTCAATGTGGTGCACAAACTCACGCTGCGCATCGGTCAGCGTGCCAAAAGCAGCGTCCTGAAGCATTTCACAGTAGCCAAGCACCGTCGTCAGGGGCGCACGTAGTTCGTAGTCAACGTTGGCGATGAACTTCTCCCGGTCGCAGATTGCCTGTTCTCCTAGTTCGGTTAGGCGCTCCACGGCGTGGCGGGTCACCTCTAGTTGACGTCCGAGGTCGGCAAGCTGGCTTTCTGCCTCGGCAAGGCGCACACACCAACCACCTTCACGCAGTAAAAATGCCCAGCTCAGTTCGTGGCCCTGGAGAGCGTTATCCAGGGCCGCTGCCTCTGCGTGTTCAACCAACACCACGCCACACAGCAGATTGTTGAACGTGAGCCGGCGGATGAGCAGCCCCGGACTGTTCTGAGCTGCGAAGGGAAAGTCCGGCAGCGTGTGGCGTGGCGTAACGACCAAATGGTCATCCTCAAGCCGGGCCGCTCGTTCGGTGAGCACGGCCTCCATTGCCTCACGGGCAAGGTCCGTGTATCCGACTGCGGCCAGAAGCCGAAATTGCTCATCGTCAAAGAAAGCAACCGCTGACGGGGCATCCCCTAACCGGCGGTAGAGACCGACCACCACCTGCTGAAGTTGGTGCATCAGTTCCGGTGTCAACGCCTTAGAAACCCACACCTGTGACGACACGACGTATACCCCCACAATTCGGAGACCTCGCGACTTTTCCTTACGTCATTCTTACGTCAGCTTAGGCTGCCCTGTTGGGCAGCAGGTTGTTGTCGGTCCGGCAGTGGCAGCAAGCATGCCGCACGCCGCAAAAATATCACGTCCGCGCGGCCGCCGAAGGTAAGTCGGCACGCCTTTAGCTCGTAACACCGCCTGGAAATGTGCAATGCGCTCGGGTGGGGATGGACGGAAGGGAATGCCCGGCGCAGGATTGTATGGAATGAGGTTAATTTTGGCGGCGTTACGGGCGCGCAGCGGTGACAGCCAGCGGAGCAACGCGCGTGCGTCAGCCTCGCTGTCGTTAATGCCGTCCAGCAGGACATACTCAAACGTGATGTACTCTCCGGAGTGGCGCGGAAACGCCAAACACGCTTGTTGTAAAGCCGCCAGTGGGTAGGTGAGATTGACCGGCATGAGCCGGTTGCGCAGGGCATCGGTTGCGGCCGTCAGGGAAACCGCCAGGTGCGGGCGATCCGTCTCGCGTCCCAAGGCAATGATCTTCGGCACAATGCCAACGGTGGAAAGCGTGACCCGGCGGGGGACGATGTGCAGCCCGAATGGATCGGCCATGACGCGGAGCGCTTGCATAACGTGGCTGTAGTTGAGTAGCGGTTCTCCCATCCCCATGAGAACTACGTTGACGTTCGCCGATTGCGCCGGCCCGGGACGCCGCCCGGTATCACGTAGCACATACAGCACCTGCGCCACGATCTCCCCGGCCGTCAGGTTTCGTTGCAACCCGAGCGTCGCCGTCGCACAAAACGCACACCCCATCGGACATCCGGCCTGGGACGAAAGACACAGCGTGACCCGCCGGCCGTCGGGAATCCAGACGGTTTCAACTGCGTGTCCACCGCGCACGGTGAACAAGTAACGCCGTGTTCCGTCCGCGGCCTCAAAAACCTGCACCGGGCGCAACGGCTCCAGATCGGCTTCGGCGGCCAGCGCCGTCCGCACCCCCTGCGGCAATTCGTGGATGGCTTCGACCGACGTGACAAACCGCCGGTGTAGGGCCTGAAAAATCTGGCGTCCACGGTAGGCCGGCAGTCCAAACCCGGCAATATATGCACCGAATTGCTGGCTGGTGAGCCCGAGCCACTCAACACGCGACACGGTTTCTGGGGCGATTGGCATGCTCACAGCTCCTTAACTTGACAGCATCGTTTGGTGACCACGTGGTAATGAAAGCCGGTGGTGGTTATGAAAGCACGCCTCCCGCCGACCGCAAAGATCACCCAACGGCCGGCCCTCTAGCGCTGCGCAAGTGCGGTCGGATGGGCTTTTGCGAGAGCGCGTCAGGACTTCGACCTGAGATGACCTAGCGTGGTGCGGCCCGACAGTTTGGCCGGTTGCAATGCTCACTCCGGTTTTCGGATTTGGGTCAATAAAGATTGATGGGTATGTTTAGAAGGGCATCCATTCTGCCTTTTCTGAACATTCGGATGGTGAAGACAGAACACGATGAAACGCGCACGGGTACGTCACGGCGTCGGCGCAGCGCTTGCAGAGGAGCATTCACCGCTGGTGCACCTCGTGGACGACGATTATTTCCTGCGCCGCATGATGGTCAAGCTTCTGGAACATGAGGGACTGCGCGTTGTCGATCACGAGGACGGCCGTCGGGCGCTGGAGGCTGCCCCAACAATGCAGCCGGATTTGGTGTTGCTCGACATCAGTATGCCCGGTATGGACGGCATCAGCCTATGCAGCCATTTACGGCAGCTTGAAGCCTATCGGTACGTGCCGATTGTGATGCTGACCGGGATCACGGATGACGAGGCGGTGGCGTCCGCGTTTGCTGCCGGTGCAACCGACTACCTCCCTAAGCCAACACCGCCGGTTGTACTCAAGCATAAAGTGCAGCATTTCATCCAGTCCTACCGTGCCGAGCAGCAACGACGTATCGCCGAAGAACGGTTGCATTCGGTCATACAGTATGCCAGCGATGCCATTCTGTTGCTGGATAGCACCTGGCATATTATCGAGTTGAATCCGATTGCAGAAACTCGCTTTGGTCTCGCAGTTGGACAACAGATTGAGGAACTGCTGGATGTCGGGCGTCTGCTGAGCGTGGTGTTACCGCACCTGACCCAGACCGGGCGCACTGTTGAGGCGTCCCTTAGAACCCCCCAGGGCAAGCAATTGGCGGTTGAGCTAACCGGCAGTGCCTTCCAAGGAGGCGCACAGTGGTACTACACCCTGCTGTTGCGCGATATTAGCGAGCGCAAGCAAGCGGAACTTGCCCTACGAACTTCCAATCAGCTTTTGACTTCGGTTCTGGACGCCGTTGCGGAAGAGATTGCGTTACTCGATGCAAACGGCACCGTTCTGATGGTCAATGAGGCCTGGCGCAAATTTGCCGCAGCTAACGGTATGCCGGCGACTCAGGCAGGTGGCGTTGGTCTCAATTATCTGCGGCTGTGCGAGCAGGCCGACCCAGAACAATATCCAGAAGCGCAAGCAATTGGTGCAGCGATCCGTGCGGTCATCGCAGGACAAAGGCAGCAGTTCAGTATCGAGTATCCCTGTCATGCGCCTGACGAGCGACATTGGTTTGTTGCCCAGGTAACGGCCGTCAACGGGATGTCACCGGCGCGCGTCCTGGTCAGTCACCGCAACGTGACAGCACAGCATGTGCTCGAAGAGACGCTGGCAACGGCAAACGAGCCCTTTGCGCTGGAATCCGTTCTCGACATACTGCCCTATGGTGTCGCGCTGCTCAGCCGCCGTGGACGCATCAAAATCACCAATAAACATTTGCTGAACCTGCTCGATGAATCGTCCCTGGAGAAACGTGGCCGCTGCGGCAAACGCTATCTGAGCCGCCTGGGGTGGCAGCAGTTCAAGCAGGCTTTCCGTGCAAGCCTGACTAACCGGCACGCACCCGACCAGCCGCCGGGGGTCGTCCTGCGACAGAAAGTGATGTTGTGCAAACGAGACGGCTGTTTTCTCCCGGCCCTGCTGTCGCTTTTCCCTCTTGAGTCAGACCGGGGATGGCTGGCGCTGGTCGAGGACCTTTCGCAGCAGCAGGCCTTTGATGAAATCTTGCGCCGTCATGATGAAGAGTGGGTAGCCACGGTGGATGCCCTGCCCGATCTCGTGCTGTTAGAGGGCACGGACGGTAAGGTTCGGCGCTGCAATCGCGCCGTGGCCAACTTTCTCAAGCGGCCCTTCCCGGCCATTATTGGGCAGTTTTCGTCCCGGTTGTTCTTTGGGCACGGCGAAGGTTCGCTGCTGAGCCTGATCCAAAACGCTACCGAATTTCAGTTCCCTAACGATCACCGTTGGTTTCGAATTCGAAGCTACTGGATTGCGCAGGAACGCGGCATCGGCACAGGTTGGGTTCACATCCTGAGTGACATTACCACGAGCCGGCGCGTTGAGCAGGACATCCACCGGCTGGTGGCAGCGATTGAACAGGTCGGCGAAGGGGTCGTGACGCTTGACCGCCGTGGCCGGGTGGAATTTTGCAATCCGGCCTTTGAACAAATAACCGGTTTGCGAAGTTGGGAGGCGATTGGACGGCCTGTCACCCGCCTCGGCATCGGCCCGGTTGACGCGGCCGTCCGCCGGGAAATCATCGCCTGCCTGGCGCAGGGGAAAGGTTGGCAGGGACACTACGTCGCACGCCGCCGTGACGGCACAACCTATCGGGAACAGGCCACGGTGTCGCCCGTCCGCGATGCACACGGCGTCCTGCAGAATGTCGTCGTCGTCTTCCGCGACATCACGGAGCAGTTGCGGTACGAAGCGATTGCCGAAGCCGTCAATGTGACGGAAAACGCGGGCTACATTTTTTCGGCCATTCGCCACGAGATGGGTAACCCGATTAACTCGATCAAAACAGCGCTGACCGTGCTGCGGCAGACCGAGCAGCCATTGCCGGAGACGGTGCAGGCGTACCTTGATCGGTGTCTTTCAGAAATTGGACGTGTTGAGTATTTGCTGCGCACCTTGCGGTCCTTTAGCCTGAATGAAACCCCTGAACTTAAGGTGCAGCCCCTCGCTCCTTTTCTGGAGCGTTTCTGCAAGCTTGTTCAGGACGGACTTGCTGGCCAGCAGATAACGCTGCGGCTCATTCTGGAACCAGACATCGGGTTGGCTCGCTTTGACGAGCGGGCGCTGCATCAGGTGCTGATGAATTTGGTCTCCAACGCCGTTGATGCCATGGCCGGTACTTCGGGGACGGACCTCACCATCATTGCCAAGCGGTATCGGCATTTGGTCGTGATTGTCGTTCGTGACCGTGGATGTGGGCTGAATCCTGAGCAGACGAATCATCTCTTCAAGCCTTTTTACACCTCTAAGCCGCACGGCACAGGTTTAGGGCTGGTGATTACTCAGAAACTGCTCTCGAAAATGAATGGGACGGTGGAGTTGCATCCGTTGGCCGAGGGAGGTTGTGAGGCCGTTGTTACGCTTGAGTCTGGCGAGGCTAATGAACTATGACACCGTAGTCGCTGCTTTCACCTTCTGAAGCGCCTTGTCGAGGAGATCGCTGTTCGGGATGGCCCCGGTGGTCGGGTCCGGCTTCGGCCCTCCCTTCAGGCGCAGCAGTATCGTCCGGTGCCTGACTGCCGTGTGCGCGGACAACGCTTAGAACTCAAGACACACAACCGTTATTTCGACGCTCGGCAGCTTGGCCGGCCGGCCAAAGAGCTGCTGTGCTTGTTCACCGCCCTGGCACACGATGGCACTCGGCAAATTTGTTGCGGGAAGCGCCCAAAAACTGGCTACTAGCTTCTCGTTATGTCGCACCAACTCCTCTGCGTCGGGTGCCAAACCGAACAGCTCACCGAGCCAGTCGCTCATCAGCACGAGGTAGCTCCCACTGGCAAGTTGAAAAGTATCGCCGCGAAAACGGAGGCTGGTCGCGCTGTGTAGCGGTGGGTTGATCACAGCCGGTCGGCTGACCGGATGGCGAATCCCATCCTTTCCCGGCGCTAACACCGCTGGCGGCACATAACCGGCATTGCAATAGGTGAAGACACGGTTGTGCACATCGGCAATGCCGTACAGTAGTCGTATCTGCGCATCCAGACTCTGCAAGCGTGGCGATAAGAATTCGCTGAGACGCGCAACGACTTGCACCGGACAGCTTGGAGAGCGCACTGCCTTGGACTTGAGTGCTGTAAGCGTTGCCGCCATGAGCAAAGAGGCTTCGAGTCCTTCTCCACTGACTTCCCCGATGGCCAATCCGATGTGGCGCTCGGTAAGGGGTAAGATCGCGAACCACTCCCGTCCTTGCTCCGGCAAATGTGCATACTCGGCCACAACCCGCCACTTTTCATCCCGGAAGCCGGACGGTGGAAGGAGATTGCTGTGAATCAGCCACCGCACATCCAGGTCTTCCCGCCACCGTTCCCGCCGCAGCCGGTCGCGAACATAGGGCGGGGCTAAATCAAACGCTTCAGGGCGTGCCCGAGGCGACCGCCGCTGGCCCCAGACGAACACCATCAGCGGCAGCAGAGCAACACTGCCAACCAGGAACAGCGGTTCAAAGCCCTGCGGAAAACGCAGCGACCACAGGAGGGGAAAGAGTCCACCGACCAGCGCATAACCGAAAACCACCGCCGTCCAGCCATGGTTGAACAACGTCCAGAGCAGCCCCCCGAGCAGGAACGTGTAACCAACCAGGGTTGCTCCCGACCCGATGACCAAGGGCAGTCCAACCATCCATGCGCCAAACCCGGTCGTCAGCGCTGCGGAAGGGTCTTGGAAACGGTCGCGGGTGAACGCCGCCAGCGGTAACAGGCAAATGGTGACGAACCAGATGTCCACGAAGCAACTGCCGATTATCTGCCAGCCTGGCCAATGCCCAACGGCTAGCTCGCGCGACCAGGAGGAAAAGCTATGCCATGGCAGGGTCGGTCGTCCGCACCACCACGCAACCACGGTTTCAACGACCAACACCCACAGCGCCCAGGCCAGTCCCCCTCGCCCAAACCGGGCGACCTGACCGGCCGGCAACGATTTCCGGCGGAACAGGCGATAGACATCGCCTAGGAGCTGTCGCTGCCGTTTCCAATCATAGGACTCGGTCACGGCCAGGGAGATCAAGCCCAGAAGCCAGATACCGAGCGACGCCAGCCCAGCCGTCGCCAAGAGCAGCAACAGCCAGGATACCCAGTAGGAAGTGTTGGAGAGCCGCAAGAACTCGCTTTCTGTGATCACCGGCTCCCGCCATGCCAAAGGCGCTGCGATTGTGAACCCCAGGACCGTACTCAGCCAAACCAGAAAGGGAATCCCAAGGATGCTGGCCACGATGAGTACGGTGAGCGACCCCATCAGGCCGCGGAAGATACCCCGCACAAACACCACCGACCATGGAAGCCACAGCACCAATGCGAGGGCGAGGGCGAGAGGTAATCCACCGTTGTCCTTGTCTTCGAAGGAATCCGGCGGTGACTGCGGTATCAGCCTGAGCGATTGCAGGGCCGTTCCTTCAACAGCCACCTCGACAAAAGGCCAGTATGGATCGGTCGTTTTCCAGCGGCGAATGATCTCCCGGACATGCCCTGGAAAGGGACTCTCACGGACGGCAGGTGGCAGCTCAACCGTCGGCGGCGGTGCAATGCCAGCTTCTCTGAGGAGGAACGCCCGCCAGGCTTCGGCCATCGCGCTTGCCGTTGCCGAATTGTGTCGCGGATTGTGTGCCGGTGCGGTCTCTGCTACCGGCGTCCGCCGATACACTGCAAAGGCACGAAAGCGCCCCTCTCTCGTCAGCGTCAGCCGGTAGAGATGGCTGGCATCCGGCGCTAGAAAGGCTATTTCCCAGTGCCCCTGATCGACGGGGTGCGGGTGGTAGTAGCGGCGAAGCACTTTGTACATTGCCAGGGGTGGGTTGGCAATGTCTGGTGGACGTAACTGCTCGAGAAGCTGCTCTGCGCGCCCGGCTACATCGGTCAACGGAATCGGCGGTGAATACACACGACCGCTGCACAGCGCCAGAAGAATGCAGGACAGCAAGGGCAACCAGCCTGTCCACACCGGATAACGCTTCCAGGCTGCCACCAGGTGCCCTGTTGCTAGCCGCCAACTGCCCTGCTGTATGAGCCGCAGAGCCGTCATAAAGGGATAGTCCAGAGAAGATGTTCAGGAAAAAAAGCGCGTAGTCGAGAGTTGTGAGGCTACGCATTACCAAAACAGCACCTTACACAAGTGACGGTGGCGCTTCAACCAAGGAGCCTCAGACTTTGCTGAGGCTACCGGCAACATCACGGCCGTGTCGGTGGGTAGCGTTCACGAGGCGCTGCGTTCGGCAAGCGAAGCCGTTGTCGCGGCCAGGACAGGCCGCAGTGGGAACAGTATCACCCGCGACCGAGTGGGCGTGGTCGCCGCGTTTGCCGGCGTAAAGCGCGTTGTCACCAATTGTTCCAGTGCCTGGAGGTCTGCCGGCAGGCTTGGCGTACTGGAGGTTTTCCACAACAGAAGCTGTTGCGCTGTGTCAAACGCTGTGAGGATAGTCGGCAGTCCATCGCGGCCGACCGTCAGGGTGTAACGAATACCGTCATCTTCGGCCGTGAACCGCGCAACCGGTGTTGCCGTCGTCTGCCGCCAGCTCAGGTCGCCATGCCGCGTGCGCAACACCAACTGCGCGACACCGGCAGCGGCCAGCCGAGCAACTGATACGTACGTGATGTCACCAGCCATGCCCTACTCCTAACGAACGACCGTAGTGTGCCAACTGCGAGCTGACATATACCGAGCTGACATATACTATGCGAGTCCTATGCAAGCTGGCATATACTAACGAATACGCCATTATTCCCTGTGCGAGAAACGATCCACAATGCCTACTTCCGTTATCCTTTCCGCCGTTCGTCTCCCAATCGGGAAGTTTCAGGGGGCGCTCAAAACCTTTACTGCGCCGAGGTTGGGGGCAAAGGTCATCCGGGCTGCCGTTGAGCGCGCCGGTTTAGATGCCGTCCAGGTTGATGAGGTCATCATGGGATGCGTGTTGCAAGCCGGGCTGGGGCAAAATCCGGCACGGCAAGCTGCCCTGGAGGCGGGACTCCCACCCGCCGTAGCCGCGCTTACGGTCAACCAAGTGTGTGGTTCGGGGTTGCGTGCCGTCATGCTCGCGGCGCAAGCTGTCCAGAGCGGCGATGCTGAGTACGTTGTTGCCGGCGGCATGGAATCCATGACCAATGCACCCTATGTGCTTCCCAAAGCGCGCGACGGCTACCGGATGGGCCATGGTGAAATCCTCGATGTGATGCTCCACGATGGGTTGTGGTGTGCGTTTGAGAACTGGCACATGGGCTGTACTGCGGAAGTTGTCGCCGAGCGCTACAACATTTCCCGGGAGGCGCAGGATGCCTTTGCTGCCGGATCGCAGGCCAAGGCTATTGCCGCGCAACAAGCCGGTGCCTTTCGAGCCGAAATCGAGCCGGTCCTCATTCCCCAGCGCAAAGGCGAGCCGGTCACCTTTGCCGAGGATGAAGGTCCACGCGCCGACACCACCATTGCGGCGTTATCCAAGCTTAAGCCGGCTTTTCAACCCGATGGGACGGTGACGGCCGGCAATGCCTCGACCATCAACGATGGTGCGGCAGCGGTGGTAGTTACCTCCGCGAATCAGGCCGAACGCCTAGGGCGTCAGCCTCTGGCGCGCATTGTTGCCCAGGCTATGAGCGGGATTGAGCCACGGCTCATCATGATGGCCCCGGTGGAGGCAACACGCCGCGTCTTAGCCAAAGCTGGCTGGCGAGTTGATGATGTAGATTTGTTTGAGTTCAATGAAGCCTTCGCGGCCCAGGCCATTGCCGTCACCCAAGAAGTCGGGGCCGATCCGGCCAAAGTCAACGTCAACGGCGGCGCCATTGCCCTTGGTCACCCGATTGGAGCCAGCGGCGCGCGCGTTTTAGTTACCCTGCTGCATGCTCTGCAGGCGCGGCAGGCAAAGCGTGGTGTCGCTGCGCTTTGCCTCGGCGGCGGTAATGCCGTGGCGTTAGCCATCGAGCGTGACTGAGCGGATGGTGCATTGCTTTTCGCGCAGCGTACAAGGGGGCGTACAAGCGTTAGGAGGTCAGTGAGCACAGACCATGCGAGTGAAGTTACTGGAAATTGCCCATGCCCGGTCAGGCGACAAAGGTGATACGGCAAACATCGGTCTCATTGCACGCCGGCCTGAATTTTATCCCCTTTTGTGCGAACAGGTGACGGCAGAGCGGGTCAGGGCACATTTCGCCGACCTCTGCCGGGGCGAAGTAGAACGGTACGAGTTGCCCAATCTGGAAGCACTCAACTTTCTGCTCCACAAAGCACTCGGCGGCGGTGGTACGGTGTCGTTGCGCAGCGACGCCCAGGGGAAGACCTACAGCACAGCCTTGTTACGGATGGATATTGATGTACCGGATAGCCTGGCCGCACTGGTCACACGGCTTTGAAAGCTGTTTAGGCAGGGCAGGCGCGCCCGCCTTACAATTCACAATTCAGTGACGGTTATGTTATGGTCTGATCACACTTTACAAGATTCAAACAGTGTCCATGAGTCGGTTCACCACACTTGAAGCTTTTGTTGTGGGTGTGGAAGACAGCACCACCCTGCTGAAGCTGTACCTGGAGCGGATTCGGCGTGCGCCACACCATCCGGCGTACCATCTAGCGGTTTGTGAGCATACCGACGAGCTGCTGACGGCGGTCCGCCAGTTGCGCCGTGCCGCTGACGATGAACTGTCGCCGGCGCTCTTGGACGGTGTTGACGCGCTACTGGCGTTAGCCGAAGCCTCGGCGGCACTGGCACTGCGTCTGGCCAGCTTTACGCCGGAGCGCCTGGCAATCAGTTTGGACGGCTTGGCGCAGGCCACGGCGTGCTTTGTGGACATGGTCCGTTCCTTCAGTGGTGAAACTGCGTCCCCGGATATTTCCCTGGCCCGGCACATCACCCAGCGGTTGCGCGGGGTGTTATCGGCGGAACAGCCACCGGTGACGACGCCCTCAACCACCCAAAATATACGCCGGATCACCACAGAAGTGACCTTTGATGGTCACGAAGACCCCTTCGACGACCTCGCCGTTGATACAGACGATGATTTTCTCGACGACGTGATCGGCAGTTTAGAAGGCGCGTTTGATGCTGCCATCCACGGTGCCATGCACGGACCGACAGAACGCGGTGTGCCGGATCAGGTGTGGTCGGAAGGCCAGCTTGAAGCCGATCCGCCGCCGGAAGTTCGGCAGTTGTTTACCGAAATCGCTGCCGGTTACGTGCAGCCGATCAAAGACTTCATTGCCGAACTTCGCAAGGGTGGTTTTGCCCGCGACTGGTTGGAAGCCTGCCGTCCGGCGGTTGTCAATCTGCGACGTGCATCCGAAACCATGGCGTTTACCGACCTGAGCGGACGCCTTGAGCGATTGGAATCGGCGCTGTTGCAAGATCATATCGAGGGCGATCGGCGGCGGTACGGGCGGCACTGGAAGCTGCGTGTCCTCAGCGCCTACGCAGATTTGGAAGACTACCTGCCGGCGACATTCCTGGTTCCACCGGCAGCGGCTTCGTCAGAAAGCATCATTGTGACCACCCTGCTCAAGCAGGTGGAAGGGGTCGGACAGCGAACGATTCAGAAACTCTTTGCTGCTGGAATGTCGCGCCTGGAAAGCTACACAACGGGACGCCCGGCCGACATCGCCCTGGCATCCGGCATCAAACGTTCCCTGGCCGAACGTATCTGCGACCGTTTCCACGCCTATGTGCGCGCGCGTGAAACGACCGACACGGCCCTTCAGGCGCAGTTTCTGACGCTGGTCGAAGAACTCAAGCAACGCCACTTTGAATTCAAGCGGGCGACGTTGGAAGAGTGGTATCGCCGTACCGACTCGATGGAGAAAAAACGTTGCCGGAAGGCGCGGCAGCAAGTGATGTGGCGCATCAATATCGCCTTGGTTGAACTCGAGCAGCTGGATGTGCTGCACGAAATTCGGAATGCTGTGTTTGACAAGCGCATTCGTCGGCTTGAAGAGCTGGCGGCGGCGTTTCCAAGACCGGTATGAGTCTCAGTCGCCACCAAACTATTCTGTTCGTCGGTCAGCACGCCGAAACGGCGCAACTGGTTGAGCAGACCCTAACCGTCGCCGGTTATCAGGTTTTGGTGGCGCCCACCCCGGAAGCGGCGCAGGCTCTGTGCAATCCGCCCCCAACGCTGGTCATCGTGGACACCACGCCGGGCATCGGCGAGTTAGCTCCGGCACGGATTGTGCGGGAGCGGCTGGTGACGACGCCGATCATCGTGCTGACACGCCTACCGGATGAGATCCTCTCGCGTGCCATGGAGCGGCTGCGGCTTTCGTCGCTGGTGAAACCTGTGACGCCATCGCTTTTGCTCGCAACGGTCGCCGATGAGATTGAGTGGGCCCATAACCAGGGGGCGCACAGCCGCATCACTTCGCCGCTAGAGACGCTGGCCATCAGCGATGACTTGGTCTTTTTTCTCGGAAACCTGCGTTTTGCGCCGCCGCTTAATGTCGTTTACCGCAAGAGCGCCGAGCTGGAAGCTGCCCTCGCCAAGGCAGAGCTTGATCCGTCTAACCGGACGCTGTTTGATCTGTTTGATGGGCAGCATACGTTGGCCGACATCATTGCCAACCTGCCTTACCTTGAACCGAAGATTGTGTTGTTGGCAACTTACCTGGTCGGGATTGGATGGCTTGTTCCGTTGACCGGTGAGCTTGGGCTGCATGGCGTTTCGGCAGCGAACCGCTAGCCATAGTGCGCAGAGAGGGCCGCCATGGTTGTCGATGTGATTATGTGGGCGAAGGAAGTGGAGCTGCGCGGACTCCCGCGTGCCCTAGAGGTTGAGTATGAAGGCCGCGGAGCGTTCTGGGTAACGCGCGGCCTGCGGATGACACGCAGCCTGTTTGAGCTACTGGAGATCGAACATCCTGAGCTGACGTTTCGCAAGTACGTTGTTCCCTCTCCGCCTTCGGTCGCGGCTTCAAGTTCAACGCCAAGCAATACTGAAGGAGCTGCCCTGGTATGACATCACCGCGGGTCGAAGCGCTGCACAAGATGCTTGCCGCCAACCCCGGCAATGCCATGGCGCACTATGGGCTGGCCAATGAGTACTGGAAACTGGCCGATTATGCAGCCGTCGTCAAACACCTGACTGCCTACCTGGAGGCCAGCGACGACCAGGGCGCAGGCTACCGTCTGTTGGGACAGGCATATCAGCGTTTGGGCGACATCGAAGCCGCCCGTGCAGCCTGGCGACAGGGACAACACGCTGCCGAACGGCACGGACATCCCACGATGGCCGCCGAAATCGGCGAACTGATCAGCACTCTGGAGTAGACCATGGCCGAGCAACGTGAACAAGCGCCCCCGTTGTCGGTACGGTTCATGCACCGCCGCTGGAGGTGGTTTCTTCTGGCGGGCTTGATAGCGGGTGCTGCCGCCGGAGGCTATCTGTGGTTCCAGCGCGCCGGCAGCAGCGCCAGGCAGGCCGAGGCGACACTGCGGGTCATTGCGGCTACTGATGGTCTGCCGCTGGATGGGCGATTGGCCGATCTACCGGGGTCGAGGCAAGCCGTTGTATCGCGGAGCGGGCGTCACAGTGATGAAACCCGGCGCCAACTGAGGGCCACGCGCCAGAATCTCGAGCAGCAACTCTTGCGCGGGGCGTCGCCGGATGGCCACCGCACTTTGGGTCGTTTTTATCTAGCCGAAGCACGTCCGCTGGCAGCGTTTGCGCATTTGCAACTGGCGTTACAGCAGTTCCCACGTGATGCGCGCCTGCACAGTGACTGTGGGTTGGCGCTTCTTGAGCTGGCTCGCCAGACGCCGGAGGCAGCGGCAGAAGCTTTAGAAGCATTTGAGGAGGCACTGCGTCTTCAACCCGACCTATTGGAGGCACGCTACAACCGCGCGCGGGCGCTGGAGCTGTTGGAACGTCACGCCGAGGCGCTTGATGCCTGGCGCGATTACGCCGCCCGTGATGCGCAATCGGCTTGGGGAGCCGCTGCGCGCGACCGGATTGCCTTTCTGGAGCGCTACCGGTGATGCGTACGGGTGGGCTGTCGCCGCGCACAAACATGGCGCGCAGCGTAGCCCGCCTGTTCGACCGGCAGCATCGGCCACAACCAGGCTGGTGCGCAGGACACTCTAACGAATGCTGGCTGCGACCCGAAAACCAACAGACTCAAGCTTGAGTTCCGGGTCAAGCTTATACCGCACGGCCGACCGGCAGGCGGCACTGTTGGCAAAGTACGATCCGCCCCGGATCACGCGCCATAAGCCGTTGGTCGGACCGGTTGGATCCTCGGCCGGACTCTTCTTATAGTAAAAATCGTCGTACCAGTCCTGGCACCACTCACGGACGTTGCCCTGCATATCGTGCAAGCCAAAGGCATTCGGAGTCTTCTTTCCGACCGGGTGTGTTTTTCCGCCGGCATTGTCAAAGTACCAGGTCGTGGCGTCTAGGTCGCCGTAGTACTTGCCGGTCGTGCCGGCGCGGCAGGCATATTCCCATTCGGCTTCCGTCGGCAGCCGATAAAACAGGGCATCGCCTGCGTCATTCAGGCGCTGGATGAAGTCCTGCACATCCTTCCAGGAAATGCTGTCCACCGGTAGATCATCGCCGACGAATTTGCTGGGGTTAGTACCCATGATTTGCTTCCACTGGGCTTGTGTGACCTCGTACTTACCGAGATAAAACGGTCGGCTGATGGTGACGCGGTGTGGTGGTTGCTCATCCGGTTCACCACCGGCTTCGCCCATGGTGAACTCTCCGGCCGGAATCAGGACAAGTTCAATCCCGGCTACACCGGCCATGGTTTTGGGTAGGTTATTGGGATCAAGGAGCGGTACATTTTTGTTGGCGCGTGAGACCCCACTCGGCACACCACCGGGATTGGTCGTATCACGGTCGCAACCGATCCCGGCAAACCAGCAGATGAACAGTGCACACCAACTCACCAAAACCCGTTTTCGACACTTCATCACCGCTAATCCCTTCATTTTGATTTTCCTTTGATGCGTCCAATCCTGGCCCACACCGCTGCTGACCACCGACCTCACCCGTTCTGTGGAACGCGAGACCAGCCCAGACATGAAGGCCGTGACTGTGAAGAAAGGTAATGAAAGCCAAGTGATCTTAACGCAATGTTAACCGCATGGCCCCTGCGCGGAAGTTCGTCTGGCCGTAAACAACATCCGTCGTGAAGTAGGTGGTGTCGGTCTGGAACAAACCAAGTCTGTTTGCAAGCAACGGCGCCTTCGGCATACAAATGTGTAGAAATCCCCGACCCGCACCTGAGGAAGAGTGCCCATGGCTCTGACGCCATCTTCAATGCCGGCGCTGGGAACGCCAGCCCCGGACTTCACGCTGCCGGATGTGACGACCAGGAAGCAGGTTTCACTGGCAACCTTTGCCGAGCATCCCGTGCTGTTGGTGATGTTCATTTGCCGGCACTGTCCGTACGTCAAGCACGTCCAGGTCGAGTTGGCGCGGTTGGCCAACGAATACGTCGCCAAGGGCGTTGGCGTCGTCGCGATTAGCTCGAACGATGCCGCGACGTACCCCGACGATGCGCCGGATTCGCTCCGCGACATGGCGCGCGAGCTGGGCTTTCGGTTTCCTTACCTTTACGACGAAACCCAGGCGGTGGCCAAAGCTTTCCAAGCCGCCTGCACGCCGGATTTCTTTGTCTATGACCGCGCGCGGACGCTTGTCTATCGCGGACAGATGGATGACAGCCGCCCCGGCAATGGACGCCCCGTCACTGGCGATGACCTGCGCCGGGCGCTCGATGCCGCGCTGGCCGGCGAGCCGCCACTGCCTAACCAGAAGCCGAGTGTCGGCTGCAACATCAAGTGGCGACCGGGTAACGAACCCGCCTATGCCTGACGCGGTCTATGTTCACCGGTATCATTGAGGAAGTCGGGCGAGTTGAGCGGCTGGACCGCCGCTCAAGCGGCGGCGTTGTGGCCATTGCCGCCCAGACTGTCCTCGAAGGAACGAAACTCGGCGACAGCATTGCCGTCAACGGCGTCTGCCTGACGGTGACATCGCTGGCGGCAACCGGATTTACGGCCGACGCCTCGGAAGAAACGCTGCGAGTTTCCGCCTTGGGCGAGCTGCGGGTAGGCGACGGCGTCAACCTGGAGCGTGCCCTGGCCGTCGGCGCGCGGCTCGGCGGCCACATCGTGCAGGGCCACGTGGACGCTGTGGGCCGCTTTCTCGCGCGCCGACCAAGCGGCAACTCAGTCACGATGCGCTTTGGCTTTCCGCCCGAAATCGGGCGCTACCTGGTTCACAAGGGCAGCATTGCCGTGGACGGCGTCAGCCTCACCGTGGCCGCGCTGGGTGATGATTGGTTTGAGGTCGCCGCGATCCCGGCCACGCTTGACTGGACGACGCTGCCCCAACTCAAGCCCGGCGCAGCCGTCAACCTTGAAGCGGACGTGCTGGCCAAATACGTCGAGCGGCTTTGGAAGCATTCATCGTCCGTGACGCCGCAGCTGACCGCGGAACGCCTGCGCGACCTTGGTTACTGACCGCGCGCCTTCTCGTCCACTTCATTCGCCGGTCAGCTCGGCCTCTGTCAGCTTGAGCGCCGCCTGCGCCTCCGGTGACAGGAGGACGACGGCCACGTGCGGCTGCCCGATGATGTATGTGCGTAGATAGCGCTGAATGTCCGCCCGCGAGGTCCGGCGCAGCGTCGGCAGATACCCGCGGAAATACTCCAGCCCCGTCGAAGCCCACCAGAAGCTCAGCGAGTGGATGTGCTCGCTGACTTTTTCGCGCGAAAATAAATCATCGGCTTCAAGCAGGGTTTTGGCAATGGCCAGCTCTTCATCGGTGAAGTAGTCGGCGTCGGCAAAGCGTGCAATCTCGGCATAGACGGCCTTGAGCGCGGCGCGCACTTTTTCCGGCGTGGTCTGGAAGGTCAGCGTAATCGGCCCGACGTTGCGCTGGGTGAGGTACATCAAATCCACCCCCGTCGTCAGCCCGCTGTCCGCGAGCGCGCGCTGAAAGCGCGAGTTCGGCTGCCGCAGGATGAACGAAAAGACATCCGCCGCGTAGGTCGCGGCGTTGTCCTTGCCAATCGAGGGGCCGTGCCAGCCGATCTGTACCGTCACCGTCTGGACCGGCTGGACGACCACGCCCCCTTCGCTTCTCGCCAGCGGCGGGTGCTCGACCAGCGGATGTTGCTCGAACGGGTCGTCGCCGCGCGGCCAGTCGCCGAAATACTTGGCCACAAGACGAAACGCCTCTTCGGGCCGAACGTCGCCGGCGACCAGCACCGCCGCGTTGTTGGGAATGTAGTAGCGCCGCTGGATCAGCCGCATCTGGTCGGTTGTGGCATTGGCAACGGTGGCGCGCGTCCCCAGCGGGTTTTTGCGGCTCGTGTACTTGGCGAACAACCGCCGCGTCATCTCCGTCGAGAGGTAGTAGTACGGGTTGGACTCGTTGCGGTCAATCTCGCCCAGCACGACTTCTTTCTCGCGCGCAAACTCCTCTTCGTCAAAGGCCGGATACAGCGCCGCGTCGCGCATGAAACGCAGCGCCGTCGGCAGGTGGCGGCTCAGCGTTGTGAAGTAGTAGTTGACCAGCTCCGTCTGCGTCGCGCCGTTGTAGATGATGCCCAGTTCGCCAATCGCGCGGAGGTATTCCTCCTGATTTTTTACGGCGCGGTTGGCCTTGAAAAACATGTGCTCGTAAAGATGCGACAGGCCGTTGAGTTCGGGCGGCTCGGTGTAGGCGCCGTTCCGACACGCCAGCTCAATCGTCACCAGCGGCACGGCATGGTCTTCATACACGATGACTTCCAGCCCGTTGGCGAGGCGACGGTTGAAAAGCTGGGCGTAGTCGGTCGGCGCGCGCCCGTCATCCGGTTGCATGCGCGCCGGCTTGGGCTTCTGAAGGGCCCGGGAAGCCGCGCCCGGCGGTAGCGCCCAGCTCGGCGCGGACAGCCAGAGCCAAAGCGACAAGACAACAAGCCAAAAACGCATAACCTGTGGGTTTCGGGTGCAGGGAAATCGTTCGGCGTCGTTTTCTGGCCGGAGTAAGGCTATCTTGGCGGGGGCGCTCGGCTGCGTCAATGCGGCAAACAGCGCCGCCAAGCTAGTTCAGCCAAAAAGTCAACAAAAAAGCGCGCCAAAATCGCGCGCGAGTCGGCGCGGCGCGCGAACGCCCGGCGCCCCTTGTCGCCTGCCGCCGGGAAAAAGCCGACAGCTCAACCATCTGTCGGCTCAGCGCAGAAATCCACATTCGGCGGAGGCGCCGCATTGCCATCCGACCCGTTGACGTAGCTCGCGGGCGACGCCCGATGGAACAATCTCAAGCCATGAGAACGGTCAGTCCTCAATCCGTTCTCAACTGCGGGACACGGATCGTTTGGCGCGCGCATCCCCGCGTTTCGTCGCGGACGCCTTCAAAGGAACCGTCCAAGCCATAGTTCGGCGCGGACGGAGTGACTTATCCCGCCATCAGCTTGCGTTCATCAGGGAGCGGTATCCGCCGATTGCGCCAGGGTCGGCGGCGACAACCACAGCGCCACCCAGCCCAGGGCGACCAACCGCGCAGGCCACTTGACCGGAAAGCTTGTAGCAATCGCACTTTCTTTGCGATTGCCTAACTTGACATTGCCCTGCGCCACAACAGCCAACGCAAGCCGCGCGAAGCAGGCAGGTCAAGGGGCGCGCTGGGCTGTCGAAGGCGGGCGTCGGGGCCAGGGCGACGTGTCAACCGCGCCTGACTCGGCTATAAACACGTTCTTCGCCCCGGTGTCGCTGCCGGTCACTGTCTTTGCGCTTGCTTGCAACCTGATGTCCACATGACGCTTTCTACGCCAACCGCTTCGCTTGCCCCGCCGCTCGCCGTCTCGCAGACGGCCCAACCGACAACGCCAGCGCCAACGCCCTGGCAACGGCTCCTCCGGTTCTGCGCGCCGTACTGGAAGAGCTTTGCGCTCGGCGGGCTGTGTATTTTGGCCAGCGCCTACGCCAACCTGTGGTCGCCAAAGATCATTCGGGCCGCCGTGGATGACCTCCGCATCGGCATCACGCAGGAAAAGGTGACGCGCTACGCGCTGCTGGTCGTGGGGATTGCCGCCGCGCGCGGGCTGTTTTTGTTCTGGCAGCGGCGCATCCTCATCAACCGCTCGCGGGACATCGAGTACGACCTGCGCAACGCCTTTTACGCGCACCTGCAACGGCAGCCGCCGGCGTTCTTTCACCGCCAGCGGATTGGCGATCTGATGTCGCGCGCGACGAACGACATCGGCGCGGTGCGCATGCTGATCGGGCCGGCGGTGCTGTACGGCCTCAACACGCTGTTTACCGTGGCGCTGGTTTTGCCGGCCATGCTCGCTGTCAACGCGACGCTGACAGCCTTTGCCCTCATCACCCTGCCGCTGGCGGCGGCGGCGACAAAGTACTTCGGCGCGCGCATCCACGAGCGCTCGGAGCAGGTGCAGGCCTACTTCGGCCTGGTGACAGCCAAGGCGCAGGAGAACTTTTCCGGCGCGCGCGTCATCCGCGCCTTTGCGCAGGAAGCCGCCGAGGAAGCCGCGTTTGACGCCATGAACCGCGAGCTGGTCCGGCGCAATCTACAGTTGGTCAAGTTGTCGGCGCTGTTTCGCCCCATCCTGGATATTTTGTTCGGACTCGGGCCGGCGATTGCGCTGTGGTACGGCGGGCGGCTGGTTCTGCGCGGCGACCTCACGCTAGGGCAATTCGTGGAATTCAACCTCTATCTCGCTATGCTGGTCTGGCCGATGATTGCGCTCGGGTGGGTCGTCAACCTGACACAGCGCGGACTGGCCAGCATGGGACGCCTTGCCAAAATCCTGGATGAACCGCCGGCAATTGATGATGCAGGCGCTACTGCCGATTTGCCGCCCATCGAGGGCGACATCGAGTTTCGGCGCCTGACCTTCGCTTATCCCGGCCCTGACGGGCAGCCGCAGCCGCCGGCGTTGCGCGACATCTCGCTGAGGATTCCGCGCGGAACGACGTTGGCCGTCATCGGCCCGACGGGGGCGGGCAAGAGCACGCTGGCGAATCTGATCCCGCGCTTGTTCGACGCGCCGCCGGGAACAATCGTCATTGACGGGCGACCGATCCGCGACTATCCGCTCCAGCAACTCCGGTCGGCCATCGGCTACGCGCCGCAGGAAAGCTTCCTGTTTAGCGACACCATTGCCGCCAACATCGCCTTTGGCGTCGAGCAGGCGTCGCCGGAAGCCATCGCGCAGGCGGCTGAGCAAGCCGGTCTGCGCGACGATGTCGCGCATTTTCCAAAGGGCTTCGAGACCATCGTCGGCGAGCGCGGCATCACGCTCTCCGGCGGGCAAAAGCAGCGGACGGCGCTCGCGCGGGCGCTGCTGCGCAATCCAAAAATCCTCATCCTCGACGATGCGCTGTCGGCGGTGGACACCGATACGGAAGCGCGCATTCTAGGGCATTTGCGGCAGCTCATGCGCGGCCGGACGACGATCCTCATCGCCCATCGGATTTCAACCGTCAAGGACGCCGATCACATCGTGTTTCTCGAAGACGGGCGCATCGTCGAGCAGGGGACGCACGCGCAGCTTCTCGCGCTGGGCGGGCGGTATGCGGCGCTGTACGAGCGGCAGAAGCTCGAAGCCGAGTTGGCGGCGCTCTAACCGCGACGGAGCGACCGCGCATGCCGACCTGGCCACAGCTTCCGGCGTCGTTGCTCGTCGGGCTGGGCATTCTGGCCAGTCGGCTGTCGGGGCTGGCCCGCAACAAAGTCTTTGCCTACTACTTTGGCGATTCGGACTTGGCCGGCGTCTATCGGGCAGCGCAGCGCATCCCGAATGTTTTACAGAATTTGCTCGGCGAGGGAGCGCTGTCGGCGTCGTTCATTCCGGCTTATTCGCGCTTGCTGGCCGAGGGCCGCGCGGAAGACGCCGGACGGCTGGCCGGGGCGATATTCGGTCTGCTCTGCGTCGCGGTTTCGGCGCTGGTCGCGCTGGGCGTTGCGCTGGCGCCGTGGCTGACGCAGTTGATTGCGCCAGGCTTTACCGGAGAAACCTTCGCGCTGACGACGCGGCTGGTCAGGATTTTTTTTCCGGGCATCGGCCTGCTGGCGTTGTCGGCGTGGTGCCTGGGCGTGCTCAACAGCCATCGGCGGTTTCTGCTGCCCTATGCCGCGCCGGTGGCCCTGAATGGCGTCGTGATTGCGACGCTTGGGCTGTTTGGGGGGCGTCCGCTGGAACAGCTTGTCGTTTGGACGACCTGGGGCGCAGTGGTCGGCAGCGCCGCGATGTTGGCAATCCAGCTTCCGGCCGTTTGGCGCGCGGCGCCGCCGCTCGTCATCTCGCTGCGGCTGGATTTCGCCCCGACGCGCGATGTGCTGCGCAACTTCTTTCCGGCGCTCCTGAGTCGCGGCGTCGCGCAAATCAGCGGCTATCTGGACAACATCCTGGCGAGCCTCGTTTCGCCGAGCGCGGTCGGCGTTCTGGGCTACGCGCAGGACGTTTACATGCTGCCGGTCAGCCTGTTTGGCATCGCCATTTCGGCGGCGGAGCTGCCGGCGCTGGCCAGCGCCACGGGCGAGCGCGAAGCCGTTGCCGCGCAGATGCGCGAGCGCCTATCCCGCGCCGCGCGGCGAATGTCGTTTTTCGTAATTCCTTCCGGCGTGGCGTTCGTGGCGCTGGGCGGCAGCATCGTCGGCGTCCTGTATCGCGGCGGGCGCTTTGATGAGCGGGCGGCGGCGGCGGTCTGGCTGACGCTGGCGGCGGCGGCCGTGGGGTTACGGGCGGCGACGCAGGCGCGGCTGTATGCTTCCGGCTTCTACGCCTTGGGCGACACCCGGACGCCGCTGCGCTATGCGCTGGCGCGGGTGGCGCTGGGCGCGACGGTCGGCGCGGTGGCCGCGCTCTATGCCCCGGCCTGGCTGGGATTGCCGCGTCTGTGGGGCGTGGCCGGCCTGGCGGCCGCGTCCGGCGCGGCGGCGTGGGTCGAGTTTCTCCTGTTGCGCCGGGCGCTTCGGCGCGCCCTGGGTTCGATGACCACCGACCGCCTAGAGCTTGCCGGCCTTTGGCTCTGCGCCCTGCTCGCGGCGGGCGGCGCCTGGGCGGCGCTGGCGCTGGTCGGCGCGTCCATTCAAGGCGGCTTTGGCCGGTGGCTTGCGGAGCTTGGCAGCCTGGCGCTGTACGGCGCGCTGTACCTGGCGGCCACGACCGGGCTGGGCCTTGCGCCGATTGACCTGCGCGCCGCGCTGCGTCGCCTGAGCGGACGCGCGCCGGAGGCGTAGCCGCTCACCCGCCGCCGGCGCGGCATTCGGCGGCGGGTCTCCGGCATCCCGGCAGCCCGCCTTCGGCGGCTTTACGCCAAAACGCTCTTTCGCTCGCGGGCGAGCCATGAAAACTTGCGCCGGTCTAACCCGCAGACGCTACCGAACCGATAGCTTCAGCCCCCTTGCTAACCAGCCCCATGTCCGACCTTGCCCTTGCCCGCTCCGTGACGTTGCAACCCATCGCCGCCATCGCCGAACGCCTCGGTGTCGCGGCTGAGGAACTCGAACCCTACGGCCGCTATGCCGCCAAGCTGCCGCTGCGCTTCAGCGCGCCCGACGCGCCCCGCCGCGGACGCCTCATCCTGGTTTCCGCCATGACGCCGACGCCGGCCGGCGAAGGCAAAACCACGGTCACGATTGGCCTCGCCGACGCCCTCAACCGAATCGGCCGCCGGGCGGTCGCCGTCCTGCGCGAGCCGTCGCTGGGGCCGGTTTTTGGTCTGAAAGGCGGGGCGACCGGCGGCGGACGGTCGCAGGTCGCGCCAATGGATTTGATCAACCTGCACTTCACAGGCGACTTCGCCGCCGTGACCGCCGCGCACAACCTGCTTGCCGCCGTCGTGGATAACGATCTCTACCAGCGCCCGCAGGGCGGCGGGCTTGACGGAACGAGCGTTCGCTGGAAGCGCGTCCTGGATGTCAACGACCGCGCGCTGCGGCAGATCGTGGTTGGCCTCGGCGGCCGGACAAACGGCATCCCCCGCGAAGCCGGCTTCGACATTACAGCCGCTTCGGAAGTCATGGCGGCCATGTGCCTCTGCGACGCGCTGCCCGACCTGAAAGAAAAGCTCGGCGGCATATTCGTCGGCCGGACGCGCGACAAGCGGCCGCTCTACGCCCGCGATTTCAAAGCCCACGGCGCGATGACCGCCCTGCTGACGGACGCCATCAAGCCCAATCTGGCGCAGACGCTCGAAGGGACGCCGGCCATCATTCACCTCGGCCCGTTTGCCAACATTGCGCAGGGCACGAACTCCATTCTGGCGACGCGCGCAGGACTGCATCTGAGCGATGACGTCGTGACCGAGGCCGGGTTTGGCTTCGACTTGGGCGGGGAAAAATTCCTCCATCTGAAGTGCCGCGCCGCCGGGCTATCGCCCGCGGTCGTCGTCATCGTCGCCACGGCGCGGGGACTGAAATACCAGGGCGGCGTGGCGCTGGAGGCGTTGCGCGCGCCCGATGCGGCAGCGCTTGAGCGCGGCTTCGACAACCTGGAAAAGCACCTCGAAAACGTCCGCGCGCTTGGCCTTGAACCCGTCGTCGCCATCAACCGCTTCACGAGCGATACCGATGAAGAGCTGAACTGGATTCAGGAACGCTGCGCGGCGCTGGGCGTCGCGGCGGCCGTTACTGAAGCGTGGGCCAGGGGCGGCGCGGGCGCGGAGGCGCTGGCGTATGCGGTCGTCGCCGCCGCGGCGCGCGCAACAGGCGAGTGGCGACCGCTCTACAGCCTGGACGACCCAATCGAGCGCAAGATTGAAATCGTGGCGACGCGGCTATATGGCGCCGGCGACATTCAGTTTCTGCCCAAGGCCCTGGCCGACCTGCGCCTGATTGCCGAGTTGGGATTGACGCGCCTGCCGATTTGCATGGCGAAAACGGAGAAGTCGTTTTCGGACGACCCAAAGCGGCGCGGACGCCCGACCGGCTTCACGCTGACCATCCGGGAGATCGAAATCGCCGCCGGCGCGGGGTTCGTGATCCCGATTGCGGGCGACGTGGTTCGCATGCCAGGTCTGCCGGCCGCGCCGGCCTTCGAGCGGATTGACGTGGATGCCGAAGGCCGCATCACAGGCCTGACGTAGCGTTCCTGTGGGAAGCGCCTTGCACCCCACGCCTATGTGCGCCTCCAGCTCGGCGTCAGGCACACCCGCTGCGCCGCTCCCGGCAGTGAGTTCCGTTACGGCCGTCGGCAAGGCCGGCAAGACGCTGTTACCCAAAGATTCTTCCAGCAGTAGGGCATTGAACCCAACGGAAACCGGGGTGAATCCGCAGGCTCTTCCACAGGTAGAACGGATAGGTGGCACGGACTGTCCGTAGGCCGGTGGAGGTTGACCTAGAATGTGACCTGGAATGCGAAGAGTGATACGGCGGCAACACTTGGCTTCCTACTGACCCGGTGCGCGCTGAGCCGCCGCCGTTCAGGGCAGGGAAGGCGAGCGCGGACGGCGTAGAGCCGTCCTTGGCTGTCGGTTTGGCTGCGCCGAAACTCCCCCTGCGGCTCGTTTTCAGTGTGGCGTCTGCTGTTGCTTGATGTACTGGCGCGCGACGGCAAGCGGCGCGCCGCCGGAGCTTACAGCCAAGTCGGACGGCGACCACAGCGCCCCCTTCCGGTCACGCTTCTGGATGTCGGACC
>CALGZC010000016.1 GCA_937934745.1 uncultured Blastocatellia bacterium
GACAACGCCGACAAGGTCGGCGCCGATCACCATGCTGTCTTACGGGATAGGCATCTGGTGCGAGAAGGGCGGGACACGCCAATGGGCGCTCGTTGAGCGGATGGCCTGTGGAGCGAACCGCAGTGGGGAGCAGCGCCCGCGCCACAGCGACTCCGGGGTGGTGCAATGCCGCGTCTGCGCGCCGGAGGAATCCCCGGCCTTCAGACTAGGGAGAATGTCAAAGGCGCCTGCCGGTTCCTTACTTGCGAGAGACCTGCGCCGATGCAGGCGACAGACGGCCGAGACGCGTTTGGCACGGTGATACGGCAGGCTTCGCTTCGGCTGGGTCGGTAAGTGGCTCTTTCAGGCAAGAGACTGTACCGAACCGCAGACTTCACGTACACTGCATTTTTACATCCGCACAATCCCGTGTTTTTGGTCGTCCACACATGCCCGTGCCTGCCACGATTCAAATGTCGCGCGTGGAGTTCAAAAAACAAGTTCTGTTTGTCGCTTCACCGGCATTAGACGGTGCTCAGATCGAGGCCTTACTCCAGCGCAGCCGGACGGTGCAGTTGACCATCGCTGCCGACGGAACCTCGTTGATTGCGCTCATGGCAGAATATGAGTTTGATGTGGTTTTGTTGGCTTTGGAAGACGATCCGGTGACTTGGGGGCATCTGGCGTACATTCATCAGATGAATCCACACCTTCCAATCATTGGGTTTCTCCCGAATGACGACACTGCGCTGGCTGCCAAAGCGAAAGCTGAGGGGGTGGCGTTGATCCTCACGCCGCCGTTGACCAGCGACCGCCTGCGCCGGGCCATCGCACGTGTTGAGCGTATGCCGGAGTCCGCAGAACTGGCTCTGATCCCGCAGTCCCTCCATGATATTGCGCTCAAACTGCACGCCGTGCTCGATCTGGACACGCTGGCCGAGACAGCCTTCCAAACCCTGTTCCGACTCACACCCTGTACCACGGGACGACTGCTCATTGTCAGCGAACAGGGGACGTTCGGCTATGAAAGTGGACTGTCCCCGGCCGGAGAGCCGGTGGTTCAGAAGCTGTCGCCTGAGGTCGTCGCGCTGGAATTGGCGGAGTTGCCGGAAGCGCCCGATACCCTGACGTACGTGGACAACCACGCGATCCACCTTCAGTTGCGACATAACACCCAGCGTATTGGCATCGCCATTTTGGGCTACCCACGTCGGATCAAGCTGACCAACGTGGAAATTGAAGGTATGGGGATTCTGTCGCGCCATCTTGCCTGTGCTTTTCACAATGCCCTCGAATATCGGTCCATCCAACGCAAGCGGGAGCAGGTTTTCCTCATTAATGAGGTTACGCGCCAAATGGCCCGCAGCCTCGACCTAGAGACGGTCATTGCGGACATTGTTGGGCACTTGCAACGCTATATGGAGTGTGAAGTGGTGGCGATTTACACACCGTATCTTACTGGGTCAGAAGGGCAAAACTTTCACATTGCCTCGCGGCTTTCTGACCATACCAGCGTACGCGCGACCAAAATCCAAAGTCCTTTGGGGCTGATCCGCGATGTCATGGAAGAGAAAAAGACCATCCTCTGCCGTGATCTGCGGCAGTTACCTGGGGGGCGCGGACACTCGACGCGGTCCCTTTCCAAAATTGCAACGCCGATTTGGCTGGACGGCCAGATCGAAGGCGTTTTGGAGTTTGAAAGCGTGCGCCCCGGAGCCTTTGATCAGGACGACTGTGCCATTGCCGAGGATTTGGCATTGCAGGTGTCGGTTGCCATTCGGAACACACGGTTGTACCACAAAGCCCAGGCCGAACATGAGTATTTGCAGACAGTTCTGGATGTCGCCATTGGCACGGCCATTATCTCTACGGATCCGATGGGGAATATCGTGACCTTCAGCCGTGGGGCGGAACAAATGTTTGGCTACGACGACAAGGAAGTGGTGGGGACGTCCATTGCTCCACTTTTCAAGGGGTCGAGCGCGGCCACGAGTATTGAAAAGTTCCTCGCAGGGTACCCGGTTCATTTTGGTGAGACGGATGTGGAAATCCGGCGGCGCAACGGCGAGACCTTGTACGCCAGCCTCTCCGTGCATCAGCTCCGGGCAAAGCGCGGCGAAGGCTTCTTGTTTGTCCTTATGGATGTCACCGAACGCCGCATGCAGCAGGAAAAGTTACTCAAACTGAGCATCACGGATGAACTCACCGGGTTGTACAACAAGCGCTACTACCAGGACATTCTGCCCCGTGAAATTGCCCGCGCCCAGCGACGCGATGCGACCTTTGCCCTGTGCTATTTCGATTTGGACGGATTCAAACGCTTCAACGACACGCGCGGCCACGTAGCCGGAGACGAGCTGCTGCGCTGGGTCGGCCAGCTTGTCCAGTCGGTCATCCGGCGGCAAGTTGATCTGCCCTTCCGCTATGGCGGCGATGAGTTTGTTCTGATTTTGCCGGAGACGCCGGCTGAGT
The DNA here is from genome assembly GCA_937934745.1 of uncultured Blastocatellia bacterium. Taxonomy (GTDB): domain Bacteria; phylum Acidobacteriota; class Blastocatellia; order Chloracidobacteriales; family Chloracidobacteriaceae; genus Chloracidobacterium. The sequence goes on from CALGZC010000016.1 coordinate 2,452, forward strand.
CTGCGCGGCGGGTTGGGGAGCGGATTTGCCAGAGCGTTTTTGAACGCTTCAACGGCGAAGTCACGGTCAGCTTTGGCATTGTTGAATACGCCGGTGAGTCGGCCGAAGAACTCACCGTCCGTGCCGACAAGATGATGTACGCTGCCAAACGTGCCGGTGGTAACCGGGTGACGACCTACACAAGCCGCGAATGGCATTTTCAAAGCGGCGGATGGCCCGCGGCTCCACCGCCGGTAAAACCAATGGCTTACGAGTGACTACGAAGGCAGGTTGCCTTCAGCAAGTTTTGTCACCGTTTCCACACGCGCCTGAAGGATTCCGTCTGCCAGCCGGACGGAAAATCCTTGTGCCGGCTGAATGTCGGTTACGGAGCGAAGCAGCCGTCCGTCGGGATGCTGGAGCAGAGCATAGCCCCGTGCGAGGACGCGCAACGGAGACAATGTCTCCAGGCGGGCGGTTGCCTGGGCGAGGCGGTGTTGTTCCTGCGTTAGGCGCTGCCGGCAAGCAGCAACGAGCCTGTTTGCCAAGCCGGTTGTCATCTGATGGCAGGTCTGTAAACGTCTCTCCCAGGCATAGCGGCAAAGACGCTCAGTGACGCGCTCAAGTTGCCGCTCGGCTGTGCGGAAACGGTCCTGCATCAGGGACTGGACGGCCAGCGCCAGCTCATCACACTGCTGCACGGCATCACGTAACCGTGCCTGCGTCGCATCAAAAGCCGGATGCCGAGCCAACTGCTCGACGGTATGCCGGGCCTGAAGCTGGCGAATACGCATGGCGCTTGTCAGCGCGGCCATGCACGCCCGAAGCCGTTCCAGGAGGTCGGCACGCCGGGCTGCCACAAGCTCGGCGGCGGCCGACGGTGTTGGGGCGCGGACGTCGGCGACAAAGTCCGCGATGGTGATGTCAATCTCGTGTCCGACGGCTGAAATGACCGGAATGGTGGATTCGGCAATGGCGCGCGCAACATCTTCGGTATTGAATGCCCAGAGGGATTCGGCACTGCCACCGCCGCGCCCAACAATCAGCACGTCCACCGGAAAATCGGGATCGGTGTGACAGCTAAACCACCGAATGCCGGCCGCGATTTCGGCGGCCGCTTCCACCCCTTCCACTTGTGCCGGATACAGCAACACACTCACGCTGTCATTCCGGCGGCGCAGAACCTGGAGAATATCTTGGATGGCCGCCCCGGTCGGGGACGTGACGATGCCGATCCGGCGCGGCAGCAGCGGCAGCGGCCGCTTCCGCTCCGGCGCAAACAGACCTTCGGCGGCCAACTTGGCCTTGAGTTGCTCAAATGCCAGTTGCTGTGCGCCGACCCCGAGGGGGGACATGGCCTCAACCGTGAGTTGGTACTCGCCTTTGGGGGCATATACCGTCACCCGCCCCTGGCACACCACATGCAGCCCGTTTTGCGGACGAAACCGAACTCGGTAGTTCGTCCCGCGCCAGCACACACAGCGAATCTGTGCCTGGGCATCCTTGAGCGTGAAGTACCAGTGCCCCGATGTATGGGCGACAAAGTTGGAGAGTTCCCCCTCGACGATGACAGCGTCAAATTCACGTTCAAGTTGCCGACGGATCTGGGCCGTGAGTGCGGAAACGGTCAGGTGTGAACTCAGATCGGCGGTTTCCCTCGGCATCGGTGATGGTCGTCAGGGTTGCGTTCAGTATGTGTTGTCGCCACGTAGGACGACGGGAATCGTCCGCAGCAGAATCTTGATGTCGAGCCACAGGGACCAGTTCTCGATGTAGTAAATATCGAGTCGCACCATTTGCTCAAATGTCAGTCGGTTTCGCCCGGAAACCTGCCACAGGCCGGTGACGCCGCCCTTGACGTTAAAGCGCGTCCGGTGCCAGTCCTCGTACTCGGCAACTTCATAGGGAATGGGCGGGCGCGGGCCAACTAAGCTCATCTCACCCTTGAGGACGTTCCATAAATTCGGAAGTTCATCCAGGCTGTAGCGGCGAATCCACTTCCCGACTTTAGTCAGGCGTGGGTCGTTGAAGACTTTGCCGTAGATTGGCTTACCCCGTGTACTGCGATTGGCATGTGCCGGATATCGGATCGTCTCAACCATGAGGCGCCGGTGAATTTCGTCATCGGCATCGGCATACATTGAGCGAAACTTGAGCATTTGAAAGGTTCGTCCGTCCATTCCAACCCGCTCCTGGCGGTAGAGAATAGGACCTGGTGACTCACGGCGAATGGCGATGGCAATGGCCGCCAGAACCGGTGACAGGACGATCAGCCCAATACTTGCCCCCACGACATCCAGCGCTCGTTTCAAAAACCGGTTGATGCCCGACAGCGGGTCACGGAAGAGCTGGATCATCGGCAACGACCCTAACTGCTCGATCTGTGTTTTTTCGGGAAGGCAGTTAAAGAGGCTCGGCACGACGCGAAAGTTGAGGTGATGCTTCCGTCCGGCGTTCATCATGGCATTGAAAATCCGGCGTGGATGTAGCTGGGCATCGGTGATGATCACTTCTTTGATGCCGAGTGCGCGGGCCAGCTCGGGGAGGTCGTCAAATGCGCCGATAATCGGCACATCTTCAATCGCATCGGGTACATCCGACGCCCGCTCATCGGTTGTCAGCACACCCAGCACCTTGTAGCCCAGACGGGGCGACTCGTTGATCTCCGCAATGCAGACGCGCGCTTCCTCGCCGGTGCCGACCACAAAGGCTGGGATCAAATCGTGGCCTGCGCTGCGGACCCAGGACTGCGCTTGTCGCAGCAGCACACGACTGGCAATGACCAATCCTAGGAAGATCACCCAGTCACAGATAAAAACGACCCGCGACAAGAACAGCGGCTGGTCAAGTAAACCGCGGTGAAAGAAAAACAACGTGACAAAGCCGTAGATACAGCCTAATGAAACGCCCTTGAATGCTCCTAGGAGGTCGTCAGAGTAGCGAAATGCGCCCCGCAGGCGATACAAGTTGTAGTACCGTAGTGTGAGTAGCCGAACGAGGAGCAAGGTCGGGAGAAACGGCACGTAAGGCGTGAAAGCAGGCTCAACTTGCCAGAAAGCCGAGGCAATCCAAATCCCGGCAGCTAGCGAACCCGTCGCCGCGAGAGCATCAAACAGCACAAGCGCCGCGATGACAAATGGAGTAAACGACTGAAACTTTGTCTCCCGAACTGAAGATAAGAGCGGATGAACGAAAGGAACAGTGGTCGGTGAAGAAGGCGACCCAAGCGGTGGGAGTGTTGTTTGTGTCATGTGCTGTATGTCAGAAACAATGAGGCACGCCATCTCGGCAGAGAGTCGCCCCAAAAGGCAAGGGGCAGGCCAGCGCTGATTTCATTACTTACTCGCGATAATTTCAACCAAATTTCTCAAGATGGCTGCTTTCTTGTAGAGCGTACGTCATTTTTAGAAACAGCCGGTGTCGTTCGGTTGCTTGTTTGTTGCCTGGCTCCATGCGCGTGTTTGCCCTTGGCGATCCTCATCTTTCTTTTGCCAAACCAAAGCCGATGCACATCTTTGGTGAACACTGGCGTGACCACGCCACGAAAATCGAACGGGCCTGGACGCGCATTGGGACGCCGGAGGACCTCCTGATTTTGGCCGGCGATCTCTCCTGGGCAATGCGCTTAGAGGACGCCCAGCCCGACCTCGACTGGATTGCACGTCTCCCCGGACGCAAGCTCATCATCCGTGGCAACCATGATTACTGGTGGCATTCCCTGGCCAAAACGCGGGCAGCTGCCGATCCGTCCATCATTCCGCTGCAGGCCACGCATGTTGTCATCGAACGGATTGCCTTTGTTGGGACGCGCGGCTGGCAGTGTCCGGGCGAGGAGCCGAGTACAGACCTGCTAGAGCGGCAGGAGGCCGCCCTGCGCTGCACGGCGGCGCGCCGCACCTATACGGCGCAAGATCGGAAAATCTATGAGCGTGAGGTCAGGCGGCTGCGGCTCGGCCTAGAAGCGGCCCGCCGACAACGGGCAGCGTTTGATCGGCTGGTTGTCATCCTCCACTATCCACCCATGAATGCCCGGCACGAACCAAGCGGGTTTACGCAACTGTTGGCCGAGTATGAGGTTGACTGGTGTGTGTACGGCCATCTGCATGGGGAAGCGATTGCCACGGCATTTAACGGATGGCTAGGCCGCACTCGGCTACAGTTGGTCAGTGCCGACAGCCTTGATTTCACCCCCTTCCAGCTTGACTTATGACTACGCGCAACCTGATTTCGCGTCCGATTTGGTTACTCGGTGTGGTCAGTCTCCTGACCGATGCGGCCAGTGAAATGCTGTATCCGATTGCACCGCTCTACCTCACGGGTGTGCTAGGGGCATCGCTGCTCCTGGTTGGCTGTTTAGAGGGGGTTGCAGACGGGATGAGCAGCCTGCTCAAGGGCTACTTTGGCGCACTTTCTGACCGCGTGGGGCGACGCGCACCGTTTGTTCGCGCGGGCTATACGTTGTCGGCCCTGTCGAAACCACTGCCGGGACTCTGGCCAGCCGCCACTGCCGTCGTTGTGGGGCGGCTGGCCGACCGCCTCGGCAAGGGCCTGCGCAGTGCGCCACGCGACGCGCTGTTGGCGAGCTATGCCCCCGTGGGCGCGCAGGGGCGCATCTTTGGTTTCCATCGGTCGATGGACACGGCCGGGGCGGTCCTCGGGCCGTTGGTGGCGCTGGCTTTTCTCGCCGCCCGGCCCGGGGACTACCAAACGCTTTTCCTTCTGGCTTTTTTCCCCGGCCTCCTGGCAGCACTCTGCGTCTGGTGGGTTCGGGACACGCCCTTTCAGCCTGCGCCAACGCATCGCTTTGCCCCATTGGCGGTGTTTGCCTACTGGAAGGCGTCGCCACCCGATTACCGCCGCTTGGTCATGGCGCTGACTGTGTTCGGTCTTGTCAACAGTAGTGATGCGTTTCTCATGCTCAAAGCCAAGCAGGCCGGATTTTCCGAAGTCGCCGCCATTGGGGGATACGTGCTCTACAATGCCGTTTACGCCCTGGCGGCCTACCCGGCCGGTGACTTGGCCGACCGGCTGGGCAAGCGAAGCGTGCTCTGCTGGGGGCTGGGTCTGTATGCCGCAGTGTATGTTGGCTTTGCGCTCCTGACCCAAGTCTGGCAGGCCTGGGCCTGCTTTGCCCTGTATGGGCTGTACGCCGCTGCCACAGAAGGTGTCAGCAAGGCCTGGATTGCTGACTTGACCCCTCCTGAGCAGCGCGGTGCAGCGATTGGCTTACAAACGATGCTGGCCAGTTTCAGCGTTGTCATCGCGAGCGTGATGGCCGGGTTGCTGTGGGAGACGGTCCATCCAGTGGCGCCGTTCTGGGTTGCTGCTGCCGGCGCCCTGCTTGCATTACTTTGGCTGCGCACGACACCCAGTACACCCGGTGCGCTCCAATAGGTCACACCTGCGCCGTAGGGCGGCGTACCGCCCTACGGCGGTCATCTCTTCCCGTACCCGGCTTGGTGGGTCTGCACCGTGCTTGTGAGGCCAGTGTGAACTATGCCAAAAGGGTCATTCGATCGGCTGACCCGCTAGAGGCAACGCCGGAAGGATTTTAGGCGACACACTCAAGACAATCCAAGATTTGGAGGTAGCGACGTGCATTCGATGTGGTTTTTGGGGTGCGGCTGCGGTCGTTGGCTCACCATCCTGTTCTGTCTGTTAGCTATTGGTTGGCCAACCGTCACACCGCTGCAGTCGGCGCTGGCGCAATCCGGTACAACGCGCAAAACCACGCCGCCACCGCCCGACAATGACAAGCCCAACCGGACGCTGCCCGACGAGAAGCCATCGGCCAAGCCGCGCGAAGCGCCTTCTGAGCAGCAGGACCCAAACCGTCCGCTGGGAACACCACGCCGTCGGCCGCCAACCAAAGAACCGATCACCGATGACGAAGGCAATGTCATTGTCCTCGCCACCAACGTCGTCAATCTGGAAGTCGTCGTGTATGACAAAAAAACCGGCCGGATTGTTACCGATCTTAGACCGTCCAACTTCACCATTTTGGAAGACGGTGTCAAACAGGAGATCACCAACTTTCAAGTCGGCGACAGCGCCATCACATTGGTCATGGTCTTGGAATACAGCCGGGTCATCGGCCCGTTGGTGTTTGAAGTGCTGGAACCGGCAGCGCAGTTCATCGAGCGTTTTGTGCGACCGAACGACTACATTTCAATTGTTCCCTTCGACATTCGTCCCAAAGTACTCACCGACTTTACCAACGATCCGAACGTCCTGCGGTCTAGCATCGCGCTGCTTTACCGGAATTTCCCGGCTTTTACCGAAAGCAACCTCTTCGATGCGCTGAGGTTCGTCATCAAAGGCGGTCAGCTCGATGGCGAGGAGTACACCGGCTTAGAAGCCGTTCAGGGTAGGACAGCGATCCTACTCATTGCGTTGGGCATTGACACCTTCAGCCGCATCAACTACGACCAGGCGCGTAAAATCGTCGAAAACGCAGGCATTCCGATCTATTGCATCGGGATCGGCAACCTCTTTTACAAGCTCAACGACCCACGCCTGTCACCGGAAGCCAACCTTACCTTTCTCCAGGCATTCAATACGCTACGCACCTTTGCCGACAGCTCCGGCGGACGCTACTTTCCGGTGACGTTTATCGGCGAGCTGCCAACCACCCTCCGCTCGATTGATGCGCTTCTGCGCAGCCAATACAGCATCGGTTATGAACCGACCAATCCGCGCCGCGAAGGCAAGCGCCGGAAGGTTGAGGTACTGGTGGATATAGATGGTGACGGCAAACCGGACAACAAGCAGTTGGAGCTTCAGTACCGCCGGAGCTATGTTGAGCCGGGGCGTGGTGATGGCAAGCGCAAGAAGTAATCCGCCATCCCCGGCGCGGCGGTGGTTTCTACGTCAACTACTACTGGAACTGCTACTTGTTGGCGGCGGATTAGGTGTGGTGGAGCGGCCGCCGGTCTGGGGCCGGCCAAACCGCCTAGAAGCGCAGGCGGTTTTTGCCGGTCTCCTCCGACGCTATGGGCGGCTGACGACGCTTACGGCGGATTTCACCCAGATTCACCACGGCCGCCAAACGCTCCGCGAGCAAGGCACCCTCGCCCTCAAACGCAACGGGCGCATGCGCTGGGATTATGCGGCGCCCCAGGTCAAACAGTTCGTGTGCGACGGTCGGCAAACTTATTTTTACAGCGCTGCGCGGCGGCAATACACGGTTGAGCCGGTACGCGCCGGGCGTGACCCCCGGACACCGTTCTTGTTCCTGCTGGGTGACCGGCGCCTGGCACGGCTGTTCCGTCAGGTTGAGTTGGCAGCCGAGCCGCCGGTGCGAGCCGGTTATGTGGTGTTGCGCCTCACGCCGCGCGAGCGCCTGGTGTTGATTACGGCAGTCCTCGCAGAATGCCACCCAACAACGTTTGAGCTGGCGCGTATTTCGTTGTTGGGTGCCACCGGCGAACGAGACGATTTTATTTTCTCGAACATTGTTGAAAATCGCGCCTTACCCGAAACGTTTTTCGAGTTTACGCCACCGGCCGAAGCGCAGCGAATCGGCGACTAAGGTCACAAGCAGCAGGTAGCTGAAAAACCGTAGCGGGCGGTCGTCCGCGCGACGACCGCTCCGGTAGTGGCAGTACCGCGCTGCAGGTGGTCGTCTATCGCGCGTTGGCACCCTAGAGCAGCTCACTTGTGGCAAAGAAGAACGCCACTTCCGATACAGCGGTTTCCGGTGAATCCGAGCCATGGACGGCGTTTTCGCCGACATCCGTTCCAAAATCACCCCGAATCGTTCCTTTGGGGGCGTCCTTCGAGTTGGTTGGACCCATCAGGTCGCGCCAGGCACGAACGGCATCCTCCTTTTCCAGCGCCATGACGACCACCGGCCCGGAACACATAAAATCCACCAGCTCGCCAAAAAATGGGCGCTCTCGGTGAACGGCGTAAAAGCTTTCAGCTTGTGAACGGGTCAGATGCATCAGGCGCATGCCGCGCAGCCGAAAGCCGGCATCGGCAATGCGCTGGATGATGTGACCCGTGTTGCCGGCGCGTACGGCATCAGGTTTGATAATAGCAAGGGTGGTTTCAAGCGACATCGTGTGATCGAACTCCGTGGAAAGCAAAATGAAACAGGCCGCAAAGGCAACGACGGAAACAATTTCTACGGGACAATTGCTGTGCTGACGGCGGCAACTACAGGTTGCTCCCCATGTGCCTGCCGGTGGCTGCCGGACTACGCTCGATGCCCGATGACCTCGGCCACCGTAGCCCCGATCTCCGCGGGACTTTCGACAACGCGCATCCCGGCGGCGCGCATGGCTTCCATTTTTTCAGCCGCCGTGCCTTTGCCACCGGCGATAATCGCGCCGGCGTGACCCATGCGGCGTCCGGGCGGCGCCGTTCGTCCGGCGACAAACCCAATAACCGGCTTGGTCATGGACGTTTTGACGAAGGCGGCCGCCGTTTCTTCGTCCGTACCGCCGATTTCGCCGATCATCACCACGGCATCTGTGTTGGGGTCGTCGTGAAAGAGCCGTAGGACATCAATAAACCGCAGTCCGATGATCGGGTCGCCCCCGATGCCAACGCAGGTAGATTGGCCCAACCCCAGTTGCGTGAGCTGGTGGACGGCTTCGTAGGTCAGCGTTCCGCTGCGAGATACGACGCCGATGCGCCCCGGACGGTGGATGTGCGCCGGCATGATGCCGACCTTGCATTCGCCGGGCGTGATGACGCCTGGACAGTTTGGCCCGATCAACCGAGCCCCGCGTTTTTTGACAAAGTCAAAGGCCCGCATCATATCCACCGTCGGGATACCTTCTGTGATGCAGACAATCAGCGACACACCGGCTTCCGCCGCTTCCATAATAGCGTCTGCCCCAAAGGCAGGAGGGACGTAAATCACGCTCACATTGGCACCGGTGGCGGCGACGGCCTGGGCCACGGTGTCGAAAACCGGAACACCCTCGTGGACAGTCCCGCCCTTGTTCGGTGTCACGCCGGCCACAATGTTGGTGCCATAGTCTTTCATCTGGCGCGCATGAAAGGTGCCTTCACGTCCGGTAATGCCCTGTACGACAAGACGAGTCGCTTTGTTGACGAGAATACTCATAAATTAAGGCGCTCGGCTCTCACGCACGCTCTGAACCGGGTGCGTGGAGCGGGAAAAGACTCACAACCTGAGTCGGATGTATTTGAACGGTGCAAGCCGTATGTCATAGACAGTTTTCGTGAGTTCCGCAGCAAATTCCGCCAACTCGCGCCGGAGGCGTCCGTCGTGCAGGAACTTGCCGGCGCTCCCTTCCGCGCGTTCCAACTGTCCACGAAGAGCAATGACACCGTCGTGCATCGCCTGCCACTTGCGGCGCAAAGCAGCATTCCGGGTCATCCGGCCGAGTGTTCCGTGTTCGGCCGAACGCTGCAGCGTGCTGAATTTTTCTGTCAAACTGCGGTAGCGGTTTTGAAGCTGTGTCGCCCGTTCACGCCACGTTTGGTCGGCGATGAGCCGCCCCGGTGTGCCGGGTCCAGCTTCAAGATGAGCGCGAAGCCGGTCGGCAGCGTTCTGGAGCGCCGTCAATCGCGGCTGTAGCCGGCGGCGGTCAACTGAAGCAAACCCCGGACCGGTTTTGAGTGACCGTTCCAGCAGCGTCAGCTCGGTTTGAAAGGCCGCGAGGTGATGATTGAGTTCGTGTCGCTTGAGCGTTGCGCCCAGCGTTCCTTCCCCACGCTCAATGCGCGCTTGAATCTTGAGGAGCGATTCGCGCATCGCGGTCAAGTTTTGGTTAATGTCGGTGCTGCGGAGCGCAACGGTGCGCGAATCCCCTTCTATGCGCCCGGCAATGAAGTCACCGTCTGCGACAGGAGGGGCAGCAGCGCTGCCGGGCAGAATGTCCACAATCCGATCGGCTAGCGTTCCTTCGCGCTTGAGCACGGCCACGGCATCGCGGTGAATGAGTTGTGTCACGCCAAGGCCTAGCGACTGACGGTCAATGCCGAGTGTCACCTGTACCTGGGGCGCGGTGCGGTCAACCTCCTTGGGCACATCCAGGAACATCAGGCGCTTGACCGCGCCGACCTTGACGCCAGACAGGCGCACTTCTGCACCCGGTCGCAACCCGTCCACATCATAGAATGCAACATAGAGGATAAAGTGCTGACTGGACTGATAGGCTTGCCAAGCCATGATGGCTGCAATGGTGGCAAGCGCCAGAACGATCAGCCAGAACGTGCGCCATTTGGCCGGCTCGTATTGTTCGGCGCTGCGTGTGGGCGCAATTTCTACGGGCGTGGCTTTGACTGGTGGACGGGAAGGCATGCGGTGGGCACCGAAATGGGGTCAACCGTACGCCGTAGAGCATAGTGCGCCGGGCAACTGCAAGGCAACTACCGGCTTCATCACAAAACTTTTCTGGAAAACACCGCACCAGACACAGTATAGCTGCGAGTAACGTTTTGAAATCAAATGGCGAACGGCAGGGCAGCCCCCCTACCCCGCGCATTCACAAACTCTCTATGCCACGTATGTTGTACACCCTGGTGATTTCAGCGCTTGCCGTGATCTTGACCGGCACGAGTCAGGCGCAGGAGAGCACACGCCCCTTACTGGCTCGGACGCCAACGGCCAACCGTACCCACCTTGTGTTTGCTTTCGCTGGCGACCTGTGGCGTGTATCGCGGAGCGGTGGTGACGCCGTACAGCTCACCAGTCATCCCGGCGTCGAGGCCGACCCCATCTTCTCGCCTGACGGCAGTCTCATTGCCTTCACCGGTCAGTATGACGGCAACACGGATGTCTATGTTGTTCCGGCGACAGGTGGTGTGCCCCGGCGTCTGACCTACCATCCTGATGTGGATCGAGCCGTGGGCTGGACCCCGGACGGCGCGCGCGTGTTGTTTGCCAGCGCTCGCCTGAGCGAGTCGGGGCGAACACAACGCCTGTTCACGGTGGATAAAGCCGGCGGGCCGGCCGAGCCGCTGCCGTTGCCGATGGCAGCCTACGGTAGTTTTTCACCGGACGGCACCGCCTTAGTTTATGAACCCGTCCCACGGGCTTTTGCCGCCTGGAAACGGTATCGCGGTGGACGGGCGTCATACCTATGGGTGGCGAAGCTGGCCGATTCAAGCGTGACGAAAATACCGCGGACCGATGCCAACGACTTCAACCCCATCTGGCTCGGTAAGACGATTTATTTTCTCTCCGACCGCAACGGTCCGGTCACGCTCTTTGCCTACGATCCGACAACCAACAGAGTGACCCAGGTCCTCAAAAACGATGGCCTCGACATTAAGTCTGCCTCGGCGGTTGTGGGCGGCGAGGAAGCCATCGTCTATGAGCAATTCGGTGGACTCTATGTGTTTGATGTCAAAACCGGTAAACCGACCCCGATCAGCATCACGCTCAACGGTGACCTGCAGGGCGTCCGCCCGCGCTTTGAGAAGGTCAGCGCACGGATTACCAACGCCAGTGTGTCGCCGACCGGGGCGCGCGCTGTCTTTGAAGCGCGCGGTGACATCCTGACCGTCCCGGCGGAAAAAGGCACCATCCGTAACCTGACGGCGACGCCGGGTGTGGCCGAGCGCGATCCGGCCTGGTCGCCGGACGGTAATTGGGTTGCCTATTTTTCAGACGCCTCCGGGGAATATGCGCTGCACTTGCGGGAGCAGACCGGCGTTGGGGAACTCAAGATCATCAAGCTCGAACCGTCCTTCTACTATTCGCCCACGTGGTCGCCAAACAGTAAAAAGATCGCCTTTACCGATAAGCGACTCAACTTCTGGCTGGCTGACGTTGAAACGGGTGCGGTCGTCAAGTTCGACACGGCGCAGCGAACCGGCGGGGCTGGCTTCCGGTTGCGCGCGCCGGTCTGGTCGCCGGACAGTCAGTGGATTGCCTACACTAAGCCGATGCCTTCAGCCTACAGTGCGGCCTTTGTTTATGGCCTGGAAAGCCGGCAAGTGACACAGCTCACCGATGCGGCCAGCGATGTGACCGGCGCGGTTTTTGACCGCAACGGCAAGTATCTCTACTTGCTGTCGAGCACCAATATCGGCCCGGCGCTCAACGGCTTTGATATGTCGAGCTATGCGCACCGGAACGACACCGTCCGGTCGGTGCATGCTATTGTGCTGCGTAAAACTGATCCATCGCCGGCTGCACCGGAAAGTGACGATGAAAAGGTCGGTGAAGAGAAAAGCAACAGCCCGGGCGCGGGAGCCGGTGGCGGAGCAGGCGCGTCGGGCGACAAGTCGAAGGAACCACCGAAAGTCGTCATTGACTTCGACGGGCTCAGCCAGCGCATCGTAGCGCTGCCGATCCCGGCGCGCACTTTCGTTGGCTTCGACGTAGGCAAACCCAACGTACTGTACTTGTACGAGCTTGCATCCGGTGACCGTGACAGCTCCGGACTCATCATTCACAGGTTCAACGTTGAAAAGCGCAAGCTTGAAAAAATTCTGGAGGGTGTTTCTAACTTCCAACCGACAGCGAACGGTGAAAAGTGTCTGTATCGGCAGGGCACCAACTGGTTCATCACCTCGCTGACGGAAACCCTCAAACCGGGCGAGGGGAAGCTGCGGACCGATGAGATGGAAGTCAAAGTCGAGCCGCGCCTTGAGTGGGCGCAGATGTACCGTGAGGTCTGGCGGCTTGAACGCGACTTCTTCTACGACCCGACGCATCACGGGCTGGATTTGCAAGCAACGGCGCGGAAATACGAGCCGTATTTGAAGGCAGTGATGCATCGGGCGGATTTGAACTATCTGTTCGAGGAAATGCTCGGTGAACTCAGCGTCGGACACTTGTACGTGCGCGGCGGAGACATACCCGAAGTCAAGCGCGTGCCGGGCGGCCTGCTCGGCGCCGACTATGCGGTTGAAAACGGTCGCTACCGCATTGCCAAGATTTATCCGGGCGAGAACTGGAATCCGCAGCTTCGCGCGCCGCTGACCCAGCCGGGCATCAACGTCAATGTCGGCGACTACATCCTGGCCGTCAACGGTGAAGAGGTCGTCGCAACGGAGGACATTCACCGCTACTTTGAAGGGACGGCCGATAAGCAAATTGTGTTGAAAGTCGGTCCGACGCCGGATGGCACCGGCGCCCGGACGGTCACAGTCGTCCCGGTAGCGAGCGAATCCGGCCTCCGCAATCTGGCGTGGATTGAAGACAACCGGCGCCGCGTGACCGAGCTGAGCGGCGGCAAGCTGGCCTACCTCTGGCTGCCGGACACGGCGGCGGGCGGCTACGCGAACTTCAACCGCTACTTCTTCTCGCAGCTCGACAAGCAGGGCGCGGTGGTGGACGAGCGGTTCAACGGCGGCGGCCAGGCGGCCGACTACATCATTGACTACCTGCGCAAGCCGCTGCTGAGCTACTGGGCAGTGCGCGACGGCGAGGACTTCCGCACGCCGTTCGGTACGCTACCCGGGCCGAAGGTCATGATCATCAACGAGTATGCCGGCTCAGGTGGCGATTTGATGCCGTGGATGTTCCGGCAGTTGGGCATCGGGCTGCTGGTCGGCAAGCGCACGTGGGGCGGGCTGGTCGGTATCGGCGGCTATCCGGTCCTGATCGACGGCGGCACGGTCACGGCGCCGCACTTCGCGTTCTATTCGCCGGAGGGCAAGTGGGAAATCGAAAATCGGGGCGTCGCGCCGGACATCGAGGTTGAGCTTGATCCGCAGGCCTGGCGCGCCGGGCGCGATACACAGCTTGAGCGCGCTGTGGCAGTGGTTATGGAATCCCTTACGAAGCATCCGCCGACCCCGAAGCCCAAGCGTCCGGCCTACCCGAACTACCACCGCCGAAAATAGCGCGCCGCAACCACGTCAGCGCCGTTGATCAAACCGGGTTTGAGTCTGGGGGTAATGCGTGACGTTCCCTGCCAGACGTTCACCGCCCTACTTACGTCCGACGCCCAGGTAACGAAATCCGGCGCGGCGCGCCTGCGCCGGATCGCAAACGTTGCGGAGGTCGGCAATGGCCGGCGTCCGCATCACAGCATGGAGGCGTTCGAGGTCAAGCCGCCGATAGAGATTCCACTCGGTAGCAATGATGAGGAGGTCACAACCGGTTGCCGTCTCGTATGGATCGTCGCAAAACGTTGTGTCGGGCAGCAGTGTTTGGGCTTCCGAGATGGCAACCGGGTCGCTAGCCCGTAACGTCACGCCCAGGGCCCGTACAGCATGGGCAATCGCCAACGCCGGGGATTCACGTAGGTCACTGGTTTCGGGCTTGAACGTCAAGCCCAACAGACCGGCGACTTTGGTGTGGTACGGTTCGCCTAAAAGCGTTTTGATCTTGTGCAGCATGGCGTCATGCATCGCAGCATTGACCGCGATGCCGGCTTCAACAATACGCAGTGTGTGACCATGGCTGCGTGCTAGATGCGCTAGTGCCTGCGTGTCTTTGGGAAAGCATGAACCGCCATAGCCCGGCCCCGGCGACAAAAATTTGTTGCCAATACGGCTGTCCAGCCCCATACCGCGTGCAACGTCGGTGACATCGCAGCCGAGTCGGTCGCACAGCAGCGCGAGGTCGTTGATGAAGGAAATCTTCACGGCCAGAAAGGCGTTCGAGGCGTACTTGATGAGTTCCGAGGTCTCAACCGTCGTTGCCACCAGCGGCGTGCCGGTTTGCAGCAAGGGCGCATACAGGTCGCGTAAGATGGCATTCGCCTGTGGGTCCTCACAGCCGATGACAATGCGCTCTGGATGCATGAAATCATTGATGGCATCGCCTTCACGGAGAAATTCAGGATTTGAGGCAACGCTGAAGCTGGCGCCGGCCGGGCAGCGCTCTTCCATCACGCGCCGAATGGCCTGTCCCGTCCCGGTTGGGACGGTGCTCTTGGTGACAATGACTTTGTAGCCGTCAAGTGCTTCGGCAATTTGTGCGGCGACAGTTTCTACCTGGGATAAGTCGGGGCTGCCGTCGGGGTTGGGTGGTGTTCCGACGGCGATGAAGACGACCAGCGCCCGCTGAACGGCAGCTCTGAGGTCGGTCGTAAAGTGGATGCGCCCGGCGCGCCGGTTTTTCTCGATCAGCACGTCAAGACCCGGTTCGTAGATCGGGAGACGTCCCGATTCGAGCATGGCAATTTTGGCCTCGTCCTTGTCCACACAGGTGACATGGACGCCGAATTCTGCAAAACAGGCCCCCGTCACAAGACCGACGTAGCCCGTACCCACAATGGCGATGTGCATGACAACAGTTGCAAACTGCCCTGGTCGCTCACGAAAGTTGTGTGGTCTGCCGTGTGGGACTCTGACAAAGCCGGGGATTAACTGTCAAACCGGTTCATAGGGCCGGCTGATTTAGATCGCCGGCTCACCAACGCCTTGGTTGGTGCCGTCAGGCAGGGCCGGGGTGAGGACGCTCCACAGATCGTGCAGGTGGACGATGCCTTCAACATGGTTGTCGGCATCCACGATGACCAGAGATGTAATCCGGTAGTCTTCCAGGGCGCGCAAGGCAGCCACGGCTCGGTCCCCGGCCCGCGCCGTGCGTGGTTGCGGATGCCGCGAGTGGCGGCTCACAAGCGCCTCCTGAGCAGTCAGTTGCAGAAAGACCTCTGGCCGGTGCTCCATCAGGCGGCGCAGATCGCCGTCGGAAATCACGCCGAGCAACCGTCCTTCGGCGTCGACAACGGTTGTGATGCCGAACCCCTTGCGCGAGATTTCATGGATGATGTCGGGCATCCGCGTAGTCGGTGTCACACGCGGTACGTCGTTGCCGGTGTGCATGACATCACCGAGCTGGAGAAGCTCGCGTCCGAGCTTACCACCGGGATGCCGTGCGGCAAAATCCTCCGGTGCAAATCCACGCGCGGTGCCGACAGCAACGGCCAGGGCGTCGCCCAGCGCCATGGCTGCCGTCGTTGAGGCGGTCGGCGCCAGGTTGAGCGGACAGGCTTCGTTGTTCACCCAAGTCAACAACACTACCGCCGCTGCGCGTCCGAGCGTCGAGTCGCTGCGGCTCAGGACGGCCAGCAGCGGCAGTTCCAGACGCCGGAAGCTGGGCAAGAGGCGAACGATTTCATCAGTTTCGCCGCTGTGGGAAAACACGAGCAGCACATCCTCGGCCGTTACGCGCCCGATGTCGCCGTGGGCAGCTTCGGCCGGATGGAGAAAAAACGACGGCGTCCCCAGGCTAGCCAGCGTTGCCGAAGTCTTGCGCGCAACGAAACCACTTTTGCCCATGCCGAGCGTCACCACGCGCCCACGCGCAGCCAGGATGATCTCGACGGCGCGTTCAAACTGGCTGTCGAGCCGGTCAACCAGCCGCGCAACGGCTTCGGCTTCGACCCGCAGCACTTGTCGTCCGCGTTCAATGTGCATCCCCGTTGCCCTGCCGTTTTTTTTCTGCGTCATGCCGCGCAAGAGTCTCCATAGCTTCAGCATGGGCGCTGCGTCCGCCGATCTTGCCGGCCAGCTCGCCGAGGTCGGCGTCAAGCCGATCCAGCTCGTCTGCCAATCGGTTCAGATCGGGAACAAAGTCGGTCAGTGCAGTTACACCGGTCACTGCCTCTGGCGCGGCGCGCAACAACTCAAGCGCTTCCAGGTCGGCGCGTTCCTCAGCAGTGAGCGTGCCCTTGTACTGTTTCAACAGCAGGGCGGTGTGTTGTGCCTGTTGTTCTGGGGTCAGCATCGGTATCCTCCTCAACGGGCCGGCGGGGTGGAAGGTCGGTCGGCTAGCCGCCGATGATAGAGACTTGGCTGACGCCGCGTCCATTGGGCGTGACGGCAATCCGGTAGCCAATGCGCTCGGCCAACTCTGGGATGTGGGAAATGATCCCGATCTGGCGTCCGGTCGCTTGCAGTTGGTCAAGCATGCCGAGCGCTTCCTCAAGCGATTGGGGGTCGAGCGTGCCGAAGCCCTCGTCAATGAAAAGTGATTCAACCGTAACTTTGTTGGCAGACATAGCCGACAGACCCAGCGCCAGCGCCAGGGAGACCAGAAATGTCTCGCCGCCCGATAGCGTTGTCACGGGGCGAATGGCGTCGCCCATGACGCGGTCAATGATCTGGATCTCCAGTTCCGCGCCATTGACCGGCGCCAGGCGATAACGCTGCCGCAGTTGCTGCAAATAGTGGTTGGCTTGCTCGAGCAGCGTGCGGAAGTAAAGACCTTGGACAAACAGCCGGAGCTTTTTTCCGTCCGCCGAGCCGATCACGTTGTCGAGGCTGGCCCAGACTGTGTATCGGGCGCGCTGCGCTTCAATCCTTTCAGCGAGTTCGGCCGAGCGGCGACGCAGGTCCTCATCCTGGCGGAGCCGCTCGTTCAGCGCGCCAAGCTCCCTGTCGCCGTTCGCAATGCGCGCATCCAGTTCGGCAAGCTTGGCTTCAATGTCGGCCTGGGGTAAGTTGGGCGGATTCGAGGCCAGATGGGCTTCAAGCTCCTGGCGCTTGCTTTCAAATGCGCCTTCGGCAGCAACCATCGCGTTATCCAGTTCCTGAAGGCGCGACCTCAAGCGCTCTCGCTCGGCGCCGGGGACGGCGAGCAGCTCGGCCAGGTCGTCTTCGCCGAATCCGGCGGCAGCCAGCGCCGCTTCCAGCGCTTTTCGAGCCTGCTCAGCTTCAGAAGCCCGCTTTTCGCAAAGGTCGGTCGCTGCTGTGAGCGCGGCTTCGACCGCTGTCTTGTCGCGTTCGACAACGTTCAGACGTTGACGCGCGTTATGTAAGTCTTCGCCTGCCTTCTGACGCGCGTCATTGAGCGCTTTGCGGACTGCTTCGGTCAGCTTGCCATCGAGCAGCGCGGCGCGCGCTTGGCGACGCTGCTCAAGCTCAGCGGCGACGGTAGAAAGTTCCCGTTGGGCTGCTTCGAGCCTGGCCTGGGCGGCTTCGAGCGCTGCCTGCCGGGCGGCGATGGCGCGTTCCAGTTCTGCTTTGCGCTTCAAAGCGTCCTGCTTGCGCTGCTCGGCAGCTTGCCAGTCGGCGAGCAACCGGCGCGCCTGTGCGAGAAAATTGCCGGCGTCGGCGTCCAGCGTCGCCTGCCAGTCAGGCTGCCAGGCGAAGATCGGCGCCAGCGCCTGGCGGGCGCGGTCGCATCTTGCCACCTGCGGCTCGCGCTGCGCTTGGCAAAGCCTGCGTTCATTTTCCAGAGCTTGACGCTTGGCTTCCAGGCGTTGCAGCGTTGCCTGCGCTTGCCGCGCTTGCTCTCCGAAGTGGTTGACTTCGCTCTGGGCTTGGTCGCGCGCCTCGCGCGCCGCTTCGTAAGCTTGTCCCGCTTGGTCAAGCGCGTCTTTCTTGGCGGTAAGCTGCGCGAAGGCGTTGTCCAGCGCCGCCTCGGCATCGGGCGCAAGCGGCGAGTTCGGGAAATCCGCCGGGCGCGAGGCTTCCCACTGCGACCAGTAGCTGCGCTGACGCGCCACGGCCTCATCCAAGCGGGCCCTAGCCGCCTGAGCGTTGGCTTCTTCAGCCGCGCATTGTCTTTGGATTTGCTGCATCGCCTCGTTCTGCTCGGCCAGCCTTTGTCGCGCCGCGTCCAGCTCAGCGCTGAGGCAGGCGACTGCTTCGCTTGGCGGGGCCGGCTTGTCGGCGTCGGGGTGCTCGGTTGAGCCGCACAGCGGACAGGGACGGCCGGGAAAAAGCAGCTCGGGGCGGCGCGCGGCTAGCTCTTCCATCGCCTGCGCCAAGCGCAGCTCTTGCTCGCGCGCCCGTTGCTCGGCTTCAAGCGAAACGCGCGCGCCGACCAGCTCTGCAAGCCGGCGCTCGAGTTCTGCAAGGGCGTCCTGAGCGGCGCGGCCGCTCGTTTCGGCGGCAGCGCGATCATGTTCAACGCGAATGGCCTCTTCGCGCAGACGCCGGAGGTCTTCCAACTGCCTCTGCCGTTCGGCGAGTTGACGCCGCGCTTCCTGCTGCGCGGCAGGCGATTGCGTTGCCTGAAGCGCAGTCAGCGCCTGCGCCGCTGAGGCCAGTTTCGCTTTGGCGGTTTCGAGCTGCGCGTTGGCAGTGTCCGCAGCTTGCCGCGCTTGCTCAAGGTTGTTTGTCTGCGCTTCTAGCGCAGCGCCAAGCTTCGCCTCTTCGTCGGACAACCGGCCAATTTCCCGTTTGGCCTCGGTGTACGCCTGGATTGCTTGCTCGCAGAGCGCCCATTGCGTCACAAGCGTTTTTAGGCGTTCGTTTTCCGCGAGCCAACGGTCATCCTGCCTGAGCGCTTCGTCAATTTCGGCTTGCTCGCGCTCCGCCTGGGCAAGCGCTTCCCGCGCAGCGCGTTCCTGACGGGTAGCTTCATCAGAGCGACGCTCGGCTTCTGAACGGCGCCGGTCGGTTTCGGCAATTTGCACATCCAGCTTGCCGGCGCGGTCAATCTCGGGCTGCTTAGCTGCGCGCTCAGCCTCGACGGCGCGCAGCCGTTCCTCGGCTTGGCAGGCTTGGCTTTGCGCTGCGGCCAGCGTTTCTTTCACGTCTTCAAGCCGCGCAACGAGGTCAGTCTGCCGGCGGACCGCTTCTTCACGTTCCTGACGCGCCAAGCGAGCTTGATCGTAGGCGTGACGCAGCCCTTCCGCCCGCTCGAGTCGCGCCAAGCGGTCGGCGTCGGCATTGGCTTTATGCCGCGCCTGACGAGCTGCTTCATAGTTTCTTTCAAGCTCGGCAACGCCGGCCGCGAGCGCTGCGCGGCGCGCATGCCACTGCCGGTCGCGCTCGCGCGCTTGCCGCTCGGCATCCCAAGCTTGGCGCTGTCTTTCAAGGCGGTGCCGGCTGTGTTCCAGCTCCGCCCGCTCCGCTTCGGAGAGCGGCCGAAAGCCGCTGGCTTCGGCCTCCAGCGCGGCGAGCGTTGCCTTTTCTTCTCTCACCCGCTCGTGGGCGGCTTTTGAAATGGCGGCGTAAAGCTGCGTGTCGGTCAGCGCCTCTAGGATTTGCGCCCGTTCATCGGCTTTGGCGTTTAGGAATGCGGCAAAGTCGCCCTGCGCCAGCAAGACCGACCGGCAAAACTGCTCGTAGGTCAATCCGACCCGCTCGGCAATCAGCTTGAGTGTGGCTTCTTTACAATGCTCGGTCATTGGCGTTTGACTTGGCAACGCAAAGAGCTCGACCTGTGCAGCTTGCAACTTGCCCGTCATTTTGCCGCGCGCCCGCTTGTTGCCCCGCGCCCGCCCGACGCTCCACCGCTTGACGCTCCACCGCGCCCGCCAGCGCCGGTTGTCGCAGCCGATGAAGTCCACCTCGGCAAAGGCTTCCGCCGCGCCGCGCTGCACGATGTGGCGCGGGTCGGTGACCGTCAGGGCGTCTTGTTCGGTAGAGTCGGCGACACGATAAGAGCCGCGCTTGCCTTTGATGCGCGGCAAGTGATCATACAGCGCCAGGCACATAGCATCGAGCAGCGCGCTTTTACCGGCGCCGGTCGGCCCCGTGATGGCGAATAAGCCGGCTTGATGCAGCGGGCCGCTTTCCAGCGACACATCAAAGTTAGCCAGCGAGGCAAGGTTTTGGCCGCGGATGGCAAGAATCCTCATTGCTCCTCCACAGATGATGGCAAACCTTCCGGCGGGACTTGCTGCTGCACCTGCTCCACCAGCGCATTGAAGGCATCGCATAACTCCGTCGGCGGCAGCTTGCCTGGGTACTGCGCCTGATAACACCGGCGAAAAATGTCGCTTGGCGGAATATCCAGCGCGTTTTGAACGGGCACGACGGCGAGCGGAGCGTCGCCGCGCTGGGGGTAAGCGGCTCGGATGGCGATAAGCTCCGCCCGCTTGCCTTCAAGCGCCTTGTCAATCTTGGCTTTCAAGGTTGGCTCCGGCCGGTCGAGCCGAACATGAACTTCCACCAGCGGCGGCAGGGGACTGTCCTGATCGGTCGGTTGAGGAAGGCGGCGCAGGGCCTCTAAGACCTCTTCAAGCGGTAGGGCATCGCTTTCAGGAATGCGCTGCAGGTCGCGCGCACGCGGGATAGGAAGCGGCCGGACTTCAGCGCGCTCGCCATCCAGGTCAACCAAGACGACTTGGGACTCGTAGCGGCGCTCGGTCATTGAGAGGGGCAGCGGCGAGCCGCTGTAGCGGATGCGTTCGCGTCCGGCGACGGTCTGGGCCCGGTGTAGGTGCCCCAGTGCGACATAGGCCACGTCGTCAGGAAACACATCGGCCGGCAGGGCGTCGAGATTGCCGCGCTGGATGGCCCGCTCGGTATCGGAGACCGCGCCGCCGAGCATGAAAGCGTGACCCATGGCGACAAGCGCCTGCCCTGCCTGCCGCCTGCAGCGAGTGGCGTCAAAGCAAGCGCCGTAGAGCGCCCTGACGCCGGCGATGAAGTCTGCCGCCGCGCCGATGTCAAACGGGCGAATAAAAGGCATCGCAACGCACCAGGCGGCTATGTCACCGGCAGCGTCAGTCAGCGGAATCAGTAACCGGTCGAAATCAAGGCTTTTGTCATCCCGGCGCGGAACGCCCCCGACCACGTGTATGTTGAGCGCGCCGAGCAGGCCGGCCGGAGCGTCAAGGCGTCCGGCCGAGTCGTGGTTGCCGCCGATGACGACAACCTTCAGCCTAGGCAGCCGAGCGCGACACTGGGCGAGAAACTCGTAGTACAGGCGTTGCGCGGTCGCGGGCGGATTGGCGGCGTCGAAGATATCGCCCGCGATGAGCAGCGCGTCAACGCGCTCGCGTTCCAGCGCGTCAAGCAGCCAGTCTAGGAAGCGCCTGTGCTCGGCGTCGCGCGCGATGACGCCCAGCGTCGCGCCGAGGTGCCAGTCCGACGTATGCAATAAGCGCAACTTCACATCCCACAGGTGGCATACTTAGGTGGGCATGCTTGGGGCGTGCACATACTCGAACTTGTAGCCCTGTCCCCAAACCGTCTGCACATAGATTGGCCGACTCGGTATCGGCTCGATCTTGGCCCGCAGCCGCGCGATGTGCGGGTCAACATTGCGCAGGTAGCCCTCTTCGTCCTGCAATTCCTCCAGCAACCGGTCGCGGGAGAAGACCTGTCCGGGGCGGCGCGCCATCGTGAGTAGAATGCGGAACTCCGTCGGCGTCAGGTCAATCGGCTTACCGTTGCGGATGACACGGCGGCGAATGACATCAATCGAGAGATCGCCACGCACGAGAATTTCCTCAAACTCTGGAACAAAGGCGTGCCGCCGCAAGATCGCCTGCAAACGCGCGCCGAGTTCGAGGAGACTGAATGGCTTCGTCAAGTAGTCATCACAGCCGTAGGCAAATCCGCGCAGGCGGGTTTCCAGTTCGCCGTCCATTGAAAGGAATAGGATCGGCGACTGGACGCCACACTCGCGGAGTTGGCGGCAAACCTGAAGGCCGTCCAGGTCCGGCATGACGACATCCAAGATAATGGCTTGTGGACGATGTCGCGTGGCCAGCTCAATGGCTTCCCGCGCCGTCGCTGCTTCCATCACGGTGAAGTTTTCTCCACTCAGGTAAGCGCCTACTGTCAGACGAATTGTCGGATCGTCATCCACAATCAAAACGGTAGGCCGGTTGATTTCGGTCTTCATCGGATTGCTCATAGGTAGCTCGTCACTTTCTTTGTGAGAATAATGCGGTAAGAATCATAGGGCGTCTTGGATAGCTCAGGGTGCGGTCTCAGCCATTACGTCTAAAGCGTGCTGTGCAGCTTAGCACTTGTGATACAAAAGCAGGTGTCATCATTCATCCTGCCCATTCCCGGAGGCCTTTCTGTATGATCGGAGAAATTGAGCGTTTGCTTGGCAACGAGGCAGAAGCATTGCTGACCTATCGCGCCAAAGGTATTCCCGCCGAGCACCTACACTTGCCGGGGCCAGATTTTGTCGACCGTGTCTTTGCACCTTCTGATCGTTCCCCACAAGTCTTGCGCAGTTTGCAACAGCTTTTCAACCACGGGCGGTTGGCCGGAACGGGCTACATGTCCATTCTGCCGGTTGACCAGGGAATTGAACACAGCGCCGGAGCTTCCTTTGCGCCCAATCCGATCTACTTTGACGGTGAAAACATCATCAAGCTCGCCATTGAAGGTGGCTGCAATGCCGTGGCAACGACGTTTGGCATCCTCGGGTTTGCAGCGCGTAAATATGCCCACAAAATCCCCTTCATCGTCAAAATCAACCACAACGAGTTTCTCTCATATCCAAACAAATATGACCAGGTTATGTTCGGGCGTGTTGAACAAGCCTGGAACTTAGGGGCGGTAGCCGTCGGCGCAACGATTTACTTCGGTTCGCCGGAATCTAGTCGTCAAATCCAAGAAGTCTCCGAAGCTTTTCAAGCGGCGCACGAACTGGGGATGGCCACCATTTTGTGGTGCTACACGCGCAATGCAGCCTTCAAAACTGCCGAGAAAGACTACCATGTAGCCGCCGACTTGACCGGTCAGGCCAATCATTTAGGCGTTACACTGCAGGCCGACATCATTAAGCAGAAGCTGCCAGAAAACAACGGCGGTTATGAGGCGCTCAAGTTCGGCAAAACGCACAAGAAGGTCTATACCGAGCTGGCAACCGATCACCCCATCGAATGGACGCGCTATCAGGTCGCCAACTGCTACATGGGCCGGGCGGGTTTGATCAACAGCGGCGGTGCGTCGGGCGACAACGACTTTGCGGAAGCCGTCCGCACGGCCGTCATCAACAAGCGCGCCGGCGGCATGGGTCTCATCTCCGGGCGTAAAGCCTTCCAGCGGCCGATGGCAGAAGGCGTCAAGCTCTTGAACCTCATTCAGGACGTCTATCTTGCGCCGGAAGTGACCATTGCGTGAGCACGACGCCCTATCTGAGTCTCATCATTCCGGCCTACAACGAAGCCGAGCGGATTGCACCGACGCTAGAAAGCGTCGGTGTCTATTTTCGCAACTTCCCGGGTGGGGTCGAGATCATCGTGGTGGATGATGGATCAACCGACGGCACGGCCGCCGTAGTTGCCGGCGCGCGGCCGACCCTGTCGGCGTGGGGAATCGCGCTGTGTGTGTTAGGCAATCCTGGTAATCAAGGCAAGGGGTCTAGTGTGCGTCGGGGCTTCCTGCAAGCGCGTGGTGATGTGGTTCTGTTTTCGGATGCCGATCTATCCACACCGTTGACTGAGACGCCGAAACTCCTTGCCCCGCTTGAGCGCGGTGAATGTGAGGCGACGATTGGTTCGCGCGACTTGCCGGACTCACAAATCGGGGTTCACCAGTCGCCGTGGCGGGAGTTCGCCGGCCGCAGTTTCAACCGCTTTGTTCGGTTGGTGACTGGCCTGCCCTACGCGGACACCCAGTGCGGCTTCAAGGCCTTCCGGCGTGAGGTCTTCGCCCCCATTTTCCGATTGCAACAGGTGATGGGCTTTGCCTTCGATGTGGAGATTCTCTATCTGGCCCGCAAAAGAGGCGTGCGTGTGCTGGAAGTGCCGGTGGTCTGGAATCACGCCGCAGGCTCAAAGGTGGGGCTGAACTGGCGCTCCATTAAGCCGTTTTGGGATGTGGCGACGCTGTCCTGGTACGACCGGCGGGGGCGTTACGCCGAACTGTCGGTGGCGCCGTTGCCGTCTTTTTCAAACCTCGTAAAGTGATCGTAGCCGCCGGCCTGTAACGGGCGCAGCGCCCCGTGGTGACGGAGCATCACGGTTGTGGTTTCCGTAATGCGACCGATGCCGGTCAGAGGGATGCCTTCCTCTGCAAGTTGTTCCCGCACTTCAAAAACAGCTGGAAGTTGCTCCGGCGAAACCGTGAACAACAACTCGTAATCTTCGCCGCCGTCCAACGCGAGATGGCGCGCGCCGTTCGGTTCGCCGGCAATGGCGAAGGCAGCCGGTGCAATTGGCAATGCCTCGGCTTCCAAGATTGCCCCCACCCCGCTTGCCTCACACAGGCGGGCAAGGTCAAGCGAAAGGCCGTCGCTGAGGTCAATCATCGCGGTGGCTAGCTGACGCTCGGCCAGCCGTTGCCCCAGCTTGAGGCGTGGTTCAGGAAACAGAAAGCGCATTTGTGCCGTGGCGTCCGGCGGCGGCAGTTGGCGCTCAAGGGCCTGCAAGGCTGCGGCGGCTGCGCCGAGCCAGCCGCTCACAAAGATATGATCTCCCGGGTGCGCTCCGGCACGTGTGACGACGCCATCCGTGGCAACATCGCCGATGAGCGTAACGTCAATGAACAGTCCCTGTGGCGAGGCCGTCGTGTCACCGCCGACGAGCGCCACCTGCGTCCGGTCGGCGAGCGCAAGAAGCCCGGCGACAATTCCTTCGGCCAGTGCTCGCGCGTCAGGCGGCACCGCCAGCGAGAGCAGACAAAAGCGCGGCGTCGCGCCCATGGCAGCGCAATCACTGAGATTGACTGCCAAGGCCTTGTGCCCCATCGCTTCCGCCGGCACGTAGCGCCGACGGAAGTGTATGTCCTCCACCAGAGCATCACTCATCACCACCAGTTGGCGATTCGGCGGCGGAATGAGCACTGCTGCGTCGTCACCGATACCCAGCCGGATGTCAGGGCGTGCTGGCGTTACGTGTCGCTGAAGCCAACGAAGCAAGTCACGTTCAGAACGCATAGCAGGTTGCAGCAAGATGCCGGAGTCGTGTCTGGATCACGACCTGACTATGCTACAACAAAACATCCTGCGCCCAGCTTGAGGATGGGTATATGGCGGCTCAGCATCCGGTCGGTGTGGTCAACACGCAAGAAGCAACGCAGTCACTGCGCGCTTACCGTCTGCGGCGTATTCGGACGTTGTCGCTCTTCGTCCTTGTAATTGTGCTTTGTGGAATGCTGGTCGTGCAATCGGCATTCAATGTGCTGCCGGTTTTATCGCCGCGCAATGTCTCCGGGACGCTTTTTTTGTACGCGCTCTCGGCGTTGAACTTTTTGGCGCTCATTATTCTGCTGGCACTCCTGGTCCGCAACATTGTCAAACTTCAGCAAGAACGACGGCACCAGACGCTGGGCGCTTCATTTCAGACGCGCTTGGTGACAGCCTCACTCGTGGTATCGGCGCTACCGCTGCTGATGTTGTTTTTCTTCGCTTACGGCTTGCTCAACCGCAGTCTTGATAAGTGGTTTAATCTTCCGGCAGAGTACTATCGTGAGGAGGCAGCCACCATTCAGCAGTTGGTACTGGCGCGTGAGATGCGTTCCCTATACGACGACGGACGGGTGATCGGCCGGTACCTGGTGGCGCACCTCCGGCCGGTCAGCTCGGCACCTTCTGCCAGGGCGGTTGCGCGGGTGCGTGGGTCAGCTCAGCAGATTATGGCCGAGGAAGCCCAGGCACTGGGTATTGAAGCAGCGCAGTGTCTGGACGGGCAGGGGCGCGTCCTGGCTGCGTTTGGCGACTGGTCGGCCCTGCCGCCTTCGTTCGTCGCCGAGTTGTGCCAACGCGCTGCGAGCGATCCGTTCCCGACAGCCCACCTGGAGAGCGCGCACCACGTGGTTATCATTGCCGCTGTCCCACTTGACGGCGCCGATGGTGTGTTGCTCGTCGTTCGGACAATGCCGCCCGTCCTCAACCAGAAAATTGCTGAGCTGACGCGCGTCGCCAACCAACGGGCCACGCTCATTGCCGAGTCGCGCACGATCAAGCTCAACTACTTGCTGATTCTGGGTTTCGTGACCCTGTTTCTGATGTTTGGGGCAATGTGGTTTGCCATCACGACGGCGCGCGTGGTTGTCGTGCCGCTTCGGGCGCTGGCCAAAGCCACGGAAGCTGTAGCGCGGGGCGATCTCGACTACGTGGTGCGTGTGGAGGCGCACGACGAGCTGGCCGTGCTGGTAGATTCATTCAATGCCATGGCGCAGCAGTTGCGCATTCATCGCGCCCAGTTGGACGAACGTCGCCGGTATATTGAAACCATCCTGGGCAGTTTGTGTACGGGTATTGTCTCGCTCGACCTGCAAGGGCAGGTAACAACCGTCAACCCGGCAGCCTGCAATATGTTAGGGACGGACATCGCGGTCGGAAATGATTTCCTAAGCTACGTCCCGGACAGCAACCGAAGCGAGTTTGAGCGGCTGCTGCGGCGCGTCCGGCGGGTTCGGCAGGCTGGCTTGGAGACGGAAATCCGTCTCCCGGAGCGTCCGTCACTTCAGGTTGCCGTGACGGCGACCAACCTTTTGGATCTGCGGGGACGGCCGACCGGCATTGTTGTGATGCTGGATGATATTTCGCCGATTATGCAGGCCCAGCGCAGCGCCGTGTGGAGCGAGGTCGCCCGGCGCATTGCCCATGAAATCAAAAACCCGTTGACGCCAATCCAGCTTTCCGCCGAGCGGATCGTACGCAATGTCGCACGGCAGGCCGGCCATCTACCGCACCTGCAAGCAATGGTTAGAGAGTGTGCCGCGAGCATTATCGGCGAGGTGGCAACGCTCCAGCGATTGGTAGACGAGTTTTCGCGGTTTGCAAAGCTACCAGACGTGCATCTGGTGCCTGGCTCGTTGGATGAGGTTGTGGAACGGACGGTCATCCTCTATGCCGACCGGCTTGGGTCTGTCCGGCTGACGACCGACCTTGCCGGTAATTTACCGCCGGTACTGCTGGATGCGGAGCAAATCAAGCGCTGCCTGGTCAACCTCATTGACAATGCCCTGCACGCCATTGAAGCGGCGGGTGAAAGACCGGTACAGGGCGAAATCCGCATTAGAACGCGCTACCTGGCGGCCACAGAGACAGTACAGTTGTGCATTGTGGACACCGGTGTGGGCATTCCTCCCGAGGCCCGGAACCGGTTGTTTGAACCGTATTTCTCCACCCGTGAGCGGGGAACGGGTCTGGGCCTGGCCATCGTGGCGCACATTCTATCCGATCACCGGGCAACGATTCGCTATGAACCGAATCATCCCCGTGGTGCGACGTTTGTCATCGAGTTTCCGGTGGTTGAAGCTATGGTGCCGCAGATGCCCACGAAGGCTGAGTCGGCGTCCGCCACTGTTTCGACACCAACCACCGGCTGAAGGAAGCGCCGGCGCGAAACAAGGAGGTATCGCCACCCTATGCCATCTTTTGTCAACTTGATGTTGCGCTTTTGCTTGGCATGGATTCTGGTTGGTGACCTGGCTTGCCGGAAGGAAGAGCGCCCTGACGAAGCCGTTGTTGCCGCCAGTCAGTCATCACGAGATAACGCAACGCGGGCGAGTATGTTGACCATTGCTCGGGTTCAGTCGGCGTTTCACGCTGCGCACGGACGCTATGCGACATTGGCAGAACTGGTGGACGCCGGTTTTCTGCCCAATGATCCGTCTGAGGCTCGCATGGCGCAGTTTTTCATCGAAGCCTCGGAAGACACGTTTGCCTGTTACAGTGTTCCCACCGACTATCCGGCTTCGGGACGAATGTCCTACTTCATTGATCAAACGGGTAAGCTTCGTGGCAGCGACCGGCGCGGCGGGCGCGCCTCGGCAACCGATCCGGTGCTGGAGTAATCCCCCGCGGCAACCGGTCGTCGGCGCGCCGGTAATGTGACCATGCTGCTTACTCTGACCATCTGGATACTGTTGGCCGTGTTGGCAAGCGTGATCGGTCAGGCTTGTCTGGCTCAGATCACGTTTTCCGACCCGGTGGAGCAGCTCACCGTCGGTCTCTGGGTGGGTGTTGGCGTTCTAACCAATCTTTGGTTGGTGGTCGCCCTGGGGACGGCCCTGACACCCTGGACTGCCGGAGTGGTAGCCGGTCTGGCCGTTGTGCTGGCGCTCCGTCTGTCGCCGCGGCCCACAGCAGACCGGGCGGCGCTGCGGCATCTGCCGTACCCTGCCGGTTGGCTGCCGGTTGTTGTCGGTGGACTAACTGCGGTGGTCGCCGTCGGACCTGTGACGCTTGTTGATACCGGTATCTACCATTACCCTGCGATGCGTTGGCTGGCAGAGTACGGGTTGGTGAAGGGGATCGCGCTCCTTGACGTGCAGCTTGGCTATGCTTCAACGTGGTTTGCGCTCTTTGCGCCGTTTACCCACGCAGGGATGAAAACCCGTACGGCAGCACTGGGCAGCGGTTTTGCGCTGGCGTTGTGGCTGATGGGGTCCGCTCTGGCCGGGGCGCGTATTGTGCGCCGTGCCGGGCAACTGCGCGACTGGTTCTTGGTGTGGGCGACCGTTCTCGGTATCGGGGCATTGAGCCGGGTTGAGGGCCTGTTGGTTTCGTCTTCACCTGATGTCCCAACGGCGGCGTTAATTGTGGCTGCTGCCTGGGTGCTGGTAGGTGAATCACAACGAGACGAGCAACCGGCACGCCGTTGTTGGGCGGCGGCGGCGCTGGCTGCCGTTGCGGTAGGCGTGAAGCTGACGGCGCTCCCCCTGCTCCTCACCGTCGGGTGGCTGACTTGGCGGGCGAACGGCTTTCGTCGCCGCACAGCGCTGGGGCTGGTGGTGCTTTTCAGCGCCGCCCTGCTGCCTGTCACGCTGGCGCGGGTGATTACCTCCGGCTGTCCGTTCTTTCCCTCCAAACTGCTGGCCCTCCCTGTCCCCTGGCGCTATGAGATGAATCCGTGGCAGTCCGCCGACGGTACGCCGCGCGCATTGACCATCGCCATTCGAGACCAGGCGCGCTGGGACTGGGGGGCGCTGGCGTTGCCACGCTACAGCCACGGGCCGCTCAACGGCCTGCTTGACTGGCATTGGTTGCCGGGTTGGCCCGGGCGCGAACCCGTCGCAGCCGCACTGTTGGCCGGCAGCCTTGTGGCGACCGTCGTCTTATGGCTGACACACCGCCGGCGCGTTTCGGGTTGGGGCATGGTGTTGGGGGTAGGGTGGGTGGGATCGGCCTACGTGTTGTTGCAGGCGCCGACGCTGCGGTTCGGAGCAGGGTACTTTGTCCTACCGCTGGCATTCGGACTTGCACAGTGTTCGGTCAAGTTGCCGTGCTGGTGTCCGCTACTACTCGGGCTTGGGTTGGCGGCGTTGCTACCCTGGCCGTCCGCCGTCCCATGGGTACGCCCACCACGTCTGACCTCGACGCCGGTCGTCTTAGAGCACCGCAACGGGATGACGCTTTATCGTCCGCGACCGCAGCCGGGTATTTTCCTGCGCTGTGGCGATAGTCCACTCCCCTGCGGCTCGAACATCGATCCGACCGTCCGCCTGCGCGATCCGCGGCGAGGTGTTGCCGGCGGTTTTATCCGGGGCTGAGTGCTCCTGCTGAGGCAAACTTGATGGGCTGTCGGTCTGTTCACCACCGGGCGCTGTTGGGGCTGGTGCTGGCCAATGCGATCTGGGGGAGTACGTTCGTTGTGGCGCAGGACATGACCAGTCCGGCACGGTGGGAGAGCCTTGCGCCGCTGCGCTACCTGATGGTGCGCTTTGGTGCCGCCGTCGGTCTGATGTTGCTCATCTTTGGGCAGCATTTGTCGCGAGCGCCTTCCCGGACCGTGGGGGATGGGTTCTGGTTGGGGTTGGTGTTGGGCGTCGGATACATCCTCCAAGCGCAGGGCTTGGCCTGGAGCGGCAGCCCGTCCAAGGCTGCGTTCATAACCGGTTCAAGTGTGCTGCTGGTGCCACTGTTCGGGGCGTGCTTTGGTCGGCAACGTCCGACGGCGGCCAACCTGCTCGGCTTGGGTGTCGCTTTTGCCGGCTTCGTGCTGCTGTGTTTTCCAGACGAGCAGGGACGCGGTTGGCAGTGGAGCGACGCCGTTTCGCTCGGCTGTACTATCCCCTTCGCCGTCCACATCGTGCTGGTGGAACGCTATGCGGAACGGTCCGATGTGGACATCCTCAACCTCGTGCAACTGTGGGTGTCGGCACTGGTTGCGGCTGCCGTCTGGGTTGCCTTGGCAGGCTGGGCTGCACTCGACCTCCCTGTTCCGCCGGTCCTCGTGCCGGAGTTACTTCCATTGAGATTTTCTGCCCGTCAGGTTGTCGAGCTGCTGTATTTGGTTGCCTTCGGGACGATCCTCTGCTACCGGTTGCAGACTTGGGCGCAGCGGCATGTGTCGGCGACACAAACGGCGCTAACGTTGACGTTAGAACCGGTTTTTGCCTCCCTGATGGCGTTTTTGCTCGGCGTCGAACGCCTTGGACCGCGTGAACTCCTAGGTGGGGTCTTGACTATCGCCGGCGTAGTTGTTTCCGAAGTGCTGGACGCTAAGCAGGCCGAAAAAACTTGACCTCGCCTGCTGAAATGACCAGACTCGACCGCTTCCGCCCGTCTATGTGACGGCGCACATCTGGCAATACCAAACAGGTTACTAAGTAGAAAGGAGATCAACGACAATGGCCAAAGCGGGCAAACGCATCAATATCAAGTTGCAGAGTTCGGCCAGTTCGCACTGCTATTACACAGAAAAAAACAAGCAGAACACAAATGAGCGTCTCGTTCTAAAAAAGTACGATCCTAAGGTGCGCCGGCACGTTGAGTACAAAGAAGCGAAGTAACGGCACGATTGCGGTGCAGTTGTGTGCCGCCGGGCGCAGGTTGCTTGGCTTGCGTCCTCGTCCCGGCGCAGTTAGGGGTTGACGCAGCGCATCACGAAAGCTACTGTAGACAAACACAGGGCAACCAAGCAAGCTTTGCACTCAGCCAAGCGGAGCCACCGCTTTAGCGGACCCGTCAGTCATGAAATCTTCTGAAAATGAAAGCGAGCGCGGCGCAGGTCGCCCTCCGGCGCGGCGACCAACCCGGTATCGTCTTGATAAAAAACCGAACGGTGTCTGTGTGTTGGAAGTTGTCGGACGCCTTGCACCCAGCACTGCCCAAGAAGAGTTGACAAAGCGTGTGGACGATCTCATTGCGTCTGGGCACGTCAACTTTCTCATTGACTTGCGGGGTGTGAGCTACATCAGTAGTACCGGCGTCGGTTCGCTCATTGAGTGCTATCACCACGCCGAACGCGCCGGCGGTAAGCTGAAGTTGCTGAACCCGTCACAGGCCGTACGGCAAATTCTCACGGTGTCCAGGCTTGACAGCGTCTTTGATATGTGGACGGACGAAGAAGATGCCCTGCGCAGCTTTGGCGTCTCCGGGGCCGGTGTGTCGCCTGCCGAAGACGATTCGCCAACGCTTGTGCCGGAAGCCGCCCAGCTGGGGACGCCAGCTCAGCCGTTGCCCACCCTGCCGGCGACCGAGTCCACGCGGGCAGCTATGCCAAGCCAAGGACCACCGCAAACGCCTCCGCCGCCGCAAGCGCGTATCGTCAAAGCAGCGGATGCCCCACCCCTGAAGAAGAGTCGTTCGCGCCGTGCAAAATCATCTTCCTAACGCCCATGGTGTCAGAGTGTGGGTGGAAGGCCGATGACGGTGCCAAAGTCAAGTGCGTCACGGGTGCGAAGGGCCGTGCGCAGGGCTTGCTGCGTCCGAACCGTTGCCGTCTCCAGGCCTTTGCCGTCGGCGAGGTTTTCAAGAAAAGTTGCAAAGCAGGCGCGCCGTCCGGGAGCGTTCGGCGCTAAGTCATCGCGTTCCAAGTACCGGTCGGTTGTTTGAACTGACAGGCGCTCGCGGTCCTGTGCGGCACCAAATGTCGCCCCAATGTGTACGCTGGTGCCGTCAGACAACGCTAGTGTGAGGGCGAGTGCAGAGAACCCCGTGGTGCTGACTTCCTGGGCATACAACCGTTCCGGGACGGCGTCTGTCAACGCCATCGCCAGCCGGACGGCCTCCGCCAACCGCGAAACGGCGTCAGGCGACTCAATTGGCTGGGTCTCTTGGAAGTCATAGCGGAGCCACATAGGGGCTGAGGGCGTTCGTAGTTGCTGCAAGTCAGCAAAGGCCGGCGTCGAAAGGCGCGTCCAGCCGACCATCAGCGGAGTATCGTGGGTGGCTGCCAGTCGAAAGAGTGCTTCGAGTTCATCCTCCTCTGAGGTTGGCAAGGCAGTGAGAAAAAGTGGCAAGCGACCGCGTAGCACGTCACTGGCAAAACGCAGGGCGTTGGCCGTGCGACCGAGTAACACAACGTCGGTTTTGCCGTCGGAGAGCAACGGCGCCACGTCATTTGCACCGTATTCGGCGCCGAGGTTTTTGACGAGGCGCTTGGCAATCTCCGGCGTGGTTGAGACCACACCTGTAAGCCGTGTCTGCTTTGTCGGGATGAAGTCGCGTAGGCCGTCGTCATCCGTGTCGGCGATGACGGCCAGCCCAATTGTTCCGGCCAGTTTGGGGCGTGTTGTGCCGACGTCGAACCGGACCTGGGGGCCGGCTTCGATGTCCGACGGGTAAACCACGACGACTGCTCGATTTGATGGTGCATCGGGCCGGAAAGCGTCCTGGACGGCCGCTGCGACCGAGTCGAAATCGTAGCGTTCAATCGTAGGCAGGTTGTGAGGGTGCAGTGAGGGGGCAAGGCGTCCAAAGGCTGCCATTGCCGCAGTCGGCGACACGGCAGTCGCGAACGGATCTCGCCCCCCGCCGCCGCCCATCCACGTAAATCGCACCTGCATTTCATGCGCCTGACAAGCCGCCCAAACGGATGCCGGAAGCTGCTGCAACGGGACGACCAGTCGGGCCTGGGGGAGGGCAACGTCGGGTAGCGAGGCAGCCAGCCGCTCAGCCGCGGCAGAGTCGGTCACAATGAGCACTGCCAGGCGCTCCGCCAGGGGTGGTTCTCCCGGTCGGTACAGCGTGTCCAGATCGTAAAGTGCCACCCCGGCCAGCCGGCAGAGACCGCGAACCAGGTCACCGATCAGGTTGCGCCCGCCGACGCCGACCGGCAGGCCCAATCGTAGTTCGGCCGCTTCAACTGCCCGCCAAGCGATACCACCCGGAAGCGAGAGCAGTGCCAGGTCGTCCGGCAGCGTCTCCGGCAAGGAGGCTAGGCGGGCAGTTGTGACAAAGGTCAACGGGGCCGGAAGGTCGGTGCTGTACCCTGCCCAAGCGACCCGCTGTCCGACCCGGAAGCCACTGCGGGGCGCAACGGCCGTAATCACGCCGACGCTGCCGTACTCCAGCGAATGCAGCGTTGGGTTTCGGCTCACAAGTGTCTCGTAGGCTTTCCTGACGCCGGATTGCCGAAAGGACGACCACAGGCGGCGCACAAGTCCAGGCTTGGCTGTCTCTGCCGGCACGAGCGCCGTCGAAGAAACGGGCGGCACGGCTGTGGCCGGCAGGCGCGCCGATGCATACAGCAAACAGCCGCTGACTTGAATCACGGCGCCACCTGGCGCGAGACTCGGCGGTGACACCTCGGCATAGGTAAACGTTCCCGTGTGCGGATCCTGAACCGGTCGCTTCATGGGTGATCCATTCCGGTGTCATCGGCTGAACTGTCGGTCAAATCGGCTATGTAAGCTTCGATCTGGCGAACAACAATGCTGGTGTACAGTCTGTGGCGCATCGGCGCATCAAGTGTCACCAGACAGGTCGGACACAGGCGGCCGGTTAGCGCTGTGAGCCGACGACCGCAGCCGGCACAGTGTTCTGAAAGAAAGCGGATGGTCTCATTGGCGGCAGCTTCCCACTGTGGATGCGCGTCAAAACGGGCCGGTTCTAGGGCGCTGAGTTCCCAAACGGTCAGCGCCAACACCCCAACTTCCTCCCAACCGACCGTGTAACTCACCGTCGGATCGAAGATAGAGCGCGCGCGCAGCGGTCGGTCGGTAACGTCGCTGAGGATGCGCAAAAGGGCCTGCCGGTACTTGTGAAGATGTTGTTTGGCAGCGTAGTGCTGGGTATCCACCGTTGCTAGGAACGTCAGGACGGCAGCCGTCTGAGGAGTTCGCTCTAGCGCAGCATAATGTCGTGGAAGGACAACAGAACGCAAGCGTTCCGTCGCGGGCAGCCCCGGGGCCCCAAAAAGCGCTCACATCATTCGGTTTTGATGAAAGGCATGTTATACACCCAGGCAGAACTGCATCTTTGTACCACGTCAAAGGAGTTTTTTCAGGATGTCTGCTGCCGCGCCTGTTGCCGCCTCCACGCCTGGTTCTGCCCTCACCGTCCTGTCGGATGAAGAGCGTTTGTTTCGTGACAGCGTTGCCGACTTCGCCCGTGAGCGCATCCGTCCCCATGTCGCCCGCATGGACGAAGCGGGGAGCTTCGAGAAAGCCCTCCTTGACCAGTGCTTTGAACTCGGTTTGATGGGGATTGAAATTCCGGTCGAGTATCACGGCTCCGGCGGGTCGTTTTTTATGGCTGTTCTTGCCGTCGAGGAGCTTGGCAAGGTGGATGCTTCGGCATCGGTCATCGTGGATGTGCAAAATACGCTGGTCAACAATGCCCTGATGCGCTGGGGAACGCCGGAGCAGCAAAAACGGTACCTGCCGCAACTGGCGACGCACCTGGTAGCGTCGTATGCCCTGTCGGAAGCCGGTTCGGGCAGCGACGCCTTTGCGCTTGCCTGTCGTGCCGTGGATCAGGGTGAGTACTGGGAACTGACGGGGCGCAAGCTCTGGATTACCAATGCTGCCGAAGCTGGTCTGTTTATCGTGTTTGCAACCGTCAACCCAGAGGCGGGCTACAAGGGGATCACGGCCTTCCTTGTCGAACGTGATATGCCGGGTTTCGCAGTCGGCAAAAAGGAAAACAAGCTCGGTATTCGTGCATCCTCAACTTGCGAGTTGATTCTGGAAGGTTGTCGTGTTCCGAAAGCCAATGTGTTGGGCGAAGTGGGCAAGGGCTACAAAATTGCCATTGAGACGCTCAACGAAGGGCGGATCGGTATCGGTGCGCAAATGGTCGGCGTTGCGGCCGGGGCTTTGGAACATGGCATTCGCTACGCTAAGGAGCGGGTGCAGTTCGGAAAGCGGATTGCCGACTTCCAGGCCATTCAACACCAGATTGCCGAGCTGGCGACGCATATCGAAGCCGCACGCCTTATGGTGTATAACGCGGCCCGGCTGCGTGATGCCGGACAGCCGTTTGTCAAGGAAGCGGCTATGACTAAGTGGTTTGCGTCACAGGTTGCCGAAAGCGTAACCTCGCAGGTGGTGGAAATTTTTGGCGGCTACGGTTTCACCAAGGAGTATCCGGTTGAAAAGTACTTCCGCGACTCAAAAATCGGCAAGATTTACGAAGGCACTTCGTTTATGCAGCTCAATACCATTGCGAAGCTCCTGCTGGCAGACTGAGATCAGACTGACGGGTAGCCCAGGTGATGCAGCAGCTCGGTCGCTGCCAGCTGCCGCCTTGTCAAACCAGGTGGGGCAGGGCAGTGGTGCAGCCCGGTAGGGCCGTCTGACAGTTGTCGGCGGTGACCCTGTGTTGTCCGGGTTCACATCGACGCCGACGCCTGGCAATTTTTCGCTTTGCTTTTCTCCGAGGAGGAGTATGGCGGCCGACAACAACCAGAATGACCTGTTGATTGTCGGCGGCGGGCCGGCCGGCATCGCTGCTGCCTTGTGGGGAAAACGGTTGGGCTTGAATCCGCTGTTGCTGGAGGCGGCCGCGCAACTGGGCGGGCAGTTGCTGCGGAGCCATAACCGTTCTGTGGACTGTCCCGGTTTTTATGGTTTGGTTGGAGCCGACATTGCCGAGCGGCTGACGGTGCATCTGGTCCGTGAAGGCGTTCGCTTTGAAACCCAAGCCCCGGTAACGCAGATTGACTGTGCTACCAAGACGGTGGTCGTGCACGGTGCCGTCACGTATGCCGGGCGTGCGCTTGTGTTGGCGCTGGGTGTCCGCAAGCGGAAACTTGGCATTCCCGGCGAACAGGAATTCGCCGGCCGCGGCGTCAGCACATCTGCCACCCGTGACAAAGGCCAGTATGTCGGGCGGGAAGTCGTCGTTGTCGGCGGCGGCGACGGCGCTTTCGAGGAAGCACTGCTGTTAGACGAGGCGGGGGCGCACGTCACACTGGTCCATCGTTCGGCGAACTTCCGAGCGCGGCCGCTCTACCGTGACCGCGTGCTGGGCCATCCGCGCATCCGTGTCATAACCCATGCCCGTTTGACAACCATTGAGGGGACAGGCTGGGTCGAGCGTGTCACAATCAAAGTGTCGCCCCCTGATGCGCCCCCACACCAGATGACTCTGCCCGTTGACGGCGTCTTCCCGGCGCTCGGCGTCATGGCCGATACAGAACTGGTTGCCGGGCAGGTGGCGCGCGATGCCGATGGGTACATCCTGACCGACCGCCATGGAGCTACTTCCTGTCCTGGCGTTTGGGCCTGCGGTGATACAACGCGCCCGCTGCTGTCCAGTCTTTCGACGGCGTTTGGCGATGGGGCAACAGTCGCCAAAGCCGCGTTCGATTGGCTCGAAGCCCAAGAACAATCACGGTAGTCGGTGTGAGGAAGCTTTGGCTATCGTAGCACCGATTCCCCACCTATCTCCCTATCTTGTAACCTTCTGGGGGTAGCGCATGCTCTTGTATGAAATCAATGCGCGACTGAACGGACAGCGTTTTGCCGACATGACTGATAATCAGCTCAGTGCCTATGCGGCATTAGGCTTTGACGCCTTGTGGTTGATGGGTGTTTGGGCCATTGGCCCAGCAGGTGTTGCGCTATCGAAGCGATACGCGCCGGATTTCGTCGGCTCGCCCTACGCCATCAGTGACTATCGTTTCAACCCGGAGCTTGGCGACGAAGAAACGTTTGCCGCCCTGCGCCGCCGCGCGCATCAGCACGGCCTGCGGTTGATACTCGATTTCATTCCGAACCACTTTGCGCACGATACCCCGCTGATTGGGACGCACCCGGAATACTTCATGCACAGCAACCCGGAATGGCGCGACGAGTACGCCGAGGATTACTACTGGCATCCTTCGGGACGGCGACTGGCACACGGCAAAGACCCGCACTTTGCCGGTTGGAACGATACCGTCCAGCTCGACTACACGGTCGCTGCGACGCGCGCTTACATGCGCAATGTCCTGGTGCGTTTGGCGGCGCTGTGCGACGGTGTGCGGTGTGATATGGCCATGCTGGTGTTGCGCGAACAAATCCGCCGCCAGTGGTATCCCCGTTTACCCCGTGAGGTCTTTGACCGAGCCATGCCGGGGGAGTTTTGGGACGACGCCATTGCCGCTGCCAAGCGCGTCAATCCTGATTTCATTCTCATTGCCGAAGCATACTGGGATACGGAAATGTATCTCATCTCGCTGGGCTTTGATTACGCTTACGATAAGCGATTGCTGGATTGCCTGGTGGCACCGGATGCACCCCGCGCCGTTGCAGAACGCCTGCGCTTGGTGTCG
This sequence comes from uncultured Blastocatellia bacterium, assembly GCA_937934745.1. GTDB lineage: Bacteria > Acidobacteriota > Blastocatellia > Chloracidobacteriales > Chloracidobacteriaceae > Chloracidobacterium. The sequence goes on from CALGZC010000016.1 coordinate 40,344, forward strand.
AAAGTCTTTCTCAACCACACGGTACGCTTTGTTGAAAATCACGACGAAGACCGGGCGGCCGCGCGGCTTGCACCGCTCGCCAACCGCCGGGCGGCCGCGCTAGTGTGTCTCTTGCCGGGCGTGCCGTTGATTCACCAGGGGCAAATGGAGGGGATGACAGAGAAGATTCCTGTTCAGCGCGTCCGTCCACTGCACCCACATACGCCGGATACCGCGCTGCAGGCTTATTTTGCAGATTTGCTCCGCTTGGCGCGGCGCCCTCTCTTCCGCGCGGGAGACTACAGCTACGCCGAGTCAAACATCCCGCATGTGGTCAGCTTCTGGCGCACCGACGGCAAATACGTTGAGCTGGTGCTGATTCCCGTTGGTCAAGAAGCGGTGGACGTACCTGCGTCTCCGCGTGTCACACCACCGCCCCCAGCCTATCGGGCTGACCCTCACGCGGCGCGGTTGCCCGGACGTGATGAGCCTTGGCTGCAGGTCACGCCGCAGCAGGATGGCTGGCAACTTCAGGCAGCACCGCTGGCAGCCGGCTTTGCCGCCGCCCCCTTTTTGCGGGTTGTTTTTGAAGTGCAGGGTAGCTGATGATGGACATGCGGTTGGCGACGCTGGTGCCGCGACTGCGCTGCCCGGTCTGCGCCGGTGTGGGGATGGACTTTCACGGCCAAGGCCGCACCGGGACGCTGGTCTGCCGGCAGTGCAACGCCCAATTCCCGCTCCGCGACGGGCTGGCTGACTTGCTGCCGAACGGCACTCCATCTCTGACGGTTGCCCAGTTGACCGGGCAATGGCAGGTGACGGCAGCGGTGTACGAACGTTGGTGGCGAACCCGCGCCCTGTCTTTGCTGTCGGGCGAAGACTTTCCGCCGGCGCGCGAAATCGGTTTGCTGCTAGAAGCGTTGGAACCGACGTTGACCGAGGACGGCTTGTGGCTCGACGCCGCTTGTTCAACGAGTTACTACGGCCGGCCTATAGCCAAGCGCTTGCTCGAACTGGGACGGACAGGATCGCTTGTCGTCGGTATTGATCTCTCGTGGCGGATGCTAGAGGAGGCACGCGCTTACGCCGTTCGTGAGGGCGTCGCCGATGCCATGCTCTGGCTGCGCGCCGATATGCAGTGCCTTCCGTTGAGCGATGCATCGGTCTCCGGGATTGCTTGTGGTGGTTCGCTCAACGAGTACCGCGACGCACTGACCGTCTTGAGGGAAGAACGGCGCGTTTTGCGCCCTGACATTGGACGTTGCTTTGTGATGAACCAGCTGAACCCGCCGTTGGTGATACGCCTGGCCCTGTCGGCGCTGGGTGGGTTGACATTTTTTACGCGCCAGTCGCTGGACGAAATGTTTACTGCCGCCGGCTTGCGTAAGTTGACGGCGCAGGATTTCGGCTATCTTGCCATCACGGTGCTGACGGCTTAGCCGGCGTTTGCACCGTCGCCGCCGAGCCGATACTGAGTTCCTGCTGGGCCGGACTTGTGTCTATCAGGCGTCTGATCAGGCCGTTTGTGCAGCCGATGAAACCGTCTTCTCCCGCCATCGGATCGGCCGAACCTCAGGGAGGAGACCGTATTGAGCCGCTAACTGCCAGTAGTGCGTCAGTCCGGCAATGTCTTCGGCATCCAACCCATAGTGGATGTTTTCCGTTAGATAAGTAGTCAGTTCGTCTGCCGGCAGACCGAGTGCTGGAGCGTACTGCGCTGCCAGCGCCGGCCGGGCGCGCAGACCCGCATCCCGCGCCGCAGTGAAATCCACCGCACGAACTTGAGGTTCGACCTCGGCGCGCACCGCCCAGACGGCAAAGACAAACGGTAAACCCGTCCATCGCCGCCATTCGGCGGCCAGGTCACGGACTTCCAGTCCTTGCCGATCAAAGGTGAGCGCCGGATCGCCGATGATCACGGCGGCATCATATTGGGCAAGCATCTGCGGTATGTTTGGCGGAGCCGGATGAAACGTCGCCGTCTGGCCGTACAACGCTGCGAAAAGGAGACGTGTGAGTGCTGCCGAAGTGCGCGAGGCCGTGTCAAGCGCGACCGTCCGAACAGCAGCCAGGGGTTTCTTAAGGACCAGAAGGACGCTGCGGACGGCGTGTTTGGCGCCAATGGCTACACCCGGCACCAGGAGAAGATTCGGAATGCGTTGGTACTCAACAGCAGGAATGAGCGCCGCCGCTACATCGCCTTGCTGCAACAACGCCGCACATCGCGATGGCGCTGCATCTGTGATGAGTCGGCAGCGACCGCGCTGTTCGCCGACGAGAAAATCATGTATCAGTACGGCAGAGTTCAAATAATCGGAAGCCGCGATGCTGGGCAGAGCGTAGGCCACGGTTGAGTTACCACTTTCCTTCGCGCTTGAGTTTCTGGATCTTGCGCCGAATCATCTCCCGCCGCAGCGGGCTCGCCTTGTCAATGAACAGGTTGCCTTCCAAATGGTCGTACTCGTGGAGGACACACCGGGCTTCGAGGTCGAGAAAGTCGCCTTCAAACCACTCTCCCCGGACGTTCTGAGCGCGGACCACGACGCGCGCCGCACGTTCGACCTCAAAGTAAATACCGGGGAAACTCAGACAGCCTTCATCCCCCGTCTGACGCCCCTCGGTGAGCAAGATCTCAGGGTTGATGAAGACAAACTGACGGTCGTGCGCTTTGCTGCAATCCATGACAAACAGGCGCTTTGAAACACCAACCTGCGGGGCAGCCAGCCCGACGCCTGGCGCGTCATACATTGTTTCAAACATGTCCGCGACGAGTTGGGCCAGGGCTTCATCAAACGTTGTCACCGGAGCGGTTTTTTCGGTCAGGACTTTGGCTCCGTACTTGACGATTTCACGTTTCATGCGTTGTCATTCCACCTTTCAGCTTGACCGTATCCGTGCTTATCGGCAGTCAAGCGTTTGCCGACGCTGTAGTTTGGGTATGCAGTAGGATAGCACTGCTGCGCAATGCATCCCGGCGAATTCGCCGGCTGTTGCCGTGGTGACGCCGTGCTGCTGCCCGGGCCGCTCGGTACGGAGGGCCCTTCTGGCCGTTCATTGTCTGTGCCCAGGTCGGATTCAGACCTAGAAGCTAACCAGAAGCTTTTGCCTGTGCCACCGATGAGTCTGGTGGTGTCGATGGACTCGCCCTTGGCACTTCTCGGCAAGGCTGTTAGACTGCGTGCGGCCTTGTATAGAACAAAGGGACTTGACCGCTCGATGTAAAGTCTTCATACAAGGCCCGTGTTAGCGTTTTCGGCGCGTTCGCTGACGACATCTCGGCGCGGAGGCATGCAGTCCATGTGGGAAAGGTTGAAACGCCTGTTCCGTTCCATTTTCGGCGGTATGATTGATGCCGCCGAAGATCCGGAACTCATTCTTCAGCAAATCATCCGTGACATGCGCGACCAAGTTCCGAAGTTGAACGAAAACGTTGCGCAGGTCATGTCGAACGAAAAGCTCCTTGAGCGGGAAGTGGCTACCCTGGAGCGTGAAATTACTGACCTCGACGGTAAGATCAAAGCCGCTATCAAGATGGGGCGCGACGATATTGCGACCACCTACATTGCCTCAATGCAGGAAAAGCAAAACTCACTGGCCCGCGCTAAGGAGCAGCTTGTGGTTGCAAAGAAAGCCTCTCAGCAGGCGATCCGCTTCCGCGATGAGTACCTGCTTAAGATGAAGCGGAAGCAGGACGAAGCAACGCAGCTGATCAGTGAAAGCAAACGCGCCCGCATGCAAGAGCAGTTGGCGGCAACCATGGCTTCTTTCCAGATCGGTGATCCGGCCGGGTCGTTTGATGAAATGCGGGAGAAAATCAGTCGCCGGGCCGCTGCCGCCGAAGCCAAAATGGAGCTTGCCAACTCCGGCGTAGATTCCCAAATGGCCCAGATCGAACGTGAGGCCTTTAACATCCAGGCCCAAGAAGCACTTGTGGCCTATAAACGGCAGATGGGACTCATCCCTGATGAGCCGGCAGCGCTGGCGGAGTCTCCCGGCAGTGAACGAACCCTAGGGCCAGCGCAACGCAAGGCGCTTGAGTAAGGCAGGTGTTCAAAAAGTCAGGCTAACGAAGCGGGCAGGTTACTCTCCAAAGTGCCTGTCTTTACTGTGTAGGGGGACGATTTGTGGTGGGTGGCGGCCAGTGAAATGTGGCCACGACCGGGGCATGGTCAGACGGACGTTGTTTGGCGCGTTCCGTTGCATCAATTGCCGTCTGAATGCAGGTATCGGCAAGCGGTTGCGTCGCCCAGATGTGGTCAATTCGCCACCCCCGGTTGCGGGCAAACCCGCCACTGCGGTAGTCCCACCAGCTGTATAACCCTGCTTCTGCCGGATGCTGTTCACGAACAACATCGCGCAACCCCCAGTGTCGCCAACGCTCGAGGAACGCATGCTCCCGCGAGTGAAACATGACGGTCTCCCGGTTGCGCTCCGGGTCGTACACGTCAATATCTGCCGGAGCAATGTTGTAATCACCGCAAACTAACAGTGGATGCTCCGGCCGCAACGTGGTGGTGAGAAACGTTGTGAAGCGCTCCAGAAATTCGAGCTTGTAAGCAAACTTGGGCGAGCTGACTGCTTCTCCGTTAGGAACGTACACCGAAATAATGTCCACCCCGTAGAAGGTTGCCATAAGGAAACGCCGCTGTGCGTCAGGTGGGTCGTCCGGCAGCCCGCGCCGAACGTTTGTGGGGTCGTCAAAGGACAGCAACGCCACCCCGTTGTAGCCTTTTTGACCGTGCACTGTAGCCACGTAGCCGAGACGCTCAAAAGCGTCAAACGGAAAGTCTTCGTCCGAAACCTTGGTTTCCTGAAGGCAAAGCACATCGGGTTCATGCCGTTCGAGCCAATCCAGGACGTGCGGCAGCCGAACGCGAATGGAGTTAACGTTCCAGGTCGCAACCGTTAGCGTCATCGTTCACAGAGTATGCAATCCCGGGGCAGTGGCGCAAACCGGTCTGTGGGTTGTTGCCCCTGGGTCGGCGTATGCCGTTATTGCTGGACGTGCGCCCCAACGCCGACTTGCTCACTGACGCACCGGAGCGGGTTGTTGTCAGGAAGACTTGCCGTCCGCAACGCACGTCGGTAGGCTTTCTTGCAATGAGTTACCAGGTGATTGCCCGCAAGTGGCGACCTCAGCAATTTGAAGATGTCATCGGGCAGGAGCCGATTACCCGTGCTCTGGGAAATGCCCTGCGCACCCAGCGTCTGCATCACGCATATCTCTTTGCCGGTCCGCGTGGGGTCGGCAAAACGACCTGCGCCCGTCTGTTTGCCCGCGCTCTGAACTGTCGTCAAGGCCCGACCCCGACTCCGTGCGGGGTGTGTCCATCGTGTTTAGAAACGATGGCCGGAGAGTCGCTCGATGTACTTGAAATTGACGCTGCATCCCATACCGGGGTGGATAACATCCGCGAGGTGATTATCGCAACGGTTGGTAACCGTCCGGCGCGAGATCGCTACAAAGTTTTCATCATTGACGAAGTCCACATGCTCTCGACCAGCGCTTTCAATGCGCTGCTGAAAACCCTCGAAGAGCCGCCGCCGCACGTCGTCTTTATCATGGCGACGACTGAGCTCCACAAGTTACCGGAGACGATCCTTTCGCGCTGCCAAGCGTATGAGTTTCGGACCATTGGCGTTGAGGCCATTGCCGACCGCCTACAACGGATTGCCGAAGCCGAAAACATACCTGTTTCACGTGCTGCGCTGGTGCAGATTGCTCAGGCCGGACGCGGCAGCTTGCGCGACGCCCAATCGGCGTTTGATCAAGTGCTCGTGTTCGCCGGACCCGGCGCAAGCATTGACGAACATACGGTCCGTGACGCGCTGGGTTTGATTGGTACGTCAATACTGGCAGAAGTTATGGATGCACTTGAGGCAGCCGATCCGGGGGCGATTGTGCGCCACATCGCGCGATTGACGCGCAGCGGTTATGATCTGCGGCAATTCTTGCGGGAATTGCTGACCTATATTCGGCACTTGTTGGTCGCCCAAGTTGTCGGCCTTGATCGCGAACTGTTGCCGTTGGCCGAGAGTGAGCTAAGCGTTGTCGAACGGCAGTGTCGGCAGTTGACGCTAACCGAGCTGACGCGCCTGTTCTCACTCGTGGCCAATCTCGAAGCACAGATTCGCGTGGTGGAAGACCCGCGTCCGCTCGTCGAGGTCGGCTTGATTCAACTCACCCAGCTCACGCGTCTCAGGCCATTGGAGGAAATTTTGGCGCGTCTTGACGCGCTTGCGGTTGGCTCTCCCTGTCCGGCTTCGAGTCGAAAGGCGACAGACACGCCGGTAACGCCACATCCGCCGGCGCTCGGCCTGGGCGGAGCATCTCCGCATCCGAGGCCGGTGCCAGTTGCGCGTCCTCCGCTGCGCCTTGCGCCGCCATCTGAGCCGCCACTGGTAGAAACACCGCTGCCGCAAGAGGATGGCCCTCTATCTGAGACACCGGCTAAGACCCCCGACCTTACCGATGCGGCTGCCCTATTCAAGCAGTTGAAGGAGGTTGCAGAAAAAGGACGCCGACTGCTGGGTGTCCATCTTGATTCGGTCAGGGTCGTCCGGTGGCAGGGCCAGGACTTTGAGTTGGTTTTTGGACCCCGGGATGAAGCTGCGATGAAATACGTCGCAGAGCCACGGGAGAGCGTCTATCTGCGAGAAGAGCTACAAAAGCTCACCGGGAGAGCAGTCAATGTGGTGGTGCGCCTAGAACGTAGTGGTACACCGTCCCCGCTGTCCGAACAGGAAGCGCACGCTGCTGCACTCCGCGCCGAGGCGGAACGCGAGCCGGCCGTTCAAATCCTTCAAAAAACCTTTGGCGCCGAATTGATGGAAGTCAAATCACCGGACACGTGATGCGTTTGACTGCTGCCCTTTGCTGTGCAGCGTGGGGCTTTCAGGTGGGGCTTTCAGCAGGTGTACGCCCGGAGCAGCGCATGCTGACCGGAGTGCATCTACCGTGTCTCCGCAAGTTGTTTCCGAACCCTCGAAAACACGGCGTCCAGCATCGCTTCTGTGAGTTTCCCGGTGAGCGTGTTTTGTTGGCTTGGGTGGTAGGTGCCGAAAAGGGTCATCTGGTTGGACAGGTCGTAACGTGCGCCATGCGCAAACTTAGGTTTTGGCTTCGGTATGGATACGCCTTGTTGACGCAGTGCTTTGAGCGTGTGCTCAAAGGCAAACCCGCCCAGTGCAACGATCAGGCGGATTTGTGGCAGCAGACGCATTTCCTGGACGAGGAACGGTAGGCAGGCCGCCGCTTCCTCCTGTGACGGACGGTTGCCCGGCGGGGCGCAGCGAACAATGGCGCTGATGTAGCAGTTCGTGAGTACCAGACCGTCGTCGGCGTGGACGGAAGTGGGCTGGTTGGTAAAGCCGGCGCGATAGAGCGACCGAAACAGCCAGTCGCCGCTTCGGTCGCCGGTAAACAGCCGTCCGGTACGATTGCCGCCGTGGGCAGCCGGCGCTAAACCCACAATCAGAACCTGCGCCTGGGGATCGCCGAAACCGGTCACGGGCCTGCCCCAGTAGGTCTCAGCGGAAAAGCGACGTACTTTCTGACGGGCGACTTGTTCCCGCCAAGCCGTCAGGCGCGGACAGCGCCGGCAGGCGACGATAACTTGCCGGAGCTGTTCGAGTTGGGACGGCACAGCCGCCTGCGGGATGCTTAGACAGCCGTCAACCATTCATGTCGATCTTCGCGCTCGCCGTGGATGATGCCGAAGTAAGCATCCTGGAGTTGCTTCGTGATCGGGCCGCGCTTGCCCTCACCGATCTTGATTTTGTCAAGGGTGCGAACCGGCGTGATTTCACAGGCCGTCCCGGTCAAGAACATTTCGTCGGCAATGTAGAGTTCCTCACGCAGAATGCTCCGTTCCACAACTGGGATCCCCAAATCTTCACACAAACACATCACCGCATCGCGGGTGATGCCGGGTAACACTGCCCGTCCGATGGGTGGCGTGATGACGGTTCCGTCCCGGACCATGAAGACGTTTTCGCCGCTGCCCTCGCTGACGTAGCCGGCGGCATCTAACGCAATCCCCTCGGCATAACCGTTGACGATTGCCTCCATCTTGATCAGCTGCGAGTTCATGTAGTTTGCCCCAGCCTTAGCCGTGGTCGGGAGCGTATTGGGCGACATCCGTGCCCACGAAGACGTGCACAGATCCACACCTGCTTCGAGCGCATCATCGCCGAGATACCGTCCCCAGGGAAAACAAATGATGTAGGTTTCCACCGGGGCCGGAAAGGGATTGACGCCAAATGCGCCGTAACCACGGAAAACAATTGGGCGAACATAGCAGTGTTGGAGTTTATTGACCCGTACGGTTTCGATACAGGCCGTGAAGATTTGTTCCATCGTAAAGGGGATCGTCATCCGGTAGATGTGGCAGGAGTCAAACAAACGGCGCACGTGCTCCCGCAGGCGGACAAGCCGCGGACCACGTGGAGTCTGATAGCAACGAATGCCTTCAAAGACAGAAGAACCATAATGGACAACGTGCGACATCACGTGAATGCGCGCATCCTCCCACGGAAGCCATTTGCCGTTGTGCCAGATTTTTTCGGACGTTTCGAGTGCCATGGTCGGTTCCTCCATGGGAAGCAAGACCGAGCCGGCCATTGCATCGTCCGTGTCTGGAACCAGCTCGCCAAGCGCCCCGAAAAACTTACAGGATTTTTTTACCCAGCGCGGAAAGTAGTAACTCTGCACCGAGTTCGCCGGTTCGATTATATGTGTCGAGAACCGCGTTAATTTCGACCATCTCGACGGAGAGCATCTTGCCCGAATCGTGGATCTTCTCCATTGCCAGGTGGCTTTCACGATACGTCCCGCCTCCTAGAACGGGCGTGCCGACGCCAGGCGCATAGTATGGATCAACAAAGTCCATGTCGAATGTCGCGTGAAAGCCAATGGTATGGCGCGTCGCCAGGGCAATGGCTTCATCCATGACAGCGCTCATGCCACGTTCGTCGAGGTCACGCATCGTGTAGATCCGTAAGCCTAGCCGGCGGGCCAGTTGACGCTCCCCGTCGTCAATTTGACGCACCCCGATAATAACGCAGTCCTCTGGGTGCACCTTTGGCGCAAAGCCGCCGATGTGCGTCAAAATGCGTGGGCCATAGCCAAGCAAGACTGCGAGCGGCATGCCGTGGATGTTGCCGGACGGTGACGATTCAGGTGTGTTGATGTCCGCATGCGCGTCAATCCAAATGATTCCGATGCGTTTGCCTTGCTGCCGGTAGTGGGCAGCAACGCCGGCAACGCTGCCGATCGCAATTGAGTGATCGCCACCGAGTACAATCGGAATCGCCCCGTCCGCCAGAATGGCTGCAACCTGGTCGGCGAGCATTTCACTCGCCCTGGCGACTTCTGACAGATATTTGTGCCGGCTGTCGCCGGCGTCAGGACGGCGAGTCTCTGCCAGGGCCACCGGAATGTTGCCGATGTCTTCGACAAGGTAGCCTAGTTGGTTCAGCTTGGTGCTGAGACCGGCAATCCGTACAACTGACGGACCCATATCCACACCACGCCGATCTGCACCCAAGTCCATTGGCACGCCGATAATGGTAACTTTTCGCTGCGGAGCAACATGGTCGTTTTCCATAGCAATTCCTCGGCAAACTTCCACCGCCAGGAACGAGAACAAACCGACGCAAGGCAAGAAAGAATGCTGTGTTTAGAAAGCTTTGACCTTGCGGAAGCGCCAACGGTGCAGCCAGCCGGCTAGGCGCGTCCTGAGACGGTGCCAAAAGGTGGTCAGGTCATAACGGACGCCGTTGCTTTCAATCCGCAGAACGCGTCCGACGACATTGGAGACCGGAACAGAGACATCCAGTCCTTCAGCAGCATCCCCACGGGTGACAACATACAGTGTGGCGTGACGTTGCTCAAAGCGCAGGATACGGTGAACGACTGCCGTTTGGCTGCTCGTGCAAAGGAGCACAATGTCCCCGACGCCCAGTTGGGCCGTTGAGACCGGCTCAATGGTGAGCCAGTCACCATCAACAATCGTGGGGCGCATGGTGCTGCCGTTGGCCCGAAAACGATAAATGCCGTCACGCAGCAGTTCGGTGCGCGCTGTCCGCAAAATGTCAGGTGACTCAAGTGTGTGCTCTCGGATGAGAGAGGCTTTGGTTTTGCCGGTTGTCCGCATTACGTCCGCCCCACCGGGAAATCAAACTGGATAGCAGGTTGGGTTCGGCTTGCTACCGCTTTATCTTAGTTTGAGTTGGAATGGGATTTCAATCTTGCTGACTAGTTGCCCAACAGTGCTCTCGGCATTGGACGCTGTCAAGGACTTCGGTGGGCAGTTGGAGCCGGGCCGCCGGCGTTGCCGCTTACGCCCTGGCGGCCGCAAGCGCATCACGTCAGGTAACATCACGCCGCTCAAGCGTAGGTTTGTCAAGGAGCGGCAGCTCGCCAGTCACCACCACGCTGAGCATGACCACCTGATCGGGCGAGGTGGTGTGGGCAGGCCTCTGTCAAAAGCAGCTTCCATCAGGCTTCCACCGGCTGCCGTGCCTGGTCGGCCTCTGTTTCCGAATCAGGAACCGGAGCTGGGTTGCAACTGCTGGGGCGTTTTCTGGCCGAAGCTTCGAGCAGAAGCTGACCCACTTTGCGATGCAGGGGGCAGCATAGTCACTCAGCGCATGGCTGCGATCGGGATCAATCCCGGCACGGCCATAAGCCTCCGGCAAGCCTGGCAAGTCTTGGCTGCGCCGCAGCGCCCTGCGAATTGCTCGAAGGTGTTTGGCTGTTGGCCGGTGCGCAGGTAGGCCCCAACCAGAGCGCATTTGAGCTGGCCGGCCTCCGGGTTGAGTTGAGAGAACTCGCGCCAGGCCGTAATCGGTCTCGCTTCCTGTCTCGCTCTTCCTGTCCGTTCTCGTGCCCAGTTTGAGCCGCCATCCCATGGCCAGGGTTAGCATCGGCCTCCGCTCCCTGTTTGCGGTGTAGGTTGCCGAGTGCTAGAGCGTGCTTTGGGCAGTCGGACTTGAGACGGACAACTTGCTTGTACACAGGCTTGGATGCACGCCGCCTGTGGCAGTTGCTGGTGGCGCGTATCGTGCTCGGCGACTCTGACACAGTGCGCTACGGCCTCGTCCACGCGATGGCCCCGCCGGGAGCGAATTACCGGGGACGGTGGCCAGCGTCGCCTTTGAGATAGGTCCGTTCGCTGGGTTCGGGCGACACGTTCATCGCTTTTGTTTTTTCGATCATCGCCGCCTCAAGTTGTCCCTGCCGGACACACGTTTGGGCTGCCTAAGAGGGCAGGATTGGGTGGGCGGGAAAACGGCCCCATAGTTTCGGCGGCTTTGACTGGGCTACGGTTAGGCCTGGCACAGTAGTTTCAAAATGCGCACAACTTCCTCGGCAGTGGGACGTTCCACCGGCACTTTGTGTAGCATACGCCGGGTAATGTCTTCGAGAACGGGTGGAACATCAGGGGTGAACAAAGCCAGCGGTGGCGGGGAGGTTTGCAGATGGGCGGTGAGTACCGTTGAAACATTGCCGTCTGGTGCGGTAAAGGGCGGCCGACCGGCCAGGATTTCGTACATGACCACGCCTAGGCTATAGATGTCGGCTTGTCCGTTGTAGGGCAGAAAACTCAACCGTTCGGGTGCTATGTATGTTGGTGTGCCGGCAATCAGGCCCCATGTCGCTTCGGGATGGGATCCGTCTTCGCCCATCAGTTTCGCAAGACCGAAGTCAAGTAGTTTGACGACCTCGCCGGTTGGTGGTCGGTGGAGGAAGATGTTGTCCGGCTTAATGTCGCGGTGCACGATATTGCTGGCGTGGGCCTTCGCCAGCACCGACGCCACCGGTAAGATAATCTCCAGGCACCGCTGAGTAGAAAGTTTACCCAGCGCCCTCAATTCCTGCCTGAGCGTGACGCCGTGCAGGATTTCCATGACGAGGTAGGCAAAGCTGTTGGATGAGAGTCCGAAGTCAAGGATGTTGATGGCGTTGGGATGCTGGACGCGGCAGGCTGAAATCCCTTCGCGCTTGAAACGTTCGAGTTCTTCCTGAGTGATACGCCCGCTGCGCGGCTGCAAAATCTTGACGGCCACTGCCGTATTCAGCGCAAGGTGTGTCGCTTCATAAACAACGCCATAGCCGCCGGCGCCGATCTTTCGTCCCAGGCGGTAGCGTCCGTCCAGTACAGTACCGGGCAAGGCTTCAGCAAAGGCTGAAAACAGGGTCTGTACGCAGGCCTGTGAGTGTAGCAGTGCCTCCTGCGCACGGATCAGGGCCTGATGTTTCTCGGACAGTTCCTAGTTTTTGGCTTCTAGTTCGTGCTGAATGCGCAGAAGGCGACTTTTGCATCATATCGCTGATGCCTGTAATTTTGACAGCGTGTTTGAGCAGTGCCCGATACTTGCGGGTCAGTTCTACAAACTCACGTTGCCAATCTTCGGGCGTAGGCAACCCTTCTGCGGCAATTTGCTCGATGGTTGCTAGAACGTCGAATTCGGGTTCAAAAACCTCCTCGGCGGCAGTCTTGGGCCTGGATTTGCTCATGCGAACCCATCACGACGGGAGGACAACGAATCGGAAGGGCATCGAAAAGTCCTCGGCGAATTCCTCACCGTGTTCTTTCATATCATCGTCGTCTTCGCTGTAGTACCAGTTGATCGTGATCGTGCGTCCGAACTGCAGGGCCTGTTCGAACATTTCCAGAATGGTGATGATGCACTTTGAAGAACTGGTGTTGAAGTAATCGAGACGGAAATGAAACACAATTGGTGTCGAGGAAGTGGTCAGAAAACGGGACAGCCATTCCAGGACAGGTTGGTAGAAATGCACTGCGTTTTCAGGGTAGGAACTCCCCTCCATGAGAAGAACACCGGTCATTGCGTCAAAGGCGATGCGCGGGGTCGCCTTGGTTTTCTCAATCAACAGGCTTTCCATTGGATCTGACTTTCCTCAGGCTTGCGAGCGGAGCGATGATCGGTGCAACTGCTGGTGCCGACCAGTCGGGTATAAGGCAGTTTGACTCAGCAAGTTGTGTGATGTAAAGGGCAGGCGAATCATAGAAAAAATCGCCGCCGACTGCAAAATTGATCGTAGGACTATGTGACCGGCCACCGTTGATAGAAGGTGGGCAGTTCAGGCAAGTGGAGGGTGTGACTCAGTTCTAAGACGCGCGCCTGACAGTCCGAACCCGATCCCTGTGGGGGCGGATGCAGCCGGGCATCACCGCGAACAACGGTTTTGAGGGCAACCAGGGCGCGTTGTGCGCCACGCCGGGCAAACCAGTGCACATACAAACGCAGGGCATTCCAGGCAATAAACACGTTCGGCCCGGGCAGGAGTCCCATCAGAAGGGTCACGGGGAGGCAGGCAATGTTGAGCCAGACGCCGCGTTCGTGGCTGACAAGGCGTGTTTCAAGCCACTTAATCCATTCACTGCGCACAGCAGCGTCAGAGAGTTCCCCGTCGTGAATCAGTTCAACGGCATCAACCTGACCGATGACGCGCAACAGGCTTTCACCGGGATGTGTCCATCGTTCTAGCCAGCGCCAGGCATGTTGCACACCACGCCAAAAACGGTTGGGCGGTTCGTGGATCAACCGCAGGGCTGCGTCATGGGTGCGGTGCGCCTGGTGAAGCACCTTGTTCCAAAAGCCGCGCGGCGGGGTGTCATCGTACGCCGTGAGCATTTCCGGTGGGGCGTAGAACACCCAACCGCGTCTTCGGCAGCGAATGACGTAGACACGAATGATGCGCGGATGTTTCATCGCCCGGTCGTTGCAAAAAAACGTTCGGTGACGTGGCGCCAGATGGCTGCAAAGCGCCAGACATCGTGGAAGCTGTTGTATAACGGCGCAACCGCAAGGCGCAGGATGTCCGGCTCACGAACATCAACGACAACGCCCGCAGCATGCAGAGAAGCTGCCAACTGCCGTGGTTCGGGGACGCGCCAGGACAGTTGCCCACCACGCGCTGCCGGATCACGTGGCGAAATCAGCGCCGGCCCCGTGTTACCGAGCAGGGTAAGCAAGTATTCGGTCAGGCGGATGGATTTTTCCCGAAGTCGCAACATTGAAGCCTGGTGGAAAAGCTCAAGCGATGGGCGCAGGGCGGCCATGGAAAAGATCGGCAAATTGCTAATCTGCCAGCCGGCAGCGCCGGGTGCGAGGTCATACGCATCGGGCATTTGAAAACGTGTCTCGACGCGGTGACCCCACCAGCCGACAAAGCGCGGGACATCAAACCGCCGCGCATGGCGCGCATGAACAAAAAAACCGCCAACCGCACCGGGGCCGGCATTGACATACTTGTAATGGCACCAGACGGCGCAGTCTACGTCCCAAGCATGCAGCGCCAGCGGGACGTTGCCGATGGCATGCGCTGCGTCAATACAGACAAGGCAGCCTTTGGCATGCGCCAGCTCAACAATCGGGGCAATGTCGAAGAACTGCCCGGTCGCATAGTTGACGGCGCCCAACAGTACCAGCGCAACTGCTTCACCGTTACGTTCCAGCTGCTCCAGTATGTCCTCCGTCCGCAGTAAGTCTTCGCCCTGTCGCGGACGGATTTCAACGACAGCTTCTGCGGGATGGAAGCCATGAAACTGCGCCTGACTGATAGCCGCGTAGCGGTCAGATGGAAACGGACGCGCTTCCATGAAGATTTTGTAGCGTTCGCGGGTAGGGCGGTAAAACGATGCCATCAACAGGTGCAGATTGACGGTCAAACTGTTGGCAATGGCAACTTCCTCCGGTTGTGCGCCGACAAGTTCGGCGACGAGCGGGCGCAGGTCGGCATCGTAGTCCGCCCAGGGCCGCGGTGGCGTAAAATGTCCGGCGACGCCGAGTGCAGCCCAGCGGTCGAGTTCTTCCAAGACGGCCTGGCGGGCAGTGTTTGGCGGCAGGCCGAGCGAATGACCACAAAAATACAACTGTGGTGTGCCCGTCGCCGGATGCACTGGGAAGTGAAACTGCTCACGGAAGCCGGCCAGTTCGTCGGCGCGGTCAAGGGCGTGGGCGAAGGTCTCGTCGGGATGAAAGTCAGAGAGCATAGGCGCGTGTCCACCGAGTTTCGAGACGGTCATCCTGCGGCCGGCATCCGGTCGCAGTGCCGCGTTGGTGTGGAGCTATGTCAACGACATTAGGGGAACTCGTCAAGGAAGGGGCTCAAACGCTGGCAGCCGGCACAGTAGCCGAGCCGTACCGAACGGCGCTGCACCTGATCCGGGCCGTGCTGAAGCTGGACGCCGCAACACTGGTGGCACACCCCGAACGGGTCGTGACGGCCAGTGACCTCAGACACGTGCGCCAGGCATTGGCGCGGCGCGCCGAAGGTATGCCGCTGCAGTATATCACCGGGACGCAGGATTTTTACGGACGCGACTTTGATGTAACGCCTGCCGTCCTGATTCCACGTCCGGAAACAGAACTTCTGGTGGACGTTGCGCTTGACCACTGCCGTCGGCTGTCGCAGTCCACTGTGCACATTCTGGACCTAGGAACCGGCTCCGGTTGTTTGGCAGTGACCTTGGCGGCTCTGTTACCGACCGTGCGTGTGGTCGCCGTTGACATCTCGCCGGCTGCCTTGGCAGTAGCTGTGGCCAATGCGCGCCGCCACGGTGTCGCGGAACGGATCAGGTTGCTTGAAAGTGATTGGCTGGCGGCGCTGCCGCCCGGCACGCCCCGGTTTGACGTTGCCGTGGCCAACCCGCCGTACATTGCCGAAGCCGAGTTTTTGAGTTTACAGCGTGAAGTGCGGGACTATGAGCCGCGTGTCGCACTTGTGTCCGGTCCCTCCGGCCTGGAGGCGTATGCAAGGCTTTTCAACGATTTACCGAGGTTTCTTGCTGCCGACGGCATCTTTGCCTGCGAGGTAGGCTGGGGGCAGGCAGAACAAGTGTGCGCTTTAGGTGCAGCACACCACTGGCGCCTACAACGGGCGCTATCCGATCTGCAGGGCATCACACGTACACTGGTTTTTACCCATTGCCCCAATGCCGTCAGCCATCTGAAGCAGCCGCCTTAGCCCCTATCCCACCACGCGGACAGAGTGCGTCGGTCAACCGACACGCACCGAGCTGTGACGGAAGCCGCACCATCGTTGCCCAGGTAAGGCAAGAAGCGGCCCTGCATAGCCTTGGCTGCCGGCTGGGCTGGTGCTATCCGGCTGTGTGCAGGAGGTATCGGGGTACAAGCGGCCAGATGACTGCCTGTCAGCCGATGCGGAATGCCGCCACCCGGCCGAGACTTGGTGTTGTTTCCGAGTCTGACCGCCCTGAAGCAGCAGGGTCGCAGTGTTTGGTCTCCAGCGGTATCACTCTGTTGCACATCGGGTTGCAAGCAATCCTGCCGCACCTGGGTCTCTACCCTACAGGTCTTCAAGGCGCTCGAGAACCTTTGTCGCCCAGTTCAGGGTTGCCACCCGTTCGCCGGCCGGCATGCTGTCCCAAGCTGCGTAGATCGTCCGCATGCGCCAGTTTAGGAAGAGTTTAGATCGGTGGCGGTTGAGAAAATCCCAGTACAGGCTGTTGAACGGACAGGCGCCTTCGCCATGGCGCTGCTTTGGGTTGTAAGCGCAACCCGTGCAGTAGTCACTCATCCGGTTGATGTAGGCGGCGCTGGCAGCGTAGGGCTTGGTGGCAAGAAACCCGCCGTCAGCATAAAGCGACATACCCAACACATTCGGTGTGGTGACCCACGCATAGGCGTCCACGTAAGCCAACCAAAACCATTCATTGACCGCCTGCGGTCGGATGCCCGCCAGGAGGGCAAAATTCCCCAGCACCATGAGCCGTTGGATGTGGTGCGTGTGCCCGGTTTGGATGAGTTGTGTCACCGTCTCACGCAGGCAGCGCATGTTTGTTTGAGCATCCCAGTAGTAGTGTGGTAACGGCCGTTCGGCCCCGAAAAAGTTTGCTTCGGCCAGTTCGGGCATGCGCAGCCAGTACATCTGGTAGATGAACTCCCGCCAACCGATGAACTGTCGGATGACACCTTCCACAGAGTTGAGCCGCGCCCTGCCTTCGCGATAGCGACGCTCGGCCTGCTGCGCCGCGTCGAGGGGGTCGAGTAAGCCGACGTTGACGTAAGGCGACGCCAGAGAGTGGTATAGCGCCGGTTGTCCGGCAACCATCGCATCTTCATACGGCCCAAACAAATCCAGTCGGTGGTCAAGGAAATCACGGTAAAAGGCCTCGGCGTCGGCGCGCGTCACGGCCCAGTGAAACGGCTCAATGTTGCCATAGCCGTCAGGAAATGCACGTTTGACCCAGGTCATCACCTCGCGCGTCACGGGGTCGGGTCTGTAGCTTGGGAGACGGGGAAACTGATGACCGCGCGGCGGAACGGCGCGGTTATCGTGGTCATAGTTCCACGCCCCTCCCGTTGGCGTCCCGTCGGGCTCGACGAGCAGCCCGGTCTGCCGGCGCATCTGGCGATAGAAGTGCTCCATCACAAGCGTTTTTTTACCGCGCGCCCGGTCGGCAAACTCCTGCCGGTCACTGAGAAACATCACCGTCGGCAAGACGTGTAGTGCCACCTGCTGCGCCGTTGCTGCGCGCCGGAGTTGGACTTCAACGCCGTACTCCGTCGGTTCCATCAGCCAGATGTGCAGTGGGCGATACTGGCGGACATGCGTTGCCAACCCTGTCTCAAAGTCGGGTTGTTCGGGCCGGTAGTCCACGTGCCATCCCATGGTGCGTAGTTCCGCAGCGTAGTGCCGCATGGCAGAAAAGAGAAAGACCAGCTTTTGTTTGTGGTAGCGGGTGCGGCGGGCATGCGCCTCCGACTCGATCAGGAGCACAACGGCATTGTGCGGGGTGAGGCGTGCAAAAGCCGGATGGCGAAGCGTTAACTGGTCGCCCAGAATCCAGATGGTTTCCATGCACCTAACCTGTTGCTTCAGCTCCCCCATCTGTTCGGTGGGGCTTGACTTTTCAGACCGGGGATCAGAGCTTGGAGGGGAGGTCTGTATTCTCAATCCATCAAATGTTGGAGCGCAAGCGGCATGCCTTCTTCCTACGCCACAGCGCAAGATCGGATTCGTGACTACTTCGACACCGTCGGCTTTGAGAAATGGCAGCGCTTTGCGCGCGGTGAGGCGCAAAACCGCATTCAGGCCAGCATTGTTGCCGGCCGCGAACAGGCTATGGCGACCCTGCTTGCCTGGGGCGGCAATTGGCGTGGCCGCACCGTTCTCGATGCGGGTTGCGGCACCGGAGCTTTTGCCCGCCGCCTTGTCGCTGCCGGCGCCATTGTCACCGGTGTTGATATTTCTGCCCGTGAAATCGAAGCGGCGCGGGAGCACGTCCCGGAGGCGGTGTTTCGGCAGGCGGATTTCTACGCCGTCGCGGAAACGTTCGATGTCATCGTGTGCTTGGATAGTTTGATTTACTACGCCGAAGACGACCTGGTGCAACTGTTGCAGCATCTCGTCCGGCACACACGGGCTGCGCTGTATTTCACCTTTACGCCCAGGACCCTGTTCTTTGAAGTGATGCACGCCGTCGGCAAGCTGTTCCCCAAGGGGAACACCTCGCCGGCTATTGCCCGGATCAAAGCCAAGCGGCTGTATGCACGCATCGCCAAAGAAACGGATTGGCGTCCGGTGCGAACCACACACATCAGTTCAAGCTTTTACCAGACGACCTTGGTGGAGCTTCGTCCTGATGGGGACGTTTCTGCCCAAGCGGCGTCAGCTGTCGCGCGGCGCTGACCTGCCTTCGTCACCACAAACTCCTTGCTTTGGTGAAGGGGCCTAACCACCGTCACCCGGCGTATCTAGCCGCTGTGCGTCGAACAGCGGAGGCGGTGTGCCGTCAATCAGCATCTGTGCGGCCTGTCGCCCCACCTCAAGGCTAAACCCCATCCCGTGACCGTGGCAGGCAATCGTGAACCATACTTGTTCGTAGCCGGGCAGTTGTCCCAGCAGCGGTAAGCCATCGTCGGTAAAGCCCATAGTGCCGGCCCACCGGTACGCAACCGGGACGGCGGTAAGTTCTGGAAAGTGGCGGTTTCTGAAGGCTTCAAGATGGGCCTGAACTGCTTCGGTCGGTGTTTCATCCGTCCCAACCTCCGTTTCGGCAAAGGCGCGGCGGCCGCCACCGAAGAGAAAGCGTCCGTCGGGCAACTGCCGGAAGTACTCGTAGCCCTCGTTTGCGTAAACAATCTTGTCCAGTAAACGGCGGCCGTAAGGGGCAGTAACAAAGATTTGGCCGCGTTTGGGAAACACCTTGTTGGCAAAGAAGCTTGCAAAGGTTGGTGCTTCACCGTTGAGCGCCAGCAACACACGTTCGGCGCGCAGGATGCCGGTTGTGCCGTGCACGAGTAACGTGCCTCGGTCGGCTTCCAAGCCGGTGACGGGCCAGTGCTCAACAACAGTGGCACCGGAGGCGGTGGCCAGCGCACGGACTAGCTTGATCGGATGTATGCCGGCGTCCTGGGGGTTGTGGATGGCAGCGTAGAAGCCACGTCCCAGTGGGTCATGGGGGATCCAGGTCAGGTCGAAGCCGTCTTCCTGCAGGAGCGCAACGGATTGCGCCAGCATCTCGGCTTCTCTGGCCGTTCCGGCCAAGGTGAGGCTGCCACAGGGCAGGTAGTCGCAGTCCACCGTCGGATGTCGGGCCAGGAAATCACGGATGCGACGGTGGCTGGCGACGGTCAGGGCGAAAATGTCACGGGAGGTCGTCCGACCGTACTTGGCAACCGAAACTGCATAGTGATCGGCCGTTCCGGCGATGAGAAATCCGGCATTACGTCCGGTGGCCCCTCCACCGACCTGGCGTCGGTCAACGACGGCAACGCACCAGCGTGGTTGCAATTCGGCAAGGGCGTAGGCTGCTGAAATCCCGGCGATGCCACCCCCGACGATGATGCAGTCAAATAAACGGTCAAGCATCCTCGCCGCCGTGGCGGCCGGTTGCCAATCGCCGGCCGTTGCCTGCCAAAACGAAGTTGAGGTCATCTCAAGCTGTGACTGCTTATTGATGCTGCCGCCGAATGCCGGCAGGCGCTTCTGTTGTCTCTGCCCTGAGCGGTTCGGTAGTGACGGTGTCCAGTACAAACGCACGCCGCAGGTCGACTTGTTCCGATCCCTGCTTGGCTGCCTCACGCAGACCAAGAATCAGTGGATGCAGCACTTTGTTGATGATGCCTGCCAACAAATAGTGCCGAATGGCAGTTTCTTGTTCGGGCGTCAACTCGCCAAGGCGTTTCCGGTGGCGCTCAAATTCCGCCTCGCAGATGTCGGTCAGGCGTTCACGAAGGGCCGCCACCGTCGGGCCGATGTCAGGCTGGTCTATGGTGGCGAGAAAAGCGACCGTTTCGGCCTCTACAATGGCTTCAGCCCGCTCGGCCTCGCGTTGTCGTTCGCGTTGGTTTGCGGCGATGACCTGCTGGAGATCATCCAAATCGAACACGAAGACATTGTCGAGGGCGCTGATGTCCGGCGCGATGGTCCGTGGCACGGACAGATCAAAAAACAGGAGTGGGCGGTAGCGACGGCGTTCAAGGGCTACCTGCGCCATTGAGCGGGTAATGTGATAGGTTGTCGCGCCGGTCGAGGCAGCAACAATATCCACTTCGTGCAGTCGCCGGGGCAGTTCATCCAGCCCGAGTACGCGCCCACCGCCGTGGAAACAGTTCGCCAGGTTTTGGGCGTGGGCTAAGGTGCGGTTGGCAACGAAAAGCGACGTAACCCCGGCCTCAAAGAAACATTTGGCGGCCAGTTCGGCCATTTCCCCCGCCCCGATGAGCAACAAGACCTTGTCGGTGAGGTGATCGAACACCTTGCGCGCCAGCTCGACCGAAACCGAGCCAAGTGAAATCGTGTGCGCCCCGATGCCGGTTTCGGTGCGCACCCGTTTTGCGACGGTAAAGGCACGCTCAAACAGACGGTGTAAGTTGCGTCCGACAGTCCCTGCGGCTGTGGCCACGGCATAGGCACGCTTGACCTGGCCTAGAATTTGAGACTCGCCGACGATCATCGAGTCCAGGCTGGACGCCACACGCAGTACGTGCCGGACGGCGGCTCCGGCCTGGTACACGTACAGGTAATGGTGTATGTGTCCACGTGGCAGGTCATGAACATCGCACAAGAACAATGTGACGGCTTCAACGGCTTCAGCAATGGGGCAGCGGGGAATGGCAATGACTTCAACTCGGTTGCAAGTTGAAAGAATAATAGCCTCACTCACACACCCTGCCGCCAGCAGTTGCTGGAGCGCTGTCACCAGCTTGGCCTCAGAAAAGGCTAACCGCTCGCGGACGGCGACCGGCGCGGTCGTGTGATTGAGTCCAACAAGGAGCAAGTTCATATGGGCGGGACACCGGATTGCGGAAATACGGGGGCAGAAAACGCGCCGAGCAACTGCAAACGCTAAGACGTTTGTGTCCGCCAATCGCCAGGTCCATGATATAGGTTCTAGCTGATGGCGTGGAAGCCGTTAAACCAACCGATTCCAACCAGGCTCATGACAACAATCGCAAAGCCGATCACGCCCAACCAGGCCGCCCGCCGTCCGCGCCAGCCGGCAGTCAGACGGTAATGAACCACACAAAAGTATATCAACCACGTCGCCAGGGAAAGAAATTCCAGCGGATCGCCGTGCCAGTACACCCCGTTGAGCTGGCGTGACCCGATAATCCCCGTCAAGATGCCCAGTGTGAGCAACACAAAACCAACCACGAGCGCCTTGGCCCCGATGCTGTCACATGTGTCAAGTGAGGGGAGGCGAAACCAGAGCGACCCAAATTGTTTCCGCTTGAGTTGGCGTTCCTGAACAAGGTACAGCAGGGCCGTCACGAACAACACGGCAAACGCCGCGTAAGCGAAGACAAACAGCACGGCGTGCAGGGTCAAAAGTGATGCCGTTCGGCCGTAAAACTTGAGGACGGCGGCTGTGTCGCCGGGCGTCGGCAACAGCCAGGCAACAAATGTGAACAAAAATACCATCGGCATGGCAAAAGCGGCCAGAGCTTGCGACCGGTACCAGACGTAGGCGCCGAGGAAATACGCCGCCATGGCCCATCCTAAAAAGGCGCAAACTTCCTGGTACGTGAGCAATGGGCAGCGGGATGTCTCCCATCCACGAACGACCATTGATGCTGTATGGACGCTGAACCCAATGACCATGAGCCACAACGCCAACCGAAACCAGTAGGGTGGGCGCGCCTGCCAGAGGGCGGCAATAGCGTAAATTGCGCCAAAGGCATAACATGCGATGGCAACGAGCAGCAGTGTGGTCATAGGCAAAGCCAACTCCAAAGATGACGCACAATTCGTGGCCGTCGCCATGTTACGTCCCCCGAACCAGACGCTCAATCCAGGCTGCTAAACGTGACGCCTAGGGCGCTGAGTGCGCCCGGGCTTTTGAAGATTTTTTTGACGACTGAAGTGAAGGCGCAATGAAAGAGAACTTCCAGGGCTGCTTGCTAGGTGCTGCGATTGGAGATGCGCTAGGGTTTCCGTTCAAGGGAATGGATGCCGCCGCCATTGCCGAGTACGGTCAGTATGAGTCACTGCGCGAGTTTCACCCCGTGCCATCCGTTCGCTTGGAGCCGGGCGAGCTGGCCGATGAGGGGCAGTTACTCCTGTTGACGCTGGAAAGTTTATGCACACAACGGAAACTGGATGTTCCAGACCTCATTCGCCGCCTTAAGGGCTGGTTTCGGAGCCATCCAAAGGACATGACGCCTCTGGTTCGTCATGTCCTGGGTCGCCTGGATGCCGGCGAGGATGTGGTTGAAGCCGCCGAAGGCGCGTCCTTTGACCCGCAGTTTCAGCCGCCGGACGGCGGCCACCTCACGCGCTGCATCCCGGTAGCACTGTACGATGCCCTGGATGCCGAACGCCGGCGGGAGGACCTAATCGCCGTGGCCCGGTTGACGCACCGCGATCCGGTCGCCGTGCAGTCTGCCGTGGCACTCGGTGAAGTGCTGGGACAGCTCATTCAAGGCAGACCTCCCTCACGCGAGGCTTGTTTGCCGACCGAAGCGCTGCCGCAAGTGCGGGAAGCACTGCAAGCCGTCACGGCAGTTGACCGGTTGGATCGGTCGGGAAGTGCGCTAGGGGCGGTCGGCGTTGGTCTGTGGGCACTGGAAACAGCTCCTAATTTTGAGGACGGCCTGGTGTCGGTTGTGGCGCTTGGCGGCGCAACGGATACGAATGCTGCGGTGGCGGGCGCCCTGTTGGGGGCGAAGTTTGCGCGCCCGGCCCTGCCCCAGCGCTGGGTTTATCGGCTTGAGGGTCATGCACGCTTTGAGGTGTTAGGAACGCGCTTGTTTGAGCTCACAGCCGGCGTCTCGGCCGGGTGAGCACCGTTTACAACGTCTCTTCCGGTTGCTCTGCCGCATAAACGCACCAACGCCGTGACACGAGAAAAACCGCCGGGCTTGAGTTCAAAGACGCACGTCGGCTGCCTATGAGCAAACGGCATCACGTGCTCAAGACCGACGGTGTTGCTCTGCGACCGAAGCAGGCCCTAGTGCGAGAACGGATTTGTGAAACCGGATTTGTGCCGTGCCTCAGGCCCGAGCGGGATGGTGCTGAGCACGAAAGCTGTCCGGTTTTGACCTCAACGACCAAAAAATGTTGCAGTTACACCGGCCTGGGGCGTCCTGACCTAGAGAGCCACTGGTCGTCCTCCGGTTCGTCTGGTGGTACAACGGTCGCTTGGTCATGCCACCAAGTCACCTGAACCGGGGTTCCTTTCTCCCAGGTCTTCGCTGCCTTGTCGCGGAGGGTTGCTACCACCACCTGCCCATCCGGCAAACTGACCGTCCAGCGTGTGTCTGCACCGGCGTATGTCCATTCAATGATCCGTCCGGTCAAGCCCGATTGCGTGGTGCAGTCAGCGCTCTCCAGACAGATAAGCTCAGGGCGGACGGCAACCAGAACCTGCTGACCGATGTCGGGCTCATACGCAGTACACGTGGCTTGGGTCGGCTGTCCGGCAATGAGAATAACGGTGACCTGCGCGTGCCGACTGCGCACCGTTCCTCTGAGGAGATTGCAGTCGCCGATGAATGAGGCGACAAACGCCGTTTTTGGCGCATCGTACAGCGTTTTTGGGGGGCCGGTTTGAACGATCCGTCCACTGCGCATGACAGCAATGTGGTCAGACAGGGTCAGGGCTTCGTCCTGATCATGCGTGACGAGGATGAAGGTTGTGCCGAGCTGGCGTTGGAGTCCTTTCAGCTCGCGTTGCATTTGCCGGCGCAGGTGGGGGTCAAGTGCAGCCAGCGGCTCATCCAGCAGAAGAACCGGCGGTTCGCAGGCCAGTGCCCGTGCCAGGGCGACACGCTGTTGTTGTCCACCTGATAGTTGATGTGGATAGCGGTGTTCAATCCCCTCTAACCCGACCAGCACCAAGAGTGCTTGCACGCGCCGGCGAATGAGGGCGGCTGGATATCCCTTGCGGGCCAGTCCGAACGCAATGTTGTCAAAGGCCGTGAGGTGTGGAAAAAGCGCATAGCTTTGGAACACCGTGTGCACTGGGCGCCGATAAGCCGGCAGATGGGTTACCTCTTGCCCACCAAGATAAATCCGGCCGGCATCCGGGCGCTCCAGACCGGCAATGAGGCGCAGGAGTGTGGTTTTGCCGCAGCCAGAGGGTCCAAGCAGCGTGAAGAACTCACCAGCTTGAACCGACAGTGAGACATCCACGAGAGCGGCCTGTGAACCAAATCGCTTAGTGAGCGTAAATGCCTCGACAGTGGACGACATAGGACCGGCCCAAACCTTGCTATCCACGTTTGGCAGCACGCGCCAGGGTCAGTGACCAGGTGTTCTTCGGAAACTCACCGTTGAAAACAGCCTGTGCAAAAACGGAAGCAGAGCGCACCGTTCTAAAACCTTTGCATAACAAAGCTGTCATGCAAGAGGTTCAGCCGTCACGCCACTTGACTCAGTGCGCCCCACTTCCAATGACAGGTACTTCTTTCGTAGTTTTGTTGTCCGACTATTGCGAATATCACGGCCGGCTCAAGAATCTCTACCCTTGTCGAACTTCGTTTGGCTACAGAGTTGGCGCCGCTCCATTCCAAAGCGGTTTGTAAACAGACGAACAAGACCTTTCCTGCGCCAACCTGCTCCACCTCCACACGGGGGCTTCTTCAGCTCCGTATTCGCCGCCGGAGGGAACGGGTACTTGAGAGAAGCGTGGATTAGGGCTTGACAGATTTTCCCATTCATGCATAGCATAGGCGTTTCGTCACTCAAAAACCGTAGGAGCGCTCTTGAAGCAGCGGCTGCGAGTTTGAGGGTGGTACGTCGCTGAGCTGCGATGGTTTGTTCTTGATGAGATCACCGGGAGGTCGTTGTGCCGACAATTAACCAGCTTGTTCGGAAAGGGCGAGAAAAGGTTAGGTACAAAACCAGTAGCCCGGCGCTCCAGGGATGCCCCCAGAAGCGCGGGGTTTGCACGCGCGTGTACACCCAAACGCCAAAGAAGCCGAATTCTGCCTTACGCAAGGTTGCCCGTGTTCGGCTGGTCAACGGCATTGAGGTCACAACCTATATTCCCGGTATTGGGCATAATTTGCAGGAACACTCGATCGTGCTCATCCGTGGAGGACGGGTCAAGGACCTCCCCGGCGTACGTTACCACGTTGTGCGTGGAACGCTGGATTCTGTCGGTGTCGCAAACCGTCGTCAGGGTCGTTCAAAGTACGGCGCGAAGCGACCGAAAGATAGCGGTAAAGGTGCACCGCCGGCAAAGACGGCCGCTAAGAAGAAGTGATCGGTTTTGGTAGTCATCCGCATTTCCAGTTTTTGGTCATTGGAGTTGTTGCTGTATGCCACGCCGACGAGTCGCTGAGAAAAGGGAAGTCCTACCTGATCCAATATACAACAGCGAAATCGTGACAAAGTTTATTAACTGCTTGATGTGGGACGGTAAACGCTCCGTCGCGGAAAAGATATTTTACCGCGCCATGGAAAACATCCGCGCGAAAACAGACGATGATCCGCTCAAGGTTTTCAAGAAAGCACTGGACAATGTTCGTCCACGAGTTGAAGTCCGTTCGCGTCGTGTCGGGGGCGCGACTTACCAAGTGCCAATTGAAGTTGATCATCGGCGACGCGGTAATGCGCTGGCAATTCGTTGGTTGATTACCTACGCGCGTCAGCGCGGCGAAAAGTCGATGATAGACCGACTTGCGAATGAGCTTTTGGATGCTTCTAATCTGCGTGGCGGCGCCGTCAAGAAGCGTGACGAAGTACACCGCATGGCAGATGCGAACCGCGCTTTCGCACACTATCGCTGGTAGGTTGGGGGGGGAGGATTTATGCCACGGAAAGCGCCGCTGAGCAGGTTTCGCAACATCGGTATCATGGCCCACATTGACGCCGGTAAGACGACAACGACCGAGCGTATCCTGTACTATACCGGCCGTAACCACAAGCTAGGCGAGGTCCATGAGGGCGCTGCGACGATGGACTACATGCCGCAGGAACAAGAACGCGGCATTACGATTACGTCGGCAGCTACGACGTGTTTTTGGCGACTTGGTGGCGCAGCAGAAGGCGAGCAGTTTCGGATTAACATTATTGACACTCCGGGACACGTAGACTTCACGATTGAAGTAGAACGTTCCCTGCGTGTTCTGGATGGGGCTGTGGCTGTGTTTGACGCAGTTGCCGGTGTCCAGCCACAGTCCGAAACCGTTTGGCGTCAAGCGAATAAGTACGGTGTTCCGCGTATCGCCTTTATTAATAAGATGGATCGCGCCGGAGCCGATTTTTACAAGAGTACTGAATCTATTCGGGTTCGCCTGAATGCACATCCAATCCCAATCTTGTATCCCATTGGTGCGGAAGATACTTTTGAGGGAGTCGTTGATCTCATCACGATGCAGGCAATTCGATGGGATGACGAAAGCAATGGACAAAAAATGCTTTTCTCCACCCCAACTGGTTCTCTCTTAGAAGAATCAAAGACAGCCCGCGACCGGATGATCGAATTGATTGCAGATGTGGATGATCAGATCGCCGAAAAATATCTGGAAGGTGCCGAAATATCTGAAGCTGAGCTACGTGCTGTGTTGCGACGCGAAACGATTGCGATGAAGGTTGTGCCTGTTCTCTGCGGCTCAGCCTTCAAGAACAAAGGCGTCCAGCAGCTTTTGGATGCCGTTGTTTACTACCTGCCATCTCCACTTGACATCCCGCCTGTCAAGGGTATTTTACCGCGAACTGGTGAAGAGATCGTACGTCAAGCTTCTGATGATGAGCCATTCTCAGGTCTTATCTTCAAAATCCTATCCGATAAACACATTGGACAGCTTGCCTTTTGTAGAATTTATTCTGGTACTCTGACGGCCGGCTCTTATGTCCTCAACACGACAAAGGACTCTAAGGAACGCGTTGGTCGAGTCATGCAGATGCATGCAAATAAGCGCGAAGATCTTGACGAAGCTTACGCTGGCGAAATTGTGGCTATTGCCGGCTTGAAGAATGTAATTACCGGTGATACTATCTGTGATGAAAAGGCTCCGATTATCCTGGAAGCCATGGAGTTTCCGACTCCTGTTATTGAAGTTGCTATTGAGCCGAAAACGCGTCAAGATCAGGATAAGCTAGGTGTTGCTTTAGGACGACTGGCCCAGGAGGACCCATCGTTCCGCGTCAAAACTGACCCTGAGACGAATCAAACGCTCATTGCCGGCATGGGCGAGCTTCACCTTGAAATCATTGTTGATCGTCTCAAGCGAGAGTTCAACGTGGATGCGAACGTTGGACGACCGCAAGTTGCTTACCGGGAAACGATTCGTGTCCCTGCCGATGGCGTAGGCAAGTATGTTCGGCAGACTGGTGGACGCGGTATGTATGGCCATGCTGAGATTAAGATCTATCCACTAGACCCGGGGACAGGGTTTGTTTTTGAAAACAAAATCGTCGGTGGCGTAATACCGCGTGAGTATATCCCTGCTGTTGAGTCGGGCATCAGGGAGGCAATGGAGCGTGGGATTCTAGCCGGTTATGAAGTTGTTGACGTGAAGGTAGAACTGGTTTTCGGGAGCTACCACGAAGTTGACTCCAATGAAATGGCGTTCAAAATTGCTGGATCAATGGCCTTCCAAGAAGCGGCAAGGAAGGCCAAGCCGGTTCTTCTAGAGCCTATCATGGCCGTTGAGGTTGAGACTCCCGAAGAGTACTTTGGGGCGATTACCGGGGACTTGAGTTCACGTCGTGGGCGAATTGAGGGATTTTCGGATCGGGCTGGCTCGCGGGTAATTTCGGCAGCCGTGCCCTTGTCGGAAATGTTCGGGTATTCAACAGTGCTTCGTTCAATGTCCCAGGGACGTGCAATCTACACGATGCACTTTAAGTCCTACGAGGAAGCTCCTAAATCTGTCGCCGAAGAAATTATCGCTAAGGCGAAAGGTGTGGCGACCAACTAGCAAACACACATAGATTATTTAGTTTTATTGTTTTGAGGTATAGGTTATGTCAAAGGAGAAATTTGACCGGAGCAAGGTGCACGTCAACATTGGGACGATCGGGCATGTTGATCACGGGAAGACGACGTTGACAGCGGCGATTACGTCGGTGTTGTCAAAGCGGAATCCGAAGGTACAGAAGAAGAGT
>CALGZC010000017.1 GCA_937934745.1 uncultured Blastocatellia bacterium
AGGGGTAGGATTTGGCAAGACACGGTTGCCGGGCGCGTCCGGCACGCCCGGATGGTCTGTGGAGCGCGCACAGCGGCGGTCGGAAGCGGGAAATCCACCGGGAGGCAGTGAGTCTGAGGTGAGCTTTTCAGCCGCCTGAGCCGTTTAGCGCGTCTCCGGGGCGGCGCGCTTGGCGCGCCAGAGCGCCGTCGGCTGCTCCGGAGCCTTCAGGTTGGGGAGGATGTCATGCGCCCAGACAACGGAGACGAATATGCTTGCTCAAGCTGACAATCCGCATGCCCTCGCGGGCTTGAATGCGACACGACAGCGCCGGCCGCTCACGGTCTTCACCGGGACGGCAGTAGCGAATCTGGCAGTTCGTACAGTCGCCGTTCCAACAGAAGTCACCGTACGAAATGCCCTCCATGTCGAGGAATTGAAAGCCGCGCAGAACGACGTTGTTTTCCGGGACGTATAGTGTGCGCCCCAGAACCTCAATCGGAATCAGGCGCTCGTAGGGTTCAAAAAGTTCCGCCGGAGGCGTGGCAAACATCAGTCGGCCGTAAGTGCGGGGGATCAACATAGCAACAACAGCTCTTCAATCGCATGAGCCGGTTGCTTGAAGCAAGTCATTTTAGTGTATGGCAGCGGCGTGGCACACATTTTACCTCGGTTTGGGCAGCAATTTAGGCGACCGTGCGGCGGTGCTTGCGCGCGCCATTGAACGGCTGACGGCCGAGGCAACACAGTGGCGCTGTGCCCACCGGTATGCTACCGCGCCGGTGGACTACACGGCGCAGCCGTGGTTTCTCAACACCGTTCTCGAAGTAACCCTCTGTCTGACGCCGGCGGCTATGCTGGCACACGGTTTGGCGCTGGAAGCCGAATTCGGGCGCGTGCGGACGATACCAAAGGGCGCACGTCCACTGGATGTGGATATTCTCTTGTGCCGGACGGCGGCCGGGACATGGGTTGTGTCTGATGACCCGATGCTGACGCTGCCCCATCCGCGCCTGCATCTGCGGCGATTCGTTTTGACGCCGCTGTGTGACCTCATCCCTGAAGTCTACCACCCGCTTCTCCGGCAGACGTTTGCGACGCTACTGGCTGTCTGTCCAGACAACAGTCCGGTTCACAGGCTGGGGGAACAGGGCTTCAATTTCGACGGCGACGGGCCGGAGAGGGCATAGTAGTCGGTAACCGCAAGTCTTCCGGTTCGAGGGTGGTGCCCTCACAGAGAATGCAGGCACGTTCAATGCAGTTTTCAAGTTCGCGGATGTTGCCGGGAAAATCGTAGGCCTGCAACGCCTGCAACGCTGCCGGGGACAAGGTCATCTTTCGGCGCCGAATTTCACGGCCGTATTTTTCGGCAAAGTGGGTCGCCAGCGCCGGGATGTCTTCACGTCGTTCGCGCAAGGGGGGAATCTCGATGGTAAAGACGGCCAGCCGGTAAAACAAATCCTCCCGAAAGGTCTTGGCAGCAACCGCTGCTGCCAGATCGCGGTTCGTAGCAGCAACGATGCGGATGTTGACGCCGATTTCCTGCGCGCCGCCGATGCGCGTAATGGCGCGTTCCTCCAGTGCGCGAAGGAATTTTGATTGCACACCCAGCGGTAACTCGCCGATCTCATCGAGAAACAACGTCCCGCCCCGTGCTAACTCGAACTTCCCGATTTGTCGGGCATCGGCTCCGGTGAACGCCCCTTTTTCGTGGCCGAACAACTCGTTTTCGATGAGCGTTTCGGGGATGGCCGCACAGTTGACAGCAACAAATGCTTCTTGCCGCCGGTGGCTCAGGTGATGGATGGCGCGCGCAAAGAGTTCCTTGCCGACACCCGATTCGCCCAGCAACAGTACGGTTGTATCGGTCGGCGCCACGCGCTGAAGCTGGCGACCGACCGCCTGTATGGCGGGTGAGTCGCCGATAATCCGCGGAAAACCATAGCGCCGGGCGTACTCTTCGCGCATCAGGACGCACTCGCGGCGTAAGCGGCGCGTCTCCACAAGGCGCGCAAGCACAAGCAGCAAATGATCGGGATCGACGGGCTTTTGGAGGAAGTCCTCGGCGCCATCCTTCATGGCAGCAACGGCTTCCTCAATCGAGCCGTAGGCGGTGAGGACCAAAACCGGTACATCCGGGTCAACCGTCTTGGCCATGCGCAACACATCCAGCCCTGTACCGTCCGGCAAACGCAGGTCGGTCAGGACTACCGTCGGCGGTTGCCGGCGCAGGGCTTGGCGTGCCTGCTTGCAATCGGCAGCTTCTACGACACCGTAGCCGGCGCGTTCCAGTGTGAGCCGCCACATCTGACGCAGGGCATCTTTGTCCTCAACAATTAGGATATCGGCGCCAGCGGCAGTCATACCTTGGGACAACCAACCCCACATCCCTCCCCGTCTGGGATGGCCGACGGATGAGTCGGACGGCAGAGTGTACCTTGAAAGTTTCGGCGAAAGTTTCGGTCCCGGCAATGCCACCGTGCCTATCTTTCCCGTGATACCCGGCAAGATAAACTGCACGCGCACGGCGAACAAATCTTTTTCAACCCCCGCTCCGGCAAACCAGTTTGTGATCTCCCGCCCCTTGAAGATACCTACCGTGAGGTTGCGCCGTGGGATTGTGACACGTTGAACGCACACCTCGAAGCCGCTCCCCGCGCGCGGGTCCCGCTGTAAGCTCCCGTCGCGCCGTTCCTGACCGTGCCAGCGCAACCAAACGGCGCAACGGAAGTGGGCTTTACTTACTTACCGAACAACACCGTGGCTGCGGCCGTAGCATTTTTCCCTAAAACGACCGCTTGACCAGCCGAGATCGGCTTGCATAACGGTTACCCAAACCCTACCGCCTCACCCTCTGCCGCAAGCGGGCGTTGAGCTGTCGGACGCGGTACACACAGGCTTCAGATTCCCAGAGATTTGTTTTTGAGAACCGGTCGAAGCGCACGGGAAGGTAAACACACCGGAAAGGAAGGGGGCGGATTGATTCTGCACCGTCCGATTCCTGATTCTGCCGGCGGTTGAGACGACACGCAGGGTAATGGTGTTGTGTCATCCCCAGCCACATCAGGCGGTTCAAGCCCGGGTTGTTGCAGCTCGCGTTACTGAGGACGTTGCTGAAGATACCGTGTGCTCGCGACCCCCAGGCCGAAAGGGTAACGACGGGGCTGCACGCCGTGTCCTGCGGGCAGTTTCCCAACTTGATTGAGACCCGCGCCGCCGGCGCACTTATGGACGCGGCGCCGCCGCACGGACACTCGGTTCAACCATGCCCTCAAACTTCGAGAAGTTGTTGACAAACATCTCGGCCAGGCGCTTTTCCTGCACGTCAAAAGCCGCTTTGTCCTCCCACGTGTTGCGTGGATTGAGAATCTCCTGGGGAACATTCGGGCAACTGGTTGGAACTTCAAACCCAAAGACGGGATTTTTCACATACTCAACGTTATCCAAATCCCCGTCTAGCGCTGCATGGAGAATGGCCCGTGTGTACGGCAGACTCATGCGCCGGCCGATGCCGTAGGGGCCACCTGTCCAACCGGTATTCATCAGCCAGATGTTGACCTTGTACTTGGCGATTTTTTCACCCAGCATCTTGGCATACACGCTGGGGTGCAGCGGCAAGAACGGCGCGCCAAAGCACGCACTGAATGTGACGACCGGTTCGGTCACGCCCATTTCCGTCCCGGCAACTTTCGCCGTGTAGCCGGAAATGTAATGGTACATCGCCTGCTCCGGCGTCAGCCGTGCCACCGGTGGTAGGATGCCAAATGCATCACAGGTCAGCATGATGATGTGCCGTGGAATGCCACCCAGGCCGTCACGCGCCATGTTGGGAATTTGCGTGACGGGGTACGCTCCCCGTGTGTTCTCAGTGATGCTGGCGTCATCCAGGTCCAGGATGCGCGAATGCTCGTCCAGGACAACGTTTTCCAAGACGGTTCCAAAATGCCGTGTCGCGGCAAAGATTTCCGGCTCCCCAACCGGTGACAGACGGATCATCTTGGCATAGCAGCCGCCTTCGATGTTGAAGATGCCGTCTTCACTCCAGCCATGTTCATCGTCGCCAATGAGTGTGCGCTTGGAATCGGCTGAAAGGGTTGTCTTCCCCGTCCCTGAGAGACCGAAGAAAATCGCCGTATCGTCACGGCCCTTGCCGTAGTTGGCCGAGCAGTGCATGGACAGGACCCCCCGTTGGGGAAGCACATAGTTCATGAGGGTGAAGATGGATTTCTTGATTTCTCCGGCATAGTGCGTCCCACCGATGAGGACGAGCTTGCGCGCAAAGTCAAGGACGACAAAGGTTGGCGAGCGCGTCCCATCAATTTCTGGAATCGCCAAAAAGTTCGGGACATGGATCACCGTAAACTCCGGTATGTGCTGTGCCAGCTTGGCAGCGTCGTACTCGCGCAGAAACAACGTTCGCGCAAATAGCGCGTGCCAGGCAGTTTCCGTCACAATACGAATCGGCACCCGATAGCGTGGGTCGGCTCCGGCATAACAGTCCTGAACAAACACATCTTTGTTTTGTAAATAGGCCGAGACGCGCAAATACAAGGCATCGAAGACCGCCTGCGAAATCGCAGCATTGTTTTCCCACCAAACACGTCCCTCAGATTCGGCATTGCGGACAATGTATTTGTCTTTTGCTGAGCGTCCGGTGTGGCGGCCGGTGCGCACAACAAGCGCACCGTCATGCGCCAGCAGCCCTTCGCCACGTTTAATGGCTTCTTCGTAAAGCACCTCGGTAGCCGAGTTCCAATAGACCGCTTTTTGATTGGTCAGTCCGTGGTGCTCCAACCCGTAGTGACTTTTGCCACGTCCGATAATTTCGACCGTACCCATCATAATGTGAACGACTCCACAAGCTCGGCTTGATGCCGGCTAAAAAGAAAAAACCGGCGCGGGGACACCGCCGGAAAGTCGCC
This sequence comes from uncultured Blastocatellia bacterium, assembly GCA_937934745.1. Taxonomy (GTDB): domain Bacteria; phylum Acidobacteriota; class Blastocatellia; order Chloracidobacteriales; family Chloracidobacteriaceae; genus Chloracidobacterium. The sequence goes on from CALGZC010000017.1 coordinate 4,902, forward strand.
TGCTAACGCTAACACAGGGGCTTTTGGTATGAAAGTACACCAAGAAGACGGTTAGTGCGATACGCTCTCCACAACCTGTACGTTGCAGAAATACAAAAACCTGTACGAGCCTACAGGGCGATATGCACCCGGTGACGTCGGGGGAGGCAGGTGCGGCCGCATTGCTGCGGCCGTGCTGGTTAGTGCGGCCCCGTGGTGACTTACTCGTTCTTTCCCGCTCAGAGTCAAAGCTTTTCCTGCGCAGAATCCAAAAGCGCCCTAGAAGAACCGCATCGTGTAGCTGAACCGGACGCCACGCCCGATTTCCGGCGCGAAAGCTTTGATGAATGAGAGGTGATTCCGATAAAGCCGGTCGCCAAGGTTAAAACCCGTCACGGAAAAAACATGCGCCGTGCCGGACGTCGTGAGCATGTACGACCCGACCACGTTGACCACCGTGTAGCCGGCCGTCGGCTCCTCAAGCGTGAAGAGGCGCTCCTGTCGGTTGGCCATGAGCAACTCCGGCATCAGGCGCAGACCCTTGAACGTCCCCTCCAGCGCGACCCGCGCCCGCAGCGGCGGAATCCGCGGCAACGGCAAGCCCGTTTTCAGCTCGGCGTTCGTATAGTCAAGCTGGCTATAGAGCCACAGGTTCGGGTGTAAGTTGATATCGAGCTGCGCCTCCGTCCCCAAAAAACGCGCGTTGCCCTGCGTGAAAACGCCAACCGGCAAGCCGTCCTCGAACTCGCCGGTCAGAGCTGGAAAAATGAAAGCGCGAATGTCGTAGTAGTAAAAGCTAGCGCTTGCCCGCGCGCGCCGCGATTGGTGCCGGACGCTCGCTTCAATGCCGTTGGTCAACTCGCGCGTCAGATCGGCGTCGCCAATCTCAAACAGAAACGTCCCCGGATGCGGGCCGAAGTTGTACAGCTCTTCCAGCGCCGGCGCGCGATAGGCATGGGTGTAGTTCGCCGTCAGCGCCGTGTTGTCGGTCAGCCCGACGCGCAGGCCGACGCCGCCTGAAAAGCCCGTGAAACTGCGCGCGCGGGCGTCGGTCGGCGAATAGGCATTGCGCTCGACGCGCCCGCCGAACTGAAGCGTGACGCGCTCGAAATTCGCTTTTTCAAGCCCGAAAAACGCAAAGTTGTTCTGGGTCGTAGCCGGCGTCAGCGTCTCGTCGCCGCGCGTCGAATAGTCGCGGTAGAAGCCTGAAAAGCCGAGCGTCCCCTGCCAGCGCCCAAGGCGCCGGTGATCGGTGAACAGGCGATAGGCGAACGTGTCGTTACGAAACGCCGTTTCAACCTTGTCTTCCGCGATGTTGATTTCATCGTGCCGATAGCGGTTGTACTGAAGCTGCGCCTGCGCGTCGGTAAAAAACGCATCGAGATTGCGCGCGCCGGTCGTGAACCGAAACCCGTGCCGCCGCGGGTTGAGACGAACCAGCTCTCCCGGCTCGCCGCCCTTCGGTCGGAGGAAGGCGCTTGCCGGCCGCCGAAGAGCCTGCTCGTCGGCACCATCGTCTGGGATCGGCGGAACGCCGTAGTTTTGCCCGGCGTAGCTGTAGGCGAAATTGAAAAAGCCCCTGGCGCCGTAGTAGCCGACCCCGCCGGTCGCGTTGCCGCTGCGCGCAAAGCTGTTTTCAATGACGCCCAGAGGCGTCCGGTAATCGCCTGCGCGCTGTCCGCTCCCATTGGCGAAGACCATCCACGGGCCGCGCCCATACTTGATGCCGCCGCCCCCGCCGCCGAGCGCATTGCCCGTGCCGCCAAAGGCGGTGGCAAAGCCCTGCAGGCCCGGGTGCGATTCCTCGTTGCCGGTGACGGCATTGACCACGCCGCCAATTGCCGTACTGCCATAGAGCAGCGTGGCCGGCCCCTTGACCACCTCTAGGCGTTCAACACCTTGCAAATCAATGATTTCGGCATGGTCGCCCGATTGGAATCCAATGGAGCCGGTCGTGAGGCCGTCCTGCGTGACCAGGACGCGGTCGCCGTCAAAGCCGCGAATGACAGGGCGTCCTGTGCCGGGACCAAACGACCGCTTCGCCACGCCGATTTCGCGCTCAAGGGCGTCGCCGAGCGACACGGGGGCGCGTTCGGCCAGATCGAAGCTGTTGACCACCAGACTCGACTGAATGGCGTCGCGCGTCGTTTCCTCGCGCAGCGTCGCCGTAATCGTGACTTGCTCGGTTTCGGCGCGCAGTTTCAGAACGAAGTCCAGCGTCGTCGCGCCGTTCACCGTGACCTGCTGAACCGTGTCCGGAATGCGGTCGAGGTGCGCGAAGACCTTGTAATCGCCCGGCGGCACGTCGTCAAAGCGATACTCGCCGTTTTGGTCGGTGACGACCGACCGGCGCAGCTCAAGAATGGTGACGACGGCTTCTGAAACCGGATTGGCTTCGCGCTCTAGAACTACTCGTCCGCGCAGCGATCCGGCGGATTGCGCTAGCGCCGACCCGGAAAGCGCTAGGCAGATTGCCGCGCCCAGCGCCCAGCGCCGGGCAAGCGCTAGGAAGAGAGAAGGGACTTGCATAAGCTTTCGCTCCGAAAAAATCTATTTCTGCAAAGATTAGCTTTAGGGAATCTTCCTATCTAGTCTATCCGGCGATGGGATGCAATGCTTGGTGGTGGAGAATTTGATTGACTGTATTACTTTATAGTTATAAAGTTGTAAGCAGTTGAAGACGAGGTATGTGGACTATGCCGCAGTGGAGTAGGCGCACAGTGGGAGTGGCAGGCGGGATTCTGGCGCTTGGGGCGCTGATCGGGCTGGCGTGGGTGTGGCGCGGTCGTCCCGAAACGACGCGGGCCGAGTCGTCCCCGTTGACGGTGAGCGTCCGGCGGGAGACGGTTGCGCGTCGGCCCTACCCGCGCGAATGGCTCGTGGCTGCAACAATTCGGCCGCGCGAGACGGCTGTGTTGGCGGCGGAAACGACGGCGCGCGTGGTCGCGGTTGCGGTGAAGGTCGGCGATGCTGTCCGCGCCGGGCAGCCGCTCATCACGCTGGATGCCGCCGTGCCGATGGCCGCGCTGGAAACCAGTCAGGCGGAGATTGTGGCCGTCCAGCAGGCGGCGGCGGCGGCGCAACGGCGTGTCGAAGCCGCCGAGGCGGCGCTGCGTGGCGCGCAGGCGGAATATGAGTTGGCGCAGACGCTCTACGCGCGCCAGGAGAAGCTCTTTCAAACGGGCGATGTCCCGCGCCAAAGCGTGGATGTCGCCGAGGGACGCCTCAGGGCGGCCGAGGCGGCGCGCGCTGCCGCCGAGCGTCGCCTGGAAGCCGAGCGGGCCGACTTGGCGCAGTCCGTCGCCCGCGTTGACGTGGCCGAGCGGGCGCGGCGGGAGTCCGAAGCGCGCGTGGGGCAAACGCGCTTGGTCGCGCCTTTCGCCGGGCGCGTCGCCGAGCGACTGGCTGACCCCGGGACGCTGGCAGCGCCGGGCGTCCCGCTGCTGGTAGTGGAGTCCGACGGGCCGCTGCGCGCCGTCGCCGAAATCGAAGCCGAGCGCGCCCTGCAGTTCTCCATCGGCCAGTCACTGCGCGTGGAAACGCCTGACCGGCAGTTCGTGACGGGAACGCTGGTGGAGCAAAGCCCGGCGGCCAATCCGCTGACGCGCACCGTGACCGTCAAGGTCGAGCTGCCCGCTACCGCTGCCGTCCGCAGCGGGATGTTTGTGCGCGTTGCCATCCCACGGGACGCGGTTGAAGTGATGACGGTGCCACAGGCGGCCGTGACCGAGCAGGGTGGCTTGCAAAGCGTGTTTACGTTGGGCGCGGACGGGGTGGTACGACGGCGGATTGTGACGCTCGGCGAACGCTTCGGCGACCACATCGAAGTGCTCACCGGGCTACGCGAGGGGGAAACGATTGTCTTCGGTGCGCCTGAGCTGCGCGACGGCGCGCGGCTGGCGGGCGACGCCGCACGACCCTGAATCTACAGTTTGGGAGGAAACGTCATCATGCCGATGGAGCGCATGCTGTTTGTCATAGCCGGCAGCGTCGTTTTAGCCAGCTTGGCGGCCGGCATCTGGTGGACGCCCTATGCCTTTTTGCTGACGGCCTTTGTCGGGTTGAACCTGATTCTGGGCGGTGTCGCGGACTGGTGTCCGATGATGGCCATCCTGCGGCGGCTAGGCGTCAAGCGGGCCGCCGAAATTGCCTGTGAACGCTAAACAGTTACGAGAAACTGACGAGTATGTCCGCCGAATCCGAGAATTTAATGTCGCGCATCGTGCGCTTCTTTATCCGGTCAAAGCTGACGCCGTTGGTGGTGGTGGCGTCGGTGTTGGTTGGATTGGGCGCGGTGGTCATGTTGCCCCGCGAAGAAGAGCCGCAAATTGTCGTCCCAATGGTGGATGTCATCAGTCGGCTGCCGGGCGCATCGGCCAAGGAAACCGAACAGCGGCTGACAATACCGCTGGAGCGGCTGGCGTGGGCGATTCCGGGCGTCGAATACGTCTATTCGACTACGACGCCTGGCGAGACCCTGGTTGTCGTCCGGTTTTTCGTCGGCATTAATGAAGAAGATGCGCTGACGCGCTTGCGCAAGCAGCTCGACGCCCACGCGCCGGACATCCCGCCGGGCGCGACGCCCCCGCAAGTCGTGGCGCGCTCGATTGACGATGTGCCGGTGCTGACGCTGACCTTCTGGAGCGCGGCGCAGGACGATCTGGCACTGCGACGCATCGCTGCCGAAGTCGAGACCGTAGTCAGGCGGACGCCGGACGTTTCCGAAACGGAGATCATCGGCGGCGCGCGGCGTCAGTTCCGGGTCATCCTCGATCCGGCGCGCATGGAAGCCTATGGTGTCACGGCCGACGCGCTTGCCGCGCGCCTGGCGGCGGCGAACCGGGCGCTCAGCCCGGCGGAAACCGTTCGCGGCGACAGCGCAACGGTCATTGTGGCGACCGGCGCGGTGGAGAGCGCCGAGTCGCTGGGCGATATCGTGGTCGGCGGGCAGGGCGAGCGACTGACGCGGCTGCGCGATGTGGCGGATATCCGCGATGGCCCGGAGGAGCTGACGCGCTTTGTTCGACATGTCGCGCGTGACGAGAAAACCGGCCAGCCCGGCGGGGAGTATCCGGCGGCGACCCTCGCCATTGCCAAGCGCAAAGGCGTCAACGCCACGCGCCTGGCGGATGAGATTCTAACGCGCGTCAATGCTTTGAAGGGAAGCGTCATTCCGTCGGATGTCGAAATGACCGTGACGCGCAACTACGGCGTGACGGCGGCCGAGAAGTCAAACGAGCTGCTGTTTCACATGTTCATCGCCGTCGTATCGGTCATGGCGCTGATCGGCCTGATGCTCGGCTGGCGCGAGTCGCTGATTGTCGGGGTGGCGATTCCGGTGACGCTGGCGCTGACCTTGGCGACGTTTTACTGGCTCGGCTTTACGCTCAACCGCATCACGCTTTTCGCCCTTATTTTTTCTATCGGCATTTTGGTGGACGACCCGATTGTGGATGTTGAGAACATCGCGCGTCACATCCGCATGGGACGCAATCAGGGGCGCTCGGCCCTGGAAGTGACCATCGAAGCCGTCAATGAAGTTCGCTCGCCACTCATTCTGGCCACCTTGGCGGTCATGGCGGCAATTCTTCCGATGGCGTTCGTCGGCGGTCTGATGGGTCCCTACATGCGCCCAATTCCCATTGGCGCGTCGGCCGCCATGGCGTTTTCAATGGTCGTCGCCTTTGTCGTGACCCCTTGGGCGGCATACCGCATTCTCTCCCGTCAGGGGCAGACCGGCGGCGGCCACAATCACGGGGAAGGCGAGCCGGAAGATGCGCTAACGCGCCTTTACCGGCGCGTCATGCATCGCGTCATCGGTGAAACCCAGTGGCGGCGGTTGTTCTTGGGCGGGATTGTCGCGTTGTTGCTAGGCGCGTTGTTGCTGGTGCCGCTCAAGGCCGTGATCGTCAAGATGCTGCCCTTTGACGATAAGTCGGAATTTCAAGTCATCGTGGACATGCCGGAAGGCGCAACCCTGGAGCGTACTGGAGCGCTGGCGCGCGAGCTGGCCGACTACTTGATGACGCAACCCGAGGTTGAGCATGTCCAGTCCTATGTAGGGACGGCCGCGCCTTACAACTTCAACGGCCTGGTGCGGCATTACTTTCTCCGGCGCGGGCCGCTGGTGGCCGATTTACAGGTCAACCTTGCCGACCGGCATGTGCGCTCTGCCAAGTCGCACGATATTGCCAAGCAAGTCCGCCCGGCGTTGACGGCGATTGCTGAGCGTTACGGCGCGCGGCTGAAGGTAGCGGAAGTGCCGCCGGGGCCGCCGGTGCTTTCGACGCTGGTGGCCGAAATCTACGGCCCTGAAGACGCCGAGCGGGAACGCATTGCCCGGGACGTGCGGACAATTTTCGAGCAGACGGAAGGGGTCGTTGATGTGGATTGGTACGGGGTGGAGCCGCAGTCGCAGACGACGTTCCGCCTTGATCGCGAGCGCCTGGCCGGACATGGGGTTGCGGAGGCGGCGGCGCTCGATACGCTGGATTGGGCGCTCAACAAGCGCCCTGTCGGGCTGGCGCATCTGCCGACCGAGCGCGAGCCGGTGGCGATTGTGTTGGAAACGCCGCGCGCCTTTCGCGCCGACCCGGAAGCGCTTGCGAGCCTGCGGATCCGCGCCGCCAACGGCGGCGCGGTGGCCATTGGCGAGCTGGCGCGCCGCGAAAGCGGCGTGGCCGAGCGTCCGCTCTACCATAAGAACCTCATGCCGGTGGTCTATGTGACGGGCGACACGGGCGGGCGGACGGAAAGCCCAGTCTATGCGATTTTGAAGCTCAACGCGGCGCTGGACGCGCTGAAACTGCCGGATGGGACGCGCCTGGCGCGCTACGTAGCCTGGTTGCCCGAAAGCGACGCGCGGTACGCGATGAAGTGGGACGGCGAGTGGCACATCACCTATGAAGTCTTCCGCGATTTGGGGCTGGCGTTCGTCGTCGTCCTGCTGCTCATTTACGTCCTGACTGTCGGCTGGTTTGAGTCGTTTGTGACGCCGCTGGTCATCATGGCGGCCATTCCGTTTTCGCTGGTCGGCATTTTGCCGGCGCATGCGGCGTTTGGCGTGTTTTTCACGGCGACCTCGATGATCGGGTTCATCGCCGGCGCCGGGATTGTTGTGCGCAACTCAATCATCCTGGTGGATTTCATCGAGCTGCGGCTGGCGGAAGGCATGCCGCTGGAGGAAGCTGTGGTGGATGCCGGCGCGGTGCGCTTTCGGCCCATGGTCTTGACGGCGGCGGCCGTGATCGTCGGCGCCGGCATCATTTTGCTCGATCCAATTTTCCAGGGCTTGGCGCTGGCGCTGATTTCAGGCGAAGTGGCCAGCCTGTTGCTCTCGCGTCTGGCCGTCCCGACGTTGTATTACATTGCGCATCGGCCGCGTCCGGCGGCTTCGGCAGCGCCGCCGGTCGAGACCGGCGACGCGCCGGAGGTCGCCGAGGCTGAATCCGTGGTGGGAACGTGACGGTTGCCTGTCTTATGCCCTTGCCAGCGCATCGCCTGAGCGACGAGGCTCTAGAAATGATCGCCGCTCGGTTTCGGGTGTTGTCCGAGCCGACGCGCTTGAAGTTGCTCAACCTCTTGCGCGAGCGCGGCGAGATGAGCGTCGGCGAGCTGGTGACGGAGACCGGCTACGGACAGGCCAATGTCTCGAAGCACCTGCTCGTGTTGCTCGACGCCGGCATGGTCGCTCGGCGGCGGGAGGGGACGAGCGCGCGCTACCGTATCGCGGACGAGACGATCTTCGCCCTCTGCGAACTGGTTTGCAGCGGCATCGAGGCGCAGCTCGCCGCCCGCCAGGCGGCTTTGCTTGGGTAATCCGCGCTCAACTGCCATGGCACCGGATGCCCGCCATGTGGCCTGAATCAACACGGTGAAGGGCGCGCCCGCAAAGTGTGCGGCAGCGGCCCAGTGTTAAGAGTGGCAAGACAAGCCAAGCGTCTGGATGGCTTTGCTTTCCCGTCTTGTTCCGAACCCTCCTGGGGTCGAGTGGGACGTTGTGCCCGCTTGCACCTGACCTTGACAGGCATCGTAGGGGCCGCGAGTCGCGTCGCTACCTCTACGCTTACTGTCCTCGACGGCGAGCACGGCGGACGGCGTCGGCGGGAACCAATCCGTTCAGTAGCGTGTCAAACACGTGTGGAGAAAGAGGGTGGCGTAGGCGGTTGCCCCGGCAACCACTTCAGGGTGGTTTCGGCTGAACAAGCACATAACGCCGTGTGCCGGCTCAAAGATGGAAAAGCCTTGACTTAAGCTTTTGTTCGGAAGTAAGTTCAGCGCACTCAAAATATGCCTAAACAATGTAACCATGCCACTGGTGGCTGATTCGGCTGTCGGTTGAGCGGTCCAAAGTTATACGACTCGGTGCCGACACCAAGGCAAGGTGACACGGCTATCCTACACGCGCGATTTAGAGTAATCCAAGCCTTATCATGCTTTATGGCCGACTCCGTTATTCGGGATGAACCCGCCTCAACTATGGGTATGGGTCGGGTTCGTTTCCCGGTTGCCTGTGGAAGGTGAGGTAAACGTATGTTTGACACGATGGTTGAGTCCACTTCACACATTGAGGACACAAAGCGGCGCTCGGCCTTCATGGCGGGAACTTTCGTTATTTGGGTAATCGGCTTTACCGCATTGGTTATTTGGCAAGTGTGGACGGCGGCTACTGAGCTGAGTCAGGCAGCAAATGACGTTACCCTGCTGGCGCCACCACCGCCGCCGCCGCCGCCGCCACCGCCGCCACCGGCAGCAGCGACTTCGGCTCCGCAGACCAAAGCTCCGGTCATTGACGACACATTTACAGCACCGAAGGAAGTCCCGAAGGAGATCAAGGAAATTCCAAAGCAGGCCCAGCTTCGTTCCCGTGTTGGAGACGCGGGAAGTAGTGGCGCTGCCGGGATGGTCGGTGGTGTTCCGGGTGGTGTTCCGGGTGGTGTTCCAGGCGGTGTTCCGGGTGGCGTGCCGGGAAGCACCGGTGATGCAGCGCCACCGCCACCACCAGATCCACCGAAGGATACACAGGTCCAGTCTGGACCGGTGCGCCGCAGTGAAGGGGTTTTGCGAGGTAGCGCCATCAACCGTGTTCAGCCGGACTACCCGGCAGTGGCTAAATCGGCGCGAATCCAGGGAGATGTTGTGGTGGAGATTGTGATCAATGAGCAAGGAGAGGTCGTCAGCGCCCGTGCTGTGAGTGGTCCGGCGCTCCTCCAGCAGGCAGCGGTCAGCGCAGCCCGCCGCTGGACATTCAAGCCGACCATTCTCAATGGGCAGCCGGTCAAAGTGGCAGGCGCCATCACGTTTAGGTTTGTACTCAACTGAGTTTTGTACTCAACTGAGTTCGGTTGTCCGTCCGCTGTTGCCACTCTCAACCGGTTTTCGTGGTCCGTCCTAAGTGAACTCTGTTGGTCGCAACTTGAGCACCCCTTTGGTATGCATTCGCTTGTATGCTTTTGTCCAGGCAGTGGGCCTGTCTCACGCAAGATGCTGTTTTGCATCGGCGGTATCTTCAGAAAGTTTCTCTCTCACTCGGAGGACGACATCTCATGACGTTGCTTTTCACAAAGTTTGGCTTGCTGACCATGCAGGCGCTGGTTATGTTCGCCCAGGAAGGTGGCAAGGTTGAAACCGAAGATTTCACCTTACTCGGCATGATCCGCAAGATGGGTCCGACTGCTTTAGCAGTTGCGATCATCTTGTTTCTGATGTCTGTGTATTCAATTGCGATCATGGTTGAGCGGTTTCTGACCTATACCCAGGCTAAAACTCAATCCCGTGAGTTTGCCCCAAAGGTCGCACAAGCACTCAAAAATGACCGCATTGAAGAGGCGATCAACATTGCCGACCAGCATCGGAAAAGCCACCTGGCCGTTGTTGTCAATGCTGGGCTGCAAGAATTTCGGGCGCACCAAAACGATCCCAAACTGTCAGGTGATGTCATTGAAGCGTCCAAGCGTGCCTTACAACGAGCGGTCGCTGTCAAGATGGCTGAGTTCAAGAAAGGTCTCTCTGGTTTGGCAACTATCGGTTCGACGGCTCCGTTTGTGGGATTGTTCGGTACCGTGATCGGCATTATCAATGCCTTCCAGGGAATGAAGGAAGCCGAAGGAGCCGGCATCGGCGCTGTCGCAGGTGGTATTTCTGAGGCGCTGATCGAAACGGCGTTTGGGTTGCTGGTGGCCGTGCCTGCTGTGTGGATGTTCAACTACTTCACAAGCAAAGTTGAGGCCTACAATGTTGAAATGGAAAATTCATCGTCAGAACTGATTGACTATTTCCTTAAGCGGCGGGGAGCGCGCTAACAATGGGGATGTCTACTGGCGGTGGTGGCAGCAGCTACAATAGCGACATCAACGTGACGCCGATGGTTGACGTCATGCTGGTGCTGTTGATCATTTTCATTGTTGTGACCCCCCTGCTATCGCAGGGCGTCAATGTTAACTTACCTGAAAACGACAACCCAGATGAGGATCCAAACATTACAAAAGATACCTCGGTTGTCGTTTCTATTCCCGGTCCCGGTCAGTATTTTGTCGGACGTGATCTCGTAGCACGTACGGAATTGGTCGAGCGCATCAAGCGTCTGATGCGCGAAAAAGCCAAGAAGGAAGACCAAGTGGTTTACATCCGGGCTGAGAAAACCATCCCGTACGGCGAGGTGGTCATGACGGTAGACGCTATTCGCAACGCCGGCATTGATCGCATTGGCTTGGTGACGGAGAAGCGTAAGAAGAAGCAGTAGCGTCTCCTTTCTCCCTCTGCATCGTCTGTGCAAGGACAAGACGGCGACTCTGGTCCACGGAGGAATTGCATTATGGCCATGGCAACTGGCGGCGGCCCGAGCGGCAGCGACACAAGCGGTCCACGCCCCGATGTTAACATCACGCCGTTGATCGATGTCTTGCTGGTGATGATCATTATTTTCATGGTCATCAAGCACAAGGACCCCCATCGCTTTGAAAGCAAGATCCCGGAAAAACCAAAAGAACAACAGCAAACGCAGAGTGACACGATCTTCCCGGTACTGACAATTGATCGTCAAGGCGTCATCCGGTGGAACACTCAGGAGAAGACTGAAGATCAACTCAAACGTGAGCTGAAAGAATTCTTAGATAAGCGACCGTCCGATCTGCGCGCTGCCTTTGTCAAAGCACCTCGCGATGTGCAGTATGAACGCGTGCTCAAACTGATAGACATTGCTAAAGGTGCCGGCGCGTCTCCGATTGGGTTGCAAATTGATAATCTCGACTAAGTGACTTTGTATGACGACACCAATGCCGCGCCGTTTCTTCCAGTGGTCAGCCGCCATCTTGCGCAAAACCGTGCCGATGTGTGGTGCCCTGACGCTTGCTGTGGGCATTGCTGGATGTAGCAAGCTCATCGCCAAAGACTTACTCAATCAGGGCGCACGTGAATACAACAAAGGCCGCTATGAGAAAGCAGAAAAGCTCTTCAAAGAGGCTATGGAAAGAGATCCCGACTTCGTCCAGGCTAAGCTCTTTTACGCCACGGCCATTCGGTCGCGTGTAGCCAGTGAAGACGGGGAAGAGCAGATCAAAACGGCAAAGATGGCGATTGAGGCTTACAAAGAGCTGCTTAAACCGGAAAATGAATCGCGGCTCAAGGAGCGAGATCGAGATCAGACATACGCTTTTATTGCCGATCTCTACAAAACTCTGGACGACCAGAAAAGTTACAAGGAATGGCTTCAAAAGCGCGCCGAATTACCTAACCAAAAACCAACGACAAAGGCTGAATGCCTGTACTCCATTGGCGTCACCTACTGGAACGAAGCCACCAAAATTTCTAAGAAGTACGAAACACAAGTACCTGGTAAGCTGCCAGAAGTTGCCAAGCCTGACAAGTGGAAGAAGGAAGATATTGATGCACTTCTTCAGGCTGTCCAGACCGGGCTGAAGTATATTGAGGAGGCAATCGCTGCCGATCCAAAGTACGCAAATGCATACAGCTACAAATCACTGTTGCTCAAAGAGCAGTTGAAGGTCACAGCCGACCCGCAGTTGGCGCGCAAGCTTGAAAATTCCGCCCAGGAAGCTGTTGAAAAGTTCCAAGAACTCAATCGTCAGGCGGCAGCCGAACTTTCGGGTGGCAGTTAAGGAGTGACAACAAGCTTCTCTGTGCAACGTGATGGTTGACCGTAGCGAACTGGCTACGGTCAAGTTTTTTTGTTGTCTGGTTCTGTATTGTTCTAGCCTTGTACTGCTTTGGCGATAAAGTGGGGATGACGTGGGGGCTTCGTTTGCGGAATCACTGTTCGATCGACAGGAGCGATTGGGTTGGTGGCGACAGGACGTGCTCCGTTCAGCGCGTATCTTGGTGGTCGGTGCTGGAGCGCTCGGCAATGAAACCCTCAAAAACCTGGCCCTGCTTGGTGCCCGATGGCTGCTCATCGTTGATAATGACGACATTAGCTCTTCTAATCTGAGCCGAACAGTCCTGTTTCATCTGACCGACGTCGGTCGGCGCAAGGCAGCGGTGGCTGCCGAACGGGTCCAAGCCCTATGCCGTGAGGCGACCGGTGGCGTGCGCGCCATAGACGCCGACCTTGTATGGGATGTCGGGCTGGGCGTGTTTCGTCGGGTTGATCTTGTCCTGGGCTGCGTGGATAACGATGAAGCACGCCTTGCCATCAACCGTGCTGCCCGTGCTGTCGGTATTCCATGGATCAACGCGGGGATGTACGAACTTACTGGGAGCGTGACGGCCTTTGCGCCGGAGGACGGCCCTTGTTTTGCCTGTGCTGCGACGCCTGACCAAATCGCTGATGCGCAGTCACGCTATGATTCCTGCGAACAGGTCCGGCGGCGCTACCTTGCCGAGGAACGTCTGCCCACGATCCAGGTGACATCGGCCTTGACGTCGGCGCTTCAGGTTCAGGAAGCGCTGAAGGTGCTCCACCATGCGCCGGTCGCCTTCGGTGTGCGCTACGTGTACAACGGCTGGACGAACAGCTTCCACGCCATTCAGTTGCCGTATGATCCGCATTGTTTAGCCCACGGGCGCCTTGGGACGGTCCTTGAGTTGCCGCTTGGTGTTGATGCCCCGCTTGGACACGTCTTGGATGTGCTTGCAACCAGGTTCGGCAGCGGTATCCAGGTACACCTTGATCGACGGTACATTCGGCGCATCGCTTGCCGTTGGTGCGGGCGTCCACTGCTGCTGGAGCGACCGGCACATCGGCTCTATGACGACGAGTTGATATGTCCGACCTGCCAAACTACTGGGGGAACTGCTGCAAGCGGAACATTTCACACACCTGCCAAAGAAGGCTATATTGAAGTTGTTACCTCCTTTTCATCGTATCGTTTCGGCAATCAGCCGCTAACGAATGATGTGGCGGAGCGTACGTTGCGCCAACTTGGTATCCCCCCCCTGCATATTTTGACCGTGGAAGATCGGCATGGGCGTCACTGGTCGTGTGAGCTGACAGGAGATTTGGCGACCACACTGGGTGACTGGGGGCGTTGCGCTCGGTCAGCTGTGTGAATCTCGGGACAGGCTAGCGATTAGGGTGGAAGGGTTGGCTGAGGTGAGCTAACCCGGCACTCCCTACAGAGCCGGCCATCATCTGAAAGGACGTGATTGTATGGAAGGTATCGCCGTCCTTGGCACGTTACTCTTCATGCTAATTTTCGTCGTGTCCTGCGGTCTCGAAGTCTATGAGTTGTACTATGACGGACGGCAAGCGCTGGAAGATGGTCGCCACAGCCAAGGCTCACTGTTCCTGCCACATCGTTCGTATGCCGACGTACATCAGCGCACTTACGGCGTTCCCCAGCTCAACCATCCGACACAAACCTTTCAGGTGCGGCGCGCCGAACGACCGGCCCGGTGTGAGGTGTGCCATCAAGAGGACTGTTTTGAGGGGCAAACCGGCTACTGTCGTCGTTGTCACCATTACACCTTCTGAGCCAAGACGTTAGGATCCCAAGTCGAGGTCGTTGCTATGGCGGATGTTGACGTAACCTTTCGCAACGAAAACAATGGAAAGGAAGTCGAAGTCACCGTTTCTGATGACATGACGGCAGAGGCTATCGTGCGAAACCTCGTTGAGGCAGGACTCATTCCGAATGTGCCCGGCACAACGCTTGTCTTTCGCAACGTGCAACTGCGTCCCCATCAGACGTTGGCTCAGGTTGGCGTTGTCTCTGGAGACACGATTGGGATTTTCCTCAACACACGCGGCGGCCAACACCGGGATGTCACCTGCCGGTGAGGCGTTCGCCTAGCATAATCCATACCTCTACAAAGGTGCGTCCGTGGTACGTGCAGGGGTTCAAGACAACCTTTTTGAACGGGCGACCGACTTGCCACGGGTGCGTACCGGCGGCGGGAAATCTCTGTGAAATGTTTGCGGTTTTCCCAAATTCGTGTTCTAAACACCCACGTTGTCGTCGGGTGTCCGTGCGCGGAGACTTTCAGCCGGGACTTCTGGTGTGGAACCCGTCGTGTGCGGAACCAGGGTAGACCGGAACGCTTCGCTGCCTGGAAAGCACCCAAACCGCAGTGTCGGCTGGCAGTGGACGGCCGCGCTCCAAATCATTGCCTGCCACACTAACGTCCCCAGCTCTTCATCACGTATGCCGTTTGAGTCCAGGTGACCCGGTGCGCGCTGGGCCGCCGTTCAGGGCGGGGAAGGCGAGCGCGGACGGCGTAGAGCCGTCCTTGGCTGTCGGTTTGGCTGCGCCGAAACTCCCCCTGCGGCTCGTTTTCAGTGTGGCGTCTGCTGTTGCTTGATGTACTGGCGCACGATGGCAAGCGGCGCGCCGTCGGAGCTTGCAGCCAAGTCGGACGGCGACCACAGCGCCCCCTTCCGGTCACGCTTCTGGATGTCGGACCACTCCTTGCGCAGCAAGCGACCAGACACGCCTTTCAGGCTGTTGACGGGGTTGGAGACGGCGACGTTCGGCGGCTATGCCACGCGCCGGTGGAGGTGCCGGGCATCAGCGGCTCACATCGTCTTCGCTGTCCATCTCGGTCAGTTGCGTCTCGACGTCGGCACA
>CALGZC010000018.1 GCA_937934745.1 uncultured Blastocatellia bacterium
GCAGCCTCTCCCTGCCGGTGATGACCCGTTGCCCAACCTGTCGCTCGCGTCCGGCAGGCATGTCGGGTTCTGCTTGTTGTCGTCCGGTCCCCCGCTGCCAAGTCGGCAATCACCCCGCCGGTTCAGCCCCGGCGGGCGCAACAGCCTGGAGCAAGTGCGCACCGGTGGATGCCCCTGCGGTTCTGATCGAGGTTCTTGATACCATCTACGTTGAAGCCAAACGGAAAGGCGTTGTTCTCACGTATCAGCCGCCAACATCGTTTCTGTTGCCGCGTATCTTCACCGAATCGCACCAAGCTGGTGTGCGTCATCCACAATTCTGTTGACCGTCAATGCGGTCAAGTTTACCCATTGAGGCGGCTCTGTCACCGTTAGTGCAGACATCACCAACAGGACAGGAGGCAATATCGGCCGCGATTCTATTGAAATTCAGTGTATCAGACATCGGTATCGGAATCCTGCTGCCCAGAGGATGCGCCGCAGGTTCTTGATGTTTATCGGCAGTCCCGGCATCACCGGATGGGTGTGGGTGGGTCTGCCGATTGTCAAACGCATTGTGGCCGCTCACGGCGGTAACATTGGGGTCGCAAGTCAGCTTGATGTCGGCACGAGTTTTAGCATCTCTCTGCCTATTGCCGAGGATGGCGTTGCGCTACCAAGGATAAGAAGAGAAGGATTATGCATACTCCTTCCAGGAGAGGGTTCTGGGGCACCGGCCAACGGTGGCAAAACATCTCAACGGTGACAAATATCGGGCTTGTCCGCTTGTTGAGAAAGGCAACATCAGGGGCGATTGGGAACCTGCGGACCTGATTAGCGCCGCATCTGTAGCAAGGCCTGACAACTATCAGATATCGGACAGATACGCTACTGGCAGCGTTTGCGGCGGGCCGTCACCTTGCCGGACGATAACCGGTTCAGTACTGCGGTGGGTTCGGAAGAGAAGTGATGACTATCGAATGCCACCGGCAGCAGCGTTCCCAACGACCATTCGGCCGTCGCTCCTCGGGCTGCCACGCCGATAACGCGAATATCCTGGCAGAACTCCCACAATACCTGCCGACAGGCTCCACAGGGCGGTGTCGGAACGGTAGACCCGGTGGCCACAACAACGGCGCGGAAGTCCCGCTCGCCTTCGGAGAGCGCCTTGAAGAGGGCCACGCGCTCGGCGCACATCGTTAACCCGAGCGAGGCATTCTCAATGTTGCAACCGGTATAAAACCGTCCTGAACGGGTCTGTACCACTGCGCCGACGGCAAACCCCGAGTATGGGGCATGGGCATGCCGCCGCGCAGCTTGAGCGGCAGCAATCAATGCCTCATCACTCAAGGTCGTTTTAAGATCGGACGGCGACGATGTCATGACCTCGGGCGCTCCAGCTTGCTGGCGATAACTTCGCGGACGGCGCGGGCGGCTTCAGCCGCGACCTCCTTCAGCTCACGACCGTGCGCAGTAAAGAACATCGGAGGGTGAAAGTGAACCGTGATCTTTGCCGGGCGCGGTAGCTTACGGTGCAGACTCCACGCTTCAAAGCCCCCATTGAGGGTGATTGGAACAATGGGAACCTGCATTTTAACTGCTATCCGAAAGGCTCCAACCTTAAACTCCTGCAAATTACCGTGGGGCGTCCGTCCGCCTTCGGGAAAGATCATTACCGCCTGGCCGGTGTGTAGCAGTTCCTGTGTGATCTTGAGCGCACTTTTGTCAAACGGCTTGTCGTGATCAACCGGAAAACACTGGAAATAACGCAGAAATGGGCGGAGGTAGGCAATCTGAAAAACCCGGCTCCAGGTCATGAAATGAATCGGCCGCCGAATGGGTAAGCCAATCCAGAACGGGTCGGCATACGCCTGATGATTCGGGGCCAGCAAAACCGGACCGGACTTTGGGACGTGCTCGACACCGAAATAGGTCATCCGAAAAAAAGGATGGAGCGCCACGCGCAGCGCCGGACGTGTCACATAGACAATCGTACGCTGGTGGAAATTCATTGTGCGTTCACAATCGAGAAGCCGTACTTGCCGCTGCCACAGGGCGTCACTCAGGACAGCCGACGTGCCCGTCGCAGGCAGCGGACGCATTGTGCGTCAGACGCGTTGTGATGCTACCGAATTGCCACACTCATAATCAGTTCATTCGGCCGTGACGACCTGCTCCACACTGCGCACACCCAGCGCCCGGGCAATGTTGAGGCGGCCGCCCGTCTCCACCCGCCCGGCCAGGGTTGCCGCCGGAGTGACAGAACGCAAGAGGCGTCCCTTGAGCTGCTTGACCGACAAGGCCTGGTCCTGCGCCAACAACAGCGCCGCCGCGCCGGCAACGTAGGGTGTCGCCATCGAAGTGCCGGAAAAGTGTCTGTAACCTTCTCCAAAGATCGAGACCGGCACGGTGCTGTACACATCCACACCCGGTGCAGCCAGGTGAACGGTCTTTTTGCCGTAGCAGGAAAATGGCGCCAGTTTGTCGTCCGGCGACAGCGCGGCGACCGACACGATGTTGGGCACGTCATACGACGCCGGGTAGTGCGGGAAACGGTCGTTGTCCGTACCCGTGTTGCCGGCAGCCGCGACAAAAAGGATGTCGTTTGCATTCGCAGCGCGAATCGCCTCTTCGAGCGCCCGCGAATAACCACCGCCCCCCCAGCTATTGGATAGCACGCGCACATTGACGCCACGCCGCTTCATCGCAATCGCATAGTCAATACACTCCAGGGCGTCGTTGAGCGTACCGCGTCCGCTGGCGTCCAGAAACTTGAGCGCCATCAGACGCACGTTCCAGTTCACGCCAGCGATCCCGGTCCCGTTGTCCCCTTTGGCACCGATGACACCTGCGCAGTGCGTGCCATGGCCATTGTCGTCCATCGGCCGCCCATTGTTCCCGACAGCGTTGTAGCCGTAGTAGTCATCAACAATCCCATTCCCGTCGTCATCTAAACCGTTGTCAGGAATCTCGCGTTCATTGACCCACATATTGTCGGCCAGGTCCTCGTGTGCATAGTCAATGCCGGTGTCAATGACGGCCACAACAACCTCGCCACTTCCTGTAGTCACATCCCAGGCCGCCATCACAGCGGCATCCACTCCAGGAATGCCCGGCCGTCCGCCTTTAATCGGTTGCCCGTCATTGAAATGACCCCACTGTTCGGCAAAGCCCGGATCGTCGGGGCGGGTATCCAAGGCCTTGTACACATAGTTCGGCTCGACGTATTCCACGTCTGGATGCTTCCCCAGACGCTCCAGGAAGGCATTCGTCCCTTCGAGCGTGTTTTCCGGGTACATACCAAAAACGAACAACGGCAAGTTGGCATAGCGGTGTGCTTGCCGGACGTTCATCTGCTCCAGTAAGGTAGCGATGGTCTTCGGTTTAGCCGTCTGTTTGTACTTGACAATGAAGCCGTAACTTTCGGGCCGTCCGGCAACAGTTTCTTGGGTCAGGGAGAAGCAGGGTTGACCTGGCTCAACCATCACTTGATGTACCGACCTGCCACATGACTGTGGAACCGAAAGGCGGCGCATAAGACCAATCCCGCCGGCGGCCGCAATGACTGCGCAGCCAAGCGCCAGATGCTTGAGAGTGGAGGGACGCATACTGTGTGGAGTCTCCCGTGGCGAAATGCAGCCGCGTGGCGTTCAACGCAGCCTGTCCGTATCGAAAAAGCTACACCGTTGGCGGCCGGACGACAAGCCGCCACTACTCTGCTTCTGAGAAGAGCCACACCCACTCTGCGCACGGCAGGCTTTCTTCAAACGCCACGCATCCCAGGAGGCCAGATGAGCTTGTGCAACTGTGTCTGAAAGCGGACCTGGAGGCCATCGGCCAGCAGGCGTTCCACAATCGGACGCTGCTCGATGCCAAACACAGTTGAGAACAGGACGTTGGTTCGCTCTTCCAACCGATAAATGCGCAGAATTTCTCGCGCCCAGAAGTAGTCGCTCAGATCGGCGAGAACAAACTTCACCTCGTCGCGGCGCGTGACGTAGTCCAGATTCGACCAGAGGTTTTTCTCGACCATACCACTGCCCGGACACTTGATGTCCATAATCTTGATGACGCGCGGGTCAAGCCGCGAGACATCCCGGTGGCCACCGGTTTCAATCAACACGGTGTACCCTTCATCGAGCAGGCGTCCGGCCAGTTCATAAATGTCCTTTTGCAGTAACGGCTCTCCCCCGGTCAGTTCAACTAGGCGCGTTGGGTACGACCGAATCCGCTCGATGATGGCCTCAACGGTCATGTGCGTGCCGCCGGTGAACGTATATTCCGAGTCACACCACCGACAACGCAGATCGCAGCCCGTCGTACGGACAAAGGCACAGGGCAGGCCGGCGTAGCTGGATTCCCCTTGGATACTGAAAAAAATTTCGGTAATGCGCATGGGGGTGGCCGCCTCACTGCGGACGAGGAAGTGTGCCGGGGGTCAAAGCGACGGTGGGCATATCGTTTCATGGATTCAGCGTCCTGAAATGTACGCCAGCATGCCGCGTATCTGCGCCGCGCCCATCATCCACCGGAAGTCCAGCGCATACTTGACCGCTGCAAATACCAGCCGGAGGATTTCCTCCGTTGAGCGCCGACGGCGGTTGGAAGCCTCGTCGCACAACAGGGCGCCAAGACCGTCGGCAAGGCCAATCGCCACCAACAGCACCAGCAGTGAGACGAGTTCATCAAATGCCAGTCCGCCCACAAGCGCCGTCAAGCCCACTACCACCACGGTCAACAGTTCCCAGATCGGGGCAAAGAGGGAGACCACAATCAACACAGGCAACGCCAGCCGGGCGCGCCAGTCGCCCTGTCCGCCAAAGGCAAGCCCCAAATGGCGTACAATGACGCTAAAAGCTTCCTGCGTGGCAGCCGCACGCGTGACCATGGCTTTGTCGAGTGACTTCAGTGGCGGGACGCGGGCAATAATTTCGGGAATGAACGATACGTACCGGATTTCGTCCTGCTTGCGGATGGCATAGGAGGTCAACAAGAGGTCCAGCGTATCGGCCACGTAGCCGGTACGATACCCACCGGCCGCCACAATCTCTGTTTTTTTGAGTAGCGACACAACACCCGGCAACAGCGCCAGGTTTCCCAGGCCGGCGCGCAGTAACCATTGCGCATGGAAAAGTACCGCCCGGTCAATCCGCTGGAGATCATCGAACGGATGCGACGGTGGCGCAGGTGGTGCGGTCCATTGCGCTGCGGTGTACGATGGGGGCTGTCCGTCGGCCGAGAGCCGAACCTCTGCATCGTTCGGCGTTGAGGCGTCATCCGGGAACTCGGCCAGGCAACTCACAGCAACGGTCTGAGTTACATTCTCGATGAAACCACGGGCAAGTTCGGTCAACGCCCCTGGGTCCAAGGTCACCTGGAGATCAAGCGCGCAGATCAACGGATAACGCGATAGGTTCAATCCACAGTTGAGCGAATCCTCCCGACTCGTTTCCGGCTTCGCAACAACCGTTAGCTCCGGGTGTTTCGCCGAGGCGTATAGGGTTGGTTCGGCCTGCATCGGAATACTGCGCCGAATAATGCGTGAAACAGGGTGCAGCAGGAACGCTTCCTGCAAACAATTGTGCGTACCGTCGGTGACGCCATCGTTGACGACGATCACCTCAAAGCGCGGGTAATCCAACGCCAGCAAGCGCCCAACAGCTTCCACCACGCGTTCACGCCCACCGCGCACCCACAAAATGATCGAAATCGGACGAATGCGCTCGGAGTTCGGCAGCGTCCACTGCATCTCAATCGTGCGGCGGCGGCGGCGATGCCGGATGTCAAGCAGTGACGCGCCCATGGAAGCCAAGCGGAGCGCTGCCGCCAGGAGAACGGCCGACACCAGCGCCATGGCCCCGCCCCTGAATCCCAACTTGAACTCAAAGCTCAGGCCGCCCGGCGCAGCCGCCATAAAAAAGACGAAACACGGCAGTAACCACCAGACGGTTAGGATAACGGCGAGGATACGTCCGGTCACCGTCGGCGTCGTGACCGGTGACGGCCTTAGTGGTTTTGTTAAGGCAGCGGGCAACGTGTCAAAAATCACGATGTCACTCCTGCCGGTGGGGGGAACGTCTGGCCGACGGCTGCCTCGCTCACTTGCCAGAGGTGTTTTTGCGCCACCTTATCATCAGCAGCCGCACTGGTAGGCGCTGGATGGCAGCGCTCAAAGTATTTCCCACTGACCTGGGCCACCTCGGCGGCCGTCGCTAGATACAACGAGGTTTCCGCACCGCGTGCCGGTGAAATACCGAACGCCCGTTTGAGCACCTGCGCCGTGAGCCGAAACCAACCGGTCGTATTGTCAGCAAAGTTGGAGGCGACGCCGCCGGGATGCAAGCTATTCGAAACGACGCCGGTGCCGGCCAGTCGCCGTGCCAGTTCATGGCTAAACAAAATGTTCATGAGCTTTGATTGTCCATAGGCCGTCATGGCTGCATACGGCTTGCGCTCAAACTGAAGATCATCAAAATCCACGCCGGACACAAAACGGTGTGCTCTGGAACTGACGTTGACAATGCGCGCCGGTGCGCTAGCGATGAGGAGGTCAAGAAGCAAATTGGTAAGCAAAAAATAGGACAGGTGATTGAGCGCAAATGTCTGCTCGAAACCGTCAGGCGTTATGCGGCGCACATCGAAAATCGCACCGACGTTGTTAACCAGGACATCCAACCGCGTCTGGGCAGTCCGAAATTCGGTCGCTGCCCGGCGTATATCATCCAGACGCGATAGATCGGCAGTGATAGCCGTAAGGTCACGGTTGCCGGTGTCGGCGCGCAACTCCTCAACCACACGTTCGCATTTCTGGGAATCGCGGCCGATGAAGACCACGGCCAGGCCGGCACGCGCCAGCCCGCGCACCGTCTCTTTGCCGATACCGGCCGTTCCACCGGTCACGAGCGCGATTCGTTTCATATCTTTGCCAAGAAAAGGGCAAGGTGATTGCTTGTTAGGTTATCCAATGAACCAGGTCAAACGTCAACGTTTTCCGTCTTTGTTTTCGGATAATCAAGCTGAATTGCGCCCGTACTGTCCATCACTTCGTGCGTTCATCTCATGCGTTTGACCATTTGTCCGTTCACACTGGAGCTGAGGGAACCCTTTGTGCTGGCTGTCGGCAGCCGCACCGAAACGCCTGCCGTTCTCGTTGAGCTGCATCGAGCCGGGCTGGTTGCCTACGGTGAAGTTGCGCTGCCGCCGTATCTCGGTTGGACGCAAGATGCCGTGTGTCAGGCGTTGGCGCGTGTTGTCTGGCCGCACGACCTTGATCCGTTGAATCTGGATGCCCTCTTAGCGGCTGCCAGCGCGGCGGTCGGCGATCTTCCGCCTGCGCTGGCTGCGTTGGACATTGCCTTGCATGACTTGTTTGGCAAAGTCATCGGGCAGCCCCTTTATGCGCTCTGGGGCTTGGACGTGGCGCGCATACCGCCAACATCGTTCACGCTGAGCATAGGGACACCGGAAGCACTACGTCACAAGGCAGCGCAGGTCACAGCGTACCACATCCTCAAACTCAAGTTAGGTGGCAGCCATGACCGTGCGGCGGTCGCAGCCGTCCGCGACATGACCGACCGCCCACTTTCGGTAGATGCCAATCAGGGCTGGCATGATCGGTCGGCGGCGCTGGACCTGATCGGCTGGCTGGCCGAGCAAAACGTTCTGCTGGTCGAGCAACCCTTTTCCCCCAACCGTGTGGACGACCACGCCTGGCTAACAGAGCGTAGTCCACTACCGATTATTGGTGACGAAGCCATCCGCAGTGTAGCGGACGTGGTCGCTGCGCGCGGCGTCTACCACGGCGTCAACATCAAACTGGCAAAATGCGGTGGCTTGCGCGCTGCACACGCGATGTTGACCGTTGCCCGGGCGCTCGGACTCAAAACCTTGCTGGGCTGCATGACGGAAACGTCCTGCGCCATATCGGCCGCGGTGCAGTTGTCCCCACTTGCCGATTGGGTAGATTTGGACGGCGCAGCACTGATTGCGAACGATCCCTTTGAAGGCGGCGCGCAACTCATTGACGGGCGGCTTGTACCCTGTTCTGCACCGGGCGTCGGCGTGCGCCCCAAAGCACACCGGGGTAGTTGACGCCTGACGACAAATGGTGTCGGCGTTGTTTGTCCGCGTTGTGGTGCGCCAGGACACGAAAACACCGTGGCCTGCAACGCCGGTCGGGTCAAGTGTCGGACCCATCTGACATCACCTTGCAGGGTATGGGCCATATCTGCTCAGCAGGACACGGCCCGCCATCCCCGGAAGCCCACATCTGCCAAGGGGTGCATTTCTCTGGAGGGGCAAATATAGGGCCTGACAAACGACAGACTCATCCAAGCGATTCGTGAAGCGACCGACGCCGCGATTGCCGACCTGATGGAGTGGGGCAATCAGGCCGAAGGCGCGACCCTGACGGATATT
>CALGZC010000019.1 GCA_937934745.1 uncultured Blastocatellia bacterium
ACAGCAGACGCCACACTGAAAACGAGCCGCAGGGGGAGTTTCGGCGCAGCCAAACCCCATAGGACGGCTCGACTCCATAAATCCTGGTCCGCGCTCGCCTTGCCTGCCCTGAACGGCGGCGGCTCAGCGCGCACCGGGTCAGCACAGACTTCGCAGACCCAGGCTGACAATGTTGACCTGTCACACGGATGCAATCTGCAACGCCGTCACATTCAACATCGGCACAATGCGCCGTACATCTGGGCGTAGTAACGCCGGTACTCGCCGCTGCGCGCCCGCGCCACCCAATCGCGGTGTTCGCGGTACCAGGTGATCGTCTGCGCCAAACCTTCCGCAAAGGGAATCTGCGGTCGCCAGCCCAGCTCACGCTCAATTCTGGAGCAATCCACCGCATAGCGTCGGTCATGACCGGGGCGATCGGTAACTTCCGTCAGGAGTGACATCGGCTTACCCAATAACTCAAGCAGCATTGTCAATACCGTCCGGTTTTCAAGCGGGGCCCGCCCGCCGATGTGGTACGTTGCACCCGGCCGTCCCTTCTCAAGCACCATCCGTAGGGCAGTGCAGTGGTCATCCACGTGAATCCAGTCGCGCACCTGCCGACCGTCGCCGTACACAGGAATCGGACGGTCTTCAAGGGCGTTGGTGAGCGCCAGGGGGATAAGCTTCTCCGGGAATTGGTAGGGACCGTAGTTGTTACTCGTGCGGGTAATGACAGCGTTGAGACCGAAGGTGTGCACGGCAGCGCGGACAAGATGTTCGGCGGCAGCCTTGCTCGCCGCATAGGGGCTGCTCGGTGCAAGCGGTGAGTCTTCTGCAAACAATTGTCCTTCTGGAATACTGCCGCCAACTTCATCGGTCGAGATGTGTAAAAACCGTTTAACCCCTTTTTCACGTGCCACATCCAGCAGCACCTGGGTTCCTAGAACGTTTGTCATAATAAACTCGCGCGCGCTAAGAATGCTCCGATCGACATGCGACTCGGCTGCAAAGTGAACAACGGCATCGCAGCCATCGGGCAGTGCCGCCCGCAGTGCTTCGGCGTCACAAATGTCGCCGCGTACAAAACAGTACGTCGGATGGTGGGCAACCGCAGCTACGTTATCGAGGTTGCCGGCATAGGTTAACTTATCGAAGTTGATAACGGTCTCCGCCGGATACCACTGTGCCCAGGCCCGAATAAAAGCCGAGCCGATAAATCCTGCTCCACCAGTAATAAACACCGCCATGGTTGTCTCGCGTGTGTGCCTCGGTTTGACATGACCTGTTCGAGCCTATAACACGTCCCAGCAGGCAGATGCAAAGTTGCGTCCGGTAGCTGTCATCGCCGACAACAAGTGGAAGTTGTAGCCTGGCATCAGAGTTGTCAGGAAAGAATCGTCACAAAGACGCCGCCGCCAGGTTGTAGCCCAGTGATGTGCTTCAGTATAGTTTGATACGCTTTAGGTCGAAACGACGCTCCCGCGCGCAAACCCCAGGCGTCATTTCGCCTGCGACCTGTTCGTTTCAACCTTTCCCCGACCGAAAGGATGCGCTATGTCCACCGACGCGCTCAAACTGCAATCTTCTGTTCCCTCTGTACCTACCTCTTCCCCTGTAGCTCATTCGGCTTGGTCGCGGACTCTGCTTTTCATTGTTCCGATCATCGCCGCAACGGTGTTGGTTGTGGTGCGTGCGACCGGGATTGCCCCGACCGTCCTCAAGGAGGCCAACCTGACGGTATTGGCGCTACTGGCTTACCTGGGTGCGACGACTGCGTACGTGATGTGGATGCTGGGACGTGAGTCACTGCTTTTGCGCATCGGCATTGGCACGATGGCCTTCGGCTACGTCCTTAACCTCGCTGCCTGGGGTGTGCGGTGGATTGAGTACATTGAGTTTGAAAAAACCAAACCGGTGATGCAGTCCATCTGGCACACGCTGCCGTTGATGGAGAAGATTTCGCATACCTATCCCCTGAACAACCTCTACGACATCGGGCTGGCGTTTACAGGGTTCGCCGTACTGTCCAGTCTTATCATCACCACGCGCGACAAATACCGCTTTGTCGGCGCGGTAACCATGCCGCTGGCGGCACTGGCCCTAACGCTTGTTGTCTTTCTAGGGAGCGAGGTAACAACACTGCAACCGATTCTGCGCAGCTACTGGCGTCCGATTCACGTCAGCATTGCCGCCATCAGCTACGGGGTGTGCTTGGTGAGCTTCGGCATTGCGATCTTGTACCTGCTCAAGGACGGCGTTCGTGTGGAGAGCATGGCATTGTGCGTGGCGCTCTTTGGTTTGGTGACGTACGCCACCATCGGAGATTACAAGGTCCTGATGACGGGCACATACGGACTCGGTGTGCGATGGATGGGGAGCAGCTTGAACCTGGCAGGCGGCGGTTCGCTGCGGGCGACGCTTCCCGGCGTTGGCCCGCTGATGCAGTTTGGTTGGCTGGTCTATGCAGCGGCGGCCATTGCCCTGACGGTGTTTTTCTTCCGCCGTGATCAACTGGCGCAGCAGTGGGGCAACCGCCTTATGGGAGGTGCGCTGCTGATGCAACTGCTGATTTTCGGCGCGATCTTCTACCGGATGAAATCACCGATGGACATCACCAGCGCTATCAACCCGGCTCAGTACCAAGCCTTTGGGGCCTGGCTGGCGAAACGCTCTGACCTTGATCCGGCCCTGCTCGCGCCGCAGCAGCTTCAGGCGGAAGGCAGCCGGTGGCTTAGCCAAAACGCCAGAGGATTGGAAATTAGCTTCAGCTCAAACCCGGTAGAATTGTCCGCCATTCTAACGCTCATTGCCTGTACGGCGTTTGTTGTCCTGTTTGCCTGGCGTGGACGTCAGATGCTGGAAAAACTTCCCGATCTGGAAACCCTCGATGACCTGACCTACAAAACCGTTTCGGTTGCCTTTCCACTGCTGCTGATGATGCTGGTGACGGGTGCCGTGTGGGCAAATGAGTCGTGGGGGACGTACTGGAGCTGGGATCCAAAGGAAACCTGGGCCCTTGTCACCTGGTTGGCGTATGCCGGTTACCTCCACACGCGGATCGTTCACGGGTGGAAGGGACGCACGTCAGCATACTTCGCTGTTCTGGGCTTTATCTTTGTCCTGTTTACGTACTTGGGTGTCAGCTTCCTATTACCGGGACTGCACTCTTATGCCGGTGTGGATTAACTTCTCTTCTTCTAGGCCTACCCTCGGCATCGGGGCCGTCCTCGTGGGCCAACGGTATAGGCCGGGATTAGACTCGTGATCCACTGCGGCGAATGAGGTGCGTGGCACTAAAAAAACCTGACAAACAACACACGCGGGCAGCTTTTGCCGCCCGCGTGTGTTGTTTGTCAGAGGATGAATGAGCCGTGCAGGACTCGAACCTGCGACCCACTGGTTAAAAGCCAGTTGCTCTACCGACTGAGCTAACGGCCCCTACGTAAAAACGTAAGCTGCTAGGGTATGGGAATCGTTACCCTGCTGTCAATCGGTGCTTGCCCAAAACACGCGATGTTCAACCAAACCGACACAACAAGCAGCCTTGCCTTGGATGGAGCCCAGTCAATCTCAAATGAACTCAAATGAATCTCAGTGTGCTTACGAAGCCACAGTAGGTCGCCCGGGCCGACTTGATACCCTCCCTATCAATCTGCACCTATCAATCCGCCGTCAGGCAGAACACAACCGCCGGTGAACCCAGAGGTGCGCCAGGGTTGGCGCATTGGTGAGTCAGGTTGCCGGACGAATACCGGTAAACGTGTGTTGTGTCACAGAAACTCTCCGACTCTTCACCCATGGTCTTGCCGCTATGGTTCCCACCGTCTTTTTCCTTCTGCAGCAAACGGCAACTGATACTCCGGCACGTGGCCCGATCATGGGCTACATCCCAATTGCCCTGCTGTTCGCCATCTCTCTGGCCATTCCCGTTGGGGCGCTGACAGTTGGGCGTTTCTTCCGGCGGACCGTGATGACGCAGGAAAAAATGATGCCCTATGAATGCGGGGTAGATCCGGTTGGCGATGCGCGTGACCGAATCTCGGTACGCTACTACATCATCGCCATGCTGTTTCTTATCTTCGACGTGGAAACGATCTTTCTCTTCCCGTGGGCAGTTGTTTTTGACCAGCTTGCCCTCTTTGGCTTAATTGAGGCGCTTATCTTCATCGCTATTTTGGTCGTCGGTTACTACTACGCCTGGCGCAAGGGCGCGTTGGACTGGGCATAGGTCGGTTTTGCCCCCCGATAACCGGCGAAGACCGGCAGAAAAAGTTAGGAAAGGATGCTGAACCGTGGTACGCGAAGAAACACCGGGCTTGATTCTGTCGTCGGTTGACTACATTTTCAACTGGGCGCGCAAGTCGGCGCTCTGGCCGATGACTTTTGGCCTAGCCTGCTGCGCCATCGAGATGATGGCAACCGGTGCCTCGCGGTTTGACCTGGACCGTTTTGGCGCCGGTGTTTTCCGTCCGAGTCCGCGACAGTCCGATCTGATCATTGTTGCCGGGACGGTCACGCTCAAAATGGCTCCGGTTGTCCGGCGCGTTTACGAGCAAATGCCCGATCCCAAGTGGGTCATCTCGATGGGATCCTGCTCCAATGTTGGGGGGCCGTTCAACACCTATTCAACGCTTCAGGGGGTTGACCGCATAATCCCGGTGGATGTGTACGTACCAGGTTGCCCGCCACGTCCTGAGGCGCTGCTTTACGGTCTGATGCGCCTGCAAGACAAGATCATGCGCGACCATCCGACACGTTTTATCTTTGGCCGCGGCAACGAGATCATCGAACCAGAAAAATCAGTCGCTGCCTAATCTTTACTTGCGGTACCCTTCTTGGGGGGAGCAATTTCACGGGGGACTTGACGACAGACCAAAGTTTGCTTACGCTTCGTAGTGTAAGCCACTTTGGTTTGCGACACATGGGGGTATAGCTCAGCTGGGAGAGCGCTGCAATGGCATTGCAGAGGTCAGCGGTTCGAACCCGCTTACCTCCACCAGTTTTCAGCGAACAATTGCCATCAAATGGGCGAGTTCACAGCTCGCCCATTTTTCTTTGGTCACTGTTGCCGGAGACTCTATTCCCGAAGATGATGTTGTCGTTGCCGATTTGGCAGTGATAACGCGCGCCTGGCCTGCCCGCTGCGCCCTCTCGCAGAGGCCCGTTTTCTCTGTGACGTTCCGCAACCATGCCCTACGAAGACTTACGCGAGTTCATTCACGCCCTTGAACAGGCCGGCGAACTCAAACGCATTACAACGCCGGTCTCTTGTATCCTCGAAATTACTGAAATCACCGACCGCGTCTCCAAAAACGGGGGTCCGGCGTTGTTGTTTGAAAACGTCGAAGAATCGTCCATTCCGGTTCTCATCAACGCACTGGGCAGTCGCCGCCGCATGCTCATGGCATTGGGCGTGAGGGATTATGCCGAGATTGCCGGGCGGTTAAACGACATCCTCGATTTCAAGTCACCGCAGGGGATGTTGGAAAAAGTGAAGCTCCTGCCCAAGTTTGCCGAACTCGGTGCAGTCTTCCCCAAGCGTGTCAAACGCGGTCCCTGCCAAGACATTGTGCTGCGTGAAGGGGAGTTTGATTTGCGCCGTTTGCCAATTCTTCAGTGCTGGCCAGAAGACGGCGGACGTTTTATCACCTTCCCGCTTGTCTTTACCCAGCACCCAGCCACCAAGCGGCGCAATGTTGGGATGTATCGAATGCAGCTCTATGACAGCTGTACCACCGGCCTCCACTGGCAAATCCACAAGCACGGCGCATCTCACTGGCGCGAAGCACTCGAACGCGGCGAGAGGATGCCCGTTGCGGTAGCCATCGGCGGCGACCCGGTCCTGACCTTCGCGGCAATTTTCCCGCTTCCCGACGATGTGGACGAAATGATGCTGGCCGGTTTTTTGCGCGGCAAACCTGTGCCGATGGTCAAGTGCCTGACAAATGATTTAGAAGTTCCGGCAACAGCGGAAATCGTCCTGGAGGGTTACGTTGACCCCCAGGAGTTGCGCACCGAAGGGCCATTTGGCGACCACACAGGGTTTTACACGGAAGCCGACAGCTATCCTGTGTTTCATGTCACCTGCGTCACACATCGCCGGCGCCCAATCTACCAGACGACCATTGTTGGACGGCCGCCAATGGAGGACTGCTGGATGGGCGAAGCCGTTGGTGAGATTGCAAAACCCGTACTGCGCCGTCAGTTCCCAGAAATCGTAGACATGCATCTGCCCTTCGAGGGGGTGTTTCACAACCTGGCAATCGTTTCCATCAAGAAAGCTTATCCGGGTCACGCCCGCAAAGTAATGCATGCGCTGTGGGGCACGGGGCAACTGATGTTCACGAAGGTGGTCATCGTTGTGGACGACGATGTGCCGGTCACCGACCCGAGTTATGTGACCTGGTACGTTCTCAACAACATTGACCCGGAACGTGACATCCAGTTCACGCTAGGTCCGGTGGATGCCCTTGATCACGCGTCGCGGCTACCGGCGTATGGCTCGAAAATGGGGATTGATGCTACCCGCAAGTGGCCGAGTGAAGGGTTTACGCGCCCCTGGCCGCGGGAAAACCGCATGACGGCCGAGATTCAACGTAAGGTAGATGAAAAATGGCGCGCACTCTTTGGGAAGTGACATCGCACAGTGTTCTGGTGTGTGTCCTTGCGACCATCGGATGTTTGATGACCGCCTCGGCTGTCCCGGCAGAGACGCCACTCGATATCCTCGACTACCAGATTGACGCCGAGATCATCCCTGCAACCCAGACATTTGTAGCGCGTGCCAGAGTCACGATGGATGCCGCCCGCCCGATGCAATCAGTCGTGTTTGAGTTCAACGGCGCGCTGGAAGTCAAGCGCGTGCTCGATGCAGACCGGCAGCCGTTGCAGTTTATCCAGGACCGTCTGCGTGACCTGGATTTGCGGATCGCGTTGCCACGTGCGACAACTCCCGGGAGTCCCTTCGTGGTCATCGTGGAGTATGTCGGTCAGTTTCTTTCGGCGGAGGGTGGCGTGTTGTCCAACAAACGGTTGGCCTACGTCGGAACGGATGGCAGTGCGTATTTGCTCTACGGCGGGCGTTGGTTCCCGTTTCACGGTTACGCTGCCGATGCGGCAACCTTCACCCTGAATCTTACCGTTCCCACCGGCCTAACCGTGGTCGGCTATGGTTTTCAGGGCAAGCAACCGGCAGTTGGGACTGGGGTGCCGCCCCTGGAGCCGGAACGCCGACCTGAACCACCCCCACCGCGGCCGCAGCGGCCACTGGAGAAGAGGCCCGGTGCCGGCAGAGCCCTTTCACCGGCGGCGGAAGCCGCACTGCCGCAGTCCACGGTGGCCCTGCCGAGTGGGTCAGGTCCGCGTACCCGGTGGACGTTTGCCTCCCAACAACAGGTGCTGTTCGGCAACATTGCCGTCGGTCGCTATCAACTTCAAACGCGTCGGCAGGGGCAGACAGAGGTACGTTTTTACGTCCGTCCTGGCAATGAAGACCGCGCGGCCGCGTATGCTGAGATTGTCGCCGCGGCCCTTGCACACTACGAGCAACGTTTCGGCCGCTATGCTTTTGGTCAGGCGCTGGATATGGCCGAGATCGACGATGAGAGTCTCGAGGCTGCAACGAGCGCGGGGACGACACTGCTGGCCGGGCGCATCTTTCAGACACGAACGCTCCCGCGCGAACTGCTGTGTCGCGAAGTTGCCTTCCAGTGGTGGGGACAGGGCGTTTTACTCAAGTCATTTGACGATGCCTGGTTATCGCACGGACTGGGAACTTACGCCTACCTCCTGGTTGAGGAAACCCGGCGCAATGAAGGGGAGTTCCGGGAACTGGTCCGGGATTTTCTAGAACGGGCGCTGGCGTTTGAGTCGCAGTCATCGCTGCGGCGTGCGCCGGCAGAACTCGACGACCAATCGGCAGCTTACCGCGCGATTATGTTCTATAAGGGCGCCTTTGTGTTCCGCATGCTGCGCGGACTGTTAGGCGACGAAACATTTTTTCGGTTACTGACAACCTGCTACGACCAGTATTGCGGGCGCAACATCAGCCTGGCCGATTTTGAAACGCTGACGACGCAGATCGCTGCTCAGGACATGCGGTGGTTCTTTGCCCTGTGGGTAGATTCTACCGGCGTTCCAGAATTTTTCCCCGACTACAAGATTCTGCGTGTTCCCGCCGGCGGCTACCGGGTGCGCGGCACGCTGACGCAAAACCTGGAGGGCTTTCGCCTGCCAGTGGATGTGACGCTCGAAGCCAAAGGCAGCAGTGAACGTGCAACACTGCAATTCGACGGACGCGAAGTGAGCTTCACACTCAGCGCGACTTCCGAACCACGCGACCTGATCATTGATCCCGACGTCAAGATTCTGCGGATTTCCGATGAACTGCGCGTTGCCGTCGTCGTCCGACGTGGCATTCAGCACCTCGAGGACGGCGAGGTTGCCGAAGCCCAGCAACAGTTCGAGGCGGCCATTCGGGTCAACCGCCGGAGCAGTTGGGCATGGTACAATCTTGGACTGCTATACCTAAGCCAGCGAAACTATGAAAAGGCCCGTGATGCCTTTGACGAAGCGCTCGACGGCGACCTTCGCCCGCGCTGGGTCGAGGCCTGGGCAATGCTCAAGAAGGGCAATACCTATGATGCACTGGGGCAGCGCGCGCGCGCCGTCGCCGAGTATAAGAAGGTCATTGACTTAGGCGATGATGCTGTGGCGAGGCAACAAGCACAACAGTACCTTGAACAACCCTACCGCCTAGAGCCATAACCTCAAGTCCCCTATGTTCTCAAGGTCCGTTCTCCTGAAGCTGAGCGTCATCTTAGGCGGCACAGTGCTGGCGGTACTGCTTTGGCTGATCTGGCGCCAACAGGTGGCGGCGATGCGGACTTATGCGCCGGATTTGGCGCACGTTGCTTACGTTGGGTCGGAGAGCTGTCGCACGTGCCACCCCGAACAGGCCGACCACTGGCTGGAATCGCACCACCACAAGATGACGCAGCCGGCAACGCCCGCGACGGTCGTCGGCGACTTTAACAATGCCACGTACACTTACCAGGGCGTCACCTCGCGGATGTTTCGGCGCGGCGATGAGTTTTTTATGGAAACGCTTGACCCGAGCGGCCGTATGGGGGTTGCCAAAATTGTCCGCACTATCGGCTCGCGCCGCTTTCAGCAGTATGTCACGCAGGTCGGCACGACGTTTTACCGGCTGCCCATCGCGTGGAACATCGAGAAAAAGTACTGGTTCAACCTCCAGGGACTCTTTCTGCACCCGGATTTGCCCGATTTCAGCCGCC
Source organism: uncultured Blastocatellia bacterium (assembly GCA_937934745.1). Lineage (GTDB taxonomy): Bacteria > Acidobacteriota > Blastocatellia > Chloracidobacteriales > Chloracidobacteriaceae > Chloracidobacterium. The sequence goes on from CALGZC010000019.1 coordinate 9,279, forward strand.
ATACGAGTGTGTGGAACAACAACTGCATCTTCTGTCACAACGTCAAGGGCAATCCCGGCATGGACCCGCAAACCGGACAGTTCACCAAAACGAAGGTCGAAGAACTCGGCATCGGCTGCGAGGCCTGCCACGGTCCCGGACAGTTGCACGTTGAGAAAAATCAAACCTTCGGGTGGACGTGGCTGCGGCGTCAGGCCCGCGCCGATGACCCCACGATTGTCAATCAAGCCAAACTTGACAAGCGCACCAATACCCAGGTGTGTGGTCACTGCCACGGTCAACGGCTACCGGTTGAACTCGACAAGATTCGGGAGATTATGACCAAGGGCGACCCATACACACCAGGCGAGGATTTGTCGAAGTATTACCGTCCTTTGGACATCACGGCGAAAGTCGGCGACTACAGCTTCGCACCGCGCTTTTACCCAGACGGGACACCGCGTCTTACGGCCTACGAGTACCAGGGGTTGCTGATGAGCAAGTGCCACACGGACGGCGAGATGACCTGCATGAGTTGCCATGATGTGCACCGAGGTCGGCAGCAATCCCTGATGCACGACGACATGCGGGGAAACAAATCCTGCACCCAGTGCCACCCTGCCATCGCTGCCAATCTGGAAGCGCATACCCATCATCGGGCCGACAGCAGCGGGAGTGCCTGCTATGAATGCCACCGGCCACGCATTTCGTTTGGGTTGCTTACCGCTAAGCGGACGCACCGCATTTTGAATCCAGAGCCGGACAAAAGCCTTTCAACCGAGATGCCCAACGGGTGCAACATGTGTCATCCGGGTGAGAGTGCCGCCTGGGCAGCACGCCACATGACGGCGTGGTACGGGCCGAAGTATGCCCTGTCACAAGCCAATGCAGCGCGTCCAGAGGCCTACTTGGCCGAAATGGTCCGGGCGCTGTTTAGCCGTGACCCATCGGCGCGCATCACGGCGGCGTGGGCGCTGGGCACCGGCGGAGCCGATGGATGGGCAAGCCGCCGCAAGTGGGCAATTCCATTTCTGATCGAGGCGCTGCGTGACACATACCCGGCCGTGCGCTATTTTGCCTATGACGCACTGCGGAGTGTTTCAGGCGAAGACTTTGGGTTTTTCTACTTGGCTGACGCACGTGACCGAGAGGCAGTCATTGAACGCTACACCGCCTGGTGGCGGTCGCTGCCGAAGGCCCCTGATTGGCAGCGACCGGCAAGCGTGCCGCTTGACGCCAACTGGCAAATTCCGCCGGCACAACTGAGGGCTTTCCGCGCCGAGCTGCGCAAAAGTTCCGAAATTGATATTGGCGAGTAGGGGCCCCCAGAGTACAGGCTTTGGGGAGACACACCGGCGAAGCATCAAAGCTCCGTGGCGGGAAAGAACCGTCAATCCCCGGCGGCCGCACTGCTTAGCGCCTGACCAGGCCACAAAGGTACACTTGAAGACCTCACCTGAAACGTCGGCTCCGGGCGAGCCGCGATCCGGTTGCGCCCGGCACGAAGTTCCCCTGGGGAGCGGCCACGCCGCCTCATCGGGGATGGACAGTCTGACCGGCGTCAACGGCACGCGCGAGGGAACGACGCGAGGCGTTCCCTGGATCTGTTCCCTCCTCCTCCCACGCACGTCAGGCCATCTCCCGTATGCACGGGAGAACGACCACGGCTTCCGAGCGGCACGCCTAACGCTCCGTCCGTCCCGAGGCACAGCCGCTCCGCTCCGCCCGGCGCCGGTACGGAGTGCGTGTTCAAGCCTAGGTTCAGTTCTGAAGCCTCTACCGTGCCTGAGCGGCAAAAACTACTTCGCCGCCGACCACGGTCATCACACACTGCACGTTGAGAATGTCGGCTTCCGGGATCGTCAGTACATCGGCCGAAAAGACCGTGAAGTCAGCACGTTTGCCAACGGCGATGCTACCGGCTTCACGTTCTTCAAAGGCGGCGTAGGCCGGCCAGCGGGTGAACATCTTGAGTGCGTCAAGCCGACTCACGGGGCCTGTTCAAGATGCCAACCTTCACCTGCAAAGCCCTGTAAGTCCCGGCGGACAACGGCAGCGTAAAACTCAATGAGCGGCTCACCCCGTTCAACCGGGGCATCTGAACCGCCGACGAGCACGGCACCTGTGTCCAGCAGCGACCGCCACGCATATGCGCCGGCCAGGCGTTCCAGCCCCAGTCGGCGCGGTGCAAAACGCAAATCGCTGATGGCGTGTGACGGCTGCATGGAGGCGATCACCCCCAACCCGCAGCTTGGCGAAGCGTGGAATGTCTCCCGGATGCAGGAGCTGGGCGTGCTCGGTACGCCAGCGTGGGTCACGGACTCGCCTCTGTGCCGACGAAATTTCCCGGAAGACCTGCGCATAGATATCCAACACCTGCCGGTTGGCACGGTCGCCGATGGCGTGCGTCTCCATTTGAATACCCGCCCGCAGGGCGCGCCGGCACAGCGCGCGCAGTTCGTCCGGTGGTATCAGGAACAGGCCCGTCGTGTCCGCATCGTTATAAGGTGCCAGCAATGCGGCCCCACGCGACCCTAAAGCGCCGTCCATGTAAGCTTTGATGGTACGCATGGTAAACCGCCCGTCGGCTTCACCAATGATCGGCCCGCTGCGGAAGAGAGCTTCGACTTCTGCCGGACGGTTGGCAGCGCGGCATTGTAAATGCGCAGCTTGATCGTTCCTTCCCGGCAGAGCCGCCGCAAGATGTCGGTTTCAAGCCGCGAGCTGCCTGCATTGTGAACGGTACACCACCCAAGCGACAGTTCCCGCTGCGCGCCCGCGATTGCTGCCTGTGCGTAGTCCTCGGGTGATAGTCGTGGTAACAATCGCCCGACCAACACTTGGGCGCGGTCAACGAGCCTGCCGGTTGGTTTCCCGGTGACACGGTCGCGGAGAATGGCGCCACCTGGTGGATCGGGAGTTGTTTCATCAATGCCGGCCAGCTTGAGCGCGCGCGAGTTCACCACGCTTGCGTGGCCGTCGGCGCGCGTCAGGTAAACCGGATGCTCCGGGGCAACGGCATCCAGCTCAGCAGCCGTGGGAAAAGTCGGCGGCGTCCAGAAGGGTTCAATCCAACCGCGTCCAACCACCCAGGCTCCCTTCGGCATCTGCGCAACCCGTGCTGCAACGGCAGCCAAAAAGGCTTCACGGGTGGTTGTCCCTTCCAGATTCAGCGTCAGCTCACGCTCACCGATGCCGAACAGATGGCAGTGGGCGTCAGTAAAACCGGGATACATCACGGCTCCACCCAAGTCCACGATGCGCGTCTGGGGCCCCCGGTATGCCAGGGCGGCCGCCGTCGAGCCGACATAGATAATCCGCCCCCGCCAGACGGCGACGGCCTCTGCCGGCGGTTGTTGCTCCTCCAGGGTGTGAATGACACCGTTGATAAATAGGGTGTCAGCCGGGCGAGCACCGGCGGCAAGCGATCCCCCACACTGGCACAACCAAACCGTTAGCAAGCACCACAGCACCCTGCGCATCGCCTTTTCCTCCACCAACATAAGCCTGCTATGGTCACCTAAACACCTCTTTCCCAAAAAATTTTTGCAGCCGGCTTGCCAAGCGACCGGTTTGTGTCGGCAAAACGCCCGACAAAGGAGAACACGGCCATGTCTGAATTTGACCAACCGCAGCTTACAGTCCTGTTTGAGGCGGAACGCATTCAAGCGCGGATCCGAGAACTCGGCGCGCGCATTACCGAGGATTACGCCGGACGGTCGCCGGTGTTGGTCATTGTTTTGAAAGGTGCTGTCCCGTTTGGTGCCGACCTACTTCGCAGCATTGATTTGCCGGTCACACTGGATTTTATCGCCGTATCCAGCTACGGCGCCTCAACTCAGTCGTCCGGCGAGGTTCGGTTACTCAAAGACCTTGACGCCAGCCTAAAGGGTCAAGATGTCATCATTGTTGAGGACATTGTGGATACCGGACTAACTCTCGCTTACCTTTTGGACATGTTTCACCGCCGTGAAGCAGCATCGGTTCGTGTGGCAGCGCTGCTTGATAAACCGGAACGTCGCCGGCGGGCAGTGGAGGTGAGCTACATTGGGTTCACAATTCCCAACGAGTTTGTTGTGGGGTTTGGATTAGATTACGCCGAACGCTACCGCAACCTACCGTATGTCGCCATACTCGACCCGGCGCGCCAAGCGGGGTCCCCTGAGCGCACTCCGGGGATCCCGATGTCGGGGCCGGGGTTCAGTCCCCGGCAAGCTCCGGTGGGCTAGGTCGGTAGCGTGGCCTCTGTGACGCAGTTCCGCCCATTGCGTTTGGATTCGTAGAGTGCTTTGTCGGCCGCCTCGATGAGTTGATCCGGTGCAGCGGCAGGCAGCTTAGGGATGGACGCCACACCAAAACTGGCAGTGATGGATAAGTCACCGGCGGCGGTCGCTGCCGGACGCGCTGCAATGTGGCGGCGAAGGCGTTCGGCAACGTCCATCGCTCCCTTGGCCGGCGTATTCGGCAGAACAATGAGGAACTCTTCCCCACCGTAGCGTCCGGGCAAGTCGGTGTCACGTAACTTACTCCGCACCAGTTTCGCCACGTGCCGCAACACCTCATTGCCGACCTCGTGGCCGTAGGTGTCATTGACACGTTTGAAATAGTCAATGTCAACCATCAGAACGGCCATCTGTCCCTTTGACGCCAGTGTTTTTGCAAAAATCTCCGTCAGCTTGGCGCGAATAGTGCGGGCATTGAGGAGACCGGTCAGGCTGTCCACCGTTGCCAATTCATAGAGCCGGGCGCTTTCCAATGCGCCGACGAGTTGCTGCCCAAGCGCCCGCAGCATGGTTTCATCCTGTTCGGAAAATGCCCGCAACCGGTGGCTGGCAACACTGATGACGCCGAGGGTGTTCTTTTCCGCCTCTAACGGCACGCCCATCCAGGAACGATAGGGCAGCCGTTCGGTCAGCCACCGGTACCCATACAACGACGCCTCACGCTCCAAATCACCGAGCCGCAGCGCCTGCTTGTGTTGGACACACCATTCCGCCAAGCCCAGCGCATCCATTTCGGGGTGTAATGTCGGACACTCTCCGGTCGAACTCCACTGACCACTTTCGTGCAACTGCCGTTCCTGGCCCCGTCGCTCGTGCTGTGGTTGGGTAGGGGCAACCGACTGCCACTCCAGCGTTGGCGATCTGCCGCCGTCTTCGGAAAACAGGTACACCGCCAGGGAATCTGCCCGGAACAGGTCGCGTCCTTCCTGGTACACAGCCCTGAGCAGCTCGCGGCGCGTTTGCGCCGGATTACTCAGTGCACGGCCGACGCCGACGAGCATTTTCATTTCGGCAATCGTACGTTGCTGGCGTGCCAGCGCTTCAGCCTGCTGACTGAGCAGCGCGACCAGCGCCACCAACACCGTTCCCAAAGCCAGCACCGGCAGGAAGTCAAGTCGCGCATACACCACGGCAATCATGATCGACAGCACAACGGTGGCAAACTCGGCCAAAAAGGTAATCACCGACTGCGTGGCGCGCGCCTCCTGCCACAACGCCAGAAACGTTCCTCCCCGCATCCAGAGCGTAAGCCAGGATACGCTGACGCGCATGACAAAGACCGACAAGTACACCAGCGGTATGGTCGCCAGTTCGCGCAGGTGAAATTGCGGGCGAAGGTGCCACTCGATTCCGTGCAGCACCTGCTCAACCGTGCTGCCGGTCAGACCGATGAAGGAGGTTACCGAACCGTGGAACAACACTTCACCAAACACAAGCGACCAACTGCCCACCGGAAGCTTTTTCTGCAACCGTTCAGTCTGCTGACTGATCGCTTCCAGTACGCCGGCCACTCCAAGCAGCAACACGGTGATTTCCTTCGGAAAAACTAGGACAAACAGCACCATGAGTCCGTCCTCAGCCGGCGGATGGGTGTCAAACTCCGAGCGGCGGCGCAAAAAGGCGCACAGCACAAACAGGAGTAAAAACACGCCGGCCGCGAGTCCGTCCTGAGACTGCACTAAATTGCGGACAAGCGGGTGGACCGTGTTTGGCGCTCTGAGTTCCAGTGTGACGACCATCAACCAGAACAGCGTCCCAAGAACCCAAACCAGTAGTGTGTACGGCAGACCGAATGGTGTTCGGGCGAAAAGCGATGGCATACACGCCTCAACACAATCAGAGCCAAAAACCACGGCCGAATCGAGGGAAGACGACACCTTGCGGAGCAACAATGTAGCAAATGCCTTCCCGACACACTATCATCTCGTCATATACGCAATGCGCACCTGGATTGCTTTGTTAAGTCTCAGTTTTCTGTCCCGTGGGCGGTGTTATGTCACCTAACGTCGAAGCTAAGCGTTGTACTTCGTCAGGCATTGAGTTGAAGCCGTTTTACCTGCCATCCGATGCGCCGGTCACGGAAGTAGAACAGCCGGGTCAATACCCCTTTACACGGGGCATTCACGCCACGATGTACCGGGCCAAACTGTGGACGATGCGCCAATACGCCGGCTTTGCCACGGCGGCCGAATCCAACGCACGCTATCGCTATTTACTCGCGCAGGGCACCACCGGTCTGAGTGTCGCCTTTGATCTACCGACCCAGATCGGACTGGACTCAGATTCGCCGCTTGCCCTCGGGGAGGTCGGGAAAGTCGGCGTTGCGATAGACTCGATTGAAGACATGGCGGTGTTGTTTGATGGGATTCCGCTCGATCAGGTCTCAACCTCGATGACCATCAACGCCACGGCCCCGATTCTGCTGGCGCTGTACATTGCCGTCGGCAAACGCCAGGGTGTGCCGCCGAACAAGCTCAACGGGACGGTACAAAACGACATTCTCAAGGAATACATTGCGCGCGGTACGTACATCTACCCACCGCGTCCGTCGCTGCGGCTCATCACTGATCTGTTTGCCTATTGCGCCCGAGAGGTGCCCAACTGGAACACCATTTCAATTTCCGGTTATCACATCCGGGAGGCCGGGGCGACGGCAGCGCAGGAAATTGCCTTCACGCTGGCCGATGCCATTGCCTACGTTGAAGCCGCCATCGCTGCCGGACTTGATGTCAACACCTTTGGCCCGCGCCTGTCGTTCTTTTTCAACGCCCACAACAACTTGTTTGAAGAGATTGCCAAGTTCCGCGCTGCCCGGCGCATGTGGGCAAAACTCATGCGGGAACGCTTCCGTGCGACCAATCCCAGGGCGTGGATGCTCCGCTTCCACACGCAGACCGCAGGGAGCACGCTCACGGCACAGCAACCCGAAGTCAACGTCATTCGCACCACAGTCCAAGCACTGGCTGCCGTGTTGGGGGGTACACAGTCTCTGCACACCAACGGTAAAGACGAAGCCCTAGGGCTGCCGACGGAAGAATCGGCGCGCATCGCCCTGCGCACGCAGCAAGTGCTGGCCTATGAATCTGGTGTCGCCGATGTGGCCGACCCCTTGGGGGGGGCCTACTTTATCGAGTTCCTGACCGACGAACTCGAACGCCGCGCTACGGCGTACATCAATCAGATAGACGCGCTGGGCGGCATGCTGGCAGCCATCGAGCAGGGCTTTCCCCAACGTGAGATACAGCAGGCAGCATACGAATACCAGCGTGCCGTGGAGAACAACGCCGCCATTGTCGTCGGCGTCAACCGCTTTCAGGTGGATGAAGACCATCCAATTCCGATTCAACACATTGACCCGGAAATCGAACGCGCACAGGTTGAGCGGGTGCGCCGCCTGCGCGCCCGCCGGGATGCGGCAGCGTGCACAGCCGCACTGGACGCACTTGAGTCTGCCGCCCGTGGCACGGACAACTTGATGCCGTACATTCTGACCGCCGTAGAGAACTACGCCACCGTCGGCGAAATTTCCGACCGGCTGCGGCGCGTGTTTGGAGAACATCAGGAAACCGTCGTCTTTTGAGCGGTTTCAAACAGTGCCGCCCGGCCCCGATCCGCCGGCACGGCCCAAAGCATACCGGGAAGCATGCTGGGACTTGATTTCATCCGCCAAAACTTCGATCTGGTTTGTCAGTCGCTCGCCAACCGTCGGTCAGAACTGACGCTGGACGCCTTTACCAAGCTGGACGCTGCCCGCCGGCGGTTGATCGGCGAGGTTGAGCAGCGTAAGGCGACGCTCAACCGTATCAGTCCCCAAATCGGGGCGCTGCTCAAAGCCGGTCAACAAGCGGAAGCCGAAGCGAAACGGTCTGAAATGCGCGCACTCAAAGCTGCGATTGAAGCCCTTGAAGCCGAACGAAACAGCGTTGAGGCGCAGTTACAGGAACTGCTTCGCATTATCCCCAACGTGCCACACCGCTCCGTTCCGGTCGGGGATGCCTCGGCCAACCAGGAAATCATGCGGTGGGGTGAGCCACGCCGCTTTGACTTTGAGCCGAAAGATCACGTTGCGCTGGGTACCATGCTCGGCATCCTCGATCTTGACCGTGCCGCCAAGATTGCCGGTGCACGCTTCGCCGTCCTCAAAGGGTTAGGCGCTCAGCTTGAACGTGCGCTCATTCACTTCATGCTCGACTTGCACCTAACCGAACACGGTTACACGGAAGTCCTGCCCCCTTTGATCGTCAACGGCGACGCACTGTTCGGCACAGGGCAACTACCGAAGTTCGAGCAGGATTTGTTCAAGTTGACCGATGAACGTGGGTTGTACCTCATCCCGACCGCGGAAGTGCCGGTTACAAACCTGCATCGCGGCGAGCTGTTAGAGGCAACGCAACTGCCGCTTCGCTATGTCGCCTACACGCCCTGTTTTCGGAGTGAGGCCGGGAGCTACGGCCGCGACACCCGGGGCCTGATTCGACAGCACCAGTTTGACAAGGTGGAACTGGTTGCCTTTGTCAAACCGGAGGAAAGCTATGCCGAACTGGAGCGGCTCACGGGCAATGCGGAAGTCGTCCTCCAACGCCTGGAACTGCCCTACCGCAAGGTCGTGTTGGCCACCGGGGACATGGGCTTTGCCGCTGCCAAGACGTATGACTTGGAAGTTTGGCTACCCAGTCAGCACACGTACCGGGAAATTTCCTCCTGTAGCAACTTTGAGGCGTTCCAGGCACGGCGGGCTGACATCCGCTTTCGCCGCGAGCCAGGCGCGAAACCGGAGTTTGTGCATACGCTGAACGGTTCGGGACTGGCCGTTGGGCGAACGTGGCTGGCCCTTTTAGAAAACCATCAACAAGCCGACGGATCGGTTGTCATCCCACCGGCGTTGCGGCCCTACCTGGGCGGACTTACACGGCTCAGTTGAAGGGCAGCAGAAGAGGCTATGGGCGAAACGGATGCGGTGAAGCACAACGAGTCCCTTTTTCGCGGGCGGTTGCACTACAAAATTCTGCTGACAACCCTGGTGTGTGCTGCGCCGCTCATCTTTGGGGTGGACTATCTGTTTTACCGCAACCTGCGCCGCGATAAGATCACCGAGCAAGCCCGTCATTTGCAGCACATTGCCGCCACCACGGCCACGCTGCTGGATGTCGCCGCGCTGCCGTCAGCGTCATCGGGCGAGTTTGCGCAGTTGGCGATGCTCAGCAGGCATTTTCAGGCCATCCAACAGGTCAATGAACTCGATCAGCCAATCGCGTTGTTCTACTGGCGGGAGGAGCGGTTCATCCCCGTTGAAACGCTGACCGACCCACTGCCGGTCCACCGGTTACGTCCTGAAGCGCGGCAGGCCGTTGTGCGTCGGGAAGTGGTGGCGACGGATGTGTACACGGACGAGCGGGGAACGTGGATTTCGGCCTATGCACCGTTTCGTGTCATCCCGGAAGGACCGGTCGCAGGTATTGTGGCAGTCAGTAGCCGCGCTGACCAGATGAACTTGCTCATCATTGAGCACTTCAAGCTCCTGTTTCTTGAAGTCACCCTGACGGGGTTGTTCATCGTTGCATTTTTCTCACTCATTCTGCGGTATTTTGTTACGCAACCCCTGGGACGCCTGCTGGAAGCGGTGCAGGCTATGGCCCGACGCGATTACACATACCCGATTCAAACTGAAGCCAAGGATGAAATCGGTGCCTTGGCACGGGCCTTTGTGCAGATGCGCACCACGCTCCAGCACTACGTTGCCGAGTTGGAGTCGTTTGCGCAGACCCTTGAGGAGAAAGTCGAAGAACGCTCCCTCGACCTGATGAACGCCAATCAGGAGTTGTTGTTGGCCAACTCTGAGCTTTACGAAAACCAGCGCCAGTTGCGCAAAATCAACGAAGACCTGCGCCGTGCCAATCTGGCGGTGATGGAGAGCAATCGGCTCAAGTCCGAGTTTGTGGCAAACATGTCCCATGAACTACGGACGCCTCTCAATGCCATCATCGGCTACACATCCTTGCTCCAGCGCGGGCGCTACGGTGCCCTCACGGAGGCACAGACGCGCGCCTTGACACGCATCGCCGAGAATTCGACAAATCTGCTGGAACTTATCAACACCTTTCTTGACTTTTCAAAGATCGCCGCCGGCAAGATGGAGGTCAAAATCAGTGAAATTGATCCGGTGCGCCTTCTCTCGGAGACTATCGCGCCGCTGGAAGCACTGGCGCGCGCTAAGGGACTGACGCTCAGCTTGGAAGCGCCTCCACAAATGCCTCTTGTGGCAACCGATCCAGCCCGGCTGCGGCAAGCGGTGACCAACCTTGTCTCCAACGCCCTCAAGTTTACCGAGCAGGGGAGCGTCACCGTCGCACTTCAGTTTGCGCCAGGTGACGAGACGTTCACGATTGAGGTGCGGGATACCGGGATTGGCATTGCCGAAAAGGACTTGCCGCACATCTTTGAGGAATTTCGCCAAGTGGACGGCTCGGCCACGCGCAAGTACGGAGGGACAGGCTTGGGACTGGCGATTGCACGGAAAAATGTTCTGTTGCTGGATGGCGTTATCGAGGTGGAAAGTCAGGTCGGGCAAGGCTCGGTCTTTCGGGTTCGGCTGCCCCTGCGCTTACGTGAGCAGGAGCCAATGGGAGCCAGTGAAAAACCGATGTTGTTGCCGCGTCCTTCACCGGACAACCGCATTATCCTGTGTATTGATGACGAGCCGGAGTTGGTCCAGCAGTTGAAAACAATGCTGGATTTGACCCACTACACGGTGATTAGTGCCCATAATGTGACGGAAGGACTGGAGTTAACGACTGTTTTACAGCCGCGCCTTGTGATCCTCGACCTCATTCTTCCCGGCATCAGCGGGCTGACCTACTTGGAGCGCTTGGCCGAAGACCCAACGCTGAGCCGCATTCCAGTCATCGTCGTCAGCCAAGCCGACCGCCGCATGGCACAGGCAGCTTTTGAGTTTCCGATGGTGATCGGGTACCACCCTAAGCCGCTTGACCGGGCCTGGCTTCTCAGCAACCTGCAGAAAATCGAGCAGGAACCTCTGTGGCGCCGCATTGGTGATGCGAATGCGGTGGAAGCCCTGTCGTCATGACGCGCGTCCTAGTGGTTGAGGACAACGCCGACAGTCGTGAGATTCTCACGTTTGAGTTGGAAGCGGAAGGGTACGTTGTCTGCGCTGTCGGTGACGGCTTGCGCGCCGTGGAAGCAGCGGTGAGCTTTCGGCCGGATGTAATTGTAATGGACATATCGCTGCCAACCGTTGACGGACTTGAAGCGACACGACGTATCAAAGCCGAACCGGGGCTGGCCTCCGTCCCGGTTCTGGCGCTGACCGCCCATGCTATGACGGAAGACGAAGCTCGTTTTCGAGCTGCCGGCTGCGACGCCTATTTGGCCAAACCGGCCGCCCCGGAAGCCGTTCTCCACGCCATTCGCCAACTGTTAGTGCCACCAACTACCTCCCCTACCCCCTCAGATGCCTGAGGTTGTGGGCCGCCCCGCGCCGCGCGTTGCGCAGCATCATCCGGCAGTGGGCGAAACCGGACAGTGGACAAAGTGGGCCAAATAGTAGAAAGTTCCTTACTACTTTGGTGCATACGGTACAACCGGCGAATCTTCCGTCCCCGTCGGAAAGTGTATGGGACGTTTAGCCTCTGATCGACGGCCACGCATTCTGGTTATTGACGACAACCAAGACGTACTCGACCTGCTCCGGGATGAACTTACCGCTGAAGGATACGAAGTTGAAACGGCGGTGGACGGCCTTGCCGGACTGCGCGCCCTCAAGCGATCCAAGCCGGATCTGGTCATTATTGACATCATGATGCCGCAGATTAGCGGCCCGGCCGTGATGACACTGATCGGCGAGAAAGAGCACTACCGTGCGTTGCGCGATGTGCCGATCATCATCATTTCGGCGCAATCCAACATCGAGTACGTCCGCGAGGAAGGGTTGGTGCTCGGCGAGTCAGACTATCTGACGAAGCCACTTGACTTTGACCGCCTCCACGCCCTGATCCAACGCAAACTGGCGCAGCGGGTTTCGGGCGGACCACAGGCCAATGCCGAGCACCTAGCGCCGACCTGACCGTCTCCCCGGTTTGTTCCACGCAGGCGCGGTCACGGCCGAATCCATCGCCGGCGTGCGTGAACTTGCCGGGTACTTGCCGGGCGGGCACCCTCCCCCCAGGAACGACACTACGGCTGCTTTGCACCAGAACGCTCGCGGTACCCTTTTGCCCGTCCTTCTTCAAGCAGACGGCGAAGGTTTGCCTGCGCTTTGAAGAGACGGTATTCGGCATCCTGTCCGGGTGGCGGAGGGCTGTCGGCGTTGTCCTGCCGCTGTTTTTCTTCCTCTGCCTCGCGCAGTTCATAGCGCGCTTCTTCCACGGCACGCTGCCAGGCTTCCTCCGCAGAGGAAACAGCTTCCGTTTCCCTGCCTTCTCCATTGCCATCCGATGTGCCGGACGGAGCCGCGCCGGATGTGTCCTCCCCTGCCGGGCTACTCGATGGGCCGTTCAGCAGAAGGTCCTGCGCTCCCAAGGGGAGATCATCCAGGGGCGGCATCGGCTTCGCAGGCGACGGGACAGCTTTGCGCGGCGACCGGCGCGAGTTTTTTTTCCCGCGCTGGGGCGCGGACGTAGGTGAAGAGGTGGCAACGGCGACATCGTTGGCCGCTATCGTGGCTGTACCCGCAAAACAGCCTAAGTTGCCGACCATCAGCAAACTCAGCACTATGCTCATTGTTTTTTCCTCACGTTGTAGCAAATACTCGCAAAGGCAACACCACACGAAACTGCGCGCCGCCCTGCGGCAAATTTGAGGCCGCAATGCGTCCATTGTGACCGACGACGATTTTCCGAACAATAGCGAGACCTAAACCATGGCCCTGCTGTTTTGTCGTGAAAAACGGGACGAACAGATTCTGGATAACCTCCGGGGGAAGACCGCTGCCCGAATCCTCAACCAGCAGTGTTGTTTCCGTTGGGCCGGTTTCGGCGCGCAGCACCACCCGTTTAATTGGAGCATCGTCCGGTATGGCTTCGATGGCGTTGCGAAGTAAATTTTCCAGAACTTGCCGGAGCAAGGCGGCGTCACCGGGCACAGTCGGTAAATCCCGGGCAATATCAAGTGTGATCCCGCGTTGAACAACGATATCCTCCAGCGTGGCAGCAACTTCGGATGCCGTTTCTGCCAGGTTGACCGGGGCGAAGATGATGCGCTTCGGGCGTGCAAAGGTTAGAAAATCGGTCACCACCTGCGTCAGTCGCCGCACCTCGGCGCGCAGGGCCGTCGCTGCCGGCGACGGGGCTGCATCCTGCGCCAACAAGCGCGCATAGCCGTCAATCGTTGCCAGCGAGTTTTTGAACTCATGGGCAATGCCGGCCGCCAATTCCCCCACACTGGTCAAGGTTTCCTTCGCCTGCATTGTTGCCCGCAGCGCTGCCAATTCCGTAATGTTGGCGGCCAGACACAGGACGCTCGCGGCGCCGGGAATCGGCGACACACTGACGTCGAGTGTGCGTCGGTGCCCGGCCAACACCACCTCCAGCTCGGCTTTGCGCCGGACGCTGCCATCGGCCAAGCTGTTGGCAACCATGGCTGCAAGCTCCGGCGCCTCGGCGAAAAAGGTTCGGTAGTCGCTTCCTGACGACCGGCCGAACAGCTGCTGCGCGGCTAGGTTGGCCAGCACAACCGTACCATCGGCAGCCGTCACAATGAGTGCATCGGGAATACTGGCCACCAGTCGGTCGCTAAACTGGGCTTGTTCGACGACACGTGTTTCGGCAGCGCTGCGAAGCCGTTCCAGTTCACGTCCGGCCGACTGTAAGCGGTCAATAACAGCTTGGTAGCCGGCCATGACTGCCTCAACGGAGGCAGTTGGGGTGGGCGCTCGCCCATCTGCTGTTCCTGTCAGCGTGCGCGATGGAGCCGTCGCATAACGCACCAGCCAAAATGCAGCTGCTGCAACCGCCAACCAGAATGGAAGTTCATAGGCCAGTCGAATTACCATCGCAGAAAGCCGGAACGTACGGTGTCGCACCACAACCCCCAGCATTCCCACCGGCGTGTTAGTGGCTGCGTGAACCGGGACAACAGCCAACCATTCTCCACCTGACAGGCGGGTGGCTTGTTCGGCGTCGTCCCGACCGGGTTCGAGCACTAAACGTTCCGGTAACGGCAACGTCTGTGCGGCCGGTCCATCGTACGCCGTAGCCGTCCGCCGCCCACTTCGGTCGTACAGCGCAACGGCGACGCTAAAGTTTGGCGGCAGCAACGGCGGCGACAGGGATAAGGTTGTTATGTCGGTTGCCGAACCGATGCTGGCAACCAGGCGTCGTGCTGCCAGGCAGGCTTCGGCCTGTGCGCGTCCCTCAGCTTCCTGTTCATAAGCCTGACGCAGGGCGTAGGTTGCCCAGAGACCAACCAGACAGACACCGGTCAGCAACGTCACCAAGGCTGCCGTCAGTATCCGCCCCGTCTGATGGGAGCGGCGCCCCAAAGTGATCGATCCCATCGGATGTCATTCACCGGATGGTGGGCAGGATTCACCCAGTCTCATTGTTAGGGTTGGCTTGTCATCATCCACTGCGCTGCGCTGAGCGACTTTTGGAAAACCACGACCTTCCTGGAGAGACGGCTGGGACAGATACTTGCTCAGCACCACGGCCATGGTGCATGGTGTTGGGCGCTGCGCCGGGTCTTTTTCGAGCGCTTGTGCTACCAACTGGCTGAGTTCGTAGGGAATGTCGGGGCACACTTCGTGAATCGGGTGCGGTTGATGCATCAGGTGCTGAAGCGCAATCCCTACGAACCCACCGGTGCTGGTAAAGGGCAGCTTGCCAGTCAACATTTGGTACAGCATCACTCCGACGGCATACATATCTGACTTCCCATCGTAAGCCAGATGATTGATCCGTTCCGGGGCAAGGTAAGCGGCTGTGCCCACCAACACATTAGTCGTGCTGATCGTGATCCGCTGGGCAACATCCTCTTCCTCGAGGAGTTTTGCCACCCCAAAATCCACCACCTTGACAACCTCGCCGTCTTTTGCCTGGTGCAGAAAAATATTATCCGGCTTGATATCCCGGTGGATGACGCCTTGGGCATGGGCCGCATCCAACACATCGAGGACTGGAATGAGAATCTCTGCACACCGCGCCGGCGATAGCTTCCCGTATTGCTTGAGTTCGTCTGCCACGGTATAACCACACAGCAGCTCCATGACAAGGTAGGCGATCCCCTCTGCTGAGACCCCCGAATCCAACACGGCGACAGCGTTAGGGTGGTTGACACGGCAGGCTGAGACCCCCTCGCGGCGAAAACGCTCCAGTGCTTGCGGGGAGTCATTGCCGGGTGATGGCCGAAACACCTTGACGGCGACCTTGCGGTTGAGCGCCAACTGGGTAGCTTCATACACGACCCCAAACCCACCGGACCCGATCTTCACATTCAGGTGGTATTTACCATCCAGGATCGTGCCGGGCAGCGCCTCGGCCAAGGCGCTGAACACGAGGTCGGTACGCCGCTGTGCCTCGGCCAACGCTTCATTTTTGCGCGCCAAATCCTGGATGACACCCGCGAGTTTTTCGTTTTGTTCGGTCAGTTTTTGATTGGCGGAGGCTAGGGCTGCCGTTCGCTCCAACACTTTGGCTTCCAGTTCCAGCGTGCGCTTGTGGAGCCAATAGACTCGCCACTGCATGAGACCCAAGCCGAGTCCCACAAACACCAGCGCGTCCAAAGTCAAGGCCCACCAGCGCGTCCACCAGGGCGGATGGATGGTAAAACTCGACATGAGGACTTCCTGAACCCGTCCAAGGTAGTCGCGGGCACGCAGACGGAAGGTGTAGGTTCCCGGTGGTAAACTGGCAAAGGTGCGCTGACGGTCGGTTGTCCAGTGGGTTGGTTCGGGGTCGTAACCGAGCAACTGGGTGGCGTAGCGGGTCTCGTCGCATCGAAAGAAGCCGGGCAGTTCGTACTCGAATGTGATCTCATTTTGGTCATAGGTCAGCTCCAACGCCCCGCCAACGTGACTTTCCTGACCGCGAATGAGCACGCGCGTCAGGCGTGGTGGAACAGCCGCCGCCGCCGTGATTTCCTGCTCTGGATCAAACACTGCTAATCCGGCAACCGTTCCGATCCAGAGGCGGCCGTTGGCATCGCACAGGGCTGAACCGCCGTTGCACTCGTTACTGGGGAGGCCGTCTTCAGTGGTAAACGTCTCTACTAACGGCCGGCGCCAGCCGTCGGCTTGATTGCGCGTCAGCCGTGCAACGCCCCGATTTGTAAACACGTATATCCGCCCTTGCCGGTCATGACGCAGTTCGTAAGCGACATTATTCGGTAGCGCCGGGTCGGTACGGTCATGGAGTACCTGCCAGGTTGGCACGTCGTTATCGAGGCTACCGACAGCAACGCCGCCATAGGTACCGACCCATAACGTGCGCTCCCCATCGTGTTCCAGAAGGTGCAGGGAACGCACCACATCACTGGGTAGTGCGCCACCGGCGCGGTCGTACACCATCCACCGACCGCGGTATAAACTTACCAACCCGCCACCGAACGTTCCAAACCACAACCGCTTACTGCCGGTCGGTTCATCCGTCGCCAACAGCGCCGTCACATACGGATTCGGCAGGTGTGCGCCGTCTTCAAAACGTCGGAGCCGCCCGTCCTGCCAGACGGCAATGCCTTTTTCTGTTCCGATCAAGAGTTGTGGACGGCCGGCAGTATCCTCCGTTTCCAGCATGCTCCACACACCATTGTCGGGAAGGTCGCTGTTGTCACGGTTGAAGACCGTCCACCGGCCGTTTTGCAAGCGGGCTAGGCCTCCAGTTGCCGTTCCGAACCAAACGGCCGGGCCGGCAGAGGCTTTGGTTGTGTAGCACAGACAGGACACAAAGCGGCTGGGCAGGGAGCTGTTCCGCGGCTCAAATACTTCCCACCGTCCACCTCGCAAGCAGGCAGCGCCGTGATTACGTGTCCCTATCCAGAATGTCCGTGAACCATCAGGCTCGGTGTATTCCAGCAGCGCCTTGATGCCCAAAGTGAAGATAACACTCGGCGGAAGCTGAACGCGAGACCACCCACCCAGCCGTAGGCGCGCCAACCCGCCGCCATTAGTTCCTACCCACAGGAGCGGCGGCCCGTTGCCGTGGCGTGTTTCATACAGCGATGAAACCTCGCTGTTAGGAATCACTTTGGAATCGGTATCGTAAAGTGTCCACTCGCCCTGGTGATAAGCCGCCAGCCCACCGCCGTTTGTTCCGACCCATAGTGTCCACGTACCCTGGGGGGTGGAGGTCGCCAGCAGACTGCGGACCTGCGGCGTGCCGTTGAAGTTAGTGCGAACCAACGTCCACCGTCCGGCGCGATATGTGGCCACCCCGTGGTTGGCGAAGCCGACCCACAGCGTCGGAGCGTCATTCGGCGCTCGAACTTCAACCAGCGCCCGAATGTCGTTGGCGGGCAGCCCCGTCGCCGTCGAGTGAAGGCGCCGTACCCGGTTGTCCTGCCACTCAACCAGGCCCTCCTCGGTCGCCACCCATAGCAACGGATGTCCGTCCTGTTCGGAAGCCAAGAGCGCACGGATGCGGTCGCTTGGCAGGCCGGCATTCGATGCTGTGAACGTCTGCCACCGTTCGCCATCGAAGCACGCCAATCCCCCACCGAGGGTTCCGGCCCAGATGGTCGTTCGATTGTCCGATGTCGGTAGTTCAGCCAACGCTGTGACCGTATTGTGCGGAAACCCCTGCTGGCCGGCAGGGTAGTGCCGCGTGAAACGCCCCTGATGCCAAACAAAGAGACCGTCGGCGTGCGACCCAAACCACAGTTGACCGTCGCTCGCCGCCAACAGCGCCCGCACCCAATTTGAGTCCCCTTGGCCGGGTAAGCTGACCCGCCGCCACCGATAACCGTCATACTGTGCCGCCCCATCCTGCGTCCCGACCCACAGATAGCCGTCGGCATCCGTCGTCATCACCATAATTGAGTTTTGTGGCAGACCATCGGCATCGGTGAACGTCCGCGAGCCAGGTAGAAGTGCCAGCGGCGGATGTGGCTTTGCTGTATCTGCCGGCCCGCCGGCGGACGCAACAGCCATCCGATCGCCCTGCGCCCACACCGGCACCAGCAGCATGAGCCAGCAAGTGGTCAGGGACAGACATTGCCGTACCATCGTCCCAAGTTGCCAACACCAGGGTCCGTTCATGGCTTTGCATCACGTAGGAGGGAGCCGGTTTAGGTGCGTCTATTGTCCGCGAAGGCACGACACATTTTGGGGTTGACAGTTTGAAGTTTTAGCTTGCATTGTCGGTTTGGAACAGCGTTAAGACTCAAACGATCGACTCAGGTCGCAATGACTCAGGCCGACCACGACCTGACTTCAGCACGCAGGCTCTTACACGCAGGCTCTTAGATGACGCGGGGTACTTTGAAATGCCCATATGCGGCTTCTGGGGCATTGGCTAAGGCAGCTTCTACACCGGGCGGAGTGTGGGGAACATCAGGGCGTAACGCTGTATCACCCACTGCCGTACAGTGGGCCATTGGGGGGACGTCTGTTGTGTCCAACTCATTCAGACGGTCAAAGTATTCGACAATCGCGCGCATCTGCGCTGCTAGCCGGGTTAATTCCCCCTGTGCCGGGCGCAGGTTGGCCAGTTGGGCGATCTTTTCAACATCGTGTATCGTCAGGGCCATCGCAGTCTCCTCAAGTCGTTGAACGAAGTGAAGCCTTAGCACCTGCATCCGCCGGATTCTCAATGGAGCGCGCCCGCGCAGACTGGCGGGAAGCCAGTTTCCGCTGGGTATTCGTACGGACGACAATGCCGCTTTTAGACAGGTTGAAGTTTATGTTATCCATTTTCCTCTCCACAAGTTCGTCATCTGCACAAGCAGGAACAGCGGTGGGCGTGCAGTTTTGCTGAAGGCATTGTTGACGGACTTGTTGTGGCGAACCTTCGGTTGACGCACCTGGGCACAGGCAACTGTTCTGTCGTCCTTGCGCAGCAAAATCAGTTGACGGAATCGGCAAGTGAAACAGACCGGCCGGCCAAAGTTTTCGTCGGCTCTACCGAAACCGGCGATGCTTCTCTGACAACAGGGCTGTTCCCCAACGAGGGAGGGAACAACTTAGCGTAGGCATGCCATGAGCCAAACAACCTTCAACATTGCCGTCATCGGGTGTGGTCACTGGGGACCAAATCACATCCGCACCTTTGCTTCCTTTCCTGAAGCAAAGGTTGTGGCGGCTGCGGACGTCAGTCGCCCCAATCTGGAGCGGGTCGGTAAGGCGTATCCGGGCCTGATGCTGTTTGATGACCACCGGCGTTTGCTCGCCGAAGCCGATACCCACGCCGTGGTTGTTTCGTCTCCGACGAGTACGCACTACACCATTGTTCGTGATGCGCTGCTGGTCGATAAACATGTTCTGGTTGAAAAGCCTTTGTGCCGGACTTCAGCAGAAGGTGAAGAACTCGTGGCGTTGGCTGCCGAGCGGGGACGGCTGTTGATGGTCGGTCAGGTGTTTCTCTTCAATCGCGGGATTCTCAAGCTCAAGGAATACCTGCAATTCGGTGATCTGGGGCGCATTTACACAATAGTCTCGACCCGGACAAACCTCGGTCCGATTCGCAAGGATGTCAATGCGGTCTATGATCTGGCATCGCACGACATTGCAATTTTCGACTTCTTGACCGGGGATACGCCGCTTGAGGTCTCCGCGTCAGGTGCAGCATATCTCCAGCCCGGCATTGAGGACTTGGCATTCATTACGCTGCGATATCCGAACGACCTGCTGGCACATGTCCATGTGTCGTGGCTCAATCCGCGCAAAGTGCGTGAAATCACCATTGTGGGCGATAAAAAGATGCTGGTTTGGGATGATCTTGCGACGGTTGGCCCGATCTGTATCTACGATAAAGGCGTTGTTCGCGAGCCGTACTACGAAGACTACGGGCAGTTCCAACTGCTCGCCCGCGAGGGCGATATTTCGATTCCGCGCGTTCCATTGGAAGAGCCACTCAAGGCCCAGGCGCGCTATTTTCTTGAAAGTTTACGCCGGGGGAAGCTAACGGTTTCAGACGGCAAAAGTGGGCTGGCCGTCGTGCGAACACTGGAAGCCATTCAGTCTTCCCTAGCCCAGCGAGGTGCGCCGGTGACAATCGGCGCGGCTGCCTAGGGCTGCGATCTTGGTCTGCGTTTTCCGTGCGCAGGAGAAGCCTACTGCGCACGAGCCAGACTGTGAGAGCCAGATGCAGCGTCCTCGGTATCAATGAAAACGTCCATCTGCTGCCCAACATACACCGGGAAGGCCGGCGGCTTGAAGCGGTAAATAACCTGCAAGACGCGCACATCCACCCGTTCGGCATTGTCCCCGGTGAGGCTGCGTTTTGGGAGGATATACGGATCAATCCGTACAAACTCCAGGTCCACAACTTTTGTGGCATCCCCCTTCAGACTGGCCTTCGCTTTGAGGTTGGGGCGGATGCGCGGCGCGTTGATTTCATCCACGTCCACGCGCAGTTGCAGGTAGTCGGTATCCCCCAACAGTACAGGCGGGGTGGTCGGGTTCATCGGGAGCGTCTCACCGACTCGGACGTTGACCTGTAAGACCCTGCCATCCTGGGGTGCCGTCACGGTCAGTCGTGACAGCGTCACGGCAAGTTCCGCACGCTGGGCGCGCAGGACGGCCACCTGCGCCTTGGCTTCCTGCAAGCGGGCTTCGGCGCTTCGCACCTGTGCCTCTGCTTGGGTTACGTGCGCTTGGGCTTGAGCGACCTGGGCCCGTGCCTGTTCAACGCGCGCCTGAGCAGCGTCACGTGCTGCACGGCTGGAAATCAAGACCCGTTCGGCAAGGTCACCGGCCGCGAAAAGCTTTTCATGACGCGCCACAATCTGCTCGGCGTCGATCAGTTGGGCTTCCAACGCGGCGACATTCGCGTAGGCGCTCTTGAGATTTGCCTTTGCCGCCTGAACAGCTTCCTGCCCATTTGTGATGTCGGCTAGAACCGTCGCAACGGCTGCCTCGGCGCGAACAATATTGGCCTCGGCGCTGGCCAGACGGGCTCGCTGCTCACGGTCATCAATTTGGTACAATCGGTCGCCGGCCTTGACGACATCGTTTTCCCGGACGAAGACGGCCGTTACAAGGCCTGGAATCGGGGGGGCAACATTGATGTTGCGTGTCGCCGCTTCCACAATGCCCGCCCCGGCAATCCGGCGGTCAAATTGACTCTCAGCCGGCGGGGATACCGGTGCCGCCGCCATCGGCTGCCGCGCCGTGACGACCACCCACCAAATCGCAAAGCTCAGCCCTAAGATCGGTAAAACGATGGATAAGACCTTCTGGACCATAACCGAGTCCCCATGTGCACTTGGTTACCTCATCCGGTTCGGGTTGTCGTGAACATCCACAATGCGTCCATCAAGCATTTCTGCAATCCGGTCTCCGTACGGGAAGATACGATTGTCGTGCGTGACGATGACAATGGCTCGCTCAGGACTGAGTGCTACCTCGCGAAACATCTCCATCACGAGCTGTCCGGTCGCACTGTCGAGTGCGGCCGTTGGCTCATCGCACACCACGAGACGTGGTTCGGCAACCAGCGCCCGCGCAATGGCGACCCGCTGCTGCTGCCCACCAGAAAGCTGGGTTGGGAAATGCTCCAACCGCTCGCCGAGGCCAACGAGCGTCAGGTAGTGACGCGCCTGCTCAAGGGCGGCCTGATAGGGCTTCCCGGCAATAATGAGCGGTACGGCAACGTTTTCCGTCGCCGTCAATGTCGGAATCAAGTTGAACTGCTGAAAAATGAAGCCGATGTTCTCTTGCCGAAAGCGCGTTTTTCTCGACTGCGAAAGTTGATCCACGCGGATGCCGAAGACATCCACCACACCCTGATCGACGTCAAGGATCCCGGCCATTACCGACAGCAGCGTGGTTTTTCCACACCCCGACGGCCCGACCAACAGCAATAACTCGCCACGCCGAACCTCAAGATTGATGTCCTTGAGCACTGGCAGGTAGGTATTGCCAGACCCAAAGCTTTTGTTGACCTGCCGGAGCGAAACGGCTACTGCGCTTGGCGCAGCCACGGCCGGAGCGGACGCCACCGCCACGGAAGACTGGTTCATCACTACCCCCGAAAGACAACCGCCGGCTCCAGGCGCAAGACACGCTGAATGCTCAGCAGGCTGGATAACACGCAAATAAGCATCGTGGCGATGAAGCTGATGACCAGGAGCTGGTAGGGTGTATAAAAAGCCAGCTTGCCCTTCCCCTGTCCGCCCAGGTAGCCGAGCAACGAACCACCACCGACCCCAATGCCGTAACCAATCAGCCCGACAATCACGCTCTGCAGCACGATCATGCCCACCAGCGTCCAGCTCCCGGCTCCCATGGCTTTGAGTGCACCGAAGTACTTTTCGTTTTGCAGCGCAAAGGCATAGAACGTTTGGCCGATAACAGCCATGCCGACCAAAAAGACCAATGCGACCGAAATGCCAATGTTGACCGGGATGCCCGTGTTGCGCATGTAGTAATTCATCGTCAACCAGCGCATGCCATCCTCGTCATACGCGGCCAAACCGGTTGCCTGCCGGATATTGGCAATGACTTGTTCGCTCGTGTAGCCCTCTTGCGGCGCGGCGAGAATGTAGTTCATCAGTTTTCGCTCACGTGGAACATATTGCACCGCCCGCTCAAATGTCGTGTACAGGTAAGGGTTGGACAGAAAGTCGCGCGGCACATCGGCAATGCCGACGACCCGCGCGCGGCGATCATTGATTTCAAACGTGTCGCCAACTTTGGGATTACCGAGGCGCTCCATTTCGGCCCGCCCAACAATGACGGCATCGGGGGTGTTCAGGTCCTCAATCCGGCCTGCAAGGAGGCGTGGCGGGCGGCCCACCAAGGTCGCGCCATCAAGTCCCACCAACCGTACCGCCTGAAACCTTCCATCCGCCAGCCGAACCTGCACTTGCCGAATAAATAACGGCACAGCCCACTTGACACCTTCGACGCTTCGCACCCGCAGTAAATCGGTGTCGAGCAAACCGCGAAACTCATCCACAACCTGTAGATTGCGATCGACAACCCAGATCGGTGCACCGATGGCTTCAACCGGTTTGGCAGTGCGCCCGATGAGACCGCAGAACACCGACCCCTGCTGAATGAACAGAAACACCACGACCGACACACCGCCGACCAGCGTCAAATACTTGGCTCGGTCGCCCATGAGCATCTTGAGGCCAATGCGCCACATTGTTGTTTCTTGCGTGCGGAAAGATACACAATTCAAACAAACGTTTGAAGCAATTGCTTGCACGCAAGGTAGGTGGCCGTTTGCGCCTTCGTCAAGCCGAACCCGCCGACGTACTTTTTTTGACCCAGTTTGACCCGGCAGTGCCGTTATGCGTCCTTGTCAGACGCGAACAACACGCGCTCTGCATCTCCAGGGACCTCTGCACCCGGCTGCGAAGCTCTGGACAGTTCACGGCGGCCAGGGCAGACCGTCCGTCGCTGGCTTCTCGGCGTCGTCCTCACCAGTGCGCTGACCAACACGGCTTGTCAGGACGCTGTCACCAAAACGGCCAATACCGCTGCCCTCACTGCCGCACGACGGCGAGTGACAACGACCAGGGTGACTCAGCAAACAGTTGAACAAACGGTGATAGCCCTAGGCATGCCGGTGGCATACGAGCCGGTCACGTGCGCGTGAAAGTCTCCGGTCGGCTGCAATTGATTGCTGTGGATTTGGGCACGGCGATCAAGGCGGGGCAAACGGCCGCCCAAATTGAGCCTGACGACTACCGCCTTTGCCTGTACCAGGCGGAAGCCGCTTTGTCGCAGACGCGTACGCGCCTCGGACTCTCGGCCAGAGGCAGCGACGATCAGGTCAACCCGGAACAAACTGCTACGGTGCGGCAAGGCGGAGCGGTCCCGGAACAGGCCCGGCTCGCCGCGCCCGCAACCCGGCTCTGCTCGACCAAAGCATCATTTCTGCTCGCCATTCGACCTGACGGACGCAGCATACAAGGACGCTGTACACAAGGTTTCACTAAGCTGCTACCAGGATGCGCTTGCGGAAACCAACAGCCGAACTGACCTGCCGGCGCAGCGGCGCTCCGAACCGGTCATCGCCTGTCAGCAACCGGCCCGACCGAAGTGAGCACTCTCTTCAGCGGCGTGGCTCAGAAAAGCATCGGCAATGTCGGTGAATTCCTGTCTCCCAGCTCGCCGGTGGACACCATCCTCAAGCTCACTCTCCTTTGCCTGCGGCTTGAAGTGCCGGAGCGCGAGACCTGCCAGATTCGCGTCAAGCGGAACGTCCGTGTCACGGTTGAAAGCGGTCATTGATGCCGGCGATTGCGGGGTGTTTGCTGTAGGTGTTTGCTGTATTAGTTTGGCCTGACGGCGGCGGTCGTGGTGTCACTGCCGGTGTCCTTCACGCCGACGCCGAGGTTGAGCGCGCGCCTGCTCACGCGCGACGTTCACGGCGTGTCTTACACCGCCTCGCGGGGCGGCTTTTGCGGCGCGATTGACCGGGCATACGCCCGGTTGCTGAGCCGGTCGCTGCGGGACTACATCGTTGTCTTGGCACCGGCGCTGCCTGTCATGGCGGTGAACGAGGACGACAACGTGCAAAGCCGCCTGGACGGCGAGCACAACGACTAAGGAAGCCCCTTGCGGCTTCCGTGACGTCCGCCAAAGGCAGGCTCGTTCGATTGAGCAACTTCGTGACGATTACCGAGGAAAAACAACCCTTCGCGAAGCGACCCGGTGCGCGCTGAGCCGCCGCCGTTCAGGGCAGGCAAGGCGAGCGCGGACCAGGATTTATGGAGTCGAGCCGTCCTATGGGGTTTGGCTGCGCCGAAACTCCCCCTGCGGCTCGTTTTCAGTGTGGCGTCTGCTGTTGCTCGATGTACTGGCGCGCGATGGCAAGCGGCGCGCCGCCGGAGCTTACAGCCAAGTCGGACGGCGACCACAGCGCCCCCTTCCGGTCACGCTTCTGGATGTCGGACCACCCCTTGCGCAGCAAGCGACCGGACACGCCTTCTCAGGCTGTTGACGAGGTTGGAGACGGCGACGTTCGGCGGCTATGCCACGCGCCGGTGGAGGTTGACCTAGAATGTGACCTGGAATGCGAAGAGTGATACGGCGGCAACACTTGGCTTCCTACTGACCCGGTGCGCGCTGGGCCGCCGTTCAGGGCAGGCAAGGCGAGCGCGGACCAGGATTTATGGAGTCGAGCCGTCCTATGGGGTTTGGCTGCGCCGAAACTCCGCCTGCGGCTCGTTTTCAGTGTGG
>CALGZC010000020.1 GCA_937934745.1 uncultured Blastocatellia bacterium
CGGGATAGGCATCTGGTGCGAGAAGGGCGGGACACGCCTATGGGCGCTCGTTGAGCGGATGGCCTGTGGAGCGAACCGCAGTGGGAAGCCGCTCCCCTGCCGGAGCGATTCCGGGGTGGTGCAATGCCGCGCCTGAGCGCCGGAGGAATCCCCGGCCTTCAGGCACCCGGGAAGGATGGCAAGAAAACTCAGCCGACTGCGGCGAACGCCCGCCCGCTCAGTGTTGTTGCCGCGAATGGTGATACCGACTCTTGCCGGGTTTAGAGCGACTGCTTTGCCCCTGCGCCGTCACATCCGCCGCGTTTTGTAGATACGCATTTTGCAAGTAGCGGCAGCGGTGCCTTGCCGGGGCAGCTGCGCGGAAGCAGCTGTCCCCAGGCAGCGCATCGTGTCGGCCGGGCCGCTTTGCTGACATCCGGGCCGGGAGACCGCTGCCTGCCGGATACGCCGACGTTGCGGAAAGCAGACTACCCAACGGCCGGACGTTGCTTATGATGAAGGACAAACGCCCCGTCTCGTCAAGACACCTGAGCGGGTGTGCCTGCTTTAATTTTGCGTATGCTGTGTTTGTCGGTAGGAAGAGGACTGTATGCCGAAGATTTACGACATTGAATACACGCCAAACCCGGCGGCCCGGAAGATTGTGCTCAAAGAGCCGATTACCGCTCCTGGTGTGTCGTTAAGCTTTTCAAATGCGCAGGACGCTGCCGCCCATCCGCTGGCGGAGGCCCTGTTTGCAATTCCACACGTGAAAAGCGTTTTTATGATGGATCGCTTCATTACCATCACCAAGGACAATGAGGTGGAATGGGATGAGTTATTGCGGCAGGTGGCAATCCCAATTCGTGCGGCCGAAGCGGTTGGGGCTGGCACCCCGGCGGCACCCACAACAAAGCGTGGCGAAAACCCTGACCTTGACCGCATCAACGACATTCTTGATGCCCGCATCCGGCCGGGCCTGGCCGGCGACGGCGGAGGCCTGGAAGTCGTCAGTTACCAGGACAATACCCTGGCGGTACGCTACCAGGGGGCCTGCGGTAGTTGTCCAAGCTCGATTTCTGGAACGCTCTACGGCATTCAGAGCATTCTCCGGGACGAGTTCAACCCTAACATCACAGTCATCGCCGTTTAGTGCGCCCTTGCGTGCAGGCGGTTGCAAGGTGCGTGACCCCTGGGGATGGCCCTGGGCGATGGTGGCACTCGGCTCCGGCGCGCTGCTTGCAGCGCAAACCCTGTGGGAGTCTGCTTGGAGGGAGGTCCACCCACCGGGGGCTGCGCCCTGACAAGGCTGACACACTGACAATCGGCAGGCCCTGGCTACCGGCTTGAGAATGGGCCCAATTTATGCCATAGTCTTATGCATTAGATTTCGCACCGCAGTCACGTTCCGAAATCCCTCGGAATCTTGCTCGTAACCAATCTGCTGGCAAGCTGTATTGCTTCCGGGAGACTCAGCCATCCCTTTACGGAGGTTTCGAGTATGCAGCGTCCCTTTCTCAAGCTCAGTTTACTGGTGGGTGCGTACACGGTCGGTGCTGTATGGGCACCTGCCCAAGTAAGTCAGCCGTCGCCGGCTACGGAAGTTTCTATTCAAAACACCAATCGTACCTCGCTGCCCGAGCAGTTTATTGTTTCCGCCAAGGCCGGCACGATTAATTTTGCCGAGGGGATAGTGACGACGTGTCGTGCGAAAGACACCGACAACTGGCGTCCTGTGACGGTCGGTGGGCGGCTTAAAGCCGGCGACCGGCTACGGACGGGCGCGGATGGGCGTGTCGAACTCTTACTCAATCCTGGCTCGTACCTCCGGCTCAACCGCGAAGCAGAAATTGTCTTGACCAACCCCAACCTCGATGCGCTGACTGTTGCCGTCATCCGGGGCAGCGCCCTGTTTGAGGTGACCGGTACTGACGGCACGGAACTCCTCATGCGCATCCTGACCCCCAATGGCACGGTCAATCTGGCACGCAACGGCCTGTATCGGATCACCGTCCCGGTGGAGGGTGCGCCGACCGTTGCCATCCTCAAGGGGCGCATTGTTGTCGAGCAAGCTGGGAAATTGACGCCGGTCAAGGACAAACAGCTTGCCACGCTCACTGCCGACACGCTGACAACGGCTAAGCTTGACAAAAATCCGCCGGACGATTTTGACGCCTGGAGCCGCAATCGCGCTAAAACCATCCGCGACGCCAATGCTCGGCTCAAAGACCGTGACGTGCTGGCGGCTTTCAACGGTTGGCAGCAGAATGGGGCATACGGCTTTGGGTATGCGCCTTTCTTTGGCCTCTGGCTGTTTGACGCACGGTTGGGTGGGTACACCTTCTTTCCGTTTTACAGCTTTTGGAACTCACCCTACGGCTTTGCCTACGGGACAAGCTGGGGCTTACCCTGGGATTTCTATCGTCCGGTGCTCTTGAACAACCCGCTGCGGCCAAACACACCGGTGACCACGGCAGCGCAGCCATCTCTGACACCCACGCCAGCAACGCCGTCTGACACGCCGGTTGACCCCCATAGACCCGGTCATGAACCGGTTGGCGAATTGGGCGCGCAGCGCCCGTTGCCGGCCTCCCGCCCAAGCCCAATGCCGCCCGGTCGTTTGTCGCTGATGCCGCATTGGGCTGCCGGACCGGCCGGTGATGACGATGCCCTGCCGGCATTGCCGCGCCGCGAGCTGCCTGCGCCGGTTACCCGCTCGGCGTATGATGCCGGTGGCTATGGCAAGCCGGGGTATGAGCCACCGATGCGCGGTGGGATCAGGCGCGGTGGGATGACGCCTGACTACGGTGGCGTACCGCTGCGTGGTGGCTACGGCGGCGATGCCGGGCCCGGCGGCAGCCCCGGTTACGACGGTGGGATGCGGCCGAGCGCTCCACTGCGAACCGGCGGTGAAGGTGTACCCCGCACCCAAAGCCCAGTTGTAGAATAGGCTTGCCCACGTATCGGCAACTAACTTGGCGGCCAACCAGACGGCCGCCAAGCTTTTTGCGAAAAACCATGCGTTCCAAAAAACCATGCTTTTTTGGAACGAACAATCGTGTAGCGGTCGCTAGTGACGGCGTCAGTTGCAGCTCCGATGGAGATAGAGTTTCTCGGTACGGGAACCTCGGTTGGTATCCCTATGATTGGCTGTGAGTGCGCCACCTGTACTTCGGACGATCCACGCGACCGTCGTTTACGGGTGTCACTACTGGTTCGTTACCGCGGCGCACAGATTTTGATCGACCCGGCAATTGATTTCCGGCAGCAGGCGCTACGCGCTGGGTTGAAGTCTCTAGATGCCGTACTCATCACGCATGCCCACGCCGACCACGTCTTCGGGATTGACGATCTGCGGGCACTCAACTACCGCCAGGGCCCAATGCCGTGCTTTGCCAGTGCCGAGACCTGGCGCTATCTCTACCGCATGTTCGGCTACGCCTTCGGGCCACCGGGGCCGTCAAGCCGTCCCCGCCTAATACCGCACCTGATCGGCGGTGACTTTTCGCTCTGCGGCCTGCACGTCACCCCGGTCGAGCTGCCACACGGAGACATGACCACGCTCGGTTTCCGACTCAATGATTTTGCCTACATCACCGACTGTAGCGCGATTCCCGATGCAGCCTGCGAACGGCTTCTGGGGTTGGATACCCTGGTCCTCGACTGCGTGCGCTACACACCCCACCCGACGCATCTGCACCTTCAGGCCGCACTGGACTATATTGCGCGGTTGCAGCCGAAGCGGGCCTACTTGACGCACATGGCGCATGACATCCGCCATACTGACCTAGAGGGGCGTTTGCCGCCCGGCGTTTGCTTAGCCTACGACGGGTTGCGCATTGCAGTGCGTCAGGTGATAAGTGTGGGCGCAGCATGCGGCTCTGAGGTCAGGGCCGGTTAGTGCAGAACGCTACGTTGCAGACGCAGTCACGCCACTGTGAGCAGAGACGGGTGGATGCCTGCTGGGAAGGTAGATGGATTTGGGGTCGCCCGTGCGCCGCGACATGCCCTACTTGAGACCTGCGATGCCGCGCCTCAAGTTGACGGTTGAATACGACGGAACAGATTACGCCGGATGGCAGACGCAAACCAATGCGCCCAGTATCCAGAGCGTATTGTCGGCTGCATTTGTGCCGCTCACCGGTTGTCCCGCATTGCTTCACGCTGCCGGGCGCACCGACGCCGGCGTTCACGCCCTTGGTCAGGTTGTCCACACGGATGTTGTCCGGGCGCGCCCGGTGGAAACGTGGTGTGCAGCACTCAACGCGCATTTGCCACCCGACATTCGGGTACGCCGCGTTGAAGTTGTCGGCCCGGATTTTCACGCCCGTAAGTCGGCACGTGCAAAACTGTATCACTACGCTTTCTGGCGCAGCCGAATCGAAAGTCCGCGCTGGCGACGCTATACCCTCACCATACGGGATGCTCTGGACTGGGCCGCAATGGTAACGGCAGCGCAGCACTTTGTCGGTCGCCATGATTTTGCACCGTTTACCGTTACCGAGTGCGCTGTTCAGACAACGGTGCGTACTATCCACTGGGTTGCCTGGTATCCGGCACCCGACGCGCCTGAACCGGGCCTAGGTGATCCGCTGTGGCCGTCGGAGTTGACGGCCGTCGCGTTCTACGGCGATGGCTTTCTGCGCTATCAAGTCCGCCGCATGGTGGGTGCGCTCCTATCCGTTGGTCGGCGTCGGCTGGCACCGGACGCGATCCGAGACCTGCTTTGCGGGAAGATGCTTTGTGGGATAAAGCAATTTGTGCCAATCACCACTGCGCCGCCCCAGGGCTTGACGCTCATGCGTGTCGATTACTAGTATCTGCCGCACTAACAAAAGGCCCGCACCGGCGACCATCGCCGCAACTACTCAAGCACAGTTTTAGT
This sequence comes from uncultured Blastocatellia bacterium, assembly GCA_937934745.1. Taxonomy (GTDB): domain Bacteria; phylum Acidobacteriota; class Blastocatellia; order Chloracidobacteriales; family Chloracidobacteriaceae; genus Chloracidobacterium. Next base: position 4,865 of record CALGZC010000020.1, read on the forward strand.
TTGTTGACATTGTGAATGCACGAGTTTGAAACGCTGATTGAACGCGGCTCACCGGATGACTTCCTCTTCCGCCAACTTGATCCTGCGCGCCTGCCGCGTCATCTTGCCATTATTATGGACGGTAATGGTCGGTGGGCTAAGCGTCGGGGACAAGCGCGCATCGCCGGGCATCCGGCCGGGGTCGAGGCCGTGCGAACAACGGTCGAAAACTGCGCCCGGTTAGGCATTCCAACCCTGACGTTGTACGCTTTCTCATCGGAAAACTGGCGACGGCCACGCTTGGAAGTCACAATGCTCATGCGCCTGTTGCAGGAGTGCCTGCGCCGGGAAGTGCCGTTGCTCAACCGCCATGGTGTGCGCCTGCGCTTCATCGGGCGGTTGGAGGCTTTGTCAGCTGAGATTCGCAAGGCGTTAGATTACGCCGTCACGATGACGGCAGACAACCACCGCATGACGCTCAACGTGGCACTCAACTACGGTGGGCGAGCTGAGATTGTGGATGCCTTGCGCGCCGTCGCCCGTGAGTTCAAGGTGCGCGGACGTTCGCTAGACACGCTGACCGAAGAGGATGTGGCGCGCCACCTGTACACGGAAAGCGATCCGGACCTGTTGATTCGCACCAGCGGTGAAATGCGCCTGAGCAACTTTCTGCTGTGGCAAATGGCCTACACGGAAATTTTTGTAACCGATACGCTCTGGCCCGACTTCAACCGGACTCACCTCTTGGAGGCGCTTGTCGCCTATCAACGCCGCAGTCGCCGGTTTGGAGGCGTCGAAACCGTTGGCGTTCCGGTGCCGGCGCTGGCATAGTGCGTTTGTGAGTTACGCGAACGCCCACCAATCACCTACCTACTGTGTCCAAATCGAACAGGGGCGCTATTACCTTGCCGCTGGGCTGATGCTGATGCTGTCCAGTGTGGCGTTTCGGATCGGTCATCTGGCGGCTGGCGCAACACTTTTGGCGGCCTTTCCACTGCTGTTGGTGGCAGCGCGTTGGGAGTGGTTGGTGTTTGACGGTGTATCCCTGCGCCGTCGCGGACCATACGCGTGGCTGAAGGGCAAACTATTCGGCGCACGAACGCAGCTGACGCTTGCCGAACTGGAGTTCGTCGTTACGGACGTGGTGTACCTGCCTCTGGGCGGTGGGCGCTACCGGTTGCGCACAGTGTTCACCGGCGCGGATTTTGAAGTGGTGCTCTTGTCGAACGCTGCCGGGTATCCACCCTTGATGGCGGCAGTGTGTGCTGCAATTGACGAAGCCAAGTTGGATTTATCGTCTCTGCTGTGGCGGCACTACGGCTCGCCAGCACAGTTGTTAGCAGATGCCAAGATATTGGACGACAAAGAGCTAACCCGGATTCCGGCACAGTTGGCGCAGTCCATCGCCAACCATTTCACCCTGCTGGGAGACCTCACGGCGGCGCGGCGGTACTTCCAGGAGGCTTATGAACGCGCGCGCGGTAATCCGCAGTTGCTACTTGAAATGGGCTACTTTTTCCACCGTTTTGCAGTCGTGGACCATCCACGTTGGCGACTTCGCGCCGGAGCTTGCCTACGGCTGGCGGCCCGCTTGGCGCGACAGAAGCCACACTTGCTGGAGCGCATCGGCGAAGCGTACTGCGAACTGTTGGATTTTGTACGCGCCGAACGGTGCTTTCGGCGGGCCATCGAGTTAGATCGCAGCCTGTTCCGTGCCTACATTGGCTTAGCCGAACTCGCCTTTCGGGATGGGCAACTGGCGCGCGTCGCGTACTACTACGACGCTGCTGCACAGGATGTGACCGACCCAATCCTACGGTGCCGGGCGCGACGTGAGGCCCGCTACTATGAACGCCTGAGTCGGGACGACGAGTACCTTGAGGCTGAGGTGCGGCGCATCACCCTGCTGCATCACATTCGGCAGATGCGAATGGTCGCAGGTTACGTCTTTTTCATTGCCTGGCTTGTCGTCGGTGTAGCAGGACGGCTTTCACCAGACCTTCAGGATGGTGGACTCGCTGTTATGGGGTCATCTGGCCTGGCCTGGCTGAGCCTTTCGGTCGGCCTGCGATGGCGTCGCAAACGGGTAGAAGTTTCCAAAACAATAGCTTCGGAGTAAGTCGCAAGGCGCACTGCCGAAACCCTCCATCGGAGGAAAAGCCGTGCGTTGTTTGCGCCGGTGAAGATGCCGGTCAGCTATACCGTAGCCCGGCTGCTGTAGCGGACGGCTCAGGCTGAGCACCCGCGCTCGACAGCCGCCCTAATGTCGCCGCTGTAGCATAAAGTCAGCATAGAGGTCGAGCAGGGTGCGATGCGGGCCGGACGGGAGAACCGCTAAGTGGCGCTTAGCCTCGACAAGGTATTCAATGGCTAAATTGCGTGCAAAGGCAATCGAACCGGTTTCCTCAAGCAGGGCGATTACCTCCGGCAGCTCGCCGTTGAGGTCGCGTTTGCCGAGCAGCTCCAGAAAGCGTGCGCGGGCAGCTGGCCGTGCGTGCTTGAGAAAGTGAATGACGATGAGCGTCTTTTTACCTTCCCGAATGTCCAACCCCAGAGGCTTGCCAAGCCGTAGTGGATCGGCCTGCAAGTCTAGAACGTCGTCCCAGATTTGAAACGCTGTGCCGATTTTCTCCCCGAAGGTCGCCATTGCTGCAAGACTGTCCTCATTAGCATCGGCCGTCAACATGCCAAACATGCAGCCTGCCCGGTAAAGCGCCGAAGTTTTGCGCATCGCCATGGTGAGATAGTCTTGCACCTCAAGATCAAGCCGTCGCTCAAACTGCAGGTCGTCGCACTGGCCATAGCACATTTGCTTTGCAGTCTGCCCCAGTACGTGCACCATCCGCAGGGCATGGCGGCGAATGCGTGATGCTTGCTCAACGGCTTTGGCATAAAGTAAGTCGCCCACCAATAATGCCAGGCTCAGTCCGAAGCGCGTGTGCAGCGTTGGTTGTCCGTGGCGCTCCGAACTGCCGTCCATCAAATCGTCGTGAATGAGCGACAGGTTGTGCAGATACTCGACCGCCAGTGCTGGCGGAATGGCATCGTGCAGCGCGCCGCCGGCGGCTTCCGCCGTTGTGATCACCAGGAATGGGCGTAAACGCTTGCCCTTGCCTTCAAACAAATACGTTACCGCCCGCCGCAATTCTGGCTGACTAACTTCACATAGGTCCTCGGCAATGGCCGCGTCCACAAGACGGGCAACGGCTTGGACGCGCTCCAGCAGCGGCAGGAAGACCGGTGCCACGGCCGGTTCTGCAGCGGGAAGGGCAAGGCTGTTGGCTGCGGCGGCTGTTGTGATTGGGGGCATCGGCTTCGTCATCGGCGGCTCCCAATGACCAGTCGACTCGGCCGCTCACGCGCCGACAGCGGTTCCTCGGTGACCGAAGCCGTTGGTGCAGAAGCCGGTATCGCGGCCAAGTCTTGCAGCCTCCGCTCAAGACGGCGGCGCTCAAAGGAACTGATTTCAGGAAACGCTTCGAGGTACGCACAGTATGCTGCGCAGGCGCCTCGGGTATCGCCGGCATACTCTAGCGCCCGCCCCAGCCAGGAGGCTGCTGCCCGCTGCAGCTCACGGTCGGTCTGAGGTGCCAACGCCACTCGCCGGAAATGCAACACGGCCTCCGCATACGCCCGCCGGCGAATGCAAACCTCCCCGAGCGCATACACATCCCGCCAGTCAACCTGGTCGCCGCTGGCAGCCTGCTGCAATTCTTGCGTCAGGGTTGCCAGCAAGCGTGCCTCTGCTGAGGGGCGCACCCGCAACCACCAACGCCGCGCCCAGATTACCGGTGGCGTCAGCCGACGGAGGACCCACCAGGTCCAGCGTGGAGACCACAGTGCAAGGCGGGCTGCCGCAGCCACCACTCGAAACTTGAAAGATGCCATGCCAATGTCCTTGGTAAACGCACGCTGCGGGAACTCGTCCTACCATCCTACCCGAAGCCGGTTTAGTGAACCAAGCCTCCGGACAAGCTTTCTACCGAAACGCCTCGCAATCAATGTGGGGCGCCCGACCGTCGGACGCCCCACATTCGCGCTGTCGGTTGCCTTACCGACCCACGAAGTTTTGACGCGCACCGCAACCCCCCAAGCGTCAAGAGACTTGAAAACTCCCCCCGGAGTCGTCGTTCCAAGCCTCCAAACAAAAGCGATGCGCGCCAAGCCTGCATCATCTCGCTGAGCTGTGCCGACAGCTGGTGTTCTGCCACCGATGTTGGCTGCCGTTTGTAGCTCACACTGCAAGCCTACAGAAAACGCTCAAATCGGTCAAGTTAATTTGCAAAGTTTTTTCCGAGGGACGGTGAAAGTCGTGCGGAAGGCGTAAGTTAGTTCCTAAGTAGATACAGAAGCGTAGTTTACTTTTGAGTTTTGACGGTCGACACCTGGGTTGACGCAATCGCCGATGTCGCTTAGAGTCTATTAAAAACGTCCAAAACGTTCAGCCTCTCAGCTTAACGGTTTTTTCGTGCCTCGCTCAAAGCGCTCTCCATCACCTGCCTTTGGTCAGTCGCCGACCTATTCCACGGCTGAAGTCGCACGTCTGTGGGGGGTTAGCGAATCATCTGTCAAGCGGTGGAGCGATAACGGCCTGTTGCCCTGTGTGCGGACGCCGGGTGGTCATCGGCGGTTCACCTTACAGGCTCTACTAGAGTTTCAGCGCACCACAGGAGAGAAACTCCTTGCGGAGCAAGGGCAGGGAGCGGGTCTTTCCGATGTGGAGCTGGCCATTGCCGCGCGCGACTGGTCTCAACTGCAGATGGTTTACTACAAAGTCGCAATTGCCGGGGATGAGGCAACCGGGGCGGCACTTTTAGAACAGTTGTATCGGAGCGGCCTGTCGCCCGTTGAGATCACGGAGCAGTTGCTCACACCGGTCTTACACCTGATCGGTGACCGTTGGCGGCGTGGTGAACTCAATATTTGGGAGGAGCATCTGGCGTCACAGGTGACGTTAGCGGCGACGGAACACCTCCACCGACAGGTCCCACATGCGCCGCCCCAGGGGCGGCTGGCATTGTGCGGTTGCCCGGAAGGTGATTTGCACGAAATTGCCCTGCATCTGGTGGTCGAGGTACTGGAGACCGAGGGGTGGCGCGTGCTGTCGCTCGGGCCAAATACACCGCTGTTTTCCTTTGCTGACGCCATACAGCGGTTTGCGCCGCACCTGATCTGTATTTCGGCCACGATTGTACAGGATCTGGAGCGGCTACGACGCGACTATGGGCATTTTTACCAAATGGCCCGTCGGCATGGGGCGCGTATTGTGATTGGCGGTGCTGCTTTTGCCGACCCACAGGTCCGCAGCATCTTTGTCCATGATTTTCAGGCCGCTGGGCTGAGTGACTTTGTGGAATACCTCCGTCGAGAGTTCCCCACCGTGCCGCCGTCGGAACGGTGAGCGCCGCCAGCGTTCCCGGGGGCAGGGGACGCCGGGACGACGGAAATTCTGCCCTGACTGCGTGCGGAAATCATTCCCAAGCGGCGGTAAGTTAGCTAGATTTACATGTCGCAACGGCGCCTGCCGGCGGCGCACAGTCGGTTCTGCTCAATCGGGCATCTTTTCAACTGGGGATCTGTTCTGCCCCATCGGAGCCCATGGTTATGTCAGTGACAAGAATTGCCGTTTTGCTTTCGGGCTGGCTTGTACTGGGTGAGCTTGTACTCGGTGAGTCTGTCGCCGTACCGGTACCTCTGCAACAACCATCGCCCAAGCTACAGAAGTCGTCTTCGCCACAGCCGAACGTGTCGCGTGAGCAACGTCTTAGGGCATACGAGAAATTCCTCCAGGCACGCTGCTATGTCGCCCAGGCCGATCCACTCAACGCAATGACTGCCTTCAAGGAAGTACTGGAGTTGGACCCGCAGTCGGCGGCGGTTCATGTCGAGCTCGGTAATCTCTATCTCGAAGCCCGTAACCTGCGTGAAGCCGAATACCATGCGCAGCAGGCCGTTGCACTCGACCCGGAGAATGCGATGGCGCATTGGCTGCTCGGGCGGTTGCTGTACAGCCAGGCGCTGGGTCCGACGTTCGACCGTGCGAAGGCCCGCGAGGCTATCGCTGCGTTTGAAAATGTCGCCCGGTTGGACAGTCTTAACTTGGATGTCTACCGGCTGCTCGGGCGGCTCTACCGCGATCTGAACGACGTGGACAACGCGCTGTCGGCCTATGCCAAACTCATCGGTGCCAATCAGGGTGGGCCGGAAGAGTTTGACGCAGCGACGGAGCTGTACTTCCGTAAGCGGCGTTACCGCGATGCGGCCAGCATGGCGCGGCAGGCGTATGCACTCAGTGGTGAAAATCCTCAGTGGGGCTACAAGCTCTCGCAGGCGCTGCTGTATTCGGGGCAAACGGCGGAGGCGATTGAGGTGCTCCGTGAGCTGCTCGAAGAAAACGGCAACAACTTGCGGCTGACGCTGAGCTATGCCGAGGCGCTGATGCGTGGCGGGCGCTATGCTGAGGCCGAACAACAGGTCCAGCGGGTTTTGTCCGTGCGTCCGAACTACCCTGAAGCCCTGTCCATTCTCGCGCAGGTACAGCGGCGCAGCGGCCGCCGCGAGGAAGCTGTCAAAACCCTCCGGCAGGCGCTGGACGGGCAGGATGTGACCGAGACGCTGCCGCAACAGTACGCTTTGGCGGAAACGCTGGTTGAGTTAGGGCGGATCGAGGAAGCGGTTGCTGCCTATGAGGCGGCACTGCGCAGCGTTTCCAACCCGGATAACTCCGTGAGTGAAAGCCAGCGCGAGCGGGCCGAACTGCTGCTGATGCGCATTGCTGCGGCTTACAAAGCTGCCGGGAAACAGGATCAGGAATTGGCGACCTATGCACGCATGCGCCGCCTACTTGGTGCGGACAGTACCCTGGCCGACTTGCTTGAGATTGAGTCACTGCGCAGCGAAGGGCGGTACGAAGAAGCCCTCAAGGCGGCACGTGTGGCCCGGCAGCGCTTTCCACAGGAACGGCAGTTTGTCTACCTCGAAGCGCAGGTTCTCTCCCGTTTGGGACAGCTCGACCAGGCGCTGACCGAGTTGAGGAAGGTTGCGGCGGAAGCGGATGATGCCGGGGAAGTAGCGCAAATGCGGGCTATTGTCCTCAGCGATGCCAACCGATTTGAGGATGCCGAACAATCGGCGCGGCAGGCGGTGCGCCACGACGAGAAGAACATTGCCTACTTGGTGACGCTGAGTTCGATTCTTGAACGCCGCAAACAATACGCCGAATCGGAGCAGCTGCTGCGCACCGTGTTGGCACTCGATCCGGACAATCCGACGGCGCTCAACAACCTGGGCTACTTTTTGGCCGAACGCAACGAACGCTTAGATGAAGCGCTGACGCTTGTTCAGCGGGCAGTCAATATCGAACCCACCAACAGTTCCTTTCTAGACAGCCTGGGCTGGGTGTACTTCAAGCAGAATCGGCTTGACCTGGCCAAATACTACATCGAGCAGGCGCTCGGTTATGACCGGCGCAACGCGACGCTCAACGATCACTTGGGCGACGTACTGGAGCGCATGGGCGATCTTGAAGGAGCGCGTCGGCAGTGGAAGCTTGCACGGAGTCTGGCAACCGACCCGGAAGAAATCAATCGGATTGAAGCCAAATTGCAACGTGGCCAGACGGCCGAAACGCAGTAAACCGCCCGGGGCAGAGTCAGCGGCATGGGTAGCGGCATGGGTTATGTGTGGTTCATCGCATGGCGCTACCTCCGGGCGCGGCGGCGGGCTGCCCTTTCCATTGCCGGCGGACTCGCCCTGTTAGGGTTGACGGTTGGCGTGTGGGCCTTGACGGTCGCCCTGGCCTTCCAGAGCGGGATGGAGGCTGAGCTGCGGAACAAAATCCTGGCCGGGACAGCGCATCTCAACATCTTGCGCCGTGGCGGCGGTACGTTTGCCGATCCGATCGGCCTGACGGTGCGTGTCAGGGAAACGCCGGGCGTTCGGTCGGCGGTCGTGACGACCTACCGCGAGGCGCTTTTGGTCAGTGGTTCACGGTCGGCGGCCGGCGTGCTCAAGGCTGTTGACCTGACCGAACGCTCGGATGCCCTGGACGTAACGCGCACCCTGGGTCCGGGCAGCCGATTGGCGGATTTAGCCCCAACGCAAGGGGTAGATGGAACAACACTTGACGGCATCATTCTCGGCAAGCGGCTGGCGCAGGAAGCTCAGTTTCGTCTCGGTGATGTTGTCGAGGCCCTGACGCCACAGGGACGCGGTGAACTGTCGCCGTTTGGTCGTCTGCCGGCCGCTTACCCGTTCCGGGTCGTAGGTTTTTTTGAGTCCGGGTTGTATGAGTACGACGCAGCTTGGGCTTACATTTCACTCGACGCCGCGCGCCACCTGACCGGTGACGAATCCCCGGCAACGGTCGTGCAGGTGATGCTGGACGATGCTAACGCCTACCGGACGGTGGCGGCGGCGCTTCAGGCACGTCTCGGGCCGGACTATGTGATTGAGGATTGGGTGAGCTTGAACCGCACGGCCTTTGCCGCGCTGAATCTACAGCGGTTGGCGTTTGCCGTGGTGATCGGGCTGGTCATTCTGGTTGCCGCACTCAATGTCGTCACGACGCTCACCCTGTTGGTGACGGAAAAGCGCCGTGACATTGCCATTTTGCTGGCCTTAGGGGCGACACCACGCGCCATCCGGTTGATTTTTCTTGCGCAAGGGCTGGCGCTGGGCCTGCTGGGCGTGCTGTGCGGCGGGATGCTTGGCGCTGCCACAACCATCCTGTGCGACCGTTATGAGTTGATTCGGCTGGATGAGCGGATTTACTCGATTGCGTCTGTTCCGTTTCGCTTTTCTGCCCTGGATACGGCAGTGGTGCTCGGCGTCGCTCTGGGCTTGAGTTTGCTGGCCGCCGTTTATCCTGCCTGGCGGGCAGCAACGCTGAATCCGGTGGAAGGTTTGCGCCATGGGTAGCCTGAGCGTCATCTTCTGGTTACTGGGCAGTGTGTGCTTTGTGCGTGCGGCCGCAGGTGTTCCCCAAACGCCGCCCGATTGGGTGCAGCGAGGGGCGGCCGTCTCCGCCGCAACGACCTGCACGCCTGCTCTCCAGGCCGGACTGGAGGACACCCACTGGTACGTCCGGGCCTGCGCCATCCAAACCGCCGGACGACTCGGTTGTGCCGCCGTTGTCCCGGCGCTGATGGCGCGCTTTGACGCTGAAGACTGGGACAATCAGGCACGGATTCTTGCCGCGCTGGGTTCAATCGGCCACCAGGCCGGGTTTGAGCTTGTAGCGCGCGTTGCCGAAACAACCGATGCCGGCCTGTTGCGTCGGACGGCGCTGGCAGCGCTGGCCGGCTTTGACACAGCGCTTGGTGAGTCGGTTGTGGCCCGCGTTTGTGAACGCCCGCTGACAACAGATGAGCAACGGATTGTTGCCCAGTACATTGCCCGTTTCCAATGCCGTGGATTGTCCGACCGACTGGCAGCCTGGGTCGGGCAGGATGTGAACCTGGACCGCGACATTGCACTGGCGCGGTATCGGACGGGCGACCGGTCGGCCGGCACACGGGTCATTGCCGACTTTACGCACTTTGACGCGGCGTTTCAGCGTCTCCTGTTGGAGGATTGGGCGCGGCAGCCTGATCCACGCGCTGCACCGGTTGTGGTGCAAGCCTTGCGGTTCGGCCCATCGTCTCAGCGACCGGTTGCGGCGCGGGCCTGGGCAGCATACGCTGCTCAAGCGCCCCTAACGGAGACTCTGGACCTCCTGCCACTGGTTGCAGACGATGTGCAGATGGTACTGGCAGCGGCGGTGCGGCAGCATCCACCCGGCGATCTTGTTGCTGCCGTTATCGAGCGACTCACGGCTGATGCGTCGGCGCCTTCATCGGCAGCACAAACCGCTTATCTCAACCTTTTGGCATCGCATGACCGGGACGCGGTTGTGGAAGCGCTGCTGACCGCCCGGCCGGCGCACCCATCCACAGTTGACCGGGCGTTGGGGGCGCTGGGCGTGACACCGGAGGCGTTGCACGCGCAACTGGACAATCCGAACCTCACTGCCACGCAGCGGATCAAAATTGCCTTGCAGCTTGGGCAACTCGGTGATGGAGGTGGTCTGGCTGCTTTGCAGCAGAGCCTGGTGGCCGCAGATGCGCCGACCCGCCGTGCGACTGTTGAGGCGCTGGCGCGCCTGGGAGATGACCGGGCCGTTGAACTCCTACCACCTGTGCTGGACGATGCCGACCCATCTGTTCGGGCAGCGGCCGTGGCCGCCCTGGCCCACTTCGGCGTCACGCCTGAACGTTTGGTGGAGCGCCTTGCGTCACCGAACAGTGCACTCCGTGCGGAGTCACTGCGATTGTTGGGAAGTCTTGGCAATGCCGCGCATGTCCCGCAGCTTGCGGCGCACCTGCGCCCTGGCGAACCACTGGCTGTACGGTTGGCGGCTGCCGCTGCACTCGGACGCCTTAGGCGGCCAGAGTCGGTCACGCCTTTGATGGCCGCCCTGGAGGACCCTGATCCGGCGCTGCGAAGACAGGTGGTGTGGGCGTTGGGCGACATCGGGGACGAGCAGGCGACAACGGCTTTGCTGCGCCTGTTGCAAAACCGGGATACCGGGCTGGTTGTGGAAGCGATCCGCGTCCTAGCCAAGACACAATCGGCGGCGGCTGCGCCGTTGCTGGAAGCGCTCCGGCATGCGGATTGGCGGGTACGCGCCGCCGCCGCACAGGGCCTTGGTGACCGAGGTGATCCCCAGGTGTTGCCGGCCTTGGTCGGGGCGCTCAACGACCCCTCGGCGCTTGTACGGTTCTATGTGCGGCAGGCGTTGCTCCGGCAGGGGGTGGTGCCATCTGCGGATTTGCTGGCGATCCTCGATCACCGCACGGCGCGTGGTTGGTATGGGGCATACGAACTGCTGCGGCAGCTTGCCCCCGAGGCAGCCCGTCCTGAGCTGCTACGTCGCCTTGAATCAGACGAGCTGGGCAGCCGTGCCGTTGCTGCTGCTTTGTTGTGCGTCTACCGGGATACCGACACGCTTGAGGCTTTGTTGCACCGACTGGATCGGGAAAACCGTTTTCTGGTCCGCTGGTGGCTTGCGCGGTCAATTGCCGCCTTCGGTGAAGCTGCCCGCGCACCGGCCGTCAAGCGCGCCCGGGCCAAGCAGCCGCGCTTGCAAGCCGATGCCTTGCGCATTTTGGGCTTGCTGTCCCCTGACCCAGATAGTCAAACCCTGCTGCGGGCGGCGCTGGCCAGCCCAGATGCACAGGTGCGTGCGGCCGGTGTTGAAGCGCTCGGCCGCACTGGCGATGTGGATACCTTGGCGCGGTTGCTGTCGCCACAGGCCGGCAGCTTTACGGTGACTCCTGACGAATTGACAGAGGCGCTGCTGGCCTGTGGCGAAGCAGGACGGTCGGCGCTGCGCCGGGCGGTCGCAGGTAGTGATGCTGCCGTGCGGGCGGTCTTACTCCACCGACTCGGTGAGGACGGCAATCCAGATGTGCTGCCGCTTCTTCTGGAAGCGACGCGCGATCCGTCTCCGCTGGTGCGGCAGGCGGCATATCGCGGTTTGGCGCGTCAATCAGACGAGCGTGCAGCACAGGCCCTGGCCACGGCCGCCGGACTAGACAGTCCACACTGACGCGCCAGCAGCAAAACCGGGGCGAAGCTACGTATCGTTGGAGGCAGCTAAGAACCTGAAAAAAATGGGGTGACTCGTCAACGCCTCGGCGAGTATGCTACAAACAGGTGCGTCGTGCCGCAAAGCCGCTCGGCGCAGCTTGCGTTACGCTCTCTATCGGCGGCCGTTTCCGGTCCGTGATACTCCGCACAATTGAGATGGTATCTGGCTATGCCCCGCGTCGGCGGTGTCATTATCACGCATGGACAACTGGCGACCGAGCTACTGCACGCGGCAGAAATCATTGTCGGCGACATTGGCCATGTGCGCGCCGTTTCAATTGACTGGCATGACGACGTGGACATGGCGCGGAGCATCATCGAGCGCGTCATTTTGGAAGCCGATCAGGGCAGTGGCGTGGTGCTGCTGACCGATCTGTTCGGTGGTACGCCAACAAACTTGGCTATGGCGTACGCCGGACCCGTGCGTGTTGAAATCATCACCGGCGTCAACCTGCCGATGGTCATCAAACTGGCGACGGCTCCGGCCGACTGGACACTGCTCGATGTGGCGCGCTGTGTCAGTGAGCAGGGGCGCAAAAACATCCACCTAGCCAGCGAACTGGTCCAAAAGCGGACGGGGTAACCGAACGCTTCGCGGGCGCTTTGAGTGCCGATTGTACCCGGTTTCAGAGTTTGGCCACCCCAGAAAAAATCTCCATGCCGCTTGAACGACTCGTTACTGTCGTCAATCCTCTCGGTCTCCATGCGCGCCCTTCAGCACGCTTGGTCATGGTTGTCAACCAGTTCCGAAGCCGTGTTCTGATTCGCCGCGCCGACGCCGGTGACTTTGTGGATGCAAGCAGTTTGCTCAACGTGATGTTCTTGGCCGCTGCGCAAGGCTCTCAACTGGTTATTCGCGCTGAAGGTGAAGATGAGGCAGCGGCAATTGACGCCGTCGCTGCCTTGTTTACCAACCCCCAGGAGGCATCCCATGTCTTCTAGCCCGCTCACCGACAAAGAACTGTTGTTCAAAGGGGCGCCTGCTTCGCCTGGGGTCGGGTTTGGACAGGTTGTGCGTTTGGTCCCGCAGAGCCGCCCGCCGTTATTTATCAACGTTTTACCACACCGTGTGCCGATTGAGATTGCGCGCGTCAAAAAAGCAATGCAGCGCGCACGCCGCCATCTTGAGACCGTCAAGCAGCATTTTCGGGAACAAGCCGATCAGGGTTCAGCACACTTGTTGGACACCTACATTCTCATGCTCGATGATGCAGCGCTAACGCGGTTAATTGAAGACAATATCCGGCAGCACCGGATCAACGCCGAGTGGGCCGTCAAGCGCGCCGTCGAGTCTCTGTTGGCAGGCTTTGACCGCATGGAGGATGGCTACCTGCGTCAACGGCGCGACGACATTCGGGATGTCGGGCAACAGTTGATCGGTATTCTCTCCGGTCAGCCGCTGCAGATTCCACCACTGGATGCGCCGGCGGTGATTTTTGCCGACGACATTTTGCCGACGATGTTGGCCGAGATGAATCCGGCCAATCTGAGCGGACTTGTCACCGATGCGGGAGGCATCATGACGCACGCTGCGATCATTGTCCGCAGCTTGGGCGTGCCAGCCGTCTTCGGCGCACGTGAAGCACTTGACCACGCGACAGATGGGACTCCCTGTATTGTGGACGGCTCGCAGGGAGAGGTCATTTTGTATCCCCGACGCGCCACGCAGACCGTTTATCTGGGCCGGCGCGCCGCCGAGCAACGACTGCGCCGGGATGGTCTGAGCGCCGCACGCTTGCCGGCGGTGACGCGTGACGGCGTTCCGTGTCACTTGCTGGCCAACATTGAGATTCAATCCGAGTTGCCGGTTGTTGAGCGCTCGGGCGCGCACAGCATTGGTTTGTTCCGGTCGGAGTTCATTGTGCCCAGTGATGCTGAAATGATGCCCGATGAAGACACCCAATGCGCCGTGTATCAGGCCATCATTCAGGCCTCGCCGGACGGCGTCGCAACGATTCGGACGTTTGATTTCAGCAGCGACACCTTGCCAGAGCCACTGCGCTTTGTTGAAACCAACCCTGCCCTGGGCTTGCACGGTGTGCGGTGGTGGCTTACCCAGGAGTCAGTTGCCAGAACACAACTGCGTGCGATGGTGCGTGCCGCTCACCTTGGGGAGGTCAAGATTCTGCTACCGCGCGTGACGTGTTTGAGTGAACTACGGACGGCGCGCCGCCTGCTCAACGAAACACTGCAGGAAGTCGGCGTCTCCGGTACCGTCCGCCAACAGATTGAGCTTGGCGTCATGATTGAGACGCCGGCCGCTGTGCTCATTGCCGAGCGGCTGGCACGGGAAAGTGACTTTCTCTCTATCGGCAGCAACGACCTCGTGCAGTATTTGCTGGCCAGTGACCGGGGTAATGAACGGGTCAGTGCATTACAGCAGCCGCTGCATCCGGCCATCTTGGCGAGTCTGCGGCTGGTGGTCACAGCGGCCCGGTCGGCACACAAGGTGTTGACAATGTGTGGTGAAATGGCAGCCCAGCCGGCGTGCGCGCTGGCGTTACTGGGGCTTGGCCTGCGCCGGTTCAGTTTGTCCCCGGCAGCGCTGCCGGGATTCAAGGCAACGCTGCGCCGGCTCTCCGTACGAGAGGCCGAGCAGTTTATTGATCAAGCTCTAGGGCTTGATACTGCCGGCGAGGTTGCCGCCCGTGCCGAAGCCTATCTTGCCAAATTGGCCTGACCCGACGTGCGCTGAGCTGCCGCCGTTCAGGGCCGGGAAGGATCGCGTTGATGGCCGTTGCGACGCCCGGCAAGCTGTCCCTGTTTGGGTTTCAGTTGAGGAATGACGGTGGCTCGATAGACCGGTGCGCGATGGAAAGCGGCGCCCCACCGCAGCTTGCAGCCAAGTCGGACGGCGCCGTTGACGCGCCGCTGCGCAGCTTCAGGTGTCCGCCAGGCGCTTGCGCACAGCGCAGCAGCCGGTCTCCTCCCCCTGAGTCGCCACCTGAGGTTCAGCTACAAAAAGCCCACGTCTCCAGCCCAGCAGTGGCAACGCCCGCCGCGACTGCCTGCCCAAGACCTTGACCACAATCGGTCAAACCCACGCGATGGTGGGGCGCAAGGTCTGGCAGGTGCGGCATCTGTCCACGTCGGCGACCGCCGCCGGGTGTCGGCAGACAAGCGCCGTTTGTTCAGCCGGGTTTGCGCGCGAGGCAGGCAGCTTTTGAGACTCAACGCCGATTGAGTTGGCGCGATTCCAGTTCTTGCGCGCGGGGGGCAAGAACTGGGAGACGAAGGGGTAGGATTTGGCAAGACACGGTTGCCGGGCGCGTCCGGCACGCCCGGATGGTCTGTGGAGCGCGCACAGGGGCATGTCAAGTTAGTGTTGGCCGTCTGCGGCTTCCTTGGGGGGCCCGACAGGGTGCTGGCCTCCAGGGAACGCATCATGCTGCGCCGGCCGGTTTTGCGCCGCTCCCAGGCGCACAGCTTGCACAGCTCAGACAATCCGCACCTCCACAATTTGATCCCGCCGCACAAGTCGGTCGAGCGTTTCCAGTCCGTTCACCACTTGGCCAAAGCACGTGTAACCACCGTCCAGGTGCGGCTGCGGGAGGTGGCAGATAAACCACTGGCTTCCGCCCGTGTCTTTCCCGGAAAGCGCCATACCAACACTACCCCGGACGAAGGGACGTAGGTTGATTTCGCAGCGGATTTGGTAACCCGGACCGCCATCGCCGTCTCCACGCGGATCGCCGCCCTGTACGACAAAGTTCGGTACGACCCGGTGGAATGTCAAAGCATTGAAAAAGCCGCGTTCCGCCAGCTTCAGGAAGTTCTCTACGGTCAGCGGCGCATCTTCGGAGAAGAGCTCCAGCGTGAGCTCACCCTTGGTTGTCAGCACAACAGCGCGCGGATGCCGGGCGTGCTGCCGGATCAGGCGTCCATAGAATGCTTCCCTGTGAGGCACGCGACAGATACCGACGCGCTGACGCAACGCCGTGATCTGCGCTGCCCGTGCCTTTTCATCCAGGGTGTTCGGTAGGCGGCGCAGCAGGATATCCCCGGCCCGTTTGCGTACCAGCCAATCTTTATCGCGGAGTGCGGCTTCAAACACGGTCTGGGTTTCGGGGTGGGGATCGGTGGCCAGCGCATTGAGCATAGCCAGGCGGGCATCATTTTGTGGGTCGTTTTGGGCTGCCTGGAAGGCCGTTGCCAGTGCGGTTCGAGTCACTGCGCTTGGCGGCAGGGCCGCCAACGCCGTGGCTGCCGTCGCACGAACCATCACGTCAGGATGGAGCAGTTCTGAAATCCAGAACTGAGCCTGCTCGGAAGTTCTTGGGACGGCATCCAGCAGCGCCTTCCGGGCGCGTGCGTCTAGGTCAGGCTGGGCCAGGAACATCTCCAGGACGCGCGCGCGTCGTTCGTCATCGGCCGGCAAGATGGACAGTCCGGCGAAGTAGTTGGACTGCGCCCACCAATTGTCGGTCGGCGGGAGGCGTGGCGCTGTGTCCAAACCGAAGAAGGCGTCTGCTCCCAACCGCGCCAACGCGACTTCAACTTCCGGGTTGGCACCGACGTATCCGGTTGGCAGCAGCCGCAGCCGTTCCAACAGGGGTTGGGCAGCGACTGCCTTTAGCCGGCCGAGCGTCTCGACCAGAGTGAGCATGGGCAGTAGCCCCGGCCAGGTTGGACGCTCGGCGGCCGGTACATCGGCATACTGCACCAACGCTTGTTCCAGGACCGTGATGAGCTTGGGTATGACCACTTCCGGAACGCGCGTCAGGGCCAGCGCCCGCAGGACAGCAATCTGCACCACGACGCCTTTGGCATCCAATGCTCCCAGTAACACATCCGTTGTTTCGGCATCCCCCAAAGCGCCCAGTACCCGCGCTAGCGCCACACGGACAACGTCCTGCCGTTCCCCCTGGAAATACCTCCGCAGGTTTTCGCGCTCACGCACCAGCGCCTGACCCACCTCCGGTAAGTCGCTCAAGCGGGCCAGTGCATTGGCTGCGTGGAAACGAATCGCGCCGTTATGGGATGACAACTGCTTGAGGAGTGCCGGCGCACTTTGCGCTTGCCGCATGCGCATTGCGGCCGTCAAGCACAGTGCTGCCAATGCTTCTGCCTCACTGCCGGCCGGGATGGTTTCCGTCGGGGGTGGCAGCGAGTCCAGCACGTCCGCCAGCAAGGTCTGCACGGTATCCGCGTCGAGCGTCTGAGTGTTGGCGGCGACAATCTTCCCGATCGCTTCGGCGCAGCGGCCACGCACGGCATCAGTTTCGGTCCTGCGCCGTAAGGTCTGCCGCAAATCCTCTATCGGTTCGGTGCTCTCCAGTTCACCAATGGCAAAGGCTGCCATTGCGCGGACTTGTGGGTTATCGTCATCATAGAGTCGCTCCAGGAGGAAGCGATAAGCGCGTGCGTCGCCAATCCGGCCAAGGGCGAGACAGGCGCGCCGGCGAACACGTGCGTTTGGAGAGCTGAGCAGATCAATGAACTCTTCCTCACTGTAGTAGCGTTCGTCCTCAAGCTGCAATAAGCGCGCAAACAGCCGCTGCGCCGCATGGGTGCGGCCCAGCACCGGCGGTGTCTGGCGGCGGCGCTGCGCAAGGGCCGTCCACGACCATCCGGGAAGCAGACAGAAAATCGAAAGAAAACGACGACGGGTTAGCATCAGTGAATGCATTGTCTAAGACACTCGTGTGCCTCGGAACACTGCGTGTCCCACTGGCAGACCGAAAAAACAGCCTAGCTCCTTGGGAGCGGCGACAGTTTTGGTTCTGTCCAGCGCGTCAAGTTGTGCGTAAGGGTCGTAATCGCCGCTTCGTCCAGGGTTTCCTTGATCAACAGTTCGCGGGTGGCCGCTTCGAGGATCGAGCGGTTGGTCTCCAGAATGGCCGTTGCCCGCTCAAAGCAGGTCATCACAATGGCACGAATCGCTTCGTCAATGCGCCGCTGGGTGGACTCGCTCATCTGGCATCCGCCGGACAGGGGCAGGGCTGCGTCTAGGAAGCGCGGTCGTTGCACTTCATACGCAATGTAGCCCAGTTCCTCATCCATGCCGTAGCGTGTCACCATATCACGGGCAATGTCGGTGGCTTTTGCCAGGTCATCGGCGGCACCGGTGGAAAGTTCGCCGAACACCAGTTTTTCTGCGGCGCGTCCGCCAAGCAAAACGCAGATTTTGTTTTCCAGCTCGGCGCGCGTCATCAGGTAGCGATCCTCTGTTGGACGCTGAATGGTATAGCCTAGGGCCCCGATGCCACGCGGGATGATGGAAACCTTGTGAACCGGATCGGTGCCGGGCAGCGCCAATGCCACGAGTGCATGGCCCATTTCGTGGTAGGCGACGGTTTCGCGTTCGCGCTCGTTGAGAACCCGGTTGCGCTTTTCCAAGCCGGCGACGATGCGTTCAATGGCAGCCGTAAAGTCTGCCAGTGTCACCGCTTCGCCCTTGCGGCGGGTGGCCGACAGTGCGGCCTCGTTGACCAGGTTGGCCAGGTCGGCCCCGGAGAAGCCGGTTGTCAATGCCGCTACCTTTTCCAGATCGACTTCCGGGTCCAGTTTGATGTTCCTGACGTGAACGCGCAGGATGGCGACGCGGCCGGCCTTGTCGGGGCGGTCCACCAACACCTGCCGGTCAAACCGTCCGGCACGCAGAAGCGCCGGGTCGAGAATCTCCGGGCGGTTCGTGGCCGCAAGAATGATAATGCCTGCCGAACTGTCAAACCCGTCCATTTCGACCAATAGTTGGTTGAGCGTTTGTTCGCGCTCGTCATGGCCGCCAATCGGTCCTGGTGCGCCGCGCGCCCGACCGAGGGCGTCCAGTTCATCAATGAAAATAATGGCCGGGGCGCGCTCGCGGGCTTGCTCGAATAGATCGCGGACGCGCGCGGCGCCGATGCCGACGAACATTTCAATGAAGTCCGAACCGGAGATTGAGAAAAACGGAACGCCTGCCTCGCCGGCAACAGCCTTGGCCAGCAGGGTTTTGCCAGTACCGGGCGGCCCGACCAGCAAGACTCCCTTCGGAATCCGCGCCCCGAGCCGGCTGTACTCCTTTGGGTTTTTGAGGAAATCCACAATCTCGCGGAGTTCGTCTTTAGCTTCATCCACGCCGGCAACATCCTCAAACGTAACCCCTGTGTTGCGCTCGACGTACACCTTGGCGCGACTTTTGCCCACGGTCATAAATCCGCCCATGCCCTGCCGTTCAGCAAAGCGCCGGAATAGAAAAAACCAGACGCCGAAGAACACAAGCGGTGGAATAATCCAGGAGAGGGCGTCGCTCAGAAACGTATTCTCGATTACCCGGCTGTAGGGAATGTTGAACTGGGAGAGCCATTGCGCGACATCCGGTTCGACGCGCGTCGCCACCAGTGACCGCTTGTCAGGTTGTTTGAGCCGCCCGGTGATGGTTTTATCCCGAATGATGACTTCGGCAATGCGCCCATCCTTGAGCGCTTGCTCGAATTCGCTGTACGGGACAGATTCTATGCTGCGGGTCTGCCACCAGGTTTGGAGGACCAAAAAGAGCAGAAAGGCAAAAATCCAGTACGAGAGATTCCACTGCGTTCGCTTTTCCATAACTATCGTCCCCCACTGAAGCTACCATGTCAGCTACCATGTCGGCGCGTGCGTTAATGGTGCTTGGAACGGCGTCTCATGTCGGCAAGTCACTGCTGGCAACTGGATTGTGCCGTATTTTGCGGCAGAACGGCTATCGTGTTGCGCCTTTCAAGGCACAAAACATGGCGCTGAACTCGGCGGCGACGCCTGACGGCGGCGAAATCGGTCGAGCGCAGGCGCTGCAGGCCGAAGCCTGTGATCTTGCGCCAACAACCGATATGAACCCGATCCTGATTAAGCCGTCATCCGACCAGACGGCGCAGTATGTTGTGCAGGGCAAGGTGTGGCGCAACCTGACGGCGCGCGACTACTTCGATTTTCGTGTCCGTGAGTTGTTCCCACGAGTCTTGGCGAGCTACCGGCGGCTGGCCGCCCAGTATGATGTGGTCGTCCTGGAAGGGGCCGGCTCGCCGGCCGAAATCAACCTGCGCGACCGTGACATTGTCAACATGCGCATGGCGCACGCGGCCGACGCGGCGTGTATCTTGGTCGGGGATATTGACCGGGGTGGCGTGTTTGCGGCGCTGGTCGGGACGTTGGTTCTGTTGGACGCGCAGGATCGGCAACGCATCCGTGGCACGGTGATCAACAAGTTTCGCGGCGACCGGGCCCTGCTTGAGCCGGGGCTGGCGCTGCTGGAAGCCCATACCCGGCGGCCGTGCGTCGGCGTCGTGCCCTACTTGCCGAACCTCGGCCTCGAGGAGGAAGACAGTGTGGCGTTGGAAAGCCGCCGGACGGCCGCCCAAATGTGGCAGCCTTTGGATGACGGGCGTGATCGTTTGCTGCGGATCGGCGTTGTGGTGCTGCCGCTGATGTCCAATTTTACGGATTTTGATGCCCTCGCTGCCGAGCCGTCAGTCGCGTTGGCCTTTCTCGACCGCCCGGAGGACATTGCTGCCGCCGATGTCCTGATTCTGCCGGGAACTAAGCAGACCGTACACGACCTGCGCTTTTTACATGAGCGAGGTTTTGTGGCGGCGCTGCGCGCCCACGCGCAGCACAAGCCGCTCATCGGTCTCTGCGGGGGGATGCAAATGCTGGGAAGGCGCATCGAAGACCCTTTTGCCGTGGAAGGCGGTGGCGCAGCGGATGGGCTTGGTTTCCTGCCGATTGTCACCGTCCTACAACGCGAGAAAACGACGACACCGGCAGTCGGCCGGCTGCGAACACCGACGTTGTTCGGAGTGCCTATCGCCCAGCCGCAGGCCAAAGGCTATGAAATCCACATGGGGGAGACGGTTTATGCACCCGGCGCCACACCCCTGTTGACCCTGGTGCGAGCAACCGGTGCGACGCTGCCTGACGGTGCCGCTTCAGCCGACGGCCTGGTGATCGGAACGTACTTGCACGGTTTGTTTGACGACGATGACTTCCGCCGCTCGTTCATCACTGCTGCGCGGACGGCGCTGAATTTAGCTCCGGCAACAGAATTTCAACCCTATCGGGCAGAGCGTCGCCGCCGACTGGATCGCCTGGCCGACGCCTGTCGGCAGGCGCTGGATGTGGCTGCCATCCAACGCTGGTTGGGTTTTTAGAGATCGGCGCAGGCGTTGGGTGCATTCCACTTGCCCAGAATCGGCCCGGCAACTTGGTCTTCAACCAGACAGGAGAGCCTCCACAATGCGCCCGGCCGCCCGGCCGTCCCAGAGCGCCGGACGGCGCGGTTCAATCGGGTAAGGCCCACTCAGACAGGCTTCGGCCGCAGACAAAATGGCAGCGGGATTCGTTCCAACGACACGATTTGTCCCCTCCCAAACGGTGATGGGACGCTCGGTTGTTGGACGCAACGTAAGACAGGGAACACCTAGCGCCGTTGTTTCCTCCTGTAAGCCACCGGAATCCGTCAACACAAGCCGCGCCTGTCGCCACAGTTGTAGGAAATCCAGATAACCCAGGGGCGGCAGATAACGCAGTCTTGGCCCGGGCGGCAGGCTGAGTGCATCCAATCGCGACCGTGTTCGCGGATGAACCGGAAAGATGACCGGCAGGCGTTCGGACAACTGGACGAGCGCCGCCAGCAGCCGGCGCAGGGTTGGCGGGTCGTCCACGTTCGAAGGACGGTGCAGGGTCACAACGGCATAGGTTCCCGGCGACAGTTCTAAGGTGTCGAGTATCGGAGATGCCATGGCGCGGGGCAACGCTGCCAAGAGGCTGTCCACCATCACGTTGCCGACGCGCCGAATGCGCTCCGGCGCAATGCCCTCGCGCACAAGGTTGGCGTCGGCATCGGCGCTGGGTGTCAACAACAAATCGGCCACGGCGTCCACCAGGCGACGATTGATTTCTTCCGGCATGGTGCGATCGAAGCTGCGTAGTCCGGCTTCAACATGCGCGACGCGCAAACCACATTTGACGGCTGTCAGCGTTGCCGCCAATGTTGCATTCACATCGCCAACAACCACCACCCAGTCCGGCTTTTCCTGCCGAAGCACAGGCTCCAGCGCCAACATCGTGCGCGCCGTTTGCTCGGTGTGTGTCCCCGACCCAATTCCCAACGCATAGTGAGGTGGCGGTAGGCGCAGATCATGAAGAAAGGCATCAACCAATGCGGCATCATAGTGCTGCCCGGTATGGACAATGCAGTGGCGCACTGCAGCGTGCTGTGCCAGTTCCCAGGCAATGGGAGCAAGTTTGACAAAATTCGGGCGGGCACCGACGACGCTACAGATGTTCATCCAAATTTTCGGCAAAGCGTCAGAGCTTAGGAAGAAAGTTTTTCATCTGGCGGGCAAGATCGTTTGGCCGGCCACATTCGCCCGTGAAGGGGTTCCTCACGATGATAGGCAACGCAGCAACTGCAAACCATTAGGTAGCGTGATTTGTAGCGTCATGCTTGGTAACTCAACGCAGCACACGGTAGCTTTGTCGGGAGGTTTTTCAACCTATGGGAGAACCAATGTACGGTATGCGACGCGCCAACGGTGAGTGGTTGACCACCGAAATTGACGGCGTCCGCTGTCTGCCGGTGTGCCGTGATGCCACCGCCGCACGGCGTGTTCACAGGCGGGTGGGGACATTGCTGGTGTATCGCCCACAGCCGTTGGATGCCAAGGTCATCGAGCGCCTGACACGCCAGACACCAGACTTGAAGTTCTGGCTGGTGGACGATTTTGATCCCAAGGCCGATTTGACACCCGGGCAGTGGTTATCGCCCGATGAGGTCATCACAACAGGCCACGACGATGACTACGCGGTAGCAGCCTGAGACAAAGCCCCAACCGACGATGGACCGACCAGCCGCACGAGCAACCGACATGGCACACGACATTGATCCGACAACGCAACTGCACCTGACGTACGTGTACGGCCCGGTGCCATCGCGTCGGTTGGGGCTGAGTTTAGGCGTCAACCCGCTGCCGGTGGAAACCAAAGTGTGTAACTTTGACTGTCCGTACTGCGAGTGTGGTTGGACGGTTTCCGACCGCCCAACCGGACGTCTGCCGAGCGTCGAGGTGCTTGTCTCCGAACTGGAGACCAAACTCGCCGCTTGCCGCGAACGGGGCCTGCACCTCGATGCAATTACCTTCGCCGGTAATGGTGAGCCGACCTTACACCCCAACTTTCGCCAGATTCTTGAAACTGCCTGTCGGCTGCGCGATACCTATGCTCCACAGGCCAAGGTCGCGGTTCTGACCAACGCGACCCGTCTGCGTCAACCGGATGTCCGCGCCGGGCTGATGCGGGCCGACATCCGGCAGTTCAAACTTGATGCCGGTACGGAGACAATGTTTCGGCGGGTCGATCGGCCGTTTGGTAAGCTGACGTTGGCACGCATTGTGGACGACATCTGCGCCTTTGATGCGCCTAAAATGCTGCAGAGCATGTTTTTCCGCGGTCGGTCGGGGGGCGCACTAATTGATAACACTGCCCCTGAGGAAGTCGCCGCTTGGCTTCAGCATGTGGCGCGGATTCATCCCACGGAAGTGCATCTGTACAGCCTAGATCGCACGGCCGCTGAGCCGACGCTGGAAAAGGTCACGCAAGCCGAGCTTGAGGCCATTGCAGAGCAAGTGCGGGCGTTGGGCATACCGGCCGTGACCTATTCGTGACCTCCTCTTCGTGAACTCCTCGCGTTCCTCTGATGTAGAGACTCACGCAGGCGACACGCCCGTGCAGACGTGTCCCCAAGGCCGTTTCAGGCACACGGCTCAATAGCGACTAATGGGCGGCGACACAGGCGGGATGCTGACATCGCTGCTGCGCGTCGTGATCCGCCGTTCCATTTCCTCACGGGCTTGATCGCTCGTAGTCTGGATGCCCTTCGTGCGCAAGATAAACTCATCGCGGTTACTGGCCCCGGAGAGTGCCTGTTCATAAGAAATCAGCCCACGATTGAGCAGATCATGCAGTGACTGGTCAAACGTCTGCATACCGTACTGTGATGTGCCCTGGGCAATAGCATCCCGGATATGGGGTGTTTTCTCCTGGTTGATGATGCAGTCCCGGATAAACGCCGTTGTAATCAGAACTTCCACTGCCGGAACACGCCCGGTCCCTTCTTTGTTGCGGATGAGACGCTGAGAAATGACGGCCTTGAGCACAGAAGCTAACTGGAGGCGAATCGCCTGCTGCTGGTGAGGTGGGAAAATCGAGACAATCCGTGTGATGGTTTCGGTGGCATCCAGCGTGTGCAGCGTAGAGAGCACCAAGTGCCCGGTTTCGGCGGCTGTCAGCGCCGTCTCGATGGTTTCTTGGTCGCGCATTTCACCGACCAGAATCACGTCCGGGTCCTGCCGGAGCGCACCGCGCAGCGCTTCGTTGAAGCTGCGCGTATCCACATCAACCTCGCGCTGATTGATAAACGACCGCCGGTCGCGGTGGAGGAACTCAATCGGGTCTTCAATCGTGATAATGTGGTCGGTGCGATGGCGATTGATGTGATCAATGATGGCCGCGAGTGTGGTGGATTTACCGGAGCCGGTCGTGCCGGTCACGAGCACCATACCGCGCCGTTCCTCGGCGATTTTTTCAATCACGGGAGGAAGTTGTAGTTCGGCAATCGTTCGCACCGACATCGGAATCACGCGAAGGACCATGCCAACTGCCCCGCGCTGCTGAAAGACGTTGCACCGAAAACGCCCTAGCCCGGAAACGCCATAGGCAATGTCCACCTCACACACGTCCTTGAAGCGTTGCTTCTGGCGGTTATTCATAATGCTAAACGCCATTGCCAACGTGTCTTCCGGCGTCAGACGCGGAACGTCCGTCAGGGGCATGAGCTCGCCATAGACGCGAATAAATGGATGACTACCGGCCTTGAGATGAAGGTCAGACGCACCTTTTGCACATGCCATGGCCAACAAGGTGTCAACAGTCAACGGGGGTTGCATAACGAAACCTCCCAGAGATGAATCAGCCTTCAGAAGCTGTGCTCAATGCCGTCAAAATAGGTCATGGTCTTAAACTGCCGATAACGCTCATTGATTTCCTCACGGGTCAGCGTCAACAACCGTTCCGTCCCAAAGGCCTCAATGGTGAAGGACGCCATAACCGAACCATAAATCATCGCCTTGCGGAGCGATTCCTCGTCCAAACCGCTACCGGTCGCTGCTAGGTAGCCCATGACGCCTCCGGCGAAGGTATCGCCGGCGCCGGTCGGATCGACCACATTTTCCTGGGGGAAGCCGGGAATCGCAAAGAACGAATTTTCCCCGAACAAGGTCGCCCCATACTCTCCGCGTTTGATGATCAGGCGCTTTGGCCCGAGCGCCATAATGGCTTTCGCCGCACGGATCACATTCGGGTCGCGCGCCAACTGCCGCGCTTCCTCATCGTTGATGATGAGCAGATCAACACACTGGAGGGCTTCGCGTAGCTCACCGGGTGTGCCGCGAATCCAAAAGTCCATCGTATCCATCGCCGTCAACCGCGCCCGACTTTGCTGCCGGACATCGCGCTGAAGTGCGGGATGGGCGTTGCCGAGGAAAAGGTATGGGATGTCTTGCTGGGCAGCAGCAATCCGGGGCTGAAAGTCGGCAAAGACATTGAGCTGGGTGTCTAATGTTGTCCGGGTGTTAAAGTCATAGCCATATTCGCCTGTCCAACGGAACGTCCGCCCACCCGTGCGCCGCTCAAGTCCTGATAAGTCAATCCCCCGTGCGTCAAAAATCCGTTCATGCTCGGCTGTAAAGTCATCGCCAACAATGCCGACAATGCTCACCGCCGTGAAAAATGAGGCGGCAATTGAAAAGTACGTCGCCGCCCCGGCCAGAATGTTCGCACGTTCGGCAAAGGGGGTTTTGACGTGGTCAAAGGCAACCGTTCCCACAACAAGAATGCTCATGAGCTGTGCGTCGCTTTCTGAAAACCTAACCAATGCGAAAAAAATCTTGCACCACAGCATGGAGAAACCGCCATCTGAAAAGCAAGTCTGAAAAAGACGGCCGCGCTGAGGGCAAGCGCCGCGCCTGAGCCGCACCTGACTGGCTTGCACATGACAGGCTTCTGGATGCCGGGCTAAATTGGCCGTTTCTGCTCACCACTTTGTCGCCTTTGGAGTCTCGTTGATTCATGCCCTGTTTCAGGCTGTGTCGGTTCATCCTAGGTCGCTTACTACCCAGCTTCGTCTGGATGTTGTTGTTGATGTGGGGCGTCACGCTCGCTGCGGCGCGCCCGATGACATTCGACGATCAAATGAAGGTTCGGCGGATTGTCAGCGCCGTGGTGTCGCCCGACGGGCGGTATGTTGCTTATGTCCAGGGTGTCACGGATAAGGCAGCCAATCGTGTCCAGTACGATCTATGGATCGTACCGGCCGGTGGCGGCGCACCCCGGCAACTGACCTTCGGGGCACGCTCGGCAACCGATCCTTGCTGGTCGCCCGACAGCACGCAGCTCGCCTTTGTTTCCAATCGCGACGGTAAGGCACAAATCTGGACCGTCGGCTTGCAAGGCGGTGAGCCGTATAAAGTCACCGATTTCTACACCAACGTTTCTGGCGTTCTCTGGGCAGGCGATGGGAAGCACCTCGTGTTTGTTGCAGAAGTATATCCTGAATGCCCGGACGAGGACTGCAACCGCCGCCGGTATGCCACGGCTGAAGCAAGTCAGGTCAAAGCTAAAATTGCCGACCGGCTGCTGTACCGGCACTGGGACAGCTTCAGGGACGGTCGCCGCCGGCACATTTTCGTCGTTCCGGTTGGCGGCGGCCCGGCGCGTGACCTCACCCCAGGCGACTATGACGCACCGCCGTTTAGCCTTGGCGGACGTGATTACGACCTATCGCCGGACGGTGCCGAACTGGCTTTCGCCCGGAATACCGACCGCGACGAAGCCATCAGCACCAACAACGACATCTTTCTCGTCCCGCTGGCCGGCGGCGAGCCAAAACGGATTTCCATCAGCCCGGGTTCGGACACCCACCCGCGCTACTCGCCGGACGGGCGCTACATCGCCTGGCTGTCGCAGGATCAGGCAGGGTTTGAATCCGACAAAAAGCAGGTCCTCCTCTACGAGCGCGCCACCGGCAAGCTGCGCCGCCTGAGCGAGAAGGTAGACATCTCCTTTGAGGAACTTGCCTGGTCGCCGGACGGGCGCACGCTCTTTCTGGCCGGCGACCGGCACGGACAGGTGCCGATCTTTGCCCTCACGCTGGACGGTGATGACGCCCGGCCGCTGGTGGCCCAGGGCCAAAACGGCAACCTTTCGGTTGCCCCCGACGGCAAAACGCTGTACTTCACACAGTCTACACTGACCCGGCCGCATGAAATTTTCGCCGTTGCCACGACCGGCGGCGACCCCAAACCACTGACCCGTGTCAACGAGGCGCTGCTTTCAGAAATTCGCTTCGGTGTAGTCGAAGAAACCTGGTTTACCGGCGCAGATAACGCGCGGGTGCACGCCTTCATCGTCAAGCCGCCGCAGTTTACCGAAGGCAAAAAATACCCGATGATCCTATTGATCCACGGCGGTCCACAGGGGGCATGGTCAAACGGCTGGAGCTTCCGCTGGAATGCCCAGCTTTTCGCTGCACCGGGTTACGTCGTCGTGATGCTCAACCCCCGCGGCTCAACCGGCTACGGACAGGCATTTACTGATGAGATCAGCGGTGACTGGGGCGGGAAAGTCTATGTTGATCTACTCAAGGGGGTGGATCACGTCGTGGGCATGGGGTTTGTCGATCCCGCCCGCATCGGTGCCGCCGGCGGTAGCTACGGCGGCTACATGGTCAACTGGATGCTGGGTCATAACACCGACAAACGCTTCAAGGCGTTTGTGTCCCACGCGGGCGTTTACAATCTGTTCAGCATGTACGGTGCGACCGAAGAACTGTGGTTTCCCGAATGGGAATTCAAAGGCAATCCGTGGGACAATCCCGAACTGTATGAAAAGTGGTCGCCCCACCGTTTCGCCCACAACTTTGCAACGCCAACATTGGTCATTCACGGTGAACTGGACTACCGCGTACCGGTTGGTGAGGGGTTACAACTGTTTACGGCATTACAGCGCCGTGGTGTGCCGTCGCGACTGCTGTACTTCCCGGACGAGGGGCATTGGATTTTGAAGCCGCAAAACAGCGAACTCTGGTACAAAACCGTTCACGAGTGGTTCGCAACGTATCTCAAGCCTGATGCGCCGCAGTGAGGAAGGCGATGACCGAAGAACGTGAAGACGAACAAACCCCCGAGCTGGCAGACGTGCCACCGGCAATCAGCGAGGCGGAAGCGGCAGCCAAACAGGCGTTACTTGCCAAGCTCGATCTACTTCGTCGTGTCCAGCGCGCCCGCACCGGCACTCCGGAGGAGCGTCTTGACTTGGCCTTCGACGCTACCGATGACGTGCTGCACGCCCTGCTCGACAACGAAGCAACTGGCGAGGAGGAGTTGACCATTATTGCCCGCCGGCGGGATGTTTCGCATGAGGTTCTGCGCCGGATGGCCGGGGACCGGCGGGTGCAGGAAAGCCACCGCCTGCGGCGCATCCTTGTCCTCAATCCAAAACTGCCGGCATCAGCGGGCTTGCGCTTGGTGCCGAGCCTGTTTTTGTTCGACCTGGTCACGGTACTCATTACACCGGCGCTGCCGATGGAAATCAAAACGGCGGCGGAAAACGCGATTTTGCAGCAGTACCAGAGTCTGCCGCTGGGACAAAAAATCACCCTGGCGCGGCGCGGCAACGGAGGACGGTTGCTGCCGCAGTTGCTTAACGATGCCAACAGTGAGGTCGTCCGGGCGGTACTCAACAATCCTTTCCTCACGGAAAGCATTGTCTCCACGGCCGTCTGGAAAGCGACCCACCAACACGTCATTGTTCTGATTGCCGACACAGCCCGGTGGGCCAACCGCAACTACGTCAAGATGGCGCTGCTGCGCAACCGCATGCTGCCTCTGGGACGCGCCGTGACGCTGGTGGGCACGCTGACACCGGCGCAACTCAAGGAACTCAGCAACGACCCAGCTGTACCGGTTCAAGTGCGCAACCTGGTCATTCAGCAGATGAAGAAAAAACCTGGCGGCGCGCCATGATCCACGCCATGACCGAGGGTTTAGCCGAACGTCCATGTCTTGCTTCCGTTGAGAACTGGCGCACCGTGCCGGTCAAATCTACGGGTGGACAGTACAACATTCACATTGGGCCGGGTGTGTATCACGCCCTGGGTGAACTGCTCCGGCAAACCTTCGGCGACGGGTCGCGCACGGTTGTCATCGTCACCAATCCAAAGGTGGCGCGGCACTATGCCGCCGCTGTCCTGGCCGGTGCCGAGGCGGCCGGATGGCGCGCTCATGTGTGTGTCATCCCCGATGGTGAGCGCTACAAAACACTGCGGATGGTGGAGCGGATTTGGGCCTGCTGTATCGCACATCGGCTCGAACGGCGCGATGTGTTGTTGGCGTTAGGTGGTGGCGTGGTCGGCGACCTGACGGGCTTTGCCGCGGCGACCTATTTGCGCGGCCTAGCCTATCTTCAACTGCCAACAACACTGCTGGCAATGATTGATAGCTCGGTGGGCGGTAAGACCGGCGTCAACCACCGTGCCGGCAAAAATCTGATCGGTGCCTTTCACCAACCGGCGTTGGTTGTCGCCGATGTGCAGACATTAGCGACCCTGCCACGCCGCGAATGGAACGCTGGTTGGCACGAAGCCATCAAGTACGGTATCATCGCGAGCGCTGACCTTTTTGCACGTCTTGAGTCCCAGTTGCTTCTTTCACCGCATGGTAGCCGGTCATGGGACTGGTTGGTGGAAGTCATTGCTGACTGCTGTCGAATCAAGGCGGAGGTTGTTGCCCGCGACGAGCGTGAGCGCGGCGAGCGCCGGTTGCTCAACTTTGGTCACACCGTCGGTCATGCCCTCGAAGCGGTGACCGCATACCGGCGGTTTCGACATGGAGAAGCAGTTGGGATTGGCATGGTGGCTGCTTGCCGGATTGCTGCTCGGCTTGGGAAACTGTCTCTCACAGAGGCTGCACGGGTGGAGCATCTGGTGCAGAGAGTTGGGCGCATGCCCAGCACGGACGGGATCACGGTTGCTGCCCTTATGGAAGCCATGCAGCGGGACAAGAAAGTGACCGAGGGCAAGCTGCGCCTGATCTTGCCGTCGCGGATTGGCGTCGCCGAAGAACAGATCGTCACTGCGGAAAGGATTGTTGCCGAATCCATTGCCTCTGTGCTGAAGTTTTTTGCAAGAAGCCGAAACAAGGATGCCGCCGAATGGCAGTCACCGGTATCTATCGAGAAGTCATCGGAACGTTAGGAACAATTCACCGATGCCGCGAGGTAGCTACCCGAGGTAGTTATTGAGGTAGTTATCTCGGAGAACCTCAACCAAGCTGAACTCGTTGAAATAAGCACGGAATCTAGGCTGTTCCGCTAACTTCCCTCTCCTGAAGGCTTGGTGCTAACTTCCCTCTCCTGATTGCTCGGTGCGGTTGTAGCTGATATGTCCTCTCCAGAGTCCTTCGCTTCCACCTATGACTATACGCTTAGAAGTTACCTAGCGGGACAGGTGGACCTCACAACGGCCATGGCAGCCCTGAAGGCACAGCTTGCTGCCACCGGTCAGCAGGACCTGACCTCCCTCACTGCTCTGCATCATCAGGCCCTGGCGGCTGTAGCCGAGACCGGACAACCCACCCCAACGGCAATGGCTCACGCCGGAGAACTCCTTGCAGCGTTACTGGCCGACCACTTCCAGACGGAGAAACAAACGGTCATCACGAGCGTTTGGCGGACGGTTCTTGACCAACTGCCGTTGCCGGTTTGGCTTTTTGATCGTCAATCCCTGACGGCGTGCTATGCCAACCAGGCAGCGCTGCAACTGTACGGTTACACTGCCGACGAGTGGAGCGGGCTGCCCGTCGCTCAACTGGCGGCGGCCGAGGTGCGGGAGTCCTGGCTGGATTATCTTACCCGCCAGCCCTGTGAATCTGTTCCGCAGCGTGCTTTTACAGAACCCTCCGTCTGGCGGCACCAGACCAAAAACGCCTTGCCTCTCATCATTCACCTGAGCATCACCACCTTCAAACTCAACGCCGGAGACGGATTCTGTATGGTGGTGATTGAAGAATCTCTCGGCCGACAGCAACGCGAGGAACAGCTCCGGCGGATGCAAAAACTCGAAGCGATTGGCCAACTCACATCCGGGGTTGCCCACAACTTTAATAACATTCTGTCCGTCATCCAGGGCTACGCGGAAATGATCGGGGCGCGGTCGAGTCAACTCGACCCACGCCTGGCCAAACAACGGAAGGCGATTCTAACGGCTACAAAGCGCGGGGCGGAGCTGGTGCGGCAGTTGATGATTTTCAGTCGTAAAAGCGATGCCATCGCCCTTGTGCAAGACATCAATCCGATTGTCACCGAGGCGGCGCTCCTCGCCGAACGGATTCTTTCGGCGCGGGTGAACTTTACGTCCACGCTGCACCCTGAACCCCTCTATGCCTCGGTGGATGCCGGGCAACTCTCACAGGCCCTACTCAACCTGGTGGTCAACGCGCGTGATGCCATGCCGGAAGGTGGTCGATTGACCCTGACAACCGACCGCGTCCGCCTGACGGCAGAGAACCTACAACTGTCACCCAAGCGAATCCGCGCCTGTGCCCTCCCACCCCAACCGGGCGACTACGCTTTGATTACCGTCTCCGACACGGGGATTGGAATGAGTCAGGAAACCCGCCACCGACTTTTTGAACCATTCTTTACAACCAAGCCGAGCGGTAAGGGAACGGGTCTGGGACTTTCGATGACGTACGGCTGTATTACGGAGCGCGGCGGCTTCATCGAAGTTGAGTCGGCGTTGGGCGTCGGTACGACGTTTTTCTTGTTTTTGCCAATTGCAGAACTCGACCCCCTGTCACAGCCGAAACCCCAGCCTGACTGGAAGCGGAGTGGCAAGTACAGCGGCCTTACGGTGCTGGTCGTCGAAGATGAAGATGATCTGTTGGAACTCACCTGTGAATGGCTGAGCGACGCCGGTTTCAATGTCATCGGAGCACACACAGCGGAAGAAGCCATTCACCAGGTGATCACCCAGCAGGGACGGCCAATTCACCTGCTTGTCACCGACGACATTCTGCCGGAAGGCGGCGGGTCGCGTGTCTTTGAATACGTCCTCAAGGAATATCCCGGTTGCCGGTGCATCGTCATGAGCGGCTCGTTTGGCGCACTGGAGCGGTCGGCCAAGCTGCATGAAGACGTGGTCTTTCTCCCCAAACCGTTTAGCGAAAATGAGCTGCTGCATGCCGTCAAGCAGGCGATCATCGGACAACGTGGCCTGCCGCAGTCGTGATTGGTGCGGTGCTCATTGCCCCAAACGGATTTAAGGGCACGCTGTCGTCCATTAGTGCCGGGCGGGCTATCCAGCAGGGCATACGGCGAGCCTGTCCCGGCGTGCCCACAATTCGCTTCCCGCTCAGCGATGGAGGACGCGGCTTTCTCGATGCACTCCAAGCAATGTATCCCAACCTCCGGCGGCATCAGGTCAAGGTGCACCCGCCAGTTGGACGACCCATTGCCGGTTTCTTTCTAGAGGGGCCGGACGGCGTGGCGTATGTGGAAATGGCAACGGCATCCGGCATTCATCTGGTGCCCGACGCCGTGCGCCGGCCGGCCGAGCTTTCCAGCTACGGAACCGGTGAACTACTCCGGGCCGTAATGGCGCGACCGAGCGTTCACACGATTGTCATTGGATTGGGTGACACGGCAACCCTCGACGGCGGGGCCGGTATGCTCAAAGCGTTTGGCGTCAGGCTGCTGGACGGCCGCGGTGAGCCGGTGGCAGATGGCAATCGTGGACTGGGGCAAGTTGTGCGGTTGGATGTGTCGACCGTGCATCCCGCGCTGATTGCCTTTCAGGCGCGTGGCGGAAAGGTACGCTGTGCTTGCGACGTACATAACACCCTGCTCGGCCCTGAGGGAGCCGCCTACACGTTTGGGCTCCAGAAAGGGGCTGCCCCTGATGAACTCCCACAACTCGAGGCCAACTTGCAACACTGGACTGACGTGGTTGAGCATACATTCGGCCGCCGTGCACGGGACCTCCCCGGGGCAGGTGCAGCCGGCGGGGCCGGCTTTGTGCTCGCCGCCGGACTGGGGGCGGAACTTACGCCGGGCGCGCCCTGGCTGACCGAGTGTTTGTCCTTCCAGACGGCGCTGGCGCAGGCAGCAGCCATTGTGACCGGCGAGGGACAACTTGACCACCAATCCCTCGCCGGCAAAACCACAGGCTATTTGGCAAAACTCGGATGTGCGCGCAATATACCGGTCATTGCCTTTGCCGGGCGCGTTGCCCTCACAGAAACCGATTGGCGGTCGGCAGGTTTTACCGCCGTTTACGAATTGCCCCCGCACCGACCGCGGCATGCCAGACAGGCCCTGGCGGATTATGTTGCCGGCACCTTGGTGCGCTGTGACTTCTGTACAATGTAAGTGATGCTCACCGCCCACTGGTTTGACTTGCTGCTGCTGCCGTTGCTGGGACGTGGGCTACTGCGTCTGTGGGAAGGACGGCAATTGCTCCGGTACGTGCAGCATTGTGTCGCAGCGCGGACCCAACCCAGGGCATACGCTCCGTTTGTGACGGTTATTGCGCCCTGCAAAGGTGACGAGGAAGGTCTCCGCCGTAGTTTACCGACGCTGACAGCGCTGGATTTTCCGCACTATGAGGTCATCTTCGTGGTCGAAAGTGAAACGGATACGGCCTGGCCGCGACTGACCGCCTGGGCACAACAGCACCCCGACCGGTTACGTGTGGTTGTCGCCGGACAGTCCACCGACAGCGGCCAGAAGGTTCACAACCTGCTGGCCGGCGTCCGTGCTGCGCGACCTGAGAGCGAAGTCCTGGCCTTTCTCGATTCCGACGTTGAAATCGCACCGGATTGGCTCAGAGAGCTGGTCGCTCCCCTCGGTGACGCGCAGGTTGGGGCCACCGGTGGCATGCGGTGGTACTCGCTCGCCGGTGCCGACTTGCCGAGTTTGTGGCGCGCCAACTGGAATACGGTGATTCTCACCAACCTCCATCCCACCGGCACAAGCTTCGTCTGGGGTGGCTCGATGGCACTGCGGCGCGCAACGTTTGAGCAACTGGGCCTGGCTGAGCGGTGGCGCGGGACGCTCAGCGACGACTACACGGTCAGCGCCGTCTTGCGAGAACACCGGCGGCGCATGGTGTTCGTCCCCACCTGCCTCGTCGTCTCGCCCGATGGCATCGGTTGGCGTGACCTGTGGGAGTTCACCACACGCCAGATCGTCATCACGCGCGTCTATCACCCTGGAATGTGGCGGGT
Source organism: uncultured Blastocatellia bacterium (assembly GCA_937934745.1). Classification (GTDB taxonomy): domain Bacteria; phylum Acidobacteriota; class Blastocatellia; order Chloracidobacteriales; family Chloracidobacteriaceae; genus Chloracidobacterium. The sequence goes on from CALGZC010000020.1 coordinate 38,770, forward strand.
CGCCCTGTTGTGGTACAGCTTTTTTACCGTTGTGACGCTCGGCATCGTTGCGGAGAGCATTGGGGATGGCCTCACAGGACGGTTTTCTACGGCCCAACTGGGAAGTGTGCTGCTTGTCCTGCTCGGTGCGCTCGACGATAACCTTTCCCTGAGCGCAGTGAAGACGGTGCTGGGTGCACGGCACATCGGCGACCGAGGCCGGCGGCTCCTGTTTTGTTTACTCCATATCCCAACAGCCATGTTGTACACTACTAATACAATTGTTGCACTGTTCCGCCGGGTTGTTGTTTGGCGCGGTGTAGCGTATCGGCTGGTCTCGGCACAACACACACAGATTCTCGCGCGCAGGCCGCCGCTCGTCCCCACAAAACCGTCATAAGAGGGGCTGCCGGGTGGCTTGCCGAACAACCTTGGTTGAAGGTTTAGACTACTACATTGAAGCAGGGTGCTGTGTCTTCACGAGGCAGTTTTTACTGAAGCGCGGCTACTGCTGTGGGTGTGGCTGTCGCCACTGCCCATACCGCCGCGCCACTGCACCGGCGGATGCAGGCCAAGTCGCCTTCGAGCGGGAAGCAGATACGGGTCCGGCTCCGGTACCGGTGCAGCCACCGGGTTATCCTCAGTAGCGCGTGTTCCCTCGTATTGAAAACGGGCAGGGGACGCGCCACCAACGGCGAACCCCACGTAGGCGGTGGGACGGCAACCTTCGGCAAGCGCATCCGGCGATACTGCCCCTGCCCTAGCGGCGGCGGTAAAACGGTGGACGGCGGCGGTTTCGCGCTTCGGCTTCCTGTTGTTTGGCGCGGTGGTAGAGGGCTTCGATATCGGGGTGGAGCCGGCCGGGGTGGTTTTCTTCAAATAGTGGTTGCAGCCGGCCGTCTGGATGAATAAACCCTGTCCTGAGGGGAACGGGGCGTTCAGGATGTGCCACGAGCCGACACTCAACACCCCGCGTCCAGGTCACCCATTCGGCCAACTCACGTGCGTTGCCGACCGTTGCTGAAAGCATCAGCAGGCGCGTTGAAGCGGGCGTGTAGATGATAGATTCCTCCCACACCACGCCACGGTTCTGGTCGCCAAGGTAGTGCACTTCATCGAACACGACCAGGTCAGGAGCGCCCATCACACCCGTGCGGGTCATCGCATCGTACAGTCCATTGCGGTAAATCTCGGTGGTCGCAATTTTGAGCGGTGCATCGGGGTTGATCCGTCGGTCGCCGGTGATGAGGCCAACGGCGTCGGGGCCGAACTTACGGCTAAACTCGCGGAACTTATCGTTGGAAAGGGCTTTGAGTGGCGAGGTGTACCAGGCCGTTCCGCCCCGTTCGAGCACGCGCCGAATGGCCTGTTCGGCAATCCAGGTTTTGCCCGATCCGGTCGGTGCAGCAACCATGACATCTAACCCCTGTTCGGTCACAATATCTACAGCGACCAACTGAAACGCATCTGGAAGAAACGGCTGGGGGTCGGGTGTCCCAATGCCTTCCAACAACTTCTTGAGTGCAGCGCGTCGGTGGCGCTCACCCTGAAAATCGTGGTAATCAAGGTGCGGTCGTGGCCGACGGCGCTCAATGTCGCGTATTTCCTCAACAACCGTCGCCAACCCAATGGTCAGCAGACTGACCACCTGTTGCGCCGGAATGAGTTCGCCCGGTTCCAACGCTGCCGTGAGAAGCTGCAGCACACGCTCGCGTGCTTTTACATCTACCTCAGGGGTGGACTCCGCCAACCACGCACGGACTTGTTCGACGGAAAGCCGGGCCACTTCATAGAGCCGCTGCGCCGTTGCCGTGTGGATCTGCGCTTGCTGTACCACTTGGTCAATTAACCGGGCCCGGTTGCCGGCAGGCCGGACGGACGTTCCTAAAACGCCCCGTAAGTGCAATGTATCAACGCTTTCGGCCAGGCAACGCAGTCGCTCTTCTGTCAGTTTGAGCATGATCTCCAGCTAAGCTGCCTTTTGGGGGATTGCGATGCCGGATGGTGATGAAGCACCATGCACTATGACCCAGGCAACGCCACACGTGCAATGCACACCTAACGCACGCTAACCACCGTTTCCGCCGGGCAGGTACTGCCGACAAGACCCTTCGAGGAGATAACGCCACCATGATGACCGTCTATTCAGTTTGGGCCGCAGGACTAGGCTTGGGCTTGGCGAGCTTGCTTGCCATCGGGCCGGTCAGTGCGGATGTCAAGTATCGCCTCTACTGCGCCAACGGCAAACTTGAAGTGGACACGCGCACACCGGAGCAGATGCAGCGGGCACGTGGGCAGGTCTGTTTGTTGGGCGAGTACGATACGCGCGCGCAGGCCGAAGCTGCCGCCGACCGACGCGGTGGGAGTGGCGCGCCGTGTACCTGTCCGTGAAGGTTGTCAGGGCGCAGGCAATCGTTGCCGCGCTTGTTCTGCCTCCGGTGTGTGGGGATAGGACTTGATAAGCCGCCGATAGGCAGCGCCGTCGTACCGATACTGCTTGTTTGCCGGGTCATAGCGGAACTTGATGCCCAGCCGGTTGTAGCGGTCAAGCGCCGGGTCGTTGTCAAAGTAGGCTGTTTCGTCGGCATTGCCGGAGGCCATTCGTTGCCGGACGCGCGGCGCGGCGCGACGCTGGATGACTTGCGCTTCTGCGGTGGCCGTTTCACCCAGCAGCAACAACGCTGCCGGCATCTGTGGCGACCGGCGAAACAGCGTCTCAAACAGCCGACATAACCGGAGCCGTTCGTAGCCGCCGGTTTCGGCCCGGGCTAGCCTTAATAAACGAAGGTCATCACCGCCCCGATCGGGGTGGACGACTGCCCGCCGGTCAAGCCAGCCGCGGGTGCGCCGTGTCACTGCCACAAACAGGTAGGTTCTTCCGTCCACAACCCGCGGCCGGCTCACGATGTACACCCGCCGCCCGACGCGCAGCCGCTGCTTGAGGTCGCCGTCAGGACGAGGCGTGACGCGCAGCGCGGCCAGGGCTGCATCGGCAACAAATGCCACCCGTGCGCCGGTTCGTGCAACCCACGTCGGACGTTCTTCGGGGCCGTCATCGGAGACGGCGGCTTCCTGCGCTCGGCCTGTACCGCCGCACAATGCCAACCAGGCGATCAGTACAAGCGACGCGATGAGGCGTCTGCTAAAGTCGCTCGGCAAAATCCAATTCATGACGCCGTCAACGGTGGTGGCTCTGCTATGAGGTCAAGAATGACCCGCCGCAGAACATCGGCATCGGGTGGAACGCGGCGTGGCGCATTGGCGAAAGCCGAGGTTATCAGGCCCTCTGCACGCGTCAGGTGCATTTCGCGTTCGGCATCGGTAAACAGTTGACCAGTGTGGTACTGCACGGTGAAGTCCGGATCCTTGAGCGCGTTGCCGGTCAAAATGGCAACCACGTCCTCTTCAGGGTGGACGCAGCCTTCGGCAACCAGACGGCGGAGCCCGGCCACGGTGGCGGCGCTGGCCGGCTCGCAGCCGATGCCATCCCGTCCAATCACAGCTTTGGCATCGGCAATCTCCTGGTCAGAAACTATCGTACAGGTACCGTGCGTCCAATCCAGTGCCCGGACGGCTTTCCACCACGACACCGGATTGCCGATTTGAATTGCCGTCGCAAGCGTCTTAGGTTCCGTTACCGGCCGTCCATTGCCCTGCCGCCCTGCCGCGTACCACTGTGCCAGCGGCGCGGCACCCTCTGCTTGAACGACGGTGAGCCGTGGCATCCGCGTGATGAGGCCTAAGTCGTAGAGTTCCTTGAAGCCTTTGCCGAGTGCTGAAACATTCCCCAGGTTGCCGCCGGGCACGACCACGCGGTCAGGAACACGCCACCGCCGTTGCTGCAACAACTCAAAGGCGATGGTTTTTTGGCCTTCCAATCGAAACGGATTGACCGAGTTGAGTAAATACAGCGGGGTTGTGCGGGCCATTTCGCGCACGAGCCGCATGGCGTCGTCGAAATTGCCGTCAATCTGAAGTGTCACCGCCCCGTAGTCGAGGCTCTGTGCCAGTTTGCCGTAGGCAATGCGTCCACCCGGAATAAACACCAAACCGTGCAGACCGGCGCGGGCAGCATAGGCCGCTAACGACGCCGATGTATTGCCCGTACTGGCACATGCGACGGCTTGGGCACCGACCCGCCGTGCCTGCGCCACCCCGGTCGTCATGCCGTTGTCTTTAAACGAACCGGTCGGGTTCATCCCCTGATGCTTGACCGTTAACTGCTTGAGGCCCGTGTAGCGCGCACTGCGTGGGGCATCCCACAGAGGTGTGTTGCCTTCGCCCAGCGTGACGATCTGACAGGGGGACGTTGCAAAGGGGAGGAGTTCCCGGAAGCGCCACACACCGCTGACGTCGTGCGGATGATATGACGCACGTCGCGCATCAAAGGTGGCAAACACGTTGTCCAGCTCGGCGCGCCGCCACTCATAGCACACATCTAGCAGACCACCGCAGCGTTCGCAGGTGTAGATACGCTCACCTGCGTCGTAGGTCGCCCGGCAGGTCGTCTCAATGCACTGAAGATACGCAACGGGGCGCGGAAAGGCGTTGGGGGACATCGGATGTCAGGCCGCGCTTTCAGGCAGCAGCGCAGGTTTGGGCTAGGCGTTCCACTGTTTTCGGCAACACATCAACGACCCGCGCAATGTCGGCGGCCGTTGTTTCGCAACTCAAACTGATGCGAAGTGAGCCGCGCACCCGTTCAGGCGGCAACCCCATGGCGCGTAAAACGTGGCTTGGCTCGGTCGAACCAGACGAACAAGCCGAACCGGTTGACACGGCAATGCCGGCCAGATCAAGCGCAATGACCAGTCGGTTTGCGTCGTAGCCGTCGAAACCCAGGTTGCTGATGTGCGGCAGGCGTGGTGATGCACTGCCGTTCACAGCCAGACCTGGTATCCGGAGCTGAAGCTCGCGTTCGAGTTCATCACGCAACGTGCGGATGGTGACCATTTGGTCAAGCCGTTCGGCAGCCAGTTGCGCGGCACACCCTAGGGCGACAATGTTGGCGACGGCTTCCGTTCCGGCGCGGCGGTCGCGTTCCTGGTGGCCGCCAAGCTGCTGCGCCGCGAGCCGGACATGCTTGGCAACGTAGAGCGCACCGATGCCCTTCGGAGCGTGGATTTTGTGGCCGGACAGCGACAGCAAGTCCACCCGCAGTGTCTCAACGTTGACCGGGATTTTGCCCACTGCCTGGACAGCGTCCGTATGAAGAAAAATGACCTGCCCACGCCGGCGGCGTTCGGCAACTAGGGCACCGATGTCGGCAACCGGCTGGAGTGTGCCGACCTCATTGTTGGCAAGCATCACCGTAACAAGCAGGGTGTCGTCCGTGAGGGCAGCGGCAACGTCATCCACGGTCACGCGCCCAGCTGCGCTGACCGGCAAGTACGTCACACGCACCCCATCGGACTCCAACGCCTGGCAGGGTGCCAGAACCGACGGGTGTTCAAAGGCACTTGTGATGATATGGCACGGGTTGCCGCGCCTGTAGGCACTGGCGATGCCCTGAATGGCAAGGTTGTTGGCCTCGGTTCCGCCGCTCAGGAAGGTTACTTCGGCAGGCGCGGCCCCGATGAGCGCTGCGACCTGCCGCCGCGCCCGTTCAACGGCGGCACGTGCACGCTGTCCGAAGACGTGAATGGACGAGGCGTTGCCGAACTGCTCGGTCAAATAGGGCAGCAAGGCGGCAGCGACCTCCGGCAGGACACGGGTTGTAGCCGCATTGTCAAGATAAATTGGCGACATAAACCGAGCCCTGAAGCAATTCCAATTCCATCAAGGTAGCGATCCAGATTAGCCAGCGTAGCGCCGCAACGCTGTGTACAGGCGCGCGGCCTCCCTTGGACGTGGGAGCGTCCCTTCGACCACTTCGCGACTGGCAACGGCGCGACCGTACAGAACTTTGTTGGCCTCATCATCAACTTGCAACGTCGCACCTTCCAGTGAAATCCCGGCAAACACGCCCTGCGAACGGGAGTAAGCTAAAATCTCAGCCTGCATCTGGATGTCGGTGCCGGCCTTAAGGTTACGCCCGACCGGGCCGGCTGCTACGGAAGCATCCACCCCGAGCTGAAATTTGTTGGAAGCCAGTTTTTCAATACCACGGCGATTCATCACCAGTAAGATGATGTCGCTGCTTTGGCCACCAACTTGCAAACCAAAGCTGCCACCGCCAAGCGTCACAAAACCCGGCGGCCCCCACTGCCGGTTCGGTTGCCGGACAACCATCAGCCCGCGTCCAAACTGTCCGCCGACAATGAGCGCCCCTTTCTTGAGGCCCGGAATGAAGACCAAACCGCCACATTGGCGCAACAGGCTTGGTGAAATCCCCTGGTCCGGCGCGCGCACAATCTCCGTTAGAATCTGTGCCGACCGGTTGAGCCGTGCCTGTACCTTGCCGTCAAGTTTGATAACAGCCGCCTCAGCGGCTAACTGTCCGGTTACAAACGACCCGCCAAGCAGCAGTCCGGCAGCGGTCGCACAAAGCCAATGACGCATTACCGAGTACCTCCCGTAAAGTGTGCGCCTCCAAACAGTGTCAAGTGGCGCCGAAAACATTCAATGACAGGGGCGAAAAAGGTGGTATGTACGGCGTGAGCAACAGTTCGCCCGATTGACAACCGTACCATGTTATCCAAGGCTTTTGTCTGATTCAATGTCACTGCGACCGGCTGCCACAAGCCATCTGAGGTAAACGCTTATGACGACAACAGCGCCCGTCAAACGCAACTGGAAGCAGACCCTAGAGCGGTTCTTTATGTTGGACTTGCTCAAAGGTTTTGCACTGACGTTCAAATACACGAAAAAAGTGCTGACCGAACCACGCGGTACAGGCGGCAATCCCCTGCGCGGTGCCTACACGGAGTTTTACCCTGAGGAGCGTCCGAAGGTCAGCGAGCGGTTTCGCGGCGCGCCACGTTTGAACCTCGACCCGGCGACCGGCGACACGCTGTGCATTGCCTGCAATTTGTGTGCCCTGGCCTGTCCGGAAAACTGCATCAACGTCGGAGCCGTCAACCGCGTCGTGATGGAAGACGGCAAACCCAAGAAAAAGAAAGTTTTAGCAACGTATGTTTACGACACGTCACGCTGCATGTTCTGTGACCTCTGCGTCGAAGCCTGTCCGACTGACTGCATTGAGTTGACGCAGGAATTCGAGCTGGCGAGCTACAACCGGGCCGGTATGGTCTGGGATCGTGAACACCTTGAAAAGGGACGCGACATCGTCCGCTACGGTCGGCTCAACTAAGTTCTACCGATTGAATCTCCGATATGTTTCCTGGGATGCGCGCACGTGCATCCCAGCCTTGTTTTTGGGGTTGCCGGTCGGCGCCGGGCAGCCTAGGCTGCCGTGTGGCATCAAACGATTGTGGCCAACGCCATGCCTCGCCGATCATCAGCTACGACACCACGCTTCGTCGTCATCACCGGTCTGAGCGGATCCGGGAAGCAATCCGCACTCAACACGCTGGAAGATCTGGGCTACTTCGGCGTAGACAACCTCCCTGTTGCTTTGCTGCCGACCTTTGCCGAGCTATGCCGGCGCTCAGAAGGCACCCTTGCACGGGCGGCCGTTGTTGTTGATGCCCGAGAGCCGGCCTTTGTTGCTGCTTTCCCCGCTGCCTATGCCCGCCTCCGGGAACTGGTCGGAGACGTCCGGTTACTCTTTTTCGAGGCAACAGATGAGGTCCTCATGCGCCGCTACAGCGAGACGCGCCGTCCCCACCCATTCGATGCCAGTAGTCGGCAAACGCGCGGCCTGCGGGCTGCCATTGCGGCCGAACGCGCAGTACTGGCCCCTATTCGGGAACTTGCCGACCGCGTCATGGATACGTCTAACCTGACCATCTATGACCTGCGACGACAGCTCGGCGCAGCGCTTGGCGAGGGCAAAGGTGGGCGGATGCGCGTCCTGCTCTTGAGCTTTGGCTTCAAGCATGGTGTGCCAACCGAAGCCGACCTCATCCTTGATGTTCGTTTTCTTAAGAACCCGCACTATGTTCCTGAGCTGCGCCCACTGACCGGTCGGGATGAACCGGTTGTGACCTTTTTGTCGGCGGATGAAGAAGTCCAAGAAACACGAAAGCGGCTTGTGGAGTTGTTGACGTTTGTTATCCCACGTTACGCCCGCGACGGGCGCAGCTACCTCACGATTGCTATCGGCTGTACCGGCGGCCGGCACCGCTCGGTGATGCTCGCCGAGGCGTTGGCGAAGGAAATCCGCAAACTCCACTTCGCCGTCCGTGTTCGCCATCGAGACATGGCCAAGTAGTGCGTGGGACGCAAGCTCGCGCTGGTACCTGAAGCCGGTACACGAAATCGTGTACCGGGAGGCACTGCGTCGGTTGGCCTATACGAAATGGTGTCCTGCCTGCTGGGGACACTTTCGGTAGGCAACTAGAAAAAGATAACAGAGTTACAAAAAAAAGATTTACAGCCTGGACTGTATGGATGTTGGCTGTCTTTTTACAACCTAACCGCCGTCCGTGGCACAGCGTTTGTCCTTCCATCTGGTACCACGGCGGAGCGCTCTGGGCGGTCGCCAGTTTTCACAACGGAGGACACGACAATGACATCAGTGAACTTGATGAAGCCGTCGCAAACACTGAAGCTGGTTGCCGGAGGTGTGGCCCTGCTGCTGTTGGGCGGCGGTATTGGAGCTGTGGCGACCCGCCCAAGTTTGCCGCCGACTCCAACAGCACGGGTGGCACCGGTGCCGGCGCAACCGGTTTCGGTGGCCGTGCCGGCTTCTGCAGCAGAGGGAACGGTTCAGATTCAGAGGCAGTCGTACCGCTTAGTCCCCGTAGAAGACCATTCTGCGTCACCGGCCCAGGTGACGACGACACAGGTGCCGCCGGTGCGTCGGAATCGAAACGCACAGACCCGCCAGGTGCAGGTTGCCAGCCAGCGCGTGTACTACAACTATGACCAGGCGTCCCCTGGCCGGCGGCGTGATTCGTGGTGGCAGCGCAATCGGCGTGACGTACTGACGATTGCGGCCGGAACGGGTCTCGGTGCCGGTGTTGGCGCATTGGCCGGCGGTAAGAAGGGAGCCGGCGTCGGTGCGCTTGCCGGCGGCGGCGGTACGGCGCTGTACACGTACGGCCTGCGCCCGCGCAACTAAGCTTCTGGGTGGGCAGCCCGTTCAACACCAGGTAAGAGAGGGCTTTCCCAATGGAACAGACAGCACGCCTCACGTGCGCGAGATTCGCTCGGTATCGCCTCTTGGTAACAGCGCTCGTCCTGACGAGCGCTACCGCCTTTGCTGCGCACCGGTCGCCTGCCAAGCTCGGACCGACTGCAAAACAGGTAGCGCTGCCTGCACCAGTTGCCTGGCAGGAGAATCGGTGGGGGCTGTGCGTACCGGTATGGGTTAACGAAGTCGGACCGTTTACATTCGTTGTGGATACCGGTGCCGGTATCACGTTGCTGTCATCCCGTGTGGCACACCAGGCCCGTGTGACCGACACTGGACAGGTCGTCATTCTGCACGGCACAGGACGAGGGCCGGGCATTGCCCGGCCCTTGGTTGCCGTACGGACGTTGTCTCTCGGCAGCACCGACAACCGATTGCCTCATGCCGGCCGAATGGCCGTCACGCCGACCCTCCCTCCCGCCGTGGATGGCGTTCTCGATCCAACCGAAGTTTTTGCCGCAACGGGCTACGAGCTCGACTTCCCCAATCAGACCCTAGCACCCCTTTCCAAGGTGCGGCTGCCGACGGGGGCAACCACACGGTGGTTGCCGGAAGTCAACGGGCGGAGGCCGTTTGTCCGCGTCAATGGGCAGGCAACGGCACTCATTGACACAGGGTCGAGTTTTGGGCTGGCCATTCCGGCATCAAAAGCCGCGACCTTCGGCCTTCCGACCACGATACGAAGCACTCGCCGAGCATGGGATGTCGCCGGCAGCTCATTTGAGGTTGCGCGTGCTACGTCAACCAACGTCTGGCTAGATCATCTGTCCCTTGAACAGATACCGACGGACATTCTCTACGGGGTGGACGCGGCCACGCCACTCTTACTTGGCCGGGACGCCTTACGTCCATTTCGGATTGCTTTTGACCTGCCTCGACGCACGATTGTCTTTCAACTTGTGGATCCGAGGACGGGGAAGCGTTCTGCCACATACGGCTGATCGGTATGCTTTGTAGCGCCGCACAGCCTGAGCCTAAGTCTTGCCTTTAGACAACATGTTCAGTAAGCTGCTGCCTAACTGATCTCAAGACTCGACTCGAACGGGATGGGGCTGCGTCGCTTGCAACAGCGCATTGCCAATTGGCGACACCTTGCTGGTCATGGTTTCGCCTGCGTGCGTGGTGCGAGTTTGATTGAAGTCCTGCTTGCCATTGCCGCCCTTGGTATTTTGCTGGCGCTGTCGTTTTCGGCTTACCGATGGGCAGTTGTTGCCGCTGCCGAGCGCCGCGCCGTCAACCATCTCCGCACCATGGTCACGGCACAAACGGCCTACTATGCCACATACGGTCAGTTTGGTACTTGGGAACAGTTGATTGACCAGATGGGACTCTTGGATGGGTTTGAGCGTCGGTTAGCAGGCATAGCGGCCAGCGAGGTCATCGGCGATGGGTGGTATGGCTATAGCCTGCGCTTTGAGTCCAACGCCGCCGGTTTCACGCTGGACGCCGACCCACAGATGGCCTACATCCGGCGCTGCCGGCGCTTTCGGTATCGCCTGCGGTCCACGGTTTCCCGTCGTCAAACTGCGATGATTTTGGTGGCTCCACCGAGCGCAAGTGCACCGCCGGAATCAGCCTACCAACCCTTCAATCCATAGGTTTACCCATGCTTGGGAGACGTTTGCTGTTTTCAATCGAAGGAGGGATTCATGGTTATGGTTCACAAACGTTTACTGATCACTCTGCTGGTCGCCTTGCTGTTGACCGGCCTGGGCAGTCTGGGCAGCACGTATGCTCAGGAAACGCCACCGACCGAGGAAGCGACCGCTCCTAAGAAACGCAAGTCCCGCGCCAACAACCCCAATACCATCTACGGCAAAGCGCAGACCATCCTCAAGGAAGCCGGACTCTATCAGGGCGAAGTCACGGGCTACAAAAACGCCGAGACAACCGAAGCCATTCGCAAGTATCAGGAACAGAATGGTCTCAAAGTGACCGGGACACTCAACAACGAGACCCGCGAAAAGATGGGGCTGCCCAAACGCAAGGCACCGGCGAAAAAACCTGAAGAGGACGGCCAAACTGCGCCCTCTTCATAGGGTCGTTCTGCTCCACTGTCCGGTGTGCGCTCAGGAAGCGGTTGGACAACGGGTTTGAAAGTCCTGACGGTTTCGGCGTATGTTCACGGTGCCGAAACCGTTTTTCTTGATCGCTTTCTATGGAAATCACCATCAACGGCGAAAAACGGGTCTTGGCCGACCAGGTGACGTTAGCGGAACTGCTGGTGGAACTTGGCCTGCCCGACCTGCGCCGTGTCGCCGTTGAACACAACGGCAACCTTGCCCCGCGTGAGCAGTGGAGTACGCTCCGGTTAACAGACGGTGACCGACTCGAAATCGTTCACTTCGTTGGCGGCGGCTAAGCCGTCACATCTGCCACAAACCATGCCTGACGCTTTGCCTCCCGATGATGCCCTGGTGATTGCCGGCCGCCGGTTTACTTCGCGGCTCATGATCGGCACGGGCAAGTATCCCGACTTTGAAACCATGCGTGCGGCGCATCAGGCGTCGGGCGCGGAAGTGGTGACGGTCGCTGTCCGGCGAGTCAATCTGGCCGACCGTTCGACCGGATCGCTGATGGATTACTTGGACCTCGACCGGATGCTTATTCTGCCGAACACGGCCGCGTGTTACACGGCAGAAGAAGCCATCCGTACTGCCCGCCTGGGGCGCGAACTGCTTGGGACACCCTGGGTCAAGGTGGAAGTTATCGGCGACGAAAAAACCCTTTTTCCCGACAATGCCGGTCTTATTGAAGCCACGCGCGTGTTGGCGAAAGAAGGGTTCATCGTGCTGCCCTACTTCAATGACGACCTCGTTGTTGCACGACGACTGATTGACGCCGGGGCAGCTGCCATCATGCCGCTGGCGGCCCCCATCGGATCAGGACTGGGCATCCAGAACTTCACCACGCTTCGTATTCTGCGCGAAATGATTACCGAGGTGCCGATCATTGTCGATGCTGGGGTCGGAACAGCCTCGGATGTCACCATCGCGATGGAAATGGGCATGGACGGCGTCTTGCTCAATACAGCCGTGGCCACGGCGAAACATCCGCCGCTGATGGCTGCGGCAATGAAACGCGCGATCGAAGCCGGTCGCTTGGCCTATTTAGCCGGACGAATGCCACGCCGACTTTATGCCAGCGCGAGCAGCCCTCTGGACGGCCTCATTGGGCCGCGTCCGTGACGATGTTTCGTCTGGACGGTAAAACAGCCATCATCACCGGCGGCTCCAGCGGCATCGGACGTGCCATTGCTGAACTCTTCACCGAAGTCGGGGCGCGGGTTGCGATTGTGTCACGGCGATTGTCGGCCGGACAGGAAACAGTGGCCCATTTGACCCTGATGGGCGGCCAGGCGATTCACATTCAGGCCGATGTCTGCCATGAAGCCGATGTCCGACGTAGTGTAGAGGCAACCCTGGACCGCTATGGACGCCTGGATATTGTCATCAACAATGCCGGGGTCAACCGTCGCGTCACCCTTGAGGCAACGACCGACGATGATTGGCAAGAGACTTTCGATGTCAATGTGCGGGGCGCGTTCCTGTACGCCAAGTATGCGATACCGCATTTTCAGAGGCAGCGGCAGGGGTGCATCATCAACATTGCAGGACTGTTAGGTGTCAAGGGCGGTGCAGGCGCATCCCCGGCGTTTGCTGCCTCGAAAGGAGCGCTGCTGTCACTGACAAAATCGCTGGCCGTGCGCTATGGCCGCGATGGGATCCGGATCAATTGTATTTCACCCGGCTTTGTCCCCACGGAAAGTAACCGGCGACTCATTGATGACGCGCCTGATCCGGTAGCACGTCGCCGTGAGTTTGAGGCAGGTTATCCTCTGGGCCGGCTGGGGCGGCCGGAAGACATTGCCTACGCTGCCCTGTATTTGGCCTCCGGTGAAGCGGGTTGGGTAACGGGGATCAATCTGGTTGTTGACGGTGGTTTACTCGCCAAGTGAGGCACAACCTAGGGGCACGCAGAGGCCAACTCTGCTTAGGCTTCCTTGGTCAGTCCTCTCTGCGGGGCAGCACCGGTCGGGTGGCCGACAGCGTCCGCGGCCGAGAAACGGTTTCCGTCGTGCTTGGTGGAACGCCGTCGGACGGCTTTGGCCGCGCGATCACCATCTTTTCCGGGAAAATGTAGCCGGCAAACCAGTATCGGCGCCGAACGCCGCGATCCAGATTCGTGGAAAAGGGCAGAAACGACTGGCTAATGCGATTGAATCCGCCGCTTGCTTCACCGTCACTGTTGACGCGCCAGTTCATCTCGCTGATGAGAATGCCGTCCTCGTACACATCGTCCACAATGGCGACATGCCCGCGCCCTGCGTTCTGCCAGACAATGATTGCGCCAATGCGTGCATCGCGTGGGTTAGTACTGATCTGCCACCCTTTTTCCTGTGCCGCGCAGAGCCACTGCCCGCCGTCACCGCGCCAGTCAATGCCGCCTTCGGCGACGGCAAAGCGATCAAACACCTGCGCTGCATAGTAGGTACAATACCCCCAGGAAAACCCCTTGTAAGGCTGGCGCAGGTTGTCCTCTGTCTGTGCTGTCGCCACGGCCCCCAAAGCCAGCACGGCCGCTGTCGCCAGACAAAAACGGCAAACCTGCGTTCTCAAGTGAAGAACCATGGCAATTCACCCTTACAACGTACCGGACGTAGGAACAAACGGGCGGCCATTTACCCTGCGACAAAAGCCTGTGTCAAGCTTTTTATCGGTGACAGCTATAGAGGTGATACAGCTATCAGGCGATTCGGTGTTGTCGCCCACGCCCGTCAACGAGACTCTCAACGGTGAGACTGTCAAAACGCCAAACCGACTTTGGCTTGGTGTGGCGACGAAAGGCATGCCTTGTCAGGGTGCAGTCCCCCACAGATGCTTGCGGTGAGCTTGGCAGTATCCATAAGCAAGGCGATGCTCCGGGGCCGGTGATGGCGTCCGGCACATTCGTTGGCGACAGGACCGTAAGCGTGTTATGCGTCTTATGCTGCCTGAGGGTTATGCATGTGGGCAACGGCAACCGGTGCCGGCTCGAAAGCCCTGACCAGAGCCAATGTCACCAATTGGCAGGTGTCAGGCGGTATCCGCTGCCGGGATGGAAGGCGGCCGGATGCTCCACGGCCGGCACACAACGTAGGCGCGGTGTGCCGGCGCACTGTGGCGGGATTACCCTGTGTCTGGGTAGTTTGCTTGAGAAGACAAATGCACCGCGCAGATATTGCCAGACCTACCGTTGTGGCACTGATCTGTTCACTAATCGCCTGCTGGAGCAGATGGGGGCATAATTGCGGTTTCAGGCATACACGAGCCTCCTTCAGGAGGAGAGCCTATGCGCGTCATCGCCGGTATTCACAAAGGGAAGCGGTTGCGCAGCAGCAATGGGCTCCAGGTGCGCCCGACCTCTGACCGGTTGCGCGAAACATTATTCAACATCCTGGCCCCTTCGATTGCGGGTACGGACTTTCTGGATTTATGCGCCGGGTCTGGGGCCGTCGGCATTGAAGCGCTCAGTCGTGGAGCAGCACGGGCGACCTTTGTTGAACGCTCACGCCGGGCGCTTGTGGCGCTGGTGGAGAATCTCGCGCGCTGCGGCATTGGCGATGAAGCTGAACTGGTGCAGCGTGATGCCCTAAGCGCCCTCAAACAGTTTATTCAGGCGGGCCGGCGCTTCGATTTCATTTTTTGTGATCCACCGTACGCCGCACCACTGTACCTACCGCTGCTGGAATTGTTGGGCACCCAGCCCCTGCTTAAGACAGACGGGCAACTGATCATCGAACACCACGCCAAGCATCCAAACGTGGAGTCAATCGGTTCGCTCCGCCGTTTCCGAGTCATCCGCCAGGGGGAATCAGCGCTTAGTTTCTTCAGTTGTCTGTGAAGTCGGCACAGCCTTGCGCAGGCGTACCCGGCGAATGGCGCGTCCGTCGCTTTCCAGGACTTCCACCTCCAGCCCACGTATGATGAAACGTTCCCCGGTTGCGGGTACCCGTTCCAGTTCAGAGATAATGAAGCCGTTGACGGTCTGTACATCGTCCCCGGACAACTCCCGCTCGGTGACGACTTCCACCTTACGAATCTCGGCACTGCCGCGTACTAACCACGTGCCGTCAGTTTCCACCAACACATCTGCTTCTGCGGCCGATTGATCCTCATCTTCAATTTCGCCGACGATTTCTTCGAGAATATCTTCAACTGTGACCAAACCCGCCACGTCGCCGTACTCATCAATGACCAGCGCAATTTGCATTGCCGACTTGCGCATGTCTTCCAACAAGTCGGCAATCCCCTTGCTTTCCGGGACAAAGTACGCCGGCCGCACAATCTCACGCACGGGGATGTCCTCACGTCCGCTGAGCAGGCAATCCAGGGCGTCGCGGATGAACACAATGCCTACGATGTCGTCAGAATCCTGTTCAAAAACCGGCAGCCGCGAGTGGCGTTCGCGCGTCATTGTCTCTCCGGCTTCGCGGACGGTGGACGATGCCCGGACGGAAATGATGTCAGGGCGCGGCGTCATGATTTCCCGCACAGCCGTATCGCTGAACTCAATGACCGACTGGATAAGTTCGCCTTCCTCCTCCTCGATGATGCCGGCTTCCTCACCGACATCAATGAGCGCCTGGATGCTTTCCTCTTCGGTCGGTGGTAGAGAATCCGGCGCTATACTGCGCTCCGGCTCAACCCGAAAACGGGTGATCACGTGGCGCATTGGGCGGACAATCGGTTGGACGGCGCGAAAGTACAGTTGAAACCAAGGCAGCAGCCGCAATAGGTAGTCTTCGGGCTGGTTCTGCACCAGGATGCGCGGTAAGATTTGCCGCACCGGAACGACCAAAAACAACGCCCCCCCAAGGGCAACTGGCCAGGCCAACGGGGATGAGAAGCGCTGCGCTACCCAGATCGCCACTGCCGTGATGACCAACGTTCCTGTTTGTAGCCCTAAGGACAGGCTCAACCAGAACTCCAACCGGTGGCTGAGCAGGTGGCGTAAAAAAACACGCTGCGGGGCTTCATCCGGCATCTCGGCCGCCAGCGACCGCAGCGTAACTTCGGAAATCGAGCCGTGGGCGCTTTCAACCAAAGCCAGAAAGAACAAGCCGGCGGCGGTCACGAGCGCGAGGGCTAGCGCATATTCCATAGACCAACGCGCGTTGCTCGAACAGCGACGCAAAAAACCAACGGACCCCGAACCGAACCAACCGGTGGGGTAAACTACCATGCAGTCGGCGACGCCAGAAACCGCCGCCGCAACCGACGTTCGAGGCGCGTCATTTGCCCCGCGTCCGTCTCGTGGTCGTAACCACACAGGTGGATGACGCCGTGAATGACGAGTCTTTGGATTTCTTCTGCGAATGTCAAGGCGTGGCGTGCGGCATAACGCCGGGCCGTTGGCGTGGCGATGACCACCTCGCCCAGCAGGGGACGCCCGCCGTCCAACGTGACGGCCGGTTGATTGAAAAACCAGGCCTCACGCTGGAGCGGCGTGTGATCGTATGGCGAAGGGAGCGCTAAATAAACAAACGATAACACGTCGGTCGGGGCCGCGATGTTTCGGTACGTCTGGTTGAGGCGCTGCATAAGCTCGTCGCCGACAAATACGATATTTACGTCAACGGCGGCGGCCAGGCGAGGGCCTAGGACGGTCTCCAGCGTCGCCTGTGCGACCTGGGTGATCACTGTGCGGTTGAGGCGTTCACAGCGCTGCCGATTGAGGACATAGACCATAGACTGCGATCATACAACTTCCTCAAGTGACCACGGAACTGGTGTGAAGAAGCCGTGCAGTGCAGCAGTGCGCTGCTCCTTACGGCTGTGCGCTCAGGCGGTGCAGCGGCAAAGAATGACCGGCAAAGAATGACCAAATGACCTCCGTGGCGTGAATATCCAGACACTGGTTGCCGACCAGGCGCGGAGCCTTGGGCGTGTTCCCGCCGGGTATCTGATGCCCGCCGCCCAGCAAGGCGTAGAGGACGACTTCCGGCTCGGCGTCGGACGCTTTCCACCGGCGAACTTCAACCCGACACCCATCATTCGGCGCCAGGTCGGGAAGCCGCTCGACAGTCGGCCGGTCCGGCAAGCGGGCGGCCGTCCGCCAGAACTCGACCGTTGCCTCGGTCGAGAGCACCGCGCCGTACGCGCGGCCGAGGACGCGGACTTCCCCGCCCTGCCACGGCATCATCGGGTCATCGGTGCCGTTCATGATGAGAACGGGCAGCGCCCGCGCCGGCGTCTTATCCTGGAGATTGGCCGGCAGGTTGGCGATGCCGGCGGCAATGGCCGCCAACCGGTCGCCCAGCTCAATCCCCAGGCGGTAGGTCATCATCCCGCCGTTTGAAAAGCCGGTGACGTACATCCGGCTCGGATCGGCTTTGCCGGCCTGGATGAGGTCGTCCATCGCCGCCCGGATGAAGCCAACGTCGTCCACGTCGGCATTGCCTTTCGAGCGGCGAAAGGTTTTCCCGCGCCCATCGTTCCACTGGCCGTCCACGCCCGCCGGATAGACGGTGATAAAGCCTTCTCTGTCGCCCAGTCGGGCGAACCCAAAGCGGCGCTCCATTTCCTCGGCGCCGGCGCCGCCGCCGCCGTGTAGCACGAAAACCACCGGGCGCGGTCCCTTCGCCGCGCCGGTCGGCTCGTGCAGGTAGTAGACGCGCGTCAATCCGCCATGACTCAACGCGCGCTTGGACAGCTTGGGCGACGCGGCGACACTGGGCCGACTCGTCGCAAGCCAGCCGATGATGCCTCCGCACAGCCCAAGCCACAACGCGAGCAATCGCCATCGCATTGTTCCAAAGCCTCCCTGCCTATCGCGCTTCAACGTGAAAGCCGTCGCGGCTTTGGACGCCGCCCGGGCGCGGAAAGTCGGCTTTTCGCCGCGCCGCCGGCCCAGCGCGCCGGGGGCAGACGATTTGGTATGGCCGGGCGCGCCGTCTTACACGATATGGGCTGGCGCGGGGCGGCCGATGAATCAAAAAGGCGGCGGCGCGCCTGAAAAACAAGCGAAAAGCGCGTTTTGCCCGAGCGTGGCACGCAAGTTGTTCTTTAAGGCGTCCGACATCTTTGGCCGTGGAGGAAAAAACGCCATGATGATGACGACGATAACCACCCCGCGACCTCGCATCTCCGCCTTGGGCATAGCGTTGCTCGGCTTGTGGTTACTGGTTGGCGCGCCGCTGCCGGCCGCCGCGCAGAGCTGGGACCCGTGGGGCGCGAGCGACCCGCGTTTCAACCGGCGTCCGCCCTCGGAGCAGTGGGTGCGCGAGCGGGGACGCGATATTGGCTTCCAGATTGGCTTTGAAGACGGGCGCAACGACCGCCGCCGCGGCTTTCGCCCAAATTTCCGCAACGCCACGTATGAAAACGCCATGCAGGGCTTCCAGCGCGAATGGCGGCATGACGGCAACTACCGGCGCGGCTTCCGTGACGGCTACCGGGCCGGTT
The DNA here is from genome assembly GCA_937934745.1 of uncultured Blastocatellia bacterium. Classification (GTDB taxonomy): domain Bacteria; phylum Acidobacteriota; class Blastocatellia; order Chloracidobacteriales; family Chloracidobacteriaceae; genus Chloracidobacterium. The sequence goes on from CALGZC010000020.1 coordinate 57,394, forward strand.
ACGAGCAAGGCTACAACGACCTGCGCGGCGGGCGCGGGCGCGGGCGCGGACGCGGGCGCGGCAATGATTGCGGCCCCGACTGGCGCGGCAATCGCGATTGGGGCTGGCAGCAGGGACGCGGCAACGGGCGATTCGATTGACGGGCAAGGTGATTGAGGATTGCGATTGAAGCGTTCGGCAATGTCTAAAACGGCGCGGCGGCGGGCTAACACGACTCGCCGCCGCTTTTCTTTTGCGTCTCTTTTGCGTCGCCACCTCTTCTAGTCAACAGCTTTGGCCACCGACTCGACAGCCGCCTGGTTTTTGGTCACAATCGCCTGCCGGCAAGCTTTCAAGGCTCACGGTTTTGAGGGGCGTTTATGGTGACGTTTCGGCGCGCGCTGCGGCTCGACCACATGCAATCTTCCTCGACGATGGCCGCGACGGCGGCGGCGGCGCGCCTGCGCGCCGAAGGGCATACGGTCATTGATCTGGGGGCCGGCGAGCCGGATTTCGAGACGCCGTCCAACATCCGTCAAGCTGCCGTTCAGGCGCTGGAGGAAGGCAAGACGCGCTACACGCCCGCGTCGGGGATCGCCGAACTCAAGCAGGCTATCGCGGACTACATCGCGCAGGAGACCGGGACGCGCTATCCGACCAACGCCGTGATTGTTTCGGCCGGCGGTAAACAGACCATCTTCAACGCGCTGGTGAGCATCATCAATCCGGGGGATGAAGTCGTCATTCCCGCGCCCTACTGGGTGACGTTCCCCGAAATCGTCGCGTTTTGCGGCGGCGTCAGCGTCTTCATCCCGACGCATGAGCATGACTTTCGGCTGACGGCGGACATGATAGAGCGCGCGCTGACGCCGCGCGCCAAGGCGGTCATCGTCAACTCGCCGTCGAATCCGTCCGGCGCGGTTGTCCCGCCGGAGGCCATCCGCGACATTGCCGAGCTATGCGCGGCGCGCGATCTGTGGCTCATTTCGGATGAGTGCTACTACAAGTTTGTCTATCCGCCGGGACGACCGTTTTCGGCGGCGAGCCTGCCGGCGGCGCTGCGCGAGCGGGCGTTGGTTTCCGGGTCGCTGTCCAAGACCTACGCGATGACGGGCTGGCGGATCGGCTACGCGCTGGCGCACCCGGATTGGGTAGCTGAAATGACCAAGGTGCAGAGTCATTCAACCTCCAACCCGACTACCTTCGCTCAATGGGCCGCGATTGAGGCGTTGCGCGGCGGTCAAGCGTCCGTGGCGGCCATGCTGGCCGAGTATCAAGCTCGGCGGGACTGGATTGTGCCGGCGCTGGCCGAGCTGCCCGGCGTGACCTGTCGGCAGCCGGAAGGCGCGTTCTACGCCTTCCCGGACTTTTCAGCTGTCCTGGCGAAAGTCGGGCTGCGCGACGCGGACTTCGCGCAGCGCCTGTTGGAAGAGGCCCATGTCGTCGTGACGGCCGGCTCCGCCTTCGGCGCGGATGGTTATTTGCGGATTTCCTACGCCAACTCTCTGGAGAATCTCCGGCGCGGCGTGGAAAACATTCGGGCGCTGATCGAGCGGCTCGGATAGTCGCCGCTGCATGGGCGGAAAAGCGTCCGGCGCGGGAAAGAGGGGGATGACCTATGAGCGACTTGATGAGCGGTTTGCTTCAGCAGTTGACTGGGCCGGCCGTTTCCCAACTCAGTCAAGCGATCGGCGCCGACGAAGCGGCGACGAGCAAAGCGGTGGCGGTGCCCCTGCTGGTCAGCGCGCTGGCGCGCAACGCCGCTCAGCCGGAAGGCGCGCAGGCGCTGCACCAGGCGGTCGTCAAGGATCACGATGGCAGCCTGCTCAACGATGTCGCCGGCTTTTGGGGCGGCGGCCAGGCGGGCAGCGGCGGAGCCGGCATCCTGCGGCACGTTCTGGGCGAGCAACGCCCGGCGGTGGAATGCAATCTCGCGCAATCCACGGGGCTGGCGCCTGCGGCGACCGGGCGCCTGCTCGAGCTCCTCGCGCCGGTCGTCATGGGCTGGTTGGGGATGACCCAGCGTCAACAGGGCCTCGACGCAAGCGGCATCGCCCATCTACTTTCCGGGCAGGTCAGGGCCATGCCCGGCAATATCCTCAGCACGCTCAACACGTTGCTCGATGCC
>CALGZC010000021.1 GCA_937934745.1 uncultured Blastocatellia bacterium
CCGAAGCCACCACCCCAGCGGCCGTAATCGTCGTCGTCTTCGTCTTGGCGTCCACGGCGGCGGTCGGCCGGCGCAGCTTTGCCGTAGCCGCGTTCCTCCGAGCGGGAGATTTTGCGTTGTGCGTACAGTCCCTCAAGTACAAGTTCAGCCGCTGCGACCAGATGTGCCGGGGTTTCGCCTTCGGCATAACCACTGGTTCGGGCCACTTCAACCAAGGACCGAATGGCGGACATTTTCTCCAGAACCACCGTAGAAGAGTCCATTTCGGAGATCTTCAGTGTTCGTCCCTGGTTGAACCATTCGATAATGCGTCCGGTGTCTGCTACGGTAAGGTAGTGGTCATACACGCGCCCACAAGCCGTACGGATGAGTTCCCGGGCAATGCGTTCGGCACCGAGTTGTTCCCCTTCGTATTCCAGCTCGATCTTCCCCGTGATAGCCGGCAGGGCAGCGTAAACGTCGGAGACTCGCGGGACGGCAATGACTTCGTGGTGGCGCAGAGCACGGCGTTCGGCACTGCTGACAACATTTTCCAGTAACGAAATCGGCAGCCGCTGGCTGACCCCCGAGCGCCGGTCAATGCGTTGGTCTTCACGCGCCACGAAGGCAATGGTTTCAACAATTTCCCGAATGAATTTCGGAATGTGGATAGTTACCCGAGAGGGACGGTCGGTCCAGGCTTCCTGCGCCGTAATGCGGACGCCTTCTTCAAGCGTCTGTGGATAGTGTGTGAGAATTTCCGAGCCGATCCGGTCTTTGAGCGGCGTGATGATCTTGCCGCGTGCTGTATAGTCTTCGGGATTTGCTGAAAACACCAGGGCGACGTCAAGTTTGAGGCGCACCGGAAAGCCTTTAATCTGCACATCGCCTTCTTGCATGATGTTGAACAACCCGACCTGGATTTTGCCGGCCAGGTCGGGCAACTCATTGATGGCGAAAATACCACGGTTTGCGCGCGGCAGCAGGCCGAAATGCATCGTCGTTTCATCACTGAGCAGATTGCCGCTTTTGGCTGCCTTGATGGGATCGATATCGCCGATGATGTCGGCAATGGTGACATCCGGCGTGGCAAGCTTCTCGATGTAGCGTTCCTCGCGCGTCCGCCAGGCGATCGGGGCGGCATCCCCCTGCTCGGCCATCACGCGCCGGCCATAGGCGCTAACGGGCGCAAATGGGCTATCGTTAACTTCAGAGCCAGCGACAATCGGCATGACTTCGTCAAGTAAACTGGTCAACGACCGCAAAATGCGGCTTTTGGCCTGTCCGCGCCGTCCCAGTAGAATCAGGTTGTGACGTGACAAGATGGCATTGATCAGGTGTGGTTCGACGGAGTCTTCATAGCCGACAATGCCCGGAAAAACTTTCTCGCCGCGCTCGAGTTTTGCGATCAGGTTCTCACGCATTTCATCCTTCACAGAGCGACGGCAGCGCGCCGGATCGCCCCAGGGGCTGGCCTTGAGTTCACCAAATGTCTTAGGCAAAGCCATGGCTAGAACAAACTACTTGGAGAGAAGTGCTTTGTGGGGGGGATGAGACCAAACGATCAGGGTCACTGACTTACGTCGCCACTACCCAATTCTGCGACGGCGGACGAGATGCTTGATTTCAGCCTCGCCAACATCAGTTGTCGCACTGATAACAACTGCTGCCGTCCCTGCATGAAAATTGGGGAGTGTCAACGTCAGGACGGCAATGCCGGATTCATCCGTTGCTGCCGAACTACGGTATGGACGCTCGTGCGTACCAAACACTTTGGCAATCACCGGTGCATTCGGGATCGGCTGACCGCCAACACCCCGTGTCACGTGCGCCTGAATCACGACTGTTTCCCCGGCGTAAAAGACAGGGTTTCCCAACAGGGTGATGACCGGTTTTTCTGACTGGAGATTACGGGCAACATACTGATTGACAAGGCTGTTGAGATCAATTGAAGCCTTTGGGGTGCTACCGGTCGTCGTCATTGTTGACGATCCGGGCGGAGACAGAAGGCTGTCCAGGGCCGTTGTCACGGCAGGCCCGGTCGGCGGTGTTGGCGGAGGCGGTAACAGTACCGAGGAAGTCTTCAGTTGTGAGGGCTCGGCCATGGACGGGAGAACGCTGTCGAGCACCGATGTCACCTGCGGCATACCTGGCATTGGCGGCGGTGGCGGTGGAAGAGGCGGGAGGTGTCCGGGCAGGGAGGGCGCCGCGGCGTCTAACGAACTTGCCAACAACGACGATAGTGATTCCGTTACGGAGGAAGGCGCTGTCACCAGCGGTGGTGGTGGTGGTGGGAGGGGGTACGGTGGCATCTGGTGCGATCCGGTTTCGCGTTTGGCAATCAGTTCGTTGATGCGCCCGCGGGCAATCAGTGCCAGGATTGCCTTGTGCTGTTTTTCAAGCTTTTTCTGAAGCTCGGCAGGTGTCACTCCCTCCTCTAATTCTTTCGTGTAGTAAGTGCGCTTCGCGGCAATAATCTGCCCGCCGACATAGACCAGCGACAGGATCAGCGGGTTGGTCGGCCCTTTATCCTCGGTCTGTACGTGGTATACGACACCGTTATACGTGATGTCAGTGTTGAAGCCTGTGAGCATAAGTCCAAATCAGTGCCGTAACCGAGAGCAACAAACCGGGATAAGGTTTTGCTACTGATAAGAAAACCGCAACAGACGGTAACACAGGCTGTCTGGGATCGTCAACGCACCTACCAAGTCGTTACCAGGTCGCGTTGCCCTCCTTCGGGAACGCTGTCTAAGATGAGGCATCACCCGGCCCCCGTCTTGGTGTACTCCTTACATTTTTCAAGCTCAATGGTTATGCCAACTGAAACCTTGCACCGCATTGCGGATAAAGTACAAGCTGGTGAACGTCTCTCATTTGAGGACGGGGTGGCGCTCTTTGAAACTCAAGATGTGGCGTGGTTGGGCGGCTTAGCGCATACCGTCCGGCGCAAGCGGCATGGACAAGTCGCCTACTACAATGTCAATCATCACCTCAACCCAACGAACGTCTGCTATTGGGACTGCACGTTTTGTTCCTTTTACCGCAAGCCTGGCGCAGAAGATGCGTACACGTACACGGCGGAACAAGCCGTCGCCGAGATCGCCCCCTACTATGCGGCGGGCATTACCGAAGTCCACATTGTCGGAGGGCTGCACCCGACACTGAAGTTCGAGTACTACGTAGACTTGCTGCGCGGGTTGAAAAGCGCGTTCCCGAACCTGCACCTAAAAGCGTTCACCATGGTCGAGCTGGATCACTTCAAGCGCATCACGCGCCTTTCCGATGACGAAGTGATTGACCGCTTGCGCGAAGCCGGCTTGGATTCCTGCCCCGGCGGCGGGGCGGAAATCTTCGCCGAACACATCCGCGCCAAGATTTGTCGTCACAAGTGCGACAGTCAGCGGTGGCTAGACATGGCGCGGGCCGTGCATCGCAAGGGCATTCGCTCAAACGCGACGATGCTTTACGGACACATTGAGAGCTATGCCGACCGGGTTGACCACCTGCTTCGGCTGCGTGCGCTGCAAGATGAAACTGGCGGCTTTCAGTGCTTCATCCCACTGGCGTTTTACCCTAAAAACACAGCATTGGCCCACCTTCCGGGACCAACGGCCGTGGATAGCCTTAAGACCATTGCCGTCTCACGATTGATGCTGGATAACTTTGACCACATCAAGGCGTACTGGGTCATGCTTGGACGGCAGACTGCGCAAATCGCGCTTCACTTCGGCGCCGATGACTTAGATGGCACGGTGTCAGGCGGCGGCCCACTGGTGGCAACCTACGCCGCCGACGGGCAACGCCGCTGCATGGCAACACGTGATGAGGTTGTCTCCCTAATTCGGGATGCCGGGTTTGAACCGGTTGAGCGCGATACGCTGTATCGTCCTGTCGTCCGGGAAGCGGCAGCCGTTGTCGCTTAGCAGATCGCTGAGCAGCCGCCTAGGGGCTTGGTCACTCTTCGTCTGGTGGGGCAACGTCAGGTCGGTCGGCTGCCAGCCGTTGTAGGGTGGCCGAAAATTTCTCGAGGTCGGCTTGCAGTTGCTCCATTTGGCGGCGAGCAGTTTGATATGCCGCCCACTGCGGCGTTTCTACAACGTGCCGAAGATGACTTTCGCCCAACAGTGTCGCCATCAGCGCAACCAGGTCGTTGGCAGCGGTAACTTGCGTGAGCAACCCGTTGATCAAGTGATAGGCATCTTCGGCGGTTGCCCAGTTCAGCGTTGTTCCCTTGGGGGATGTATCCGGCAGCGTCGACTGCATATCAGGTGACCCGGTCACTGCCCGGCTTCCTCCTCTCCCGGCCTGTCCTGCTCCCGTACGTGGGCGGGATGACCGGCAACGGTCAGCGGTAAATGATTGGCAAGGGCGGTCGAGCGGACATACCCAAGCGCGACAACCGCCCCGGTGACCGGATGGCGGACAGCGCTGGTCAGGTGTCCGGCCTCCTTGCCATCGGCCAGAATGGGCGTTCCGCGCGCCGGAACGGGCTGTCCGGCGAAGTCATCGCCGTCGAGCGCCAGCGCGACAAGCCGCCGCGCTGTCTGATCGTGACCGCGCCAGTGAATTTTCGCCACCGTTTCCTGCCCGACGTAGCAGCCCTTCGTGTAGCTGATGGCATGGCCCAGCCCGGCCTCCGGGGCCAGCGTCGTATCATCGAAATCATAGCCGAAACGGCCGACGCCGCGCTCAATTCGGCAAGCCTCCAGCGCATCCCAGCCGACCGGCGTCGCGCCGGCTCCCGTCAGCGCCTTCCAGACCGTGACGGCGCTCTCGCGCGGCACAAACAGCTCAAAGGCCGGAAGCCCGTAGCGCGGGCGTCGAACCGTCAGCGCGGGCGCATCGCCTACGCAAAGCCGCTCATGCGCGAAAACCGGCAGCTCTTCTGTCCCGCCACCGACCTTCTCGACGGTCAACGTTGTTCGCCAGGCATCCGGCTTCGCCCCGGTCGCGCGCTCGATGACGCCCGGCGCATCCGGGCCGATGAGACCAATGACCGCATAGGCGGCCCGTAAATCCGCGAGGCGGAAATCGCCGGCGCGCGCCAGCGGCGCAAGCTTTTTCTGGACGGCCGGCGCGGCGGCCACGTCCGTCGCGAGCCAAAACGCATCCGCGAGGCAATCCAGCGTCACATCGGCAATGACCTTGCCCTGCGCCGTCAGGAACAGCGCCGCCACGCCGAGGCCCGGCCTAAGCGGCTTGACGTGCTGGCTCACCCAGCCGTTGAGAAACGCGACGCGATCCTTGCCTTCGACGGCGAAGCGCCCGTGGGCGCTGAGGTCAACGATGCCGACTTGACTGACCAGCGCCGCGTATTCGGCGGCAAGCGCTCCGTAGCGGGCTGGAACAAGCTGTTCGCCTTCGGCGCGCAGCGTCGCGCCAATGGCGGCGTGATGTTCTTCGAGCGGATACCCCATAGACTTTCTGCTCCCGGCTTTGCCGTCGCGACGATTGACGCGCGGGATGTTCATGCCCCATTGCCGACCGTGGAAGCAAATCCATCCGGCGCAGCGTTGGCGCCGCCCTGGGAGGGCCGGACGCGCAGGCGACGCGCGGCCGCTCGCCAAAGCGGGCGGGCAAGGCGCCCGGAAATTTAGCGTAGAAAAAGCGCCAGCGCTTGCGCCAACAGGATTTTAGCTATCATCGCCATTGGAAAGACGGTCGCGTAGCCGACATTTGGCGCGTCGTTTTTCGTCTGTTCGAGCGCGAAGGCCAGCACAGCCGGCTGAGTCTGCAAGCCGGCCAGCACGCCAATGAGCAAGCTCATCGGCAGGCGCAGCAGCTTATAGCCAATCCAGAGCGTCAGCCACGCGACGCCGCACGTCACCAGCGCGCCGACGGCGAACAAAATGACGCCGTCGCGCTGGGCCAGGGCGCTGACAAACGCATAGCCGGAGCGCGTGCCGATGCCGGCCAGGAACAGCGCCAAGCCAATCTGGCGCAGGGTGAGGTTGGCGCTGTAGGGCATGTTCCACACCAGCGGCCCCGTGCGCTCCCGAGCGCCCAAAATGAGCGCCGTGACCAGCGGTCCGCCGGCGACGCCCAGGCGAAACGTTCCGTCGCCGGGCAGCGGGAACGGAACCAGCCCGAGCGCCAGCCCCAGCACCAGCCCGAGGCTGAAGGTCAGAATGTCTATTTCGCTCAGCGCGCGGTAGGAATCGCCGAAAAACTCGCTGACCTCCTCCATCCGCTCCCGCAGCGCGACAACGCGCACGCGGTCGCCCAGCTCCAGCGGCATATCTCCATAGGGCAACAGCTCGATGTCTCCGCGCCGCACCCGCGTCACCAGCGCCCCGTAGTGTTGCGGCAACTGCAACTCGCGCAGCGGTCGCCCGACGACCTGCGAGTTGGATACGAAAACGCGCCGGAAATCGGGCTTGCTGCGGTCAAGCTCCAGGTGTTCGGCGGTCATCTCGCCAAGGAAGGCGGCCGCTTCGGCAATCTCTTCCTCCGTGCCGATCAGGCTCACCAAATCGCCCTGCTGAAGATGGGTGGCGTCGTCAACGAGCGTCAATTGCCCGTCGTGCAAGGCGCGGCTGAAGATGACCTGCCACCGCTTGGCGCGCAGCAGCTCGTCAACCGTCAAGATGCTAATTTCCGGGCGCGTCACGCGCACCGTGCGGTTGACAAGCTTTTGACCTACCGCGCCCAGATCGCGCAGGCGCTGCGCCTCGTTGGCGTAATTCACCCGCCAGACGCGCTAGAGCGTCGCGATGGCGGCCATCATGCCAATGACGCCCATGGGGTAAGCGATGGAATAGCCAACCACCGGATCGGTCAGTTGCCGAGCGTCGGAGGCCGCGGCCGCCTTGACTTGCTCCAGCGCCGCCGCCAGCGCCGGCGTGTTGGTCAGGCTTCCGGCGAAGAGCCCGACGGCCAGCATGGGGCGCAATGCAAAGACGCGCTGCGCCCCGGCAACCAACAGGGCCGCGATGATGAGCAGGCCGATAACCAGCAGGTTATCCCGCTAGCCCTTGCGCTGAAACGAGGCCACGAACCCCGGCCCGCTGCTCAGCCCAGTCGTATAGACAAACAGCGCCAGCCCCAGCGTGTAGATGACTTCGGGCAGCTTGAGGCTCGGGTCGAGCGCGCTAATCGCGAGTCCGGCAAACAAAACGGCGGCGATGCCCAGCCGGTGACCGAACAAGCGAATCCGGCCAAGCGGGTAGCCGATGGCGATCACGATGAAGAGGAGCAAGAGCGGATTGCCCTTGAGCAGCTCGACGAGCCACGCCATGGCCTTCACCCACAAAGAAAAAGCGCGCGGCGGCGCTCGTTTAGCTCTGGAAAGCTAGGCTGACTATAGGCCAGGCGATGGTGTAAAGATAGCGCCGCCCGACGGCCGCGCCGCGCGGCGCCGACGCTCCAAGCGGAAACTAGCGCGCAGCCGCCTTGACTGGCGCGCGGCCGCTTTCGGCGCCCGCATTTGCTTGTACGCTCATCCCGCTCCGTCTGGCGACGCCAAAATGCCCGCTCCCGAAACGTCCGACCCATTGGACATCCCGCCCTGGCTCCCCGAGGCGCTTCACGCCTTCGCCTTTCGCGACTATCGTCGCCAGTGGGCCGGCGCATTCGCCTCCAGCGTTGGAAGCTGGATGCAGCAGGTCGCGCAGGCCTGGCTCATCCTGGAGCTGACGGCGAGCCTGTCGTGACAAGCCTATTGTCTAAAACCTTTCCCAACTTGATCCGGTGCGCGCTGAGCCGCCGCCGTTCAGGGCAGGCAAGGCGCGGACCAGGATTTATGGAGTCGAGCCGTCCTATGGGGTTTGGCTGCGCCGAAACTCCGCCTGCGGCTCGTTTTCAGTGTGGTGTCTGCTGTTGCTTGATGTACTGGCGCGCGACGGCAAGCGGCGCGCCGCCGGAGCTTGCAGCCAAGTCGGACGGCGACCACAGCGCCCCCTTCCGGTCACGCTTCTGGATGTCGGACCACCCCTTGCGCAGCAAGCGACCGGACACGCCTTTCAGGCTGTTGACGGGGTTGGAGACGGCGACGTTCGGCGGC
>CALGZC010000022.1 GCA_937934745.1 uncultured Blastocatellia bacterium
GCTTCAATGGAGCCCGCTTTTTTCAAGCGGGAAAAGTCGATCCCGAATGGCGTTAGCGAGCGAAATGACGCTCGGCTTCAATGGAGCCCGCTTTTTTCAAGCGGGAAAAGCCAATTCGTCCTTAATCGGTTCTAATTCAGCCTGGAGCTTCAATGGAGCCCGCTTTTTTCAAGCGGGAAAAGATCCGTGTATGGGCACGGATATCTCGACTGTATGGTCGGCGCTTCAATGGAGCCCGCTTTTTTCAAGCGGGAAAAGGTCCAAATAAGGGCAATTAGACGGGAAAAGTAGGGCTTCAATGGAGCCCGCTTTTTTCAAGCGGGAAAAGTCCGCGCGCCTAACCCCTGTCCTGTCAAAGACCTCCAGCCTACTATGCGAGCGGTTGCCAAAATTACTCGCCCACCCTCGCCAAGTTGTCAAGGCGCTTTTTGTAAAGTATTCACCCATAACTATTTAGACCCTGCGAGCGATCCCCGGCACAGCCCGCGCCACCGAACCGCTCGCAAAACGCTATCCCCACTCCTAAACAATGACCGCAAGACGCTCGCTCGGGCTAGATTCCACCGGCTTGCCAAGCGCCTCAATGCAGGTCCTACCACGTCCATCCACAGGACCTACGTCCACCAGCAGCACCCGATCCTCGCGTTGGTTCAGGGCTTCCGTCAACGCCATCAGCAACAAAACGCGTTCCGTCGGCGACAAATCACAGCGGAACACTGAATACTGTACCGCGTCGCCAAAGCCGCGCATGATTCGGTAAACCCGTCGCCAGCGTTTTTGGTCGGCAATATCATAGCAAACAACATACCGGTTGCGCATAAGACGTTTCTTTCCTTTCGGCCTTTCAAATCAGCGCGCTTCAACGCGTTACAAAAGGTATGTAGCGCGGGATTTCCCCCATCAGCGTTCGCGCCAAAAGTCGGGCTTGGATTTCAAAAACCCGACGGTAGCTAACTTGATAGCCAAAGACCGGGTGCGTGACCAACTGATCCAGCCTCCGTTCAAAAGCTTCGATGAAGGCTTTGCGCCCGCTTGGCTTCAATGCAAAAGCGCCGCCGCGTTCAATGAAATCAGCTGGGCCAATCTCGCCATTGTTGATCACCGTAATGACAACTGAATCGGCCACCAATGGGCGAAATTCCTCCATCAAATCCAGCGCCAGCGCCGGACGTCCATAGCGCGGCTGATGGTAAAACCCAAGGTATGGGTCAAAGCCCACGCTCAGCGCGGCAACGAGCATTTCCTTGACCAACAAGCTGTAGCCAAAGGAAAGCAATGCATTGACCGGGTCTTTGGGCGGGCGGCGATTGCGTCCCGTGAAATCAAACGGGGGAGCGTCCTCGGGCGCCAACTTGAACATGGTTGGGAAGCGCTCAAAGTAGATTCGCGCCGCGTTCCCTTCAATGCCCAGTAGCGACGCAAGCGCCGGCGCGCGCTCGGCAGCGGCGCGCAGCGCGGCCAACTGGGGCAATGCTTCCGGGGGGAGTTGGCGCCCGTTGCGCCGGAGCAACAAACGGCTGTTGCGAATCTTGCCGCCGACAAAGTCCTTCGCCAGCCGGAGGCAAGCTACCGGATCCGATGCCGTCTCAAACTGTCGCCGGCGCAGCTCGATGTTTTTGTGGGGCGGCGGCGCAGTAACCGCCTGCAACCAGCCGCCGTAGCTCAAGTGCAAAATGGGCACTTCACGGCTCGCCAGCTCGCGCAACGCTTGCGCCGAAATCTGAACGTTCCCAAACAAGTTCACCTGGCTGACGTCAAGCAGCCGAACCGCGTCCACCGTTTGCCCCTTGTCGCGGATTTCCAGCACTTCGCCGTTGAGACCTAGGGTGTACCCCTGGCCTTGAACGTAAACCCCTTTGCCATCATCCCGCGCCGGCATCAAGCGCCGGACCTCGCGGCGCGCAGGAACAGGCAAGGCTTCTGCCGGCGGCGCAAGTTCCGACGGCGCATCGCCGGCAGGCGCTTGCTCGCCCGCCTCTGCTTTGCGCAGGTGGTTGATCTCGTCCGGCAGGCAAATGCCAACCAGCGAGCAGCGCGGGCACTTGTTGGACCGTACCAAGGGCGGCGGCGCAATGCCCGATGCAGCCAACGCGCGCGCATCCGCCAGAAGCTGCCGCGTGCGCGCCTCTAGCGCCGGCGTGAACGGAATCTGGACGCGCGCTTTATCCGCCGCGTAGTAAATGACACCGTAGCTGGAAGCGTAGCCGTTGGCGCGCAATAAAAGACCCTGTAGGCAGAGCTGGATGCGCTCTGGCTCCCAGGCGCCTTCGGGCAAGTCGGGAGCTGCGCCGCGCTTGTAATCCACCGGCACAAGCTCTCCCCGGTCGCTTTCCAGCACGTCAATGACCGCCAGCGCGCCCAGCTCTTCCGAGCCGACCTCCACCGAGCGGGCGTGAATGACCGTTTCCGGCGTGACAGACTCGGCGGCGGGCACGCGCCCGGCCGCGTCGTCGGCGCGCCGATGAACGTAACGCCCTTCTAAAACATCCAGGTTCTCCGCCCATTCGCGCTGCGCGTATTCAAGGTAAAAAAGGCGCGGGCAATACACGTATTCATTGAGCATGCGCGCCGGCAACCACTCCGGCGGGGGCAACACCGCGTCAGACATAAACAATCTCCCCTGGTCATACAGAGCTTTCGCCAAATAGCTTTCAACTGCGACAAGCGGGGCGGAAACAGGCCCCCCGCGCGGGCAGCCTGGCGTGACAACGCGCCATTTCGGGGCCTAGGCGACCCTGCAGGGCGGCGTGAAGTTGGGCGTCTTGCCAACCACAATCCGCCGGACGCGATACGCCGCCACAATCCCCATCTGCCGCAACTGCCGCCGGTCGCCTTCCGCGATGGGGTCGTCCTGCAACGGCGCTAGCGCCAGCAGCGATGGAATCAACTCGACCGGCGTCCACGGCGCCCACAGCGGCCACGTCCAGCGCGTGTCGTTCGCGCCAGAGCCGGTGAAGCCCAGCGTTTTCAGCTTTCCGCCAACTGGCCAAGCCGTGAAGTACGCGAATGCCTCCAGCGCCAGCCGATTCGCGCCCAGCATCCCGCCGCGCTGCGCGCGCTCCGGATCGCCGGATGGCTGTCGCCACTGATAGGCATGGCGACGATCCTCCGACGGGTCGAGGCGCAAGGATTGGTTATCCAGCGGGTCGGCGTAATCCCAGGGCTGGAAGAGCGTCCGGCGCAAGTGCTCGCGCTGTGTGCGCTGCAAGATGGATGCGATGTTGCCTAAGTGATAGTCGCGGCGCGTGGTCTGAAGCTGACTTGTCGCATCAGACGGCGCTAGATTGCTGGCAATGGCGGCCAGGAAATCGGCTTCCGCGCGGTCTGTCGCCCGCGCCTCGCGGCGCAGCGCCGTAAAATCCAGCCCGTTCGCGTCTCTCAACCGTTCGTACAGCCGCGCCGGATGCCGGGCGAGGTCGTTCGCGAGCGCCTGCTCCAGCGCGTCCAAAATACGGGTCTGACTCAGCGGCTGCGCGCTGCGCAACTTCGCCACCCAGCCGCCGTCGTCTGCGGTCCAGGCAAGCGCCAGTTCCGGCGTTTCCGGGCGCGCGCGCAAAACGCGCGCCAAGCCCAAGGCGGCGAGAAAGCCAAGCGGCGTCGCGCCGTCCAGGCCCCGTAAAACTAACTCACAAGCGTTCTGTGGCATTGTCGCCTCCTCCGGTCACAAGCAAGGCGCAAGGCGGCGCCGAGCAGGCGCTGCCCTGCGCTCGCTCAAGTCAGCCGACCTTCTTCTTCGTCCAGGCTCGCCTGATGGTCGCTGAGCCGGAGCGCGGCCTCAAGATACGCCGCGCCCCACCAGCCATAGCGCCGCTGCATGCGCCAAAATCGGGCCCCGATCCCGGCATCCAGCCGATGCGGCGGTAAATCGGCGCGCTGCCGCGCGTCGAGCGTCGCCGTGTAGCGCCGGCCCGCCAGCTCGGCAGTCAGCGTCACATTCGGCGGCGCAACATCCGCCGCCACTGGCGCGAAGGGACGCCCGCGCCCGTGATGCGTCCCAACCAGATATAGGATGAGGTCGCGTTCCTCGGCCGTAAACCCGCTTGCTTCCAGGTCGGCGCCCCGGTCATCGCGCGCCGCCGCCAGCATTTGCACCGACAGCATCTCATGCCGCCAGCCGCCGGGCAGTCCGGCGCGCTCGCGCGCCTGGCGCCGCTCGAGCTTGGTCAGCGGCAGCGCGTCCGATTTGGCAAGCAATGCGGTCGGCGTCACGCTCAACAACCAGGTCTCCATGCGGTCGGCGCGGCGCAACAAAGCTTGAAACCGCTCGTCGGCCTTGCCCCAATCGTGGCCTTCCGCCGCCGCCAACAAGACTGCCTCCCGGATGTTCAGCGGCAACGCCCGCGCGACGCGCTGAATTTCATCGCGGACATGCCGACTGTGCGCTTCGAGCGTCACCGGCTGCCCGCTGGCGAGGAAAGACGCTTCATCCTCGCCCTCGTCGGCTAAGGCCGTCGCCCAGTCCGTCGCCGCGCCCAGCCGCCGGCGCGTCACCAGAACGCAGCCCCGGCCGTCTGGATAAAACGCGCGGATCAAACCGAGCTGAGGATCGGCCAGTCGCCGCAGACAATCCGCCGTCAGCGAGGAAGGCTGGGGCAGCGCGGGCGGCTCGGCCGGGGAGGATGGCGCGGCCGGCGGCGGCTGCAAGCCGGCGTCGAGCGCGTCGGCGATGTCCAGGAGCGCGGCGCGCCATTCGGAAAGGTTGAGCGTCGTTTCCGGATCGGCCAGGCGAGCAAAAAGGTCGGTCAGCGCCGGCAATGCGGGCCAGTGGCCGGTCAAGCTTGGATGCAACCGCGCAACGGCCCGGTCGCGCGCCTGAACGGCCGCCGCTTCCGCGACATCGCGCGGCGCAGAGGGCGGCAAATAGCCCAGCGCGTCCCATCCGCCGGCGCTGACCGGCAACACCAATGTATCGCCGGGGCGCAGATCGTCCACGGTCGTGAGCAACTGCTGGTCTTCCAGCCCGCGCCACAGCAAGGGGCGTCTTTCCACCAGAACGGAAGCCTTATCTTGCGCGGGCTTCGTGCCAGGACTATCTGCGCCGCCGCCCAGCAGGTCACTGCTCGCGTCCTTGGACTGCGCCTCGCCGGTCAGCCACTGCCGCAGCCGCGACAGCGGAACGGTCAGGCATTCGGCCGCCGTCGGCGGCAGCAGTCCGACCACTTCGCTCCAGTCTTCGGGCGGGAAGGCGTCGAGGTCGGCGCGCCAGCAGACCTGCGCATCGGGTTCGCCGGGCTGCGCGCCGTGGAGCAACAGCGCCACGTCCGGGTCGAGGCTTGGGCGCGGGCTGGTCTGACACAACAGGTCGAGATGCGCCGGCAGCAGCGCCGCTGCGTCGCGCTGCGCCGCCGGGGCGAGACAGTCCGCCGGCAAACTGCCGCCCTGCGAGGCCAGAAGGGCGTCAAAGGCGTCAATGCCGAAGTCCACCGTCCCGTTTGACGCGGCAACCCGTTGAAGCCAGGCCCAGGCGTTTGGCAGCGCGGCGCCGTAGATCGGATCGGGCTTGGACGGACTGACCGCCTTCTCGTCCATCACGATGACCGCCTGCGCCGGGATGGAACGCCCGCGCCGATTCAGACGCCCGAACCGCTGCCGGAGCGCGTCAAGCGAAGCGCACTCGGTGACGAGCGCGTCAAAATCATAATCCGCCCCGACTTCCAGGCACTGGGTTGCAACGACAAAGCTGCGCGTTTGGCTGACTTCGGGGCGGTCAGGGCCGACGAGCGTCGCCAGCCGCGCCTGTTGCGCGTCGCGGTCGAACGGACGCATGGCACCGATGACGAGTTCAACGGTCGCCTCGGGAAAAGCCTTGCACAGCGCCGCATGGACGGCGCGCGCCGTCGCCACGCGGTTGACCATCACCCCCACGGCGCGCGGCCCTTCCTGCGCCAGCCGCTTCGCTTCCGCGACCAGCGCCTTCGGGAGGTCGTCAGCCAACTGAAGCCGGGCAGGCTTGGACGCGCTGAGAACAGCCTGTAAGCGCGGCGTGGCGCGATCCTCGGCATCCAGCGCCAAGTCTGCCGACAGCGCCGTCAACGGCGTAGCCGTCAGCGCCACGACCTGCATCGGCCGCGCGCCGATAGCCTGCTCCGCCCAGCGCGTCGGGTCGAGGTAGTCGCGGACGGCCTCCAGCGTTTGCAGAAACGGCCGGCTGATATGCGCTTCATCGAGGAACGCCAGACTGTCGTAGGCAGCCAGTCCGGCCTGGATAGGGGCCGCCGATGCCGAGACGCCATAGCCGCGAAAGAGCAGCCGCGAGCCGAACTGGTCAATCGTCGCGCACGCCACCAGCGGGTGCGTCGCGGAACGCGCCCACCGGTTGTCGCGGTAGAGACCGCCGCGAAGCTCTAAGACATCCAGCGGCGGGGCGCTCTCCGGGCGAAGCGTCGAGATCGCGCGCAGCGCGGCCGCGACGCGCGCCAGCGTCGGATAACGTCGCGGGTCGCGCTCGGCGGCGAGCAGCCGCCGGGCAAGCCGCAGGGCGCGTTGGTACGCCGCCTGCACGATCACGCGCCGATTGACGCACCAGAAAATGCGGCGCGCCGCCGAGCGCTCCTGAGGCGGCAGCGTCGCCTGACAGGCCAGCGCGAACACAGCGATGTCAATCATCGCCGTCTTCCCGCTACCGGTTGGCAGACTAAGGGTTTCCGGCCAGTCGCCCGCTACGGCGCGTTCCGCCAGGCGGCGCTGCCACGGATAGGGCGGCGCGTCGTGCGCTTCGCGGAAAAAATTCTCGAAATCATCCGGCGTGACGGGTGGCAGCATGGCTTACCTCCAGATTGAACGACTGCGGGTAAAACAGTGGCTTGCACAGGCCATAACCCAGGAAACGCCCGGCGCCGAGCAGGACGGGGCCGACAACCGGCTCGGCAAACCGCAAGAAGACATGCAGTTGCGGCTTCGGGGCGTTGCTGCCTTTGGCAAAGTAGAAGGGAAAGCCGTCGCCGCGCCGCGCCCGGATCGCCGGCGCGCCTGGAAGGGGCGGCGGCTGACGCTCGTTGACATAGGCGCGCGGCGTCCCGCGGTGCCAACTCGTGGCGTCAAAGTCGATTTCAACCGGCTCCGGCAGCCCGGCGCGGCAGCACGCCGCAAAGATGAGCGCGCCGACTTCCCGTTCCCAGGCGGCGCGTTCCGTGACCCGCTGCGCCTTGGGAAAGCGATCCAGCACGACCGGCGTGACGCTGGCCCAGACCTCCGCGCCACGCGGCGCAGCCGTCCAGGTTTCCGGGCGCAGCGTCGCGCGCGGGTCGTCCCAGGGACGCTTGCGCAGCACCCATACGCCAAGCCGGCCGAGCGTAAGCCGGATGTCGGCCGGCTGCCCCGCGTCATCGAAGAGAAACCAGCCCAGCGCCGCCGCGCGCTCCGCGCGTGGCGCGTCGGGCGGCAATGCCAGCGCGACGCCGAGCAAATGCCCGTCGGCATGCTCATGACCGACGAAGGGCAGGGGGAAGATGGCCAAATGTCCGCGTCCATCGGCCAGGGGACGCCCGTTCGAATCGTGGCCGCTCAGCCACGCAGGCGGCGGCTGCTGCGGGCAAGCCCGGAACAGCGCGCCGCGCAGCGCCTGCGTAACGCGCAGCGTCGCCGTCACCGGCAAGACGGGGCCTTCAGTTTGGACAAGCGCTATGACCTCCTGATCGAAGGCGGAGGCCCGGTTTGGTTCTGACCGGCGCGTTGACTCAGTCCGGCGGGCGTAGCCGACCCACAGACTGATGGCTGGGCGGCGTCCGACCTGGAAAGCGTCACGCAGACGCTCCAGCGATGGTCCCTGGCGGATGCCGCGCAACTGACACTCGGCCAGGGCCGCCTGCGCTTCCGTTTCTGGAAGCCAGCACGTGAAATCGTCGTCCGGTGACGGCGGCCCGTCGGCCAGCCACATCTGCACCAGCGATGCCGAATGGCCAAGCCGCGTGACCTTGGCGCACAGCCGTGCCAGCGCTGCCCTGTGAGCCGCGTCGTCAGGCGCTTCCGGCCAGTGGAGGAAGCACGGCGCGTCGCCCACCCAAACCGTTGGAAACGTCCGCGGCTGCTTGCTGCGCGTCAGCGGGGCCGTTTGCAGTAGCGCCGATCCTTCCGCGCTGTCGTTGACCGGCACGTAAACGGTGGTCACGCGGCGCCGCGCGCCGGCGCTGCGGGGAAGCCAGAGCTGGGGATGCGGCAGCGTTTGCAGCCAGGTCAGCGCCGCGCCCTCGGCCGCATCCGCGCCGGTCTCGAAGTGCGTCGCCGCGAGCGCCAGCCACACGCGCCCCGGATGCGGCGGCCATTCGGCTACTTCGCGGTCGGATGGGTCGGTCGCCCGCGCGTGGCCGGTCAGATAGGCCCAGCCAATGGTGAGCGGCTGAGTCATAGTCATTTCCCTCCTTCCCCGCTTTGGCTTGTCGCCACTTGCTGGCTTTTGACCACGAGCTTGACCAGCTCCGCTGAAGGCTGGAGCTGCAGCGGCCGCTCCAGCCAAGGCAGCCCGGCCTCCTTGGCGGCGGCGACGGCTTCGTTGACAAGGTTGATGGCGGCTTCGGCATCGAGCGTCAGGTCGCCCTGGACTTCGCCGGGCCTGCCGAGCAGCTCCCACCGCAGCGGCGCGACGGGCCAGAGCAGACAGCGCGAGCGCAAATCCAGACCGGCGTCGTTCATCAGAATGGCGGCGCAGAGGCCCAGCGCGGCCAAGACCGTCCGCGCGGCGACATCCGCCTGCTCGCTCTGTTGGCCGTTGACCGGAAAACGCAAGCGCCGCAGGGCGGGCAACGACAGGACGATGGTCTGCTCGGCGTAGTCAAGCGTGACGCCGCCGCCAAGGTATTCGCCGTCGCGGTCGCGCTTGGAAAGGGTCGGCGGGATGTTGCCGTGGTTGGCTTCCGCCGGCCGGCCGTCTTTGCCAAGCATGACCGACTTGCCATTTTCCTTGACAGCGAGCTCTGGGTCGAGCGTCCAGCCGAAATCGTTGTCAGGCGGCGTCCGGTACAGCGTCCCGGCCTTGAGCTGAATGCCGAGCGGGTCAATCCGGCTGCTTGTTTTGACGCCCGGCACGGCGTTGATGCCGACGATTTCGCCGACCAGCGCGCGCTCGAACTTTGCGCCCAGCCCGCCTTTGACCCCGGTTGAGTCCCACATCCCGAACAGCAGCGCCGTCGGGCAGAGTTCAAACAGCGGCGTTGCATTGCGGGGCGAAACCTCGCGCAAGCGCCTGCCGTAGGTGGATTCCCTTTTGGCGTTGGCGCTGCGAAACGGCTTGTTTTCTTCAGTCACGAGACTGTCGCGGAGGATGGCGTCGGCGATGCGGTGTGGCGCCTGGAGCGCGGTGATCCTGCCGATGGGCTCAAGCAGGCGCTGGTCCTCCGGCAGGCCCTCGCCGGGGAAGTAGGGCGTGAAGTCCACCGCGACGGTCGGCAGGTTCAGCCGGCCGGCATCACAGGCTTCCTGGAGGGTTTCCTCCATCCGGTTCGCCTGTGACTGAACGGAATCGAGGAGAACGCACGGCACAGGGGTCGGCGAGCCGGGGAGAAGGCGTTTTTCAAACGCATACGCGCCGCCTTCGTAGGTCGGCGGAAAAACCTTCGCGCCGGGGCCGCCGGCCGGTTCCAGGCGGACGCGGCAGCGGAAGGCGGCGGCGTGCTTGACGACGTCCTGAAGTATGCTCAGTGAAATAACGTTTGCCATCTTCAATCTCCTGAGATATTTGACCTTTTGCCCATTCAAGGCAGAAACATACACTAGCCGCGCCGAAATCGTGAGTGTGGCAAGCTTGCAGCCTCCCTTGCGTAACTGCTGCAAAGCGGGGCAGCACACGAAACCGCCGGCGTTCTTGCACGGAGCGGGGCCCTTGTGATGGCTGTGCAAAGCCCGTCCCTCTGGAAGCTGGCGCAAGAACGTTGTCCGCCGTCCTACCTGCCGGATGTGCTACGGCAACGGTGATGTGTCGTTGGTGATGTATCGTTCTGTGGGCAAACGCAGGAGAAAGGCCGCCGTCTGTGAGGAAGGTCAGGGTGGCCTCTGCGGCGCAGGGCCGGCCGGGGCAGCCGATGCCAGGGAAGCCCGTTACCGGGCAAACCGTTAGAACTCGATGCCAATCTGGGCGACGACACGCCGCGTTGTGAAGGGATGTTTGACTTCGCGCATATCCGTCACCAGATCGGCGAATTCGATGATTTCCGGCGGTGCGTCCCGTCCCGTCAAAATGACGTGCATGTGCGCCGGCCGGTTCCGAAGGGCCTCTATTACTTCTGCCGTCGTCAGCCACCCAAAGTTGAACGCATAGGTAATTTCATCGAGCGCCACGATGTCGTAGTCTGGTGACTGAAGTTTGGTCAGGCAGACCTCCCAGGCGCGGCGGGCCGTTTGCCGATCCTGCTCCGGGTTGTTGGTGTCCCAGGTGAAGCCATCGCCAAGGGGTAGGATTTCAAAGCCGAGTTTTTCGGCGCTCTGAATTTCACCGTAGATGCCGAAGCGCGGGTCTTTGGTCGTCTTGATAAATTGCAGCATCACGACCTTGAAGCCGTGGGCGACAGCGCGCATAAGCGTGCCCAACGCTGCAGTGGTCTTGCCCTTGCCGTGACCGGTGTTCACGATGACAAGTGGTGTCCGTTTACGACGAATGGTGCGCAGGTTGGCCTCGTGGGCTTCGAGCGAAGATGGTGCAGTGGTCATACGTGGGGCGTACCTGAAACAGCTGGGTCTGGGAAAATCGGTGTCGGCCGGCCGTCATCAGTCATGGCGACATAGACCACGTCAGCTTCTGTTACCCGCACAACGGTGTTCGGTGCCTGCATCCGTTCGGCTTCCACGGTGACGTGAACGGTGAGCGACGTGCGTCCGATTTTTTCCACCTGGGCGTAGAAACTGACCGTGTCGCCGACGTACACTGGCGCGACAAAGACAACCTCGCGCATGGCAACCGTCACATAGCGATGAACCGCGACACGCCGGGCTTCAATGGCACCTGCCAGGTCAATGTAGCTGAGAATAACGCCGCCGAAAATCGTACCTAGCGCATTGGTGTCGCGCGGGAGCATTGTCGTCCGAATAGCGGGCGTTGCTGTGGGCGGCGTTGCCGTGGGCTGTGATGCGGCCATCGGACATGACCAAGGGGAGGTGAAGGGAGGTTGTTACGGGGAACGTCACCATAGAGCATGAGTTGCAACGCGGTCAAACCGTTGGCTAGCATCGCGCGGTATGTCAAGGTTGATGCGCTCCCTGCAACTGCTGCTCGTCGTCTGGGTAACGGGGTGGATGTCGGTCCTGTGGGTGTCGGGTCAGGAGCGCTATCTGGCCGACCTGACCAGCCCTGACCGCCGAACGCGCCGCCGCGCTGCCGCCGCGCTGGGCGACCGCCGCTTACAGGCAGCCATGCCGGCATTGGTGGCAACGCTCCGGGACGATCCTGATGCCGGCGTACGTGCCGAAGCGGCCGTGGCGCTCGGTAAGATCAAGGCCCCGGAAACGATTCCGCTCTTGATCACCGTCCTGCGCGAGCCGGATGCCGGGGTGCGCCGCGCCGCCCTGTGCGCCCTCCTGATGTTCTACATTGAGGAGGACATTGGATTTGTTTTTGCCCGCCGCCGTGGCCTCAACCGGTTCAACCCATTGCTTGAAACCACCGAGCCGACCGTCACGCTGAGGGAGACGATGGTGGACCCAGACGTGTTACAGGCTTTTGCCGACACCATGCGCGATGACGCCGATCTTGACAACCGCTGCGCCGCCGTTCGCGCTTTGGGTGTCTTGCGCGGGGATGCGATAGTCTCGGCCATGGTCGAGGCGCTGGGCGACCCAGCATTGCGGGTCGAGATTTTTCAGGTGTTCATCAAGCTGGGGCGTTCCGAGTACGGCGTTCACGTTTTACCTTATCTGGACGACCGAGACGCCGAGGTGCGACGCTGGGCGGTTGATACCGTCGGTCGTTTACGAACGCGCGAAGCCGTCACGCCCCTTATGGCGCGTTACCGCGCTGCGCGCACTAACGACGATCACCAAACGCGAATTTTGGCTGCTCTGGCACAGATCGGCGATCCGGTCAGTGAGGCCATCTTCGCCGAAAATCTCAGTCATCCTGGCGCTATACGTCGCCGCTTTGCCGCCGAAGGCCTCGGTCGGTGTGGGGCCGTAGCGTATGTTGATCGCCTACTCAACAACCGCCTCACGGAAAACAATGAATCGGTTCGACTCGCGCAAGCCTTTGCGCTCTACCGACTGGGGCAGACGGACTTTTTACAGGAAGTCATCCGGCAGTTAGACGCGCTGCGCTATGGCGCACAAGCGGAGTCCTATTTGTATTCCCTGACCCACAACGCCGATCTGCATCCTTACCTGCGCCGCGCCGGCACCCGCGGAACCGAGCGGATGTTGCGCGTCCTGGAGCAGATCGGGACACGCGATGATGTGCCGGCCCTACAGCCCCTGTTGCGGGACGGCGACCGGCGAATCGTGACTGCCGCCCACCGCGCCATCCGGCAGATCGAGATGCGTGCCGGGGCTGCGCGTGATTGACGCAGTCTCAGAAACAGGCGGCCGGTGTCAGGTTGCAGGCATAGTCAGGTTGAGCTATAAGGGGCAGCCTTTGAAGCTGTGCGGAAAAGGAAGTGATTTGCTATGGCGAAGGTTTGTCAAGTCACCGGCAAGCGCCCGATGTCCGGCAACCATGTCTCCCATGCCAACAACCGCAGGAAGCGTCGGTTTCTGCCGAATCTACAGCGGCAGCGGTTTTGGGTGCCGAGTGAAAACCGCTGGGTACGGCTGCGGTTGTCGGCGCGCGCCATCAAAACCATCAATCGGTACGGCATTGAATACGTTCTGAAGCAGATGCGCGCTGCCGGGAAAAAGGTCTAGGCCTGCACCTGTGAACTTCTCCCCGCGTTACGCCCACGGTACGGTGGGCAGAGGGTGAAGGGCGGCCTTCGGGTGCCGCCCTTTTCGTTTGGGCTTGTCTGTGTGGTCTTGCGGACAGCCGGGCGCGTCCGGTCAGGGGCAAGTCCGTGCCGTCAGTTGTGTTCGCCCCTGGAGTTAGGTTATGTAAGCCCTGGCACCATTCTCTACAAGGCAAGGGGGACCCGCCGGATGGCCTACGAAACTATCATCGTAGAACGCCAGGGGGCGATTGCGAAGGTAACGCTCAACCGCCCAGATACACTGAATGCAATGAACCAAACGATGATCGGGGAGCTGACCGCAGCGTTCACCGACCTCGCCACCCAGCAGGACGTGCGCGCTGTCGTTGTTACGGGTGCTGGTCGGGCATTCTCATCCGGCGGCGATGTTCGCGGTATGCTTGCCGCTGCACCGGAAACAACGGGGGATACGGTGCGGGCGATGATCGAGCGCGTCAATCGGATGGTCCTGGCGCTGTATGAGCTACCCCAGCCGGTCATTGCGGCCATCAATGGCCCGGCGCATGGGCTGGGCATGAGCTTGACCTTGGCCGCCGACTACCGCATTGCAGCCATGAGCGCCAGCTTTTCACAGGCGTTCATCAAGATCGGTCTCGTGCCCGATGGCGGCGCCACCTTCCTGCTCCCCCGGATTGTCGGCTGGTCCTGCGCGACAGACCTGATGCTCACGGGACGCACCGTCCCTGCCGGCGAAGCCAAGACCATCGGGCTGGTTCATCAGACGGTGGCAGATGCAGAGTTTGCCAACACGGTCCAGCTTTGCGCCCAACAGTTTGCCGCTGCCCCGACGCAGGCCATTGCCCGCACAAAGGCTCTGCTGCGCAGCAGCCAGACCACCGACTTGACTGCCCAACTTGAGCTCGAGCGTGAGCACCAGCCTGCCTGTGCCGTGACGGCCGACTTCCGGGAAGGTGTTACGGCGTTTCTGGAAAAACGCCCGCCGGTTTTCACCGGCCGCTAGTGTGAGCCGCCGGTGGTTGCGGGCGTGCAGTTGATATCCAATCGGCAAGGTTTCGGCCCCGGGCGACGAAACATGCGCCCCGGCCCGGCACATCAACGATGACCATCGTCCCACTCAATAGCCGTTCAACAGTGTTCCTTCACGAGCAGGCCGAAGCGAATCTGCGCTTCATCCGCGAAACCATGGAGCGGGCCACCCTGTTTACGGCCGTGCCGGGCTGGGGGATGGCGGTGATCGGGCTGACCGCCTGTGTCGCCGCCGTGCTTGCTGCCGCCCAGCCGACGCTTTGGCGGTGGTTGTTGGTTTGGGTGAGCGAGTCTGCGCTGGCGCTGGCCATTGGCTTGACGGCGATGTGGCGCAAAGCGCGGCGGCAGGATCATTCTCTGGCTTCGGCGGCAGCGCGGCGGTTTTTCTTCGCCTTTGTGCCGCCACTGGTGGTCGGTGGCCTGCTCTCCGTTGTGTTGGTTGACCACCGAGCCTATGACGTGTTGCCCGGTTTGTGGCTGTTGCTCTACGGTACGGGTGTGATGGCCGGCGGTACCTTCTCGGTGCGTGTTGTGCCGGCGCTGGGGGGAGCGTTTCTCCTGCTCGGCAGCATCACATTGTTTCTTCCGTTTCCTGCGGCGAACTGGGCGATGGGGTTGGGGTTCGGTGTGCTTCACCTTGGTTTTGGAGTGTTGATTGCCCGAAGGTATGGCGGCTAAGCGCAAACCAAATAAGTCGGAAGTGTTTGCTGCGGCGCCCAGAGCGGTCGTCTCGGCAACGAAAGTCGCTTCGGAGGGCGTAGATAAGCTCATCCATGAGCCGGTACGACTCGGTGTGTTGTGCGCCCTGGCCGGAGTCGAGCGATTGTCATTCGTTGAACTCAAGCGCCTGCTGTCCACAACCGACGGCAATTTGAGCGTGCATTTGCGGCGCTTAGAGGAGGCTGCTTACCTGATCTGTCAGAAGAGCTTTCGCGGCCGGACACCGTACACGACCTACCAACTGACCGCCGCCGGACGGGCTGCCCTCGAAGCCTACGTCAACCACATGGAGGCGCTCGTTCGGCACGCCAACCGCGTTTTCAAAACCCGATAAACGGCTTCAGCCCTCTGCAATACAGCAGGCCCGCAGGCGCGGCGCAGTCTCTTCGGGAATGGTGTCGTTGATAAACGCCCCGGCCCCGCTTTCGCTCCCTGCCAGATACTTGAGCTTATGCGCCGTCCGGTGCGGGGGCAGAAACTCCACGTGAAAGCGAGCATAGGGATAGTCGCGGCCGTCGGTCGGCCGCTGGTGCAGCGCCATAATGTACGGCAGCGAAAACCCGAACAGCCGGTCATAGCCGACCAGCAGCGTTTTCAGGATTTCTGCCAGTCGCCAGCGCTCGCCGGCGTCAAAGTCGGTGATGGCGGTGGCCGGTCGCCGGGGCACGATCAGGGTTTCGTAGGGGAAGCGTGCGAAAAACGGAATGAACGCCACGAAGGCCTCGTTTTCGCAGACAATGCGCCGTCCATCGCGTTGTTCCTCGTCCAGTACGTCGCCGAGTAGGTCGCGCCCGGTGCTTTGCCAGTGGTGTTCTGCCTGCGCCAGTTTGCGGGCAATACGCGGTGGGATAAACGGGTAGGCATAGATTTGCCCGTGCGGGTGATGCAGCGTGACGCCGATGGCCTCGCCCTTGTTCTCGAAGATATAGACGTACGCCACGTCGTCGCGCGCGCCGAGTTCGGTAAAGCGGTCGCACCACACCAGAATGAGTCGCCGGATGCGCTCGGTGCTTTCCTCGGCCAGCGTTGTTGTGTGCCGGTCGGTATAGACGACGACTTCGCAGACCCCCTGCGCCGGACGCACCGGGTAGAGGTCACAGCCTTCTACGGCCGGTCGGGGCGGTGACGCCTGCAAGCTCGGAAAGCGGTTCTCAAACACAACGATGTCAAAGGTGGGCACGGGGATTTCGGTTTCAAACGCGCCGGGTCGCGTCGGGCACAGTGGGCAGTAATCGGCCGGCGGCAGAAAGGTGCGCTCCTGCCGGTGCGTAGCCGTGATCGTCCATTCACCCAGGAGCGGGTTCCAGCGAAGCTCCGACATGGCGGGCAGAGTCATCAGCCGGCGGTGCAGGCGGTTGGTCTGCGTCCGCCGACTCAAAGGTGTACACCATCACCCGCCGGCCGTCAGGTTTGATGACGACCTGCCGCGTCAGGATCGGCTCGGGCGGCATAGGCGATAGCGTCATGGTTTCTTGATCGGCAGCGCCGGTGCCAACAGTGCGGTGCCAAACAGGAGCATTGCTAACCCCCACCAGAGGTTGATGTTGATGCCCAGCGACTTGTCATAGAAGCCGGGGACGCCGTTTGTCAGCCATCCATAGCCAACCAGCGTCAGCCCCATCAGCACAAACATCACCCCAATCGGTACCCGTACGTCAAGTCCGATGCCGCTGGCCATAGCCTGCACCTTTCAAGTCAAGGTCGAAAACAGATTTAGAAAAAGATAATGTTGAGCAAGACCGTCGCCGTCAGGACGAGGACGGCCAGGGTGGTCGGCCGTTGCCAGAAACCAACATCTTCCACCGGCTTTGGTGTCAGAGCATAGACAAGTCCGGAAAGCTCGGCGTCTGGGCGCGGCCGCGTCGCCAAGCTCACCGCGATGGTGACAACAAAACAGACCGTCCAGGCGACGATGGCCGTCCAGAACGTCTGCGCCAACTCACTGCGGTAAAGCGGTAACAGAACGCCTAGAAAGCCGCCCTTGACACCCACAACAGCGCCTTCGGGCAGGGAGATGCCGTGATGCAGGGCCGCAGCGAGCGTTCCCGCAACCAGCCCCCAGAATGCCCCGTGACCGGTGGCGCGCTTCCAGAACATACCGAGCAGAAACGTGGCAAACAGGGGCGCGTTGACGAAGGCAAAAACAAGCTGGAGCACATCCATGATGTTGTTGAAGGCCGCCGCGACATAGGCTGTCGCCACGGAAAGCGCAATGCCGCCGACCGTAGCCGCACGCCCCATCCACAGGTAATGTGTGTCGCTTGCATTGCGCTTGAAGTAACTCTGGTAGATGTCATACGTCCAGACCGTGTTAAATGCCGTGACGTTCCCGGCCATCCCGGACATAAACGACGCCAGCAGGGCGGTCAGGCCAAGGCCGAGCAGCCCTGACGGCAAATAGTGCGCCAACATGGCCGGCGTCGCCAGATCGTAGTCCATGACGGGACGACCGTTTGCATCACGGGTAATGTCACCGGCATCGTTCGTCTTGGGCGGAACGATCCCGATGCTCGCCGCTGCCGCTGCCGACGGCGCGGCAGTGCGGCGCGGCTCAACCGTCAACGCCAGCATACCGGGCAGAATCACCAGAAAGGGAAACAGCATTTTGGGAATAGCGGCGATGAGCGGCGTCCGGCGGGCAGCCGTCATGGAGTCGGCTGCCATCGCCCGCTGGACGACGAGGAAATCCGTGCACCAGTAGCCAAACGACAGCACAAAGCCCAGCCCCATCGCCAGCCCGAACCACTCAACCCCGACCGGATTGCGCGTCGCATCGCCCATAAACGCCCACGACTGCGTGTATGCCGTCGGCGCATACCCCTGCATGACGGCGTGCGTCGTCAGGCGCGCCTGAAGCCCTGTCCAGCCACCCACGTCTTTTAAGCCAAGCAGAACAAGTGGTAGAAAGCCGAACACGATGAGGAAAAACTGGAGCACCTCGTTGTAGATAGCACTTGTCAGCCCGCCGAGGAAAATGTAGGCCATCACGATCCCGGCTGCGACCAGCATGCTCGCGTCTTCATCCCAGCCCAACAGCAGCCTGAACAGTTTGCCCATGGCGTACAGCGACACGCCGGATGAAAACACCGTCATGACGGCAAAGGAAATGGCATTGAGCGCGCGCGTTTTTTCGTCAAAGCGCAGCTTGAGATATTCCGGCACAGAGCGCGCCCGCGAGCCGTAGTAAAACGGCATCATAAAGATGCCGACAAAAACCATCGCTGGAATTGCGCCGATCCAGTAGAAGTGGCTGGTGGCGATGCCGTACTTCGCGCCCGAAGCGCCCATCCCGATGACTTCCTGCGCCCCGAGGTTGGCCGAGATAAACGCCAGTCCGGCCACCCACGCCGGGATGGCGCGCCCCGACAGAAAATAATCGGTGCTGGAACGCATAAAGCGTTTGAGTCCCACGCCAATGCCGATGACGAAGGCGAAGTAAATCCCCATCAGGACATAATCAATCCACGCCAGTTGAACGTCGGTCATCTGTTGTGCATGTTGTCTATGACGCGCAGTGCGACGCACAGTGCGCGCCTTGGTGTTCGGGGTGAGCTATTCCTGAAGGCATCACGTTACCGGATTCAACCGAAGCGGCCAACGTCATTTTCGTTGGTGATTTTCGTTGTTGAAAGCCCGACCGACACGGTAAGCTGAACTAATACCAAAACCTCTTCCCGGTGACAGGCACCGTTTACGACGTGGTACTGGATTTGTTTCGTCTCGATGGTAAAGTCGCGCTGGTGACGGGCGCGATTTCTGAGATTGGCACCGCCATTGCCCTGGCGCTGGCCCAGGCCGGTGCCGATGTCGCGTGTCACAGCTCATCCCGCGCACCGGACGCCTTGTGCGAGCAAATCCGCGCCCTCGGTCGGCGCGCGTTGGCCGTGACCGGCGACCTCTATGACCGTGCCTTCCACGGTCACATCATCGCCACCACCCTGGCGCACTTCGGACGGATTGATATTTTGGTCAACAACGCCAGCACGATTCGGCGCGGGGCTGCCGTCGATCTGAGTGATGAGGACTGGGATTTCATTCTGAGCATCAACCTGACGGCTGTCTTCCGGTTGTCGCAGATGGTGGCCAGGGACATGCTGGCGCGCCGGTCGGGCAAGATCATCAACATTGCTTCACTCCTGGCGTTCCAGGGCGGCTGGCAAGCGCCGGCGTTTGCTGCATCCAAGGGGGGCGTTGTACAGCTGACAAAGTCGTTGTCCAACGAATGGGCGGCGTACGGGGTGAACGTCAATGCCATTTCGCCGGGCTACCTAGAAGTGGACAGCACCCGCCCGTTACGGGAGGACCTGGTACGGTATCGCCAGATCACCGAGCGCATTCCGGCGGATCGGTGGGGGCGTCCGTCCGATCTGGCAGGCGCGGCCGTATTTTTAGCCTCGGCGGCGAGTGATTACGTCCACGGTCACGTCCTCGTCGTGGACGGCGGTTGGATGGGGCGCTAAGCCTGCCGGCACCCGCTGCCGGGCGTTTTACTCGACCGGCGGCGCCTGTTGCGCAGGAGCTGCGGATGGTGCGTCGGGCAGTTCCTGGGTCTCGGTTGAAAACTTTTTGTAGTCGCTGTAGCGATTTTCCACGCTGATGTTGAGCCCGGCGACCAGCAGGACCTTGATGTCCGCATTGAAATCCTCGCGCAGCGGCAACCAGACGCCTTCTCCGGTGCGTGTTTGCTCGAAGACAAATGCGGCTCCGCGTTTGAGCGAGGCAAGTAAACCGCCGCCAACCTTGACATCGGTGGCAAAGCGACCCTCCAGCCGCGCTACCTCTTCGTCTTCGGCGTCAAGCCAGACCGTTCCCACCAACTTCTGTAGGATTTTTTCCGTGCTGTTGGTCGGTTTATAGTCGTGGCGCGGCCGGAAATCACAGACAATAACCGGGCGCCCCCGCAGTGTTTCGCGCCGCGGGTGGTGAAACTCACAGGCCCGTAGAAACTGTGCAATCGTCAGCCGTCGCTTCTGTGCCTCGTCATTGGCATCGGCCCTCCCGGCTTTGCCCTTTTGCTGACGTGCCTCATGCTCCTCAATAAACTTCGCCACCCGGCGTTGTTCCTTTTCGGCTTCCGCCGCGGACAGGGACTTCCCGTTGACGGCAACCAGTTTGCGCACGCGCACGCCGCCGGTCAGGGGATAGACCTCATACGTCTTGACTTCGGTCTCCTTGATGCGCCTGTCACCGTCTAAACGGCGGATGGTTTCCGTCAGGGTGTAGGTGTACTGCGTCACCCGTTCATCAACGGCCCGCTGGTTGAGCGCAATGCGCGCGAGCAGCGCCGGAAGGTCAAGTGCCAGATCGCCGGTTGGAATCTCGAAGTGATCGGCCGCAAAGGCACGCACCTGCTGCACCTCGGTGACCTTGAGTGTTAGCGCCGGTGCGTCCGGCATGGCCACCGTCACGTGAAAAGGCTCACGAACGCCGCCAATGGGGCGGTAGTCGTCAAACTCGAAGACATAGCGGTGCGGACCGTCGCCGCTTTCCAGCCGCGCCAGCAAGCCGGTCTCCGCGGCAAAGTAGCCGGTTGCCGTGGCGCGCTCGCGTGATGTGAAAACCAGCCGGTAGTAGGCCTTGCCGGCGAGTTCCACCACGGGCAACGAGCGGATTCCCACCCCCTGCTCCGTGGCGTTGAGTAGGCGGGCAGCCAGAATCCAGCCCTCCAGGAGGCGTTGCCGCCCGGCTTCGTCCACCAGTGTCCCAACACCGTGCCGAGTCGTTTGCATCCAAGCCGAAGCGCCGGTCACGCCAAGGCAACGGCGGTCGGCATCGAAGACCAGTTCGAGTCGCATTCGGTTCGGAAAAGCACGGTCGAATGTAAACGTGCCGTCGTCGCCGGTGGCGGTGTGAACGGTCCCGCGGAGCGTCACGGTGCTGCCGGCACGAACGGCCCGCTCCCCGCCCAGCGTCGCTACGTAGCGGGCAATGACCTTCGGTGCGGAAAGCGGCTTAACCGACGGGCGCGGCCCCTGGGCGGCGACAGTCGCCACGAAAAGCCAACCGAACCAGGCTCCGAGGCTGACCCATACGTGGGCCGTCCGGCAGCCGCAAGCAGGGAAAGGCAGAAACCACATACCTCAACCTTGTACCCCCCAACGGGTGGAGGTCAGAACACAACCGGGGCGGTAGGGGGCCGCCAGCCGGTAAAAATGGATTTTGCATCAGACGGGGGATTCCATAAGTTGGAAACAGCCCACTTGGGTGGAAGAGGAGGCGTTTGCCCTGTGAAGGAAGGCGTTGCACCGTCATCGTCGTTTCGGCTTTCAAAGACAGCGGCTCGCCTTTCCCCGGCGATGCGTCACAAGATCGCTGCCTGGGTAGAGTTACTCAAGCCTGTAACCTGGATCCCGGTCATGTGTGCCTATGTGGCGGGGGCGCTGTGCAGCCTGCAGTTCACCCCGGCCAGTCTGGCCGACTGGCGTCTGTGGCTGGGGCTGCTGATGAGCGGACCGCTCATTTCAGGGACTTGCCAGGCGATGAACGACTACTTTGACCGCGATGTGGATGCCATCAACGAACCCTACCGCCCGATTCCTTCCGGTCGTATCGGTTTGCGCGAAGCCACCATCGGCATCAGTGTCCTATGCGGCATAACGCTGATTGCCGCCTACTTGCTCCACCCCTGGATTGTTGCGTTAGCGGTCGTTGGGATTGTCAACGCGCATTTATACAGTGCCAAGCCGATCAAACTCAAGCGGATCGTCTGGGTTGGCAACGCCACCGTCGCTGGCTCATACATTCTGCTGCCGTGGATGTCGGGTGAACTCGCCTTTAGGGGCCGTCTGAGCTGGACGGCAACGGCCGTTGCCGTGTGCTACGTGATTGCCAGTGTCGGCAGCATGACTACCAATGACTTCAAATCGCTGGCAGGCGACGCGCGGATGGACATCCACACTCTGCCGCAGGTCTTCGGCGTGCAGCGTGGAGCGTGGTTGGGGATTTTTGTCCTGGACGCCGGGCAATTCGCCGCTGCCGGTCTGTTGGCTGCACTGGGTGAATGGTTTTGGGCCCTGTTTGTCGTGGCAACTGTGTTCCCGCAAATGTGGTTTCAGCGTACTTTCCTGGCCGACCCCGTCGGCAAAGCCGTCTGGTACAACGCGCACGCCCAGGGCTTTCTCGTGCTGGGAATGTTTTTGGCAGCCTGGGCGGTGCGCAGCTGACCCCGACGCCGACCGTAACGGCAATGGAGCCTGCCCGGCGAGCTGAAGCGGCCGCGCATACAGGCCGTACCTGTTGGGTCAAACCGATGGAGACGCAGCCCGCACGCCCGGCGCGACCGGTGGCGCCTCCCGGTACTGGAGCTCGTACAACCGCCGGTAGATGCCGCCGGGACGGGCCATCAGTTCCTGGTGCGTCCCCATTTCGCGGATTTCGCCGCGATGCATCACGATGATGCAATCGGCGCGGCGAACCGTGGACAGTCGGTGGGCGATGACAACGCAGGTCCGTCCGAGCAGCACTCGCTCAATGGCCGCCTGGATCAGGGCTTCGGTCTCACTGTCAATACTGGCGGTGGCTTCATCCAGGATGAGAATCTGTGGATTGAACACCAGCGCCCGGGCCAGGGCAATGAGCTGTTTCTGTCCCACCGACAGCGTTGCACCCCCTTCTTTGACCTCCGCTTGATAGCCGCCGGGCAAACGCCGAATGAAGTCATCGGCTCGGACTTCACGGGCAGCGGCAATGAGCTGTTCATCGGGAATGGTGGTCGCCCCCAGGCGCAGGTTGTCGGCGATGGTGCCGGCAAAAAGCACGGGGTCTTGTAACACAACGCCGAAGTAGCGCCGGAGTTCGGTCAGGTCGAAATCCCGCACGTCCACGCCGTCAATCAGGATTTGCCCCCGCTGAACGTCGTAAAACCGCATCAGCAGGCTGGTGATGGAAGTCTTGCCGGCACCGGTGGCGCCGACCAAAGCAACGGTCTGCCCCGGCGCAACGTGGAACGACACATCACGCAAGACCCAGTTTTCTCCCTTGTAGGCAAACCACACGTGTCGGAACTCGATTTCGCCGCGCCGGATGACCGGCCGGCGTGGCACCGGCGGCGACATAATCACCAGCGGCTCATCCAGCACCTTGAACACTCGCTCGGCTGCCGCCATGGCCGCTTGCAAGATGTTGTACTTTTCACTGATGTCCTGGATCGGTTCGTAGAACCTCTGCATCGCTTGGATGAAAAAGATCAGTGCGCCCAGCGAGAGCGTGCCGGTCAGGGCTTGCCCACCGCCGTACCAGATCACCAGTGCGACGCCCAGGTTGCTGATCAGACCGATTGCCGGGTAGAACACCGCGTAGTAGAAAATGGTCTCAATGTTGATCCGGCGGTGCGCATCGTTGAGGGCATCGAACGCGCGCAGCTCGCGTTCCTCGCGGTTGAAGAGCTGCACCGTCGCCATGCCTGACAGGTGCTCGTGCAAAAAGGCATTGATCCCGGCCAGTCGCCGGCGGACCTCACGGTACGTGCGGGTTGCATTGACCCGAAACCAAGCCGTTACAGCCGTCAGCAGCGGTACGACGATCAGGCTGACTAATGCCAGTTGCCAGTTGACAAGAAACAGAAACCCCAGCAGGCCGACGAGCACCACAACGTCACTGAACAACGTCACAAAACCCGATGTGAACAGCTCGTTCAAGGCGTCCACATCGGCTGTCAGGCGGGTTGTCATCCGGCCGATCGGTGTCCGGTCGTAGTAACTCAGCGGCAACCGCTGGAATTTGGCAAACAACTCGCGGCGCAGGTCGTACATCACGAACTGCCCCACGCTGTTGAGCAGGATTGTTTGCCAGTAGGTCAACCCGAACACGACCAGCATCAGGCCGAGGTACAGAGCACCGATCAGGCTGACGCCGTCAAACGGCGCCGGTCGGCCGCCGAATAACATGTCGAAGCCGGCTGCCACGATGTGTGAAAACAGCCCCAGTTGGTGATCGGCCGGTGGCATTAGAAACAAGTCCACGGCCACCATCGTCAGGTTGAGCGCGCACAGCTCAAAGCCGGCAGGCAGCGCAATGAGCAGCACGGCAAATGCCACCCGACTGCGGTAAGGTTGCAGATACGCCAGAAGCCGCTTGGCGAGCCGGTGGTCATAGGCCTTACCAAGCACCTCGTCGTCAGGCTGACTCATGCAAAATGTGCCTCACGTGCAGGTCACCTTCCTGCCGGTATTGTGCACTGAAAACCAACGCCGGCTCCGCTGCTACCATACTGAATTGCCGTTGGCTATGGGTAGTCCACCGCGCCAGCGCCGGCAGGTGTGCCTGGGGCAGGCACTCCGGTAGATGTGGCAGGGAGATAGGGCAGGCTTGCCTAGACACAACGGCAGGATGGCCTGTTTTTCCTGCTCTTTGTGCATTTTCTAAGCTTTGTTCAGTTTTCAGACACGGCCCGTTTGGTTTAGCCTCACACCGAATCATGGTCTAAGGAAGGTAACTCACCATGCCGGATGTGCTCGAACTTCGCCAGACGTATGACGCACTCCTGGGACGCCTTGCATCCTTGCGGAGGTTTCTTTGACCCGGAAGGTAAGCGCGCCCGGCTTGAGCAGCTCGAAGCCCGTGTGGCCGATCCGAATTTCTGGCAGGACCAGGAACAGGCGCAGAAAGTCCTCAAAGAGCGGCGGCGTCTCGCCGATGCTCTTTCCACAGCAGACTTTTACGCCCGCGAGGTGTCCGACCTGGACGTCCTGTTTGAGTTTGCCGAGACCGACCTGGCTTCCCAGACCGAACTCGAACAACGGCTTCAAGCGCTTCAAGCGAAGGTCGAGGCCGATGAAGTGCAGATGCTGCTGGCAGGTCCGCACGATGCCAACAATGCCATCGTGCGCATTCAGTCGGGAGCCGGCGGAACCGATGCTCAGGACTGGGCGGAAATGTTGTTGCGAATGTACCTGCGCTGGTGTGAGCGGCGGGGCTTTAAAACCAGCCTCATCGATATACAGCCCGGTAAGGAAGCCGGCATTATGTCCGCCGAATTCACGGTTGAAGGCAATTACGCCTACGGCTTACTGGCCTGTGAAAGCGGTGTCCACCGGCTGGTGCGGATTTCACCGTTTTCTTCGGCCGGGACGCGCGAAACGAGCTTTGCCTCTGTGTTTGTGACGCCTGAAATCGAGGATCACATCGAGATTGAAATCAACGAAAAAGACCTGCGGATTGACACCTACCGGTCTTCGGGGGCCGGCGGCCAGCATGTCAACGTCACCGACTCTGCTATCCGCATCACACACCTCCCGACCGGCATTGTCGTTTCGTGCCAGAACCAGCGGTCACAACACCAAAACCGTGAGGTAGCGATGAAGGTACTCAAATCGCGACTATATGAACTCGAACTCGAACGCCGGCGCGCCGAAAACGCCAAACTCGAGGTCACCAAGCGTGACATCTCGTTCGGTTCCCAAATCCGCAATTACGTGCTACATCCATACCGCCTTGTCAAAGACACCCGCACCAAACTCGAACGCAGTGACGTGGAGAGTGTCCTCGATGGCGATCTGGATGACTTCATCAAGGAGTATCTCATTGCCAAAAACCGCCAACCGGACGGCGTACTGGTTCCCGAGCCGGAGTAACGTACTGCCGGTTGAGGTTGTTGGCTGCTGAGGACTGGCTCATAACGAACGCACCGATGATGAACCGTTCCACGTCAACCGCTGCGCCTGTCACACAAACTGTCTTCGTGTCTTCGCGTTTTGGCGAAGCTGTGGGGATGGTACTCGGGCTTTGTGCGCTGACGCTGACCATTGCCCTCGTCTCCTTTCACCCGGAAGACCCTGCGTGGAGTGTGAGCGCGCCGACCACCCACACACACAATGCGATTGGCATCGTTGGAGCGGCGGTAGCGGATGTGCTCTTGCAAAGCCTGGGGATGATGGCCTACGCCGTCCCCCTCCTACTCGGCTTTTATGCCGTTCAGGTCTGGCGTGGTCGGGGGGTGCTACTGTCCCCTGAGCAGGTGGCCGGCATCACCGGATTGCTTTGTTCGCTGGCCGGCTTGTTGTCCTTGTTTCGCGAGCTGCCACTGTTTTGGGGGCGCGTTCATCTGGGCGGTTTCATTGGCTTCGTTCTGGAGCACTGGCTTGAGGAGGCACTCAATCCGTTGGGAACGGGACTGTTTCTGGTCGGCGCAGCATTGCTGTCGCTAATGCTCGCCACGCCGTTTTCGCTGCGCCGCTGGTTGGCGAGATGGTGGCGGATGCTACCCTTCGTTCAGGCAGAGCCGGCCTCCGAGGTCGCCGACCAAACCGATGCAGCCGCGTCACGCCAGCGCAGCCGTTCTGAGTCCGACGCCCCGGTGCCGGCAGTTGAAGCGCTGGAAGATAAAAGCCGCCACGAGCAACGGATTGCCGAAGCGCTCTACGGTGATGATGTCCCCGGCATCGTGTCTGGGGCGCGCCGGACACCACCTGGCATCTCGGCGGTTGACCTCGGGGCTGAAGCTGCATCTCCGCCGCCGCTGGCTGCACCACCCCCGGCGCCGGTCAGTGACGCCGCTCTGGTTCCGAGCTCAGATCCCCCGGCTTCGCCCGTGGCACCGCCTGCGCCGGCGGGGAAAATGCCACCGCTCGGTCCGCCGACGGATGTCCGGCGCCTGGCGCGGGAAGCGATTGAGCGCCGCAATAGTGGCAACAACGCTCTCGCACGCGGACAACAGAAGCGTCCGGCAGAACCGGACGCGCCACCCACCGGCCGCCGGGTAAACCCGGCTATGCCACGCCCTGCCGAGGACGCTCAGGAAGTGGTTACCAAAATGGTGCAGGATGCACAGATTGTACGGCGGCAGGCGACACCGCCCGCCCCGGCACCCCGCGTTGTTGTGCAGTCGGCCGCCGGCAACGCGCCCAATTCAGGGTTGAGCGCAGCGGCAGCGGCCCTTGCGCCGGCACCGCACCCGGTTGAAGACGTCACACCGTACACGTTGCCGACCGTGGACATGCTCAACCCGCCACCGCCGCAGACGAGCCAGTCCGACGAGGAGTTGCGTGCGCGTGCGCGTCTGCTGGCCGAGAAATGCCGCGAGTTCAACGTCATCGGCGAAATTTACGAAATCGAGCCGGGGCCGGTCGTCACGACGTTTGGCTTCAAGCCCGATCCGGGTGTCAAGTACAGTCGCGTGGTCAGCCTTGTGGATGACCTCTGCCTCGGTTTACAGGTCGAGTCCATTCGCATTGACCGAATGGCGGGCAAGGCGACCATCGGAATCGAAGTGCCGAACGCCCACCGCGACACCATCTACCTGCGCGAGATCATCGAATCCGAGGCCTTCCGCGACAATCCCGGACGGTTGCCGATTGCGTTGGGAAAAACCATTAACGGTGAGCCGTATGCAGCCGACTTGGCGAAGATGCCCCACCTCCTAATTGCCGGCTCAACCGGGTCGGGGAAGTCGGTGATGATCAACTCGCTGATTTGCTCGCTTTTGTTCAAGTCCACGGCCGCCGACGTGCGCATGATCTTGGTGGACCCGAAGCGTGTTGAGTTGGAGCTATACGCCGGCATTCCGCATTTACTGACGCCGATTATCACCGATCCGAAGCGCGCCGCCAATGCCCTCAACTGGGCGGTGGGAGAAATGGAAAATCGCTACAAGTTGCTGGCAAACGCCGGCGTCCGCAACATTGAGGGCTTCAATCGCGCCGTGTGTGAGTCGCCGTTTGACCCGGTGAAATTTCCGGCCGGCCCACCGCCGCGTCTGCCCTACATTGTGATTGTCATTGACGAACTGGCCGACCTCATGATGGTGGCTTCCGGTGAAGTGGAGACGGCCATTGCCCGGCTGGCGCAAATGGCGCGCGCCGTCGGGATTCATCTGGTCATTGCGACACAGCGCCCCTCGGTGGATGTCATTACTGGGTTGATCAAGGCGAACTTCCCGGCGCGGATTTCTTTCCGGGTGTCGTCCAAGGTGGATTCGCGCACCATTCTGGATGCCAACGGCGCAGAGCAGTTGCTCGGGCAGGGCGACATGCTGTTTTCACCTGGTTCCTCACGGCTCATCCGCATTCACGGCGCATACGTCAGCGAACCTGAGATCAACCGCATCACAGACTTCCTCAAGCAGCAGGGCGCGCCGCAGTACGATGAAAGCGTCCAGATGTCGGAGGAGGAGGTCGAAGCCGCCGAAGCCGGTGTTGGAGAGCGCGACGCGCTCTATGATGAGGCAGTACGGGTTGTCGTGCAGATGGGGAAAGCCTCAACGTCGGTGTTGCAAAGGCGCTTGCGGATCGGGTACGGGCGCGCAGCAGCCATTCTCGACATGATGGAACGCGAAGGTTTTATTGGCCCGATGGACGGCAGCAAACCGCGTGTCGTCAAGCAGGCCGCTTACGATTACGTCGAGATGCTCGACGGCCATGCCCTGATGCCGGAAGACGAATGAGTACGGCCAAGACGCCCCTTGGCTCCGCCTTGCCCGGAAGCTCATCCGCGCAGTGGCCTCCGTGGCAGCGGCGCAATGTGCAGCGCAGAGCGGACAAGCTGAGGAGGCGAGGTGTGACGCGGTTCCCGCTGCCTAGGAGTCCTGCTTGTGCGGTGCTGCCCGGCTTGCGTGTTGTGCGCCCGTTGCTGTCTGACTCAACAAACGGAAAGGCGACTTGCTGCTTAAGCGCGAGGCTTTCTACGATAAGCCGATGCATTTCCGGCTTTCTGCCCCACGAAGCCGGAGCTAGCCTGCGCCAGCGCGGAAGCTGCGCAGGACAACAAATAGAAAGTGGAGACTGCAACATGGATGGCATAACCGGGGAAAAAACCAACGACGGCGCACCGGCCCTGACGGTGGAGCGCGTCGCAGAGGCAAATCTCCCCACGGAATTTGGTCTATTTCGCATCCTTGGGTACCGGAGTCTGACGAGCGAGGAAGAGTTTGTGGTTTTGCTCAAAGGCGTTCTAACGCCTCAGATGCCAACCCTCGTTCGCATTCATTCCCAGTGTTTGACAGGCGATGTTTTTCATTCGATCAAGTGTGATTGTGGTCCGCAGTTGCAGCGCGCGATGGAAAAGATTGCCGCTGCCGGCCTGGGTGTGATCATTTATCAACAGCAGGAAGGACGCGGCATTGGGATTTTGAATAAAATTCGCGCCTATGCCCTGCAGGATCAGGGCGCCGATACGATTGAAGCGAACCTGCGTCTGGGGTTCGATGTGGATGCCCGGGACTATAAGCAGTGTGCTGAAATCCTGCGTGAGCTTGGGCTGCGAAAGATTCGCTTGATGTCGAACAACCCACACAAACTGGCAGCACTGTGCGAGGCCGGACTAGAAGTCGTCGAACGTATACCGATTGAGTTGTCGCCGCGTGCGCCCTCGATCGGCTACCTACGTACGAAGAAGGAAAAAATGGGACATCTCCTCAGCGTTGTGTGAAACACTGGGGGATGTGGGCGGGAAGGGCCGACCCCCGGCGGCCCTGTACCGTTTCCCACCTGGCACTTAACAGCTGCTCTCCGGTTGGGCCCACTGCGGTCGAAAATCTTTGTCAACTAGCCGTGCGCGGACACCTTCGACGTAATCGGGATGCCGAATTGCTTGCTGCGCAGCCGCCAGTTCCCGGTGAAATGCGGCCTCAAGGGAGGCCGGACGCGTGGCGCAGACCACCTGCCATGTCACCTGTAGGCTGTAGGGCGAAGCGCGACGCAGGCTTTCCCAGGCGTGACGTGACCAAGCATCTTCAGCTGCTTCCAGCGACGCGCAAATGGCGGCCAGCGATGGCCGGCTAAAATGCCGGTCAACCCACGTCGCGCGGTCGGTTGGAAAGTCCGCCGGTATATCCCATTGTTCCAGAAATGCCGGACTACCTTGTTCTACAAGCTGTTGGCGAAGGGCAGTCGCTTGCTCCGTCGTTAGGTAGTGCGTCGCCAGACCGAGCGCCCGCGCCGTCAGCCCGTCAATGCTTTCACCTGTCAGCGCCAGGTAACGTCCCCACGCGCCGGGTAGCCGGTTTAGGAACCAGCTTGCCCCTACATCGGGAAAAAAGCCGATGTGGACCTCTGGCATGGCCAGGCGTGTTGTCGGAGTGGCAATCCGGTAGCGCGCCCCGATAGCCAACCCTAACCCCCCGCCCATTGTCACGCCGTCCATCAGCGCCACAATCGGTTTGGGGAAATGGTGTAGCCGCAGGTCGAGGGCGTATTCGGTGGCAAAAAACTCATCCCCGCGTTCCGCGCACCCATCGAGTACGCACTGCCGAAGCCACTTGACATCGGCACCGGCGCACAGCCCCCGGCTTCCCGCCCCGCGCAACAGGACGGTGTGGACGTCGATGGCGTCGGCAATCTCATCCAGAAATCGGTCTAGTGCGCGGAGCATATCGGTCGTGAGAACATTGATTACATGGGGGCGGTTCAAGGTCAGCACGGCAACGCCCCCCTCCTTCTCAAACTGTACCTGTGCTTCCTGCATAGCCACCCGAGTCGCGATACAACGTAGCAATACAACACGTCGAACACTCAATGAAGTTGCCCAGCGGGTAGCCGCATCATAGGAACGGGCGACAATCCCTGCCAGTGCTGTTGGTGCCTTTCAGGGCAGACGGGGGAAAGCCGCATCACCGGCTGCGTATGGCGCAAACAAAGCGCGTGAAACCGCCGGGCAATTGCGTTAGGCTCAGCCGACGTGGGCAATTTGCCCGGCGGAGTTGTTTTTTCCATTTGTTTTTCTAAAGGACAGGAAGGGTCATCATGGGACGCAAAAAAGTGACGGTTATCGGGGCCGGAAATGTTGGTGCCACCGTTGCCGAGTTACTGGTGCTCAAGGAACTAGCCGATGTCGTGCTGGTAGACATTGTTGCGGGATTGCCCCAGGGCAAAGGGTTGGATTTGAATGAAATGGCCCCGATTGAGGGCTACGATGCTCTGGTCACCGGCGTCAACAACTACGACGCCACCCAGGACTCCGACGTTGTCGTGATCACGTCCGGCGCGCCCCGCAAGCCGGGCATGAGTCGGGACGACTTGGTGGAGGTCAATCAGAAGATCGTCGCCAGCGTGACGGAGCAGGTTGCGCCGCGTTCGCCCAGGGCCATCCTGGTCGTGGTGGCGAATCCGCTGGATGCGATGTGTACGGTGGCGCATCGCATTTCTGGTTTCCCGCGCGAACGGGTGGTCGGCATGGCCGGCGTCCTGGATTCGGCCCGCATGCGCTACTTCCTCGCCGAGGCGCTCAACGTGTCGGTTGAAAACATTACGGCGTTTGTGCTCGGCGGTCACGGCGACACGATGGTGCCGCTCCCGCGCTACTCGACGTGCGCCGGGATTCCGATTCCAGAACTGCTGCCGGCGGAAACGATTGCGGCCATTGTCGAGCGCACGCGCAACGGCGGCGCAGAAATCGTCCAGCTCCTGGGCACCTCGGCTTGGTATGCCCCGGCTGCTGCGACGGTTGAAATGGTCGAAGCGATTATCAAGGACAAGAAAAAAATCCTGCCCTGCGCGGCGCTGCTGCAAGGTGAGTACGGTATAGAGGGGTTGTTTATCGGCGTCCCGGTCAAGCTTGGCAGGGGCGGCGTTGAGCAAATTCTCGAAATCAAGCTCACCGAGGAAGAGGCCGCCGCGTTGCGCAAGTCGGCAGACGCCGTGCGGGAACTTGTCGCTCTCTTGAAATAGCGTCGAACAGGCCGTGTTGAACAGTTGGTGTTGACCGTGACACCGACCGAAGGATCGCCCTATATTGTTGCCCACACCGATCTCTCTGCGCTGTCAGACACCTCTTGATGACCGGCTCACCGCTCACGTACTGGGATTACGTCAAACTCGACGTCATCCACAACCTGCAATCTGAACGGCAGACCGAGTGCTATGACGAGGTGATGTTCATCGCCGTGCACCAGCACTTCGAGTTCTGGTTCGCGCAGGTCATTCGCGACCTGCGCGAGAGCATTCGCCGGCTCAATCTGACGCCACCCGATCTGGCGACGGCGACGGCGCTCCTCCATCGGTGCAACGTTGAATTGGCGCTAGCCACGCAGGGCTTTGAAGTGATGAAAACCCTCACCCGTGAAAGCTTCCTCGCTTTTCGCGGTGCGCTTCAGCACACGTCGGGATTACAGAGCGTACAGCTCACCGTGATTGAACTGTTGGTCGGACGTACGCCTGACACGCTCTACCACCACCTGATTGACGGCCCCGGCATGCGCGATTTTCTGGCAAAGTACGGCGGGCCGGACGGTTTACTGGCACAGGTGATCCGAGAAACCGAACGCACTGGCAATCTGCGGCGTGCCTATGATCGCGTCGTCGGCCAGCCGCCGGTCAATCCGGCGCATCTGGCAGCGCTCCAGAGGGAACTCGTGGCCTTGGATCGCCAACTGGCCGGCTGGCGACGACGCCATGCTGAAACCGCAGCGAAGGTCCTCGGACGCGACTTCGGTGAGTCGGCCGGCACGGTCGGCAACACACGTTCGTGCCGTGAGAATCTTGAGATTGGCAAGCGCCACACCCGGCGGTACTTTGCCGACCTAGAGGCGGTAGTCGGTAACATTCCCACAGGAGACCCACCCATGACAACCACGCGCATTGCCACCGATCAGGCCCCGGCGGCGATTGGCCCCTATGCCCAGGCCGTGCGGGTTGGCGAGTTCCTCTTCACATCTGGTCAAATTCCACTTGATCCGGTCACGATGACCGTTGTCGGCGACGACGTTGCGACCCAAACCCGACAGGTTCTTCACAATCTGGCGGCTGTCGTGCGGGCTGCCGGTGGAGACTTGTCCGACGTCA
Organism: uncultured Blastocatellia bacterium; assembly: GCA_937934745.1. Lineage (GTDB taxonomy): Bacteria > Acidobacteriota > Blastocatellia > Chloracidobacteriales > Chloracidobacteriaceae > Chloracidobacterium. The sequence goes on from CALGZC010000022.1 coordinate 32,294, forward strand.
TCAAAACTACGGTGTTTCTCAAAGATATGAATGACTTTCAGGCAATGAATGAGGTCTATGCCACCTTCTTTCCAGGCGAACCACCGGCGCGCTCGACGGTCGAAGTCGCCCGCCTGCCCAAAGACGTCCGCGTGGAGATTGAGTGTGTGGCCGTCATATCGCGCCGGACAATCGGGTAACGCGCTGCGTCAGGGACTTGTTTCCAGCCAAACGGCATCAGTATAGTGCAGTCCCGCTTAAGCGTCACATCCCCCCACATGGCGAGGAAAGCGTGGAGAAAAAGATACTCATCCTAACCGCCGACACCGGCGGAGGACACACGAGCGCCGCCCGTGCGTTGGAGGCGGGCCTAACCAAAGTTGCAGAAGGCGTGAACTTTCTGGTTCACGTAGCGCACGCCCTCGAAGAGTGCAGTGCCGTGACGCGGGCGGCGGGTAACATTTACAACTTCCTCCTGCGGTCACACCAGAAGTACGTCAAGCATTACCACCGGTTCATCAACCGCTACCACCCCGAACGCTGGGTGATCATCGAGCGGTACGCCAAGCCTTATCTTGAACGCTTGTTTGACAAACACTGCCCGAACCTGATTGTGTCGGTGCACCCAATGCTGCAATACCCGATTGCCCGCATCCTGCATGACCTCAACCTCAGAGGAAAAATCCCCTTTGTGACGGTAGTCACCGATCCCTGCGGGAATTCGTGGCGGGCCTGGGGGGATGCCTTCGTTGATCTCTACATTGTCGCCCACGAACGCGCCAAAGCGGAGTTGCTTGAATACGGTGTGGCCGAAGACCGAATTCGCGTTATCGGGATGCCGATCCATCCCAAGTTCCAGGAAGCCAATCACCTTGACCCACAGCTGCTCCGCACGGAACTTGGGCTTGACCCACATAAGTTCACGGTCTTTGTCAATGCCGGTTGGATCGGAGGCGGTAACATTCCCCGGATTTATCGCTCGCTGATCGCGGCGGACTTAGACCTCCAGGTGATTTTCTTGACCGGCAAAAATGAACGACTGGCAGACGAGGCCCGCGTTCTGTCCCGGCAGGCGCGCTTCCCGGTCAAGGTGCTGGGGTTTTCTAACCACATGGAACGCCTGATGCGCGCGTCGGATGTGATGGTCTCCAAGTTGGGTGGTTTGACGACCTTCGAGGCCCTGGCGACACGGCTGCCGATTATTGCCGATGCCATAACACCACCCATGCCCCAGGAAGCCGGAACAGGTGTGCTCCTTGAAGAGCACAATGCCGGGTTGCTGCTCCGGCGGGCGGAAGATATTGTGCCGACTCTGCGGTATTTGCTCAACACACCGGCACGCCTGCGCAGCATGCGCGAAGCAGCTGCAGCACTGGGCGTCCCGGATGCAACGCATCGCATCGTCAACGAAATTTCCGCCCTCGTTCCTGCGCAAGCCTGAGCGCACGCCGACCATTCGCCATGTCAAATCGCCATGTCAAAACTTTTGGAAGGTAAGGTGGCGCTTGTCACAGGCGGCTCGCGTGGCATCGGACGCGGTATCTGCGAGGTTTTTGCGCGCGAAGGCTGTGACATTGCCCTCAACTATCGCGCCAACGATGCGGCGGCCGAAGAAACGGCAGCCGCGATTCGCGCCTATGGGCGCCGGGTCGTGACATACTGCGTGTCGGTCGCCGACCGTCCCGCCGTTCGGCAGATGGTGAAAGATGCGCTCAACGACTTTGAGCAGATTGATATTCTGGTCAACAATGCCGCCATCAATCGCCCGGACATGTTTCTGACCATGAGTGACAAGGCCTGGGACGAGGTCATGGATGTCAATCTCAACGGCCTGTTCAACGTCACCAAACCTGTCTTCAAGCACATGGCACGGCGGCGCTATGGACGGATTCTGAACATTAGCTCCATCGGCGGCATCCGCACCGTGCCGACAAGCGTTCACTACGCAACCTCCAAAGCGGCCGTGGTCGGCTTTACAAAAATGCTGGCCCGCGAAGGGGCGGCGTTCGGCATACTGGTCAATGCCATTGCCGCCGGCATCTTCGATACCGATCTTGGGCAAACCCTGCCCGACCGGTTTCGGGAGACGTATGAAATGTGGTGCTCGGTCGGACGGCTCGGCAAGCCACAGGAAATTGGCGAACTGGCAGCTTTTCTGGTCTCCGACCGGAACGCCTACATGAACGGCGAGGTCATCATCCTCGACGGCGGCACGGTGACGTGAACCGCATAGCTACATTGTTGCAGCAACGGTTACTTGGTTGGTACGACCGCCAGCGGCGCGATTTGCCCTGGCGTACGACCACGGATCCCTATCGCCTGTGGGTAGCCGAGACATTGTGCCAGCAGACACAGGCCGCACGTGCCGCCGCCTACTACACACGCTTTCTCGAACGCTTCCCAACAGTGGCCGTGCTGGCGGTTGCCGACCTGACCGAGGTCCTCAAGCTGTGGGAAGGGCTGGGATACTACCAGCGCGCGCGCCGGTTGCATGAAGCGGCACGGCTGGTCTGCAGGCAACACGGCGGGATACTCCCGCGCACGGCGGCGGCCTGGCGGCTGTTGCCCGGTGTTGGTCACTATACGGCGGCCGCCGTTGCCTCCATGGCCTTCGGCGAGCCGGTGGCCGCCGTTGATGGCAATGTGCGGCGTGTGCTGGCGCGCCTGGCGGCGGCCGACATCGGCGACAGTCTGCCACGGCAGATGACCGTCGTCCGTGCCATGGCCCAGGCATTGGTGGCGGGAACACGTCCGGGCGATGTCAATCAGGCACTGATGGAGCTTGGCGCTACGGTGTGTCGTCCACGGCGTCCGCGCTGCGCTGACTGCCCGCTTGCCGCCGCCTGTACGGCGCGGCAGGATGCAGTCATTGACCGGTATCCACTCCGTTCACCGCGCAAGTTGCGTCCGGTACGTCCGTTTGTCTGTTTGCTGGTGCAGTGTGGCGACCGGCGGTTGGTCGTCCGGCGCACAACGACAACGTTGCTGTCCGATCTGTGGGAGTTCCCCACCGACGCCCGTCGTGACGGCGAAGATGATCGGGCAGCTGCCGAACGACATCTGGGGGAACTGGGGCTGACGGCGCAACATGTACAACCGGGGCCGGCGCTGACACACGACTTCACCCACTTCCGACAGCAACTACAGAGCTTTTGGGTTGAAGTCGCCACCCCGAACGACCTGATTGACGTGGACGCTCTGTGGACGACGCCGGACCGGTTGGAAGCCCTGCCGCTGACCAAGGTCACACGGCGGTTTTGGCACCTCTGGTCAGAGCGCGAAGCGGCACTGGGACGCCTCACCGCCGAGCGCTCGCGCTCATTTGCGCCAGAGTTTCGTCCTGCATCGTCAGGAGGCGGTCAATGAGTTCCAGCAGCCGCAGCGACTGGTGCAACTCCTGCGCCGCCCGTCGGCGTTGTGGTTCAGGGAGTGCCAGGGCTTCTGCATCGGGTGCCGCTTCCGGGAGGGCCCGGCGCTGACGGCGTTCAGGCGTGTCTTCCTCTTCTCGCGGCAGCACGGCGAGCAAGCGCCGTGCATTGCGTTGCTGCCGATCAAGCAGCCGCCGGAGCAATTCGCGCCGCATGGTAGGCGTAAGGTGGCGCAGGGCGACATCGTTTCCCAGGGGCGGGAGAATTGTGCCGGGCATCGTCGGCTGCTGGTTCAGCCCGAGGAGTTCCTCTGTTGCAGACGCCCCGCCGGTAGAACGCAACTGTTCTGCGGCCAGTACCTGGGATGGGTCGCGGCCCAGGAGGACATCCGGGAGGATGCTTTTTTGTCCAGGAACGTCCGGTGCCGGTAGGCCACGCGGCTGCCCGACCTCGCCGGGTTGTCCGATAGTCCCGGAAACAGGGTTGAACTGCACGCCACCAACCGGTTTGTTGCCACCTCCGGCCGCGTTGGTAGATGGTGCCGATTGTCGGTTGGTAACACCTCGCACGTCCGGCATCTTGGATTCTCTCCTTCACGTCAACATCAGGACGCTGCCGATGTCATGACGGCGCCGATGCCCGCCGGTGGCTTTCTGCCAGGGTATATGCCCAGCGCAGGACAACGGCAATTGCTTCGTAAAGGTGTTCGGGAATTTCGCTGTTGACTTCGAGTTCATAAAGCGCGCGCGCCAGCGCCACGTCGCGTTTGATCGGCACGCCGGCCTCACGGGCAATGTTGCGGATTTGCGCGGCGATGAGGTCGGCGCCTTTGGCGACAATCTGCGGCGCATTCATGGTTTTGCGATCATAGCGCAGCGCGACGGCGACATGCGTCGGGTTGACGAGAACGACATCGGCTTCCTTGACGGCATGGGCGCTGGCCTCATTGAGCAGCTCCATGTGAATGGCCCGCCGCTCCGCCTTGATGTGCGGGTCGCCTTCTTGTTCCTTCCACTCTTCCTTGACCTCCTGCTTGGTCATTTTCAGGTCCTGAAGGTGCAGAAACTTCTGTAAGAAGAAGTCCAACGCGCCCAGCACGACGAAGCAAATTGCCACCGCCAGGCTGAGTTGTAGGACCTGTCCCAGGATGAAGTCACTGGTGTCGGCCGGAGAGACACGGGCCAGCGCCGGCAGCAGGTGCCGCGAACCCAACACGATGTAGCCGGCGATACCGGCCGCAATGACCAACTTGACCAAGGTCTTGGCGAACTCGATGTAGGTGCGCGCTTTGAAAAACTTCTGCTGAAAGGCTGAAAATGGATTAAGCCGGTTGATGTCTGGTTTGAGCGCCTCGACAGAAAACAGCGATCCGACTTGCAGGTAACCGACTAGCGCCGCCAAGACAAAGACCACGCTGAAGAGCGGTGCCAGCGCCAGGGCAAGTGTCGTCAAACCCTCCAGTAAAGCATCGCCGGCCGTCGCTGCGTCCAACTCGCCTTTGAATGTCGCCGCTTGTGAGAGAGCTTTTTGTGTCAGGCCGACAACCTGCCGGCCGATGAGCCCGCCGGTCAGCAGGAAAACAATCCCGACAGAGCCGACGAGCAGCGCCGCCGAAACCAAGTCTTGGCTTTTGGCGACTTGCCCTTTCTTGCGTGCATCGTCCAGCTTTTTAGGTGTTGGTTGTTCGGTTTTCTCTCCGCTACTTTGCGACATAAGGGGGCGTTTCCGTCTTCAAACGCGATAGAATGGAAAGTATCTTCCGGCGAAAACGCGGGTCGCCGGCTGCCAAGTTGGCAATGTCATCGGCCATTTTCTCACCGAACGGTGACGATTGGATTGCCTCGGAGAAGCTCAACGTCAACAACGAATGGGCTGACCGGCGAACGGCGGCAGTGGCTTCTTCCGGGTTGGACAGATTGGATTGTGCCGCAATCACCTCCAGCGCGGAACGCGCCGGGCTGCTCGGACCGGCAACAGAGGTATCTTCCGCGACCGCTTCCTGCAGGTCGCCAACCAAGCTGCTAAAGACGCCACCGGTGCGCTTCTTGCCTTTTACAGGGTCTGAAGATGTCGAACCTGAACCAAAGGGTGACCCCGGGCGGATTTTCATGGTGCAGCTCCTTTCACTGAAAGCACCGCACGCGGCCAAACGGCAGCGCAGTGCAGTCATGACCGGGGACAAATCAGCGAAACCTATTCGGTCAGGGCAGCCATAGTATCGAGCAGTGCCTGAGCCGTGACGGCGTGTGGCGAATCACCGCCGTCGGCGACAACGCTGCGGAGGACTTCTTCGCCTTCGTCCCTGAATCCACGGTACAGCAAAATCTCCCCACGTTGCACCCGGGCGTACAAGCTGTCAGGCTGACGGGCGAGAACCGTCTCGCACAACTCCTGCGCCCGGACCAGTTCACCCTGCCGAATCAAGACGCTCGCCAGGGCCAGCGGCGGAAGCTCCAGGTCCGGGCGTAAAGCGGCGACGCCTTGGAAAACAAGACTGGCGTCATCATAGCGCATCAGGTCGCGCAACAAGAAGCCGGCCTCAAGGACGACACGTAACTCGTGGTCAGATGGCGTCGGCAGAAGCGGCATAGGGGCATCACTGAGAAGTAGCGGGATACACAAGTACCATGCATCCCGCCCGACAACGCTTACTTGAGGTTCTGAATCGCTGCCATTTCGCTGTCGTGCTTGGCCTTCATGAGGTTGCTCAGCATTTGAAACTGCTGTGACAGGCTGTTGGCACGGGTCTGAATCGAGAACAGTTGCATCTGCTGGTGGTATTGCTGCGCCAGCAGGGTTTCCGCATCGGCGAGTCCCGGCAGGTTTCCACCGCGCAGCAGCCCGCCGACAATTGAGCCAACGCCCGGCGCAACCACGTTGAGCGCGCCACCTAGGATGCCTCCGAAAATGCGACCGAAACGCCCCGGTTCACGAACCGGTGTGGTCGGCTGAGTGTACGGAGAGGGTGTCATCCCGGGCTGAAGTCCGCTAATCATTGCATCCGGCATAGGTGAAGTCTCCTCAGCGTATTTTCCACAAAATGTCAGGCGTCAGGCCTTGCCTTCACGCCTGGTTATCGTTGCAGGTTAGCGGTTGTTGCGTGCGAGGTGGTGTTTTTTCGGCTTTTTGCCGGTTCCCAACAGAACCGTTCGGTCGGCCAGGGAGGTGGCTACTCGGCGGCTGCTTGGTAGAGGCTTTCCATCTCATCCAGGAGGCGCCCCACGGCCTGCCAAGCTTGTGCCGCTTGCGAGGCGCGGGCGGCTTCGGTGGGTGTGCCCTGGCGAATGGCGCGGTCAAGGGCATGGCGTGTGGTGTCCAGTTGGCGACGGAGTGCTGCCAGCTCGTTCGGTGATTGCAGCAGGGCGTCAAGCGTTGGGTAACGTAACAAGTCGGTAACAGGCAGGTCACTTGCCGTCATGAAGGCTGGCTCTCGGTCGGAGAAGGGTTTTGGTTCATGGTGACAGTTATGGTAGCACAAATTTGATCTCGTTGAAGATGCCGGCGGCGTATCTCGTTGGACGGCTGACCGGAAGGCTTCGCCCCTTGGTTGTCGCGCCGGATACGCCTGAGTATGCTCATGCACGTTTTGGTGGGCGATGCCGGTTGCCCACGGTGAACAATACGCCATGAACCGTTCTACGCCGTCCGCCACTGCCCCGTCTCAGTCTGGAAGTCTTGGCACCTGCCCGGTTTCAGCCCGTATTGCGCAGGAATTTGCGCCGGCCGTCCGCACACAGGGCGAGGCACTGCTTCAGGACGGACGGGTGATCCGCTTTTCGTCCGGCAAGCAGGGGAGCATCTCAGCCGTCGTGCGCGGTAGCATGGACTACCAGGTTGACCTGCTGCACGACGACGACGCACTGGTTGTCTCCTGCACCTGTCTGAGCTTTGAGGAGGGCAACTTTTGTAAGCACATCTGGGCGGTTGTGCGGTTTGCGGAAGCCAAGGGCGTTCTGCCGGCTGTTGCAGGCAGTCGCCCTTTTCGTCTGATGGCCGACGTGGATTCGCTATTAGAGACGCCGCCTGCGGCCGGCGGTGCTGCCGACCGGCAGGGGAATCCTGCCCAACCGGTCGTGATCTCTCCGTCCGACTGGCGACGCTGGTTTGCCCAACTGGGGCAGCAGGCGCGCGCTGCCGTATGCGGCGAAGACACGGCGCAGGAAATCCTCTACTTTGTCAACGTTGAGCACACGCGGGCGCGCGGTTTGTTGGTGGTTGACATCCTGTCGCGCACCCGCAAGCTGGATGGTGACTGGGGGCGTCCCCGTCCCATTGCCTTGAGCGTCGGACAGATCGGAGCGCTGCCCGAGGCCGATGACCGCCAGGTGCTGGCCCTGTTAAGTGGCGTGCGGGAGTGTGTGGATTGGGGGCCGCCCACCGAGTGGTCGCCGGTTCCTCCCACCGTCCAAATCCCGATGACGGCTCTGAAAATCCTGATGCCGCTGCTATGCGCTACAGGTCGCTGTTGGCTGCGACTGAGCGATGAAGCTGCGGCGCTCCAGGACATCCTGCAACAGCCTCCGTTGCGCTGGGAGGCCGAAGCGTGGCGACTGCACTTGGAAGTGCAGGCCCTGACGGACCCGCCGCACTATCTGCTGACCGGCAGGTTGCAGCGCGGCACGGCATACCAGCCGGTGACAGCGCCGCGGTTGATCACGGCCGGAGGTTTGGTGTTTTCAGATACGGCCGTGGCACCGTTGCAGGACGACGGGGCTTTTTACTGGATCGCCTCTCTGCGGCAGAGCGGCCCGTTGCGGATTCCGCTTGCCGACGGTCCTGACCTCGTTGACAAGATTCTCCGCTTGCCACACACGCCGCCGCTGATCCTGCCAGAGCCGCTGCGCTTTGAAACCCTGGAAGGCACCCCAACGCCGGTGCTACGCCTGCAGCCCTATGACGGCCAGGCAGGTGAGGGGTGGCTGCTGGCGACGCTGAGCTTCGATTACGAAGGACGGTGGATTGATGCGGCAGAAGCTCAACCTGGCATCTTTGACGCCGAAAGGCGGCGGTTTATCCGCCGCAACCAGGCTGCTGAGCGCACGGCTGCCAACCTCCTGCGTGATTTAGGTCTGCGTGCCGTCCCGGCGCCGCCGCCCGGGGCCGAGTACCGCCTCCAAACCAAGCGACTTCCGACCGTGGTGCGTGAGCTAATGACCCAGGGCTGGCGCGTCGAATCGAAAGGGCGACTATGCCGTCCGATGGGCAATTTTTCCCTTGAAGTCCGGTCGGGTGTGGACTGGTTCGAGTTGCACGGGGCATGTGATTTCGGAACGGCGAGCGCCGAACTGCCGGAACTGTTGGCGGCGCTGCGGCGAGGGGAGCAGTTTGTCACGCTCTCGGACGGTTCGCTTGGTTTGTTGTCCGAGGAGTGGTGTCACCGGTACGGCATGTTGGCAACGGTGGGACAAGTTGAAAACGGTCACCTGCGCTTTGCCAACGCACAGGTCAGCCTGCTGGATGCGCTGCTGGCCGCACAACCGGACGTGCAGATGGATGAGCGCTTCCAGGCATTGCGTGCTGAGGTTCGGCGCTTCAGCGGCATCGAGCCCGTCGCACAGCCGCCAGGTTTTGTCGGCGCGCTGCGTCCATATCAGCGGGAGGGTTTGGGCTGGCTGTTGTTTCTTCAGCGGTTCGGCTTCGGGGGCTGCCTGGCCGATGCGATGGGGCTGGGCAAAACGGCGCAGACGCTGGCGCTGCTGGAGATGCGCCGCATGCGCCGCGCTGCCGAGGGGCTACCTCCGTCATTGGTCGTGACACCGCGCTCGCTGATTTTCAACTGGCGGCAGGAGGCGGAAAAGTTCACGCCGCAGATGCGCGTAGTAGAGCATACCGGTGTAACGCGCGCCAGGTCGCCGGAGGCGTTTGCCGACTGCGATCTGATCCTCACCACCTACGGCACGCTGCGCCGCGATGCTCCCTTCCTCAGGCAGATCCCCTTCGACTACGTCATCCTCGATGAAGCCCAGGCGATCAAAAACGCCCGCAGCGAATCGGCGAAAGCCGCCCGTTTGCTGAACTGTCGCCATCGGCTGGCGCTGAGCGGAACGCCGGTCGAGAACCACCTTGGCGAGCTGTGGAGCTTGTTTGAGTTTCTCAATCCGGGCCTGCTCGGCGCCGCGTCGATCTTTCAGGCGACGGCCGCGACCGGGCGCGCCCTCGACCCAGGCTTGCAGGGGCTGCTGACCCGCGCCCTCCGTCCCTTCATCCTACGGCGCACGAAGGAACAGGTTGCCCGCGACCTGCCCCCGAAAACCGAGCAGACGATCTACTGCGAGATGGAAAGCGCGCAGCGCCGCGCCTACGAGGAGCTGCGCGACCACTACCGCCGAGTCCTGCTGGGGCTGGTGGCGGCAAAGGGCATCCAGCGGGCCAAAATCCAGATTCTGGAGGCTCTGCTGCGGTTGCGCCAGGCAGCATGCCACCCGGCGCTGCTCGATCCGTCGAAAGCGGATGACCCCAGCGCTAAGCTCGATACGTTCTTTATGTACTTGGCCGAGGTGCTCGAAAGCGGCTCGAAAGTGCTTGTTTTCTCACAGTTTACAAGCCTCTTGGCGCTCATTCGCCGGCGGTTGGATGCGGACGGAGTAACCTATGAGTACCTTGACGGCCGCACGCGCAACCGCCGGGAACGTGTCGCGCGCTTTCAGTCCGATCCGGAGTGCAAGCTTTTTCTCATCAGCTTGCGCGCAGGTGGGCAGGGGCTGAACCTGACAGCCGCGGAGTATGTCTTTCTGCTCGATCCGTGGTGGAACCCGGCCGTTGAGGCACAGGCGATTGACCGCGCCCACCGCATCGGTCAGACCCGCCCGGTGTTTGCCTACCGGTTGATTGTCAAGGGTACGGTTGAGGAGAAAGTTCTCGAACTCCAGGCGACCAAGCGCGAGCTGGCCGACGCCATTATGACCGCCGACAACAGCTTGATTCACAAACTCGAACGCGCCGATCTTGAACTGCTGCTGTCGTGAAGCCGGACTGCCCCGCCCTATGCCTCTCGATTTCACCCATGACGCCACACGCCAAAGCTGGGTTGTGACGGCCAACGCGCCTGACACCGACTTCCCACTCCAGAACCTTCCTTTCGGTCGCTTTGCAGAGCCATCTCATCCTGCACTGCGCATTGGCGTTGCCATTGGCGATCACGTCCTGGATGTCACCCGCTTGGCGGCGACCCTGACGGCAGAGGACGCCGGCGAAGCCTACGCCGGTTTCCAAGCCTGCGCGACGGGCGATTTGGCGGCCCTGTGCGCCTTGCCGCCGGCGCAGGTCGTGGTAGTGCGGCGCTGGCTTTCCAACGCGCTGTGGGACGCCGCCCCGGATGCTGCTGCTAACCGCGCGCGGCTGGCGCCGTTTCTGCATCCGCAGGCTGCCGTGACGCTCCACCGGCCGCTGGACTTCAAAAACTACACCGATTTCTATGCGTCCGTCTTTCACGCGACGAACGTCGGCGCGATGTTTCGCCCGGACAACCCGCTGCTGCCCAACTATAAGTACGTTCCCATCGGCTACCACGGGCGCGCGTCGTCGGTGGTCGTGAGCGGGACGCCCGTTCGGCGACCGTTCGGGCAGACGCGCCCGAATTCTGAGGCACCGCCTGTGTTTGGGCCATCGCGCCTGTTAGATTACGAACTCGAGGTCGGCATCGTTGTCGGCCAGGGCAATGCGCTGGGCGAGCCAATTCCGATGGGCGTCGCCGACGAACATATTTTCGGCCTGTGCTTGCTCAACGACTGGTCGGCGCGGGACATCCAGGCGTGGGAGTATCAGCCCCTGGGACCGTTCCTGTCCAAAAGCTTTGCTACGAGCGTCTCGCCGTGGATTGTGACGCGCGCGGCGCTGGCGCCGTTCCGCTGCCCAGCCTATGCGCGGCCCGCCGGCGACCCATCACCGCTTGACTATCTGCTGGATGAAACCGACCAGAGGCAAGGCGGCTTCGACGTGACGCTGGAAGTGGAACTCACCACGGCGCGCATGCGCGCGGAAGGCCTGCCACCCGTGCGGTTGAGTCAGAGCCAATTGGCCGACCTCTACTGGACGCCCGCGCAACTGCTGGCGCATCACGCCAGCAACGGCTGCAATTTGCAACCGGGCGATCTGCTGGGCAGCGGTACGGTATCGGGTCCGACGAAGGACGCGCGCGGTTGCCTCCTGGAGCTGACCTGGCGCGGCGCAGAGCCACTGACGCTGCCTTCGGGCGAAACGCGCCGGTTTCTGGAAGACGGCGACGAAGTCATCTTGCGCGGCTTTTGCGTCCGGGAGGGCTTTCGGCGGATCGGGCTGGGCGAATGCCGCGGGCAAATTACCGCCTAAGGAGGGTGGGGCGAGCGCGCGTCCGGCGCGATTGCGCTTGATGCCTCCGCTTGGACCTTGCCATGCTATGCAAACTTTGTCATTGCTTTTCAGCTCTAAATAACTTGTGCACTCTTGATCACTGTCTGGTTATCAATCTGGTAGTGCGGCGTACGCCGCCCATATCTAAACCTGTGATGCGCCGGTTGCCGTGCGCATTCCGGACTGTTCTGGATTCGACTTCTTTGGGAGCTACGTAGATGTCTTCCCTCGCTGTCGCCCATTTCCGCGTCGCCCGCCGCCTTGCATTCGCGGCTTTGCCCTGTCTGCTGTTGGCCCTGATGATGATTGGCTTTCCGGCGCGTCAGCGCGCCGCTGCATTGCGGAGTCTATCTATGTCCGAGCCATCCGCGCCAACCGATTTCACCATTTCGCTGCGCGGCTTTTGTTTCGACCCCAAGACCGGTGATCCGGCGCGTGAACACGCCAAGCGCGGTGGCTACCTGACGGAAATGTCAGGCGACGGTTACCGGCTTGTTCAGCTCGGCGGGCGCACGCAGGACGCTTGGTTGCGACAATTGCAACAGATGGGCGTGGAGCCGGTGCAGTACATCCCGCACCAGACGTACCTGGCCTACGTGCCGGCGACGGCGCGTGAGGCGGCCGAGGCGCTGTCATTCGTGCGGTGGATGGGGCCGTATCACCCGATCTACAAGCTGAGTCCCGAGTTGCAGTGGGTGTTCACAGGCAAGGCCGGAAAGCCGGCGGACGATGGGACGTACCTGGTGGCGACCTTCAAGCGGGCCGGGTTGGAAACAGCAGTTCGGCGGGTGGCGACGGTCGGCAAGGTGCTGACGGCGGAGGTTATGCCGTCCGGTACGCCGTTTGACGTGTTGCGCGTTCGGTTGACACCACAGGGCGTGGCGGCGGCGGCCGAGTTGCAAGAGGTGATGGCGATTGAGCCATATGTGCCGCCGACGCTCGAAGACGAGCGCAACGCGCACATCACGGCCGGGAACTACACAGGCACGGGGATCGACGCCCTGGCAGCACCGGGCTACAACCCGCAGGCTCAGTTCGGGAGCAACGGAAGCGGTGTCTCGGTCGGCGTGGTGGACGACGGCGTGGAGATTCCCAGCCCGCAGGGCTTCTACATCACGGCGGCCAACGCCGTCGCGGGGCCGCCGCGCGGGGCGGATGGCGCGACCTCGTTTCGGGGCGGTCACGGGCATCTGTGCGCGAGCATCATTGCCGGGGCAACCCCGTTCCCGGATATTCGCGACCCGCGCAACTACAACTATGGGCTGGGCGTCGCGCCAGGGGCGCACCTGGTGAGCGTGCCGTTCATCACCGGCGGCTCGTTCCAGGGCGGGGACGCGACGGCCGTGAACGACACAGTGACAACGCTGCCGCCAAACGGCGCGCGGGCGACGATTTCCAACAATAGCTGGGGCGCGGGCGTGGCGACCGACTATGGGACGCGGGAAGCGCAGTACGACGCCTTTACGCAGGACGCCTCGCAGGGGGAAGGCATTGACCCGCTGCTGTTCGTCTTTTCGGCGGGCAACAGCGGCCCCAACGACGGGACGCTGACGCGTCCGAAGGCCGCCAAAAACATCGTCACGGTTGGCTCGTCCGTGGGACTGCGCCCGGAGCTGCCGCCGTTTTCGGGCATCCCGAACACGAGTATTGATTTTCTGTCGAACTTTTCAAGTCGCGGGCCGGCGGCGGATGGCCGCGTCAAGCCGGATGTCTGCGCCCCGGGGCAGCGCATTACCGGGCCACGCTCGACTTCAGGACAAGTCGGGTCGCAACTGGGCGACGGCATTCATATCCATAGCAGCGGGACATCCTTTGCCGCGCCGCACGTTTCCGGGGCGGCGGCGCTCTTTACCGGCTGGTGGCGGGCAAACAACGGTGGACAAATCCCAGCGCCGGCGCTGGTCAAGGCGGCGCTCATCAACGGCGCGGTGGATATGAACGCCGAGCATCCGGGCGAGCCAAGCAGCAGCACGACGGCCCCCATCCCCAACAGCGCCGAAGGCTGGGGGCGCGTGAATGTGCGGCGCTCGATACCGAGCGGGCTGCCGACGGCCTACGTCAACGAAAGCGTCGCCCTGCTGGATGTTGGGCAGACCTATGTGTTTACCGGACAGGTGGCCAACGGCGGGCAGCCGGTGCGCGTCACGCTGGCATACAGCGACGCGCCGGGCGCGCCGGGCGCGAATCCGGCGCTGGTCAACGACCTGGATTTGCTGGTCACGGTGGGCGGGCAAACCTACCGGGGCAATGTTTTCGCCAACGGCTTGTCCGTGCCGGGCGGGAGCGCCGACGGCCGCAACAACGTCGAGAACGTGTTCTTGCCGCCGCAACCGGCCGGGACGCCCATTATCGCGCGCGTCATCGCGTCGGCGCTCAACGGGAACGGCATTTTAGGCAACAGCGATCCGACAGACCAGCACTTTGGACTGGTGATCTCCAACGCCGTCGCGACCGCACCGACCACGCCATTGCTAGCAGCGACCAACGTGACGGCGACGGAGCAGGGCGGCAACGGCAACGGCGCCATCGAGCCGTGTGAGGTTGGCGCGCTGACGGTGCAGTTGCGCAACGACGGCACGCCGGCGACCGGACTCTCCGCCACGCTGACGGCGCTGACGCCGGGCGTCGTCGTTACAAGCGGCTCCGGGGCATTCCCCAATCTGGGAACAGGGCAGACGGCGACCGGGCCGACGCCGGCATTTCAGTTTACGCTCGGCGCCGATGTGCCGTGCGGTCAGGTGGTCCAGTTTCAGCTGACGGTCAACTTCGCCGGCGGCGGGTCGTTTGTGACGACGCTGCAAGTGCCGACCGGCTTTTCCGGCGGAAATTACGCCTTCGCGTCGTCAACCGGAGCGACGATTCCCGCCGGCGGACAGCTTGTCGCCGGCAGCCAGCTCGACGACGCCCTGGTGCCGTTGACGGCGCCGTTTGGATTTTCGGTCTATACCGTCAACGTCGCCGCCGGCGCCACGCTGACGGCGGACACCAACGGGATTTTGCGTTTGGTCGGGGGTGGCGGGAGCCTGTTTGGCAACCAATCGCTGCCGACCGGCGGGACAGGGAGCGCGCCGGCGCTGTTCGTGTTCTGGGACGACATCGATCTAACGGCGCAGCAGGGCGGAAGCCCGCGCGGCATTTTTACACAGGTGACCGGCAGCGCGCCCAACCGGGAGTGGATTGTAGAGTGGCGCGGCGCGCGGTTCGGCACGAGCGAGGAAATTCACGTCGCGGTCGTCTTGCGGGAGGGAACAAACCGCTTTGAGTACCGCTATGCCCAAACCGGCTCCGGTAACGGGGACAGCGCTACGGTGGGCGTCCAGGCAGGGCCGTCCGGTCCCTTCACGCAGTTTTCCTTCAATCAAGGGATCATCACGCCGGGTCTGCGGCTGGACGCGCAACTGCCAACCTGCGCTCCGTGCGTGGCCTGCGATTATGTGGTGACGCCGACAACACTGAGCTTGCCCGGCGACATCGTGCCGAGCGCGACGCTGACGGTGACGACGAGTCCGAGCTGCGCGTGGGAGGCGCGGGTGCGCAACGTGGACGCGCCGTGGATTAAGCTCATCAGCGCGCAACTGGCTGGGGGACAGGTCGTAACGCCACGGATGGTCGGACAGCTTGGCGATGTCAACCGGCGGCTGGCGATTTCCGCCACCGGCAGCGCGACGCTGACCTTCGCGGTGGGGCGCAATCCGAGCGCCGCGCCGCGGACGGGGACGTTCTTCGTGGCCGGACAGGTGGTGACGGTGACGCAAGCCGGTTCGGCGGGGCCGAGTGCGCCGGTCGGCTCAACCATGGCGATGTTTCGCCCGTCGAACGGGTACATGTACCTAAAAAACCGCTTGATCTCGGATTTTGCCGACAATGACTTTTTCTATGGCCTGGCCGGCGATACGCCGTTGGCCGGAGACTGGGATGGGGATGGGATCGACACGCCTGGGATTTACCGGAACGTCAACGGCGTGATGACATTTTTCCTCATCAACAACAACACCGGCGGCTTTGCGGATATATCGTTTGGGTATGGGCAGCCGGGTGACATTCCGCTGGCCGGAGATTGGGACGGGAATGGGACGGTGACGTGCGGGGTGTATCGGCCCGGGTCGCAGACGTTTTTCCTGCGAAACGCATTGTCGGCGGGGAATCCCGACCTGACGGTCACAATCACCGGGTCACAAGCCAATGACGTGCCCCTTGCCGGGCGGTGGACGGCAGGAAACCCAGCGACAGGCGTTGGGTTGTACCGGCCGAGCACAGGGCAATGTCTGCTGAAGCAGGTGAATCTGAGCGGCGCGCCGGACACGACCTTCACGCTGGCGACAACGGGAACGTTTGTGGCGGCGGTGGCCGGAGACTGGACGCGGCAGGGCTTTGCAACGGTGGGCGTAGTGACCAACATCGGCGGCACGATCCAGTTCCAGTTGCGGAACTCACACACGAGCGGCGGGCCCGATATTCGGGTCAACTACGGCGTGCCCGGCGATGTCCCGCTGATCGGGAACTGGGATGGGCAGTTGAAACCGCCGCCGGTGTCCGTGCCGTAGCGGAACCGTAGCAGGGTTGGACGGGACGGCTTTGCAGCCGTCCCGGCGTCGGCGTCGGGCCTGCCCTGGGCAGCGGGGGCGAAGTACTGACCTTCCCCGTTGTCTTGCATGGCAGGATCAAGGCCGATTAGGTTTGTAAAAACGTAGTCCACCACGAAAACCGCACGCAAAACGATGACTCAACTGGCGAGCGTCACGCGCTTGCTCTCCCGGCTCGGAAAAAAGCCGAATATCGCGCCAACACCGTCACGCCTTGTCTATCAGGAAAACAAGCTGCGTGTGTTGGGCTACACGGCTGCGATCCCTAGGGGGCGGCGACGTTCTGTGCCGGTCCTGATCGTCAACTCGCTGATCAATAAGTACTACATCCTGGATTTGACACCGGGGAAAAGCTTTGTCGCCTATCTGGCCGGACAGGGTATTCCGACCTACATGATTGACTGGGGTGTTCCCGACGCCGGCGACGCACGACTGACGCTCTCCGATCATGTCAATCGGTATTTGCATCACGCTCTGGAAGCCGTCTGCGCCGATGCCCGGGTTGAGCAGGCAGCGCTCATCGGCTACTGCATGGGCGGAACTCTGGCGCTGATGTACACCGCGTTGCATCCGGCCCTCGTCCGTGGGCTGGCGTTGCTGGCAACGCCCGTGGATTTCAATAACAATGCCATCCTCAACCTATGGACGCGCCGCGAGTACTTCGACGTGGACAAACTTGTGGATGCTTTCGGCAATCCGCCGGAGCAGCTTTTGCAGTCGGCGTTTATGATGATGAAGCCGACAAAGAACATCACCAAGTACGTGGATTTGCTCCAGAACGCCGACAATGAGGACTTTGTTGAAACCTTCTTGGCGTTTGATTACTGGGTTAACGATGTGGTGTCGCTGCCCGGTGAGACCTTTCGGCAGTTCATCAAGTGGTGTTGTCAGGAAAACCAGCTGGTCCAGGGGAAGCTCAAGCTTGGGCGGCGGACGGTCAAGCTCGCGCAGATTACAGTCCCGTTGTTGAATGTGGTCGCCAACCACGATGATGTTGTCCCGCGTGCGTCATCTGAGGCCTTGATGTCATTGGTGGGAAGCCGGGAGAAAGAACTCCTGGCGGTCAACGGCGGACATCACGGCCTGTCTATTGGGCAAAGCGCCGTGGAGGTCGTGTGGCCGCAAATGACGCAGTGGATCAAGCAGTTGTAGTGTGCCGCGCAGGTGGGGTCTGACATCCGGGCGACCATCTGCGCAAACCCAGGTGTCAATCCGCAACCCTCAAGCCGCACGGCACCAACCTGAGGCGTTTTGCCCAGGGCGGTGGCTTCTAAGCTCCCACCGGCCGGTTTCGAGTGGTGTCTGCGCCGGCGAATGCACCGGCCGGAGTGCGACCTTGGCCGGTGGACCTGCCGGCCCTAACGTTTCTTAGCCCTCCATCTCGATCAAGGAAATCCTCGCTATGTCTGCTCCGAATCCAGCCCCGTCAACAACGGCCACCGACACCGTTCCGGTCTACCGCATGCTGATCGATGGTCAGCTTGTTGCCGCCGAACATCACCGTACGTTCCACACCCTGTCGCCCGCCGACGGCCGCCCTCTGGCCGCCGTCCCCCATGCGTCCATCAACGACGCCGAGCGTGCCGTGCAGGCAGCACGCGCCGCATTTGAACTCGGTACGTGGCGCAATGCCGACGGTTCTCTGCGCGCCAAAGTCCTCAACCGCATTGCCGATTTGCTGGAAGCTCACCTGGAAGAATTTGCCCACCTTGAGGCAAGCGACCAGGGGAAACCGGCCGGCTACGCACGGGCGCTCGAAATCCCGGTCGTGGTGGAGACGTTTCGGCACTTCGCCGGTTGGGCCGACAAGCTCTACGGCGAAACCATCCCCGTCCCGGCCGCCGCGCTGGACTTCACGCTCCGCGAACCGGTCGGTGTTTGTGTTGGCTTTGCGCCGAACAACTATCCACTGGCACTGGCCGCCTTCAAGATTGCGCCGGCACTGGCGGCCGGTAACAGTATGGTGCTCAAACCCTCGCCGGCGACGCCGCTGACGGCCCTGAAGCTCGGAGAATTGTGTGTGGAGGCCGGTTTACCGGACGGCGTCCTCAACATCATCACAGAACCTGGGCACGAAGTCGCGGCCTACTTGCTCGAACATCCCGAAGTGGATTTGATTTCGCTCACTGGCGGCACGGAAACCGGGAAGCTCGTCAGTCGGGCTGCCGCTGGGACACTCAAGCGGGTCCTGCTCGAACTCGGTGGGAAATCCCCGTTCATCATCTGCCCGGATGCCGATCTCGACTTGGCCGTGACGGGCGCACTGATGGGGACGTTTTACAACTCCGGCCAAACCTGCACGGCAAGCACCCGGCTGTTCGTCCACCGCGCCGTGTATGCTGAGTTTCTCGACCGCTTTGTGGCGGAAGCCGACCGACTTGTGGTCGGGCATCCGTTAGATGAAGCAACCAACAACGGGCCGCTGGTCACACGGGCACAGTATGAAAAGGTGCTGAACTACATCGCCCTCGGGCGTGCCGAAGGTGCACGCCTGGTCACCGGCGGCAGCCGTCCGGCGGGGCTGCCGGAAGCCGGCCATTACCTCCGCCCGACAATTTTTGCCGATGCCCGCAACGATATGCGCATTGCCCGTGAGGAAATCTTCGGCCCGGTTGCTTCCGTCATTCCCTACGAGGACGAAGACGACGCCGTTGCCCAGGCGAACGATTCGATCTACGGGTTGGCCGCTTCAATCTGGACGCGGGACATCAAGCGCGGGCTGAACTTGATGAAATCCCTCCGCGTCGGGCAGGTTTGGATCAACAACCATAACATCTTTTTCCCACATGCACCGTTTGGCGGGTACAAGCAAAGCGGCAACGCGCGTGAGGGCGGCGCGGAGGCGCTGCGCCACTACACACAGGTCAAGAACGTCTATGTCGAGTTAGGCGATGTTCTACTGAGTCCGTTCTAGGCCGTTGACCGTGTTCGCCTAGGTGGGTTGGCGTTTGGTATGCGGCCGCGTATAGTTCCCGCTACGCACCCCGGCCCACCTTGTTGACGCCACGGTTTTACAGCACAGCACCGATGAACATTCGAGTTTTCAAACGTCCCCAGCCGCCACGTCTGGGCGTCCTACTTCTGAACCTGGGCGGCCCGGAAAAATTAGCCGACGTAGAGCCGTTTCTACGCAATCTCTTTTCTGACCCATCTATTATCCGCCTGCCGTTTCCGGTCCTTCAGCGTCCGGTTGGGTGGTTGATTGCCAAGCTGCGCCGGCGGAAGTCGGTGCGCCTGTACGAGCAGATTGGTGGCGGGTCGCCACAGCGGCGTATCACAACTGAGCAGGCCGAAGCGCTGCGGGAAGAGCTGGCACGGCAGGGCATTGCTGCGCGGGTGTACGTCGGTATGGTGTGCTGGCACCCACTCATTGAAAGCACGTTTCAGCAGATTCTTCAGGATCGGATCACGCACTTGGTCGTCTTGCCACTCTTTCCTCATTTTTCGGTGACAACCACCGGAGCGGCGACCAAGAAACTGATTGGCTGTTTTGACCGGCACGGTGGGGTACGTCAGATGCGGCGGAGTTATGTGACACACTACGAAACCGAGCCGGGCTACATCACGGCGCTCACCGAACTGATTGCAGACGAAATACGGCGGTTTCCCGATCCGCGCCCCGAAGCCGTGCAGCTATTATTCAGTGCGCACAGCATTCCGACCAAGTATGTTGAGCAGGGCGACCCTTACCTGCGCCATCATGAGCGCACCATCGCGGCCGTCATCACCGCGCTCGTCCGCCGCTTTGGCGTTTCACCGCCACACTTCCTCTCCTTCCAAAGCAAGGTTGGTCCGGTACGGTGGCTAGAGCCGTCCACGGAAGATACCCTCCGGCGTTTTGCACGGGAAGGCCGGGAGCAAATCTTGATGGTGCCGATTAGCTTTGTTTCCGAGCACATTGAGACACTCTACGAACTGGACATTCAATATCAGGCAATGGCCCACGAAGTTAACATCCCACATCTGCGCCGCGTTCCGGCCCTTAACTGCCACCGCGCCTTCATTCGCGGCCTGGCAAACCTTGTGCGCACACGTCTGGCAGCCGAGTCTGCCGACCACGTCGCCGAACAGGTGGCTGGGAGGTAAGTGAACCGCACGCCTGCTATGGAGCGGATTCTGGTGATCGACGACGACACCGAGCTGTGCGAACTCCTTACGGAGTACCTGGCTGCCGAAGGCTTTGCCGTTGAGGCCGTTCACGATGGAGAATTGGGCGTCAAGCGAGCGACGAACGAACCCTTTGCGTTGCTGATTCTTGACGTGATGCTTCCAAAGTTGGACGGCTTTGCCGTCCTGAAGCGAATCCGGTCCGTGTCACACGTTCCAACACTGATGTTGACGGCGCGGGGCGATGATACGGATCGCATTGTCGGTCTTGAAAGCGGAGCCGATGACTATCTTGCCAAGCCGTTCAACCCGCGTGAACTGCTGGCGCGGGTGCGTGCCATTCTGCGGCGGACAAAGCCGGAACTCTTGGCAGAGACGCTGACAGTCGGTGATGTGGAGCTGGATTTCGGTGCGCGGAGCGCCCGCAAGGCCGGGCAGCCGGTGGCGGTAACGTCGGTCGAGTTTGACCTCCTGACGCAGTTGTTGCAACACGCCGGCCAGATTGTGTCGCGGGATGACCTGTCATTACACGCGCTGGGACGTCCGTTTCATCCACTTGACCGCAGCGTGGACATGCATGTGAGTAACCTCCGCAAAAAACTCGGCCCTCATGCCGACGGCAGTGAACGCATTAAGTCGGTGCGCGGCATTGGCTATCTCTATACCTTGTGTCAGTCGGCCGCCACACCACGACCCGGCTAGCGCCAGTATGCGGACGCTGTTTATCAAGATTTTTCTCTGGTTCTGGCTGGCCATGGTGGCGCTGACCGTCTTGGTGACGGTGGTCAGCTCCCTGACGACGTCCGATGTGATGTGGCCCGGACGCCGCACCCTACTGGCCGCGACGACACTCTGCGCAGAAACGGCCGTGCTGCTGTATGAGCAGCAGGGTGCGGCAGCAGTTGAGGCGTACCTGCAACGTGCCCTGGAAACGGCCAAGCTGCAAGCCGTCCTCCTGGACGAACATGAGCAGCTGCTAGTGGGAACGGCGATCCCCGATTGGCCCTCCGAGCGCGACCGGGCGCGGCGTGAGGATTTCCTCGTCGTGGAGAGCAAGACTTTCCTGTGGCGTCCGGTGGTCGGAGCCAGTGGGCGGCGCTATCTGCTCGCGGCCGTCTTTGACCGCAATTTGCTGCCGTCACCGCCGATGTGGACGCGGGCGCGGGTCATTCGGTTGGCTGTGTTTGTTTTGGGCAGTGGCGGCGTGTGCTACGGTCTGGCTTGGTATCTGACACGTCCCATTGGGCGCTTGCGCCGGACGGCGCAGCGGCTGGCGACGGGCGACCTGACGGCGCGAACCGGCGCCAAACTGGGGCGACTAACGGATGAGATCGGTGGGCTGGCGCGCGATTTCGATGCCATGGCAGAGCGCATCGAATCGCTTGTCATGGCACAACGCCGCCTCTTTGGTGATATTTCCCACGAACTGCGCTCGCCGTTGGCGCGTCTGCGCGTAGCATTGGAACTCGCCCAGCGCAGGGCCGGCGGCGAGTCCCGGCCGTACCTGGAGCGGATTGAACGCGACGTCGAACGCCTGGACGAACTGGTGGGGCAGTTACTGGCATTGTCGCAACTGGAGAGTGAGGCAACCCTGGCGGAATCAAAGAGGCTCGATGTGGCGGCCTTGACCCAGCAGGTCGCAGTGGATGCTGACTTTGAAGCTCGCGCCGCCGGAAGAAGCGTCAACTGCCACATTGTGGCCGACAGCGCCCACCGGTTCATCCTCGGTGATGAGGAACTGCTGCGGCGTGCGCTTGAAAATGTCATGCGCAACGCCATCCGCCACACCCCGGAGGGATCGACCGTTGAAGTGATCGTGGACGCCAAGGAGCAAAACCTGCTCGTCACCGTGCAGGATCGCGGGCAAGGCGTTCCGCCCGATGCTCTGGAAGCCATTTTCAAGCCCTTTTACCGGGTTGAACGGGCGCGCGACCGGGCAAGCGGCGGCGTCGGCCTGGGGCTGGCTATTGCCGCACGCGCCGTCCACCTGCATGGCGGGAGCATTACGGCCGAAAACCTACCCGAGGGGTTTCGGGTGACGCTGAGCTTGCCGGCCTGTAGCCACCTAGCGGCAGCGTGCTGAGCAGATCAGCCACCTTCGCGGTGGCGCAAAATCTCGGCATCGAACCGAATCACCAGGCCGTCCCGAACCATTTCATCCACAAGCGGAAGCAGTTCGGCAATGCGCTCTGGCAGATCTACAATGGTGACTACCACCGGCAGATCGGTTGCGCTGCCCAGCCGGTCGGCCGTCCGAATCTGGCCGCCGAGACCAAAACCGGCCAGTCCGCGGGTCACCGTCACGCCGGCAGCGCCGGCCAAGCGGAGCCGATGGACCAGCGCCCGATAGAGTGGTTCGGTTTCCCATCGGTCATCATCGCCGATGAAAATCTGCAATACCTGTGCCTTACCCTCTAGAATGCGTGTCGCCATCACCTGCTCCAAGCCAAAGGAGTCGGTTGCCGGCGCCATCATGACACATGCCGTCCGTGCGGTAGAGTCAAGCGTACTGTTTGCTCACTGTAGGCAGTGGTCTCTTGCCTGAGGTCATGGGGTGGTTCGGCCTCTGGAGGAAACAACTTGAAAATAGTTTTCAAATCGCCTAGGCTTGGAAAGTGAATGCCCGGCATGTAGGCAGGGCCGGGTCACGATGAGGTGTGCGCTCTATGAAACGCTGGCTGACGCCTTTCCGTCCTTCCGTAGCTACGGCAGATGTTTCCCCGGCTGCCGACCAACCGGTGACGTTGGCGGATGTCGCCGCCGGCGACTGTGTGCGGGTGACGCGGCTTCTAGCGTTTCCCGGCGCCGAAAGACTACGGGAGCGAGGCCTGTGTGAAACGGCTGAAGTGCGCGTTGTGGCTTCTGGCGATCCACTGGTTTGTTCCGTTCTGGGTGTGCGGATGATCCTCAACCGTCAAACGGCGCAGGGGATTTTTGTGGAGCGCCTACCATGACGCCTGTCATGACGCTGGATGCGCTTGCCATCGGCACTGCCGGGCGGGTTGAACGCGTGCGCGGCAACCGCGCCGTTGCGCAGCGCCTTCAGGAAATGGGCCTCACCACAGGCGTTGTGGTCAAGATTGTTCGCGTTGCCCCGCTGGGCGATCCCTTGGAAGTTGAAGTACGCGGTTATCGGCTCTCGTTGCGCAAGGAGGAAGCCGCTGTTGTCGAAGTCTCCGCGCCATGAGTCGGACGGTGAGTGAAATACCATCCCTGCGCCGTTTGGCGCTTGTCGGCAACCCTAACTGTGGCAAAACGACGCTGTTCAATGCGCTGACCGGCCTGCGCCAGAAGGTCGGCAACTATCCCGGTGTCACGGTAGAAAAAAAAGAAGGCCGGTTTACGGTCGGGGACGTCGAGGTGGTCGTCATTGACCTACCCGGTGTGTACAGCCTTTCTGCTCGGTCACTGGATGAACGAATTACGCGCGATGTCGTGCTCGGGCGGCAGGCAGGAACCGATCCGCCGGAGGCCATTCTGGCAATTGCCGACGCCAGCAACTTGGAGCGCAACCTATATCTCGTCACCCAAGTGATGGAGTTGGGGCGGCCTGTCTGGCTGGCGCTCAACATGATGGATCTTGCCGCCGCTAAGGGCTTGACCTTTGACCTGGAGCGGCTTTCGCAGGCGCTGGGCATCCCGGTCATCCCCATCGTCGCCAGCAAAGGCGTCGGACTTGAGGCGCTGCGCCGCAAGCTGGCCGAGCCACTACCGCCTGTGCCAACCCGTCGCTGGCGCTTGCCGCAGGTGATCGAAAGCGAGGTTGCTGCACTAGCAGAACGCTTGCGCGCCGGCTCCTGGAGCGACAGTGCAGCGGCTGAAGGCGAAGCCATCCGGCTGTTGCTCGGGGATGTAGCGGAAGATGATGCACTGCCACCTGCCGAGCTTCAGTCCGCGGTCAATGCCGCCCGCGGGCGCTTGGAGGCGCTGGGCATTGAGTGGTGGACCGCCGAAGCCGAAGGACGTTACAGCTGGATACACGCTGTGTGTCGGTCGGCGGTCGTCCAGCCGGAGCTGTTTCAGCAGACGGCCAGTGATCGCATTGACGCCGTTGTAACGCATCGGCTGTGGGGGCCGCTCCTGTTTGCCGGGCTAATGCTCTTGGTCTTCCAGAGTATTTTCACCTGGGCGCAAGCTCCAATGGACGCCATTAGCTGGCTGATGGGCCGGTTAGCCTTGGCGACGCGCGGGGTGCTGTCGCCCGGTGAATTCACAGACCTGATTGTGGACGGTGTTCTTGCCGGGGTCGGTGCCGTCGTTACTTTTTTACCCCAGATTCTCATCCTGACCTTTTTCATCGCCCTGTTGGAAGACACGGGCTACATGGCGCGGGCGGCATTTATTATGGATCGCCTGATGCGCCGGGTGGGATTGAGTGGCAAATCTTTCATCCCACTCCTGAGTTCATTTGCCTGCGCCATTCCGGGGATTACGGCAACACGCACGATTGAGAATGCCAAGGATCGGCTGGTGACAATTCTCATCGCACCGCTGATGAGCTGTAGTGCGCGCCTGCCGGTTTACGCCCTGATGATCGGCGCCTTCTTTCCTGCCGACCGACGCCTATGGGGTGTCTTTTCGCTGGCCGGCGTCATGCTGTTTGCTATGTACGGGCTGGGCATTGCCGCTGCCGTCGCCGTAGCGTGGCTGTTCAAGAAAACATTGATTCGCGGCGCCTCTCCGCCCCTTATCCTGGAACTGCCGCCGTACCGCCTGCCGTCACCACGTACCCTGTTGCTGACGATGCTGTCGGCGGCCTGGCAGTTTCTCTACCGCGCCGGGACGGTGATTTTGGCGATTGCCGTTGTACTGTGGTTTCTAGCGACGTATCCGCGCGATGTGGCGCTGAGCCGCGATTATGCGGCAGAACGCGCAGCCGTCGCAGAAGCCGTGCAACGGGGACAGACACCGGAGGCGGAAGCGTCTGCCTACCTTCAGGCGCTGGAAAACCTGGAGAAAGCCGAGCGCCGTGAGAAAAGTTACATCGGACGGGCCGGCAAGCTCATTGAACCGCTGATTGCCCCGCTGGGCTTCAACTGGAAAATCGGCGTCGGTATCATCTCAGCCTTTGCGGCGCGCGAGGTCTTTGTAGGAACGCTGGCCATCATCTACGGTGTCGGCGAGGACGAGGATGCCGCCGGCAGCCGCGCCCTGTCGGCCGCGTTGCAAGCGGATCGTTACCCCGACGGACGGTCGGTTTTTTCGCCGCTGGTTGCCGTGTCGATCATGGTGTTCTTCGTGCTGGCGATGCAGTGTATGTCCACGCTGGCTGTCACCCGCCGCGAGACGAATAGCTGGGGCTGGCCGGCGGTGATGTTCGTCTACATGACGCTGTTAGCCTACACCGGCAGCTTGATTGTCTATCAGACGGGACGTTGGTTGGGCTTGGGTGGTTAGCCGATGGCAGGGCAGCGGCCGTCGTTTCCGGCCTCACGGGGTGCGCAGCGCATCGGACAGCCGCACCTTTGGCAGGTAGCGGCCGTCCTCGGTGGCCACCAGCCAGCGCACCAATCCCTCACGAACGGTCACGCGAAGGTCAAAGAGCTTGGCCGGCTCATCGGCCGACATGGTGGCGCGGACAACGAGGGCGCGCTCGTTGACTTCGTGCACAATCAGCCGGCAGACTTGTCCATTCCAGTTCGGATCGGACGTGCAGAGCCGTTGCAGTTCGGCGCGCATCGCGTCCAGTGGGACACCGAAATCCGCCTGCACAAAGACTTGACCGATCAGCTCTGGCGTGTAGCGCGTCCAGTTCTGAAACGGGCGTTCTAGAAAGTACGACACCGGCAGGATGAGTTGCCGTTTGTCCCACGTTCGCAGGACAACAAAGGTAAAGGTCAGTTCCTCAATCTGACCGTATTCGTTTTCGACAATAACCGTGTCACCGACGCGAATCGGCTGTGTGATGGCAATCTGGATGCCGGCCACGAAGTTGCCGATGGTTTTTTGCGCGGCGATACCCACAACAATACCGACAAGACCGGCCGAGGCCAGCAGTGAGACGCCGATGGTGCGCACGACCTGAAACTGCATCAGAAACAGGGCGGCGCCGACGATAATAATGACTGTTTGCACCAAACGCTGAAGAATGGTGATGCGCGTGGCCAGGGAGCGGCGGCGCTGTTCATCCATGCCGTTGGCGTCGAGGCGTCGCAGGAAGGCATCGGCTGCCACTGCCACCAGCTCGAAGCCCAGCCACAGGGCGGCCAGCGTCAGCGTGATGCCCAAGCTGGTCTCAATGCGCGCCTGCAGGTTGCGCGGCAGCTCAATCAGGTCGTACCCGACCGGCAACAGAAGCAGCCACAGAAAAACCCGCAGGGGATGACGCAGCGCGGTGTAGGGCGGCTCAAGCTCGGCCGATACCCGACGAATAAGGCCCCTGGTGCCGCGTGTCAGGAGCAAGACGAGGAGCCAGGCGACAAGCGCCCAGGCCAGCGCAATAAGAAGCTCGGCGTAGTGTTGCCAGAACAATTGTGTGAACCGCGTCCAGGGAGAATGTGTGCCGACTACCGCCCAGGCAAGACGACTCTTCATGAGGCAAACACGTTATTGAACACGTCCCACTCCGGCTGCTGCCGGCGCTTCGAGTCGGCGATACGCCGCATTGCGCTTGCACGGCACAAAGCCGGCTTCCCGAATGAGGTTGACCAAACGGACTTCATCGGCGCGATACCGGGCCCCGGCGGCCGAGACGACATTTTCCTCAATCATAATGCTGCCCACATCGTTGGCACCGCCGCGCAGTGCCCGCCGGGCGACTGCAAACCCCTGCGTCAGCCAGGACACCTGTAGGTTGGGGATATTGCGCAGGTAAAGCCGTGCTGCTGCAAACCACCGCAAGTAAATCTCCGGCGCGATCCGCTCCGGAAACACTTTGCCAATCGGGACGGAATCCGGCTGGAGCGTCCAGGGGATAAAGGCGATGAAGCCGTGTGTCCGCTCTTGCAGCTCGTATAGCTTGCGCAAGTGTTCCAGCCGGTGCAGGTCGGTTTCGCCCATGCCGTACATCATGGTGGCCGTCGTCGGAATGCCCAGCTCATGAGCCGTTTCCATAATGGAGAGCCATTCCGCACTGTTACATTCCGTTCGACGGCGCATGCGGATTTCATCGACGAGGATTTCGCCGCCACCACCCGGAATGGAATCCAGCCCGGCGGCGCGTAGGCGTTCAAGAACCGCGCGGATGGACAGACGGTTGACGCGCGCGAAGTTCAGGATTTCCGGCGGTGAGAAGCAGTGCAGGTGAATCTGGTACCGCGCTTTGAACTGCCGCAGCAGCTCTTCATACCACTCCAGCTTGAGGTCCGGGTGCAGGCCACCCTGCATGAGAATACCGCTGCCGCCGAGCGCCAGCGTCTCCTCGACCTTGCGGAAGAGCGTTTCGTAGTCGTGGACGTAGCCTTCCGGATCGCCAGGCTTGCGGTAGAAAGCGCAAAACGTACACACGGACGTGCAGACGTTGGAGTAGTTCACGTTGCGGTCAATGACATAGGTCACAACGTTATCGGGATGCCAGTCCGCCCGCAGCCGATCGGCCCAGAACAGCAGTTCCTCCAGTGGCGCGTGATGGATGAGATCGAGCCATTCGGCAGCAGGTGGGCGTTCGCCGTGATAAAGGCGTTCAAGTCGGGTGGAAAAATCAACCATAACGTCACACATCCAGAGGTTCAACCGCGTATGCTTGACGGGCAAGAAGGAAGCTACATGGCACACAGAGTCGGCGCAATACGACTTAGGCGGCCGGTGCGGTGACTGCACGCCACAGGATGCCCTTGTCAGGGTGTGTACGTTGGATTACGTTTTGGGCCAATCCCCACGCTCCCTTGCGCAAACCGGACGCCGCCCACGGTGTGCAGACTGACGAGGGCAGAATGGCAGAACGCTTCGATATGGTGATTATCGGGGCCGGCTCCGGCGGGCTGACGGCTGCTGGGTTCGCTGCCCAACTCGGCGCGAAGGTCGCACTGGTGGAAAAGCATCGCATCGGCGGAGACTGTACCTGGACAGGCTGCGTGCCGAGCAAGGCCCTGCTCAAAGTTGCCAAAATTGCGCAGCAGGTGCGGCAGGCGCACCACTACGGCATTCTTGCCGAACCACCACGCACCGACATGGCGCGTGTCCGCGCCTATGTCCGGGGTGTGATCAACGAGATTTACGCTCACGAGGCACCGGATGAACTCCGCCGCAACGGGATTGAGGTTATTCTTGCGCCGGGGCGGTTTCTCGACGCCCAGACCATCGCCGCCGGCGACCGGACGCTGACGGCTAAGTATTTTCTGGTCTGCACGGGCGCGCATCCCGTGCATCCGGCCATCGCCGGACTGGACCAGACGCCGTTTGTCACCTACGAAACTGTTTTTGACCTTGACGAGCTGCCGAAGCGCTTGGCGGTGGTCGGCGGTGGGCCTGTCGGCTGCGAAATGGCGCAGGCGTTTCAGCGCCTTGGCGCGCAGGTGACACTGTTTGCCGAGCGACTGCTTCCAAAGGAAGAGCCAGAAGTTGACCTGACGCTGCGCACCGTCTTCGGTCGTGAAGGGATGCAATGCATCCCGGGACGCGCCCGGTCGGTCGAACGGCAAAACGGTGTGATCCGCGTGGAAAGCCACGCCGGTACGGCTGAAGCTGAGGTGCTTTTTGTTGCTACCGGACGCCGTCCAAACATCGCCGGACTCGACCTGGAAAAGGCAGGTGTGCAGGCGGACGCGCGTGGTATTCCCGTGGACGCTAATCTGCGGACGAATGTCAAACATATCTTCGCCGCCGGCGACGTGGTGGGTGGGCATCAGTTCACCCACTTTGCAGGCTGGCAGGCTTTTCTGGCCGTGCGCAACGCCCTGCTGCTCGGCAGTACGCCAGGGGTGACCGACATTGTGCCATGGGTAACATTCACCGACCCTGAAGTTGCCCACGTTGGCCTGACCGAAGCGGCTGCCCGCGCCAAATACGGTGCGGCAGTCAAAGTCCACCACCGGAGTATGCAACACACCGATCGCGCCGTGTGCGACAACGACACGGACGGTTTTCTAAAAGTCATTTCGCACGGCGACGGCACGTTGCTGGGCGCGACCATGGTTGCGCCGCGCGCCGGCGAAGCGGTGACGGAGTTCACACTGGCACTCAACCACCGCTTGAAGGTGACCGACGTGGCGAATGCCATCCACGCTTACCCGACGTATGCAACGGCCGTGCAGCAGCTTGCGGCGAGCGTTGCAGTCGAAAACTTTCTCGGCGGCGCTGCCGGAAAGCTCATCCAAGGACTGTCAAAGATGATTCGCTAAGATGGCGGCAACCTGCCCGTAGCCTCACCCTCACCCTACCGATACGGCATCCGGCGCAGGCTGACCGCCGACGATTTTGGGACTAACCTCCCCGAACTACACTGGAAACACTTCACCGGAGAACATCGGCTATGAGCGATTCGGCGACTACCCCTAACGCTGCAACGTTTGCAACGAGACCACAACCGCCATTGACCACCGAACCGCCGCGCAAGAAAGACGCAGACTATGTGTTTCTTGAACTCACGCGCAGCATCTGCCCGGAATGTACTAAGGTCGTGGATGCGCACATCATCGTCCGTGATAACAAGGTGCTGATGCGCAAACGCTGCGACTGTGACCAAGCCAGGGGAAAGCTCTATGAATCGCTCATTTACGGTGACGCGCAGGCGTACATTACCAATGTGCGCTACAACAAGCCCGGCACAATACCGCTTCACTACAGTAGCGACATCCTTGCCGGCTGCCCGCATGATTGCGGGTTGTGTCCCGATCACCAGCAGCATACCTGTCTCGGTATCATTGAGGTCAACAGCGTCTGCAACATGGACTGTCCGCTGTGCTTTGCCGAGGCGGGGCCTGGCTTCAGCCTTACGCTTGAAGAAGTGCAGTCTATTCTCGACGACTTTGTCCGCGCGGAAGGGCGAGCCGAAGTCGTGCAGTTTTCCGGCGGCGAGCCGACCATTCATCCGCAGATTCTTGATTTCCTGCGCGAAGCCAAACAGCGTCCGATCAACCTCGTCATGCTCAACACCAACGGCAAGCGCCTTGCGCGTGACGATGCGTTTCTCGATGAGCTGGCCGAGCTTCAGCCGGCGCTGTACTTCCAATTTGACGGTTTTGATCGCGAGACGTACCGCATCATTCGGGGCGAACCGGATATCCTGGAGGAAAAACTCCGCGCCCTCGACCGCCTGGCAGCCAAGGGATTAACGGCGGTGCTGGTGCCGGCCATCGAGCGAGGCGTCAACGACCACGAGGTGGGCGCCATCGTCAAGTTCGCCATGGAGCATCCGGCCGTGCGCGGCGTGAACTTCCAGCCGGCTTTCCATGCCGGACGCCACCTGGCACACGACCCGCTCCAGCGGATGACGATTCCCGACATCGTGACTCTGATCGAGACGCAGACCGACGGACTGTTCTGCAAAAGTGACTTCGTGCCCGTGCCGTGCTGCTTCCCGACCTGTAACGCCGTGACCTACGCCTTTGTCGAAAACGGTACGGTGACGCCACTGCCGCGCGTAGTCAACGTTTATGACTACCTAGACTACATCACGAACAAGGTCATGCCGGACTACAGCGCAGAAATCAAGATTGCACTCGAAGGGCTCTGGTCGTCAGCGGCAGCACCAGGCACGCCCAAGTCCGCCCGTGACCTTCAGA
This sequence comes from uncultured Blastocatellia bacterium, assembly GCA_937934745.1. Classification (GTDB taxonomy): domain Bacteria; phylum Acidobacteriota; class Blastocatellia; order Chloracidobacteriales; family Chloracidobacteriaceae; genus Chloracidobacterium. Next base: position 63,320 of record CALGZC010000022.1, read on the forward strand.
TGTCATGTCAGGCGTGCGGCTTCGAGTCACTGAGCATCGGCGATATTGCCGATAGGATGAAGATGGTCATGTTGCAGGATTTCATGGACCCCTACACGTTCAATCAGAAGAATCTCATGAAATGTTGCAAGGAGTTTCTTCTACCGGGCGGCAAGCAGATTCCTTTTTGCGCCTACAACACGATTGGCTACCGACAACAAGCACGCGAGCAGCTCGCGGCGCTGGAGTGGGAACGTAAGCTGGCCCGTAAGGAAGGCAAGCCGTTTCAGGTGCGGCCGATCACATTTACTTTCGGAGGGACGCGCTGATGAGCACCGTCATCGGAGAATTCACCACATCGGAAGCGGCCCATCCGCAGGCCGTCAAATCGTGCTGCGCGCAGTTTTATGAAAGCGATGTCGTCCGGTTTCTCTTTGGCGAGTCATTCCATCCGGGCGGCCTTGCGCTGACGACACGCATGGGCGAAATCCTCGGCTTACAGCCGGGCATGCGGGTGCTGGATGTCGCCGCCGGGCGTGGAACGAGCGCCCTGCATCTGGCAGAGACCTTCGGCTGCACAATTGTTGGGGTGGACTTCGGTGCGGAGAACGTCCGACTGGCAACTGCGGCGGCTGCGGAGCGGGGTCTCGGCGACCGCGCACAGTTCGTGACGGGCGATGCCGAGCACTTGCCCTTTGCCGATGCCGACTTTGACGCCATCCTGTGCGAGTGCGCCTACTGCACCTTTCCCGACAAACCGCAGGCGGCGCGCGAGTTCTTCCGCGTCCTGAAGCCCGGCGGACAGGTCGGCCTTAGCGATCTGACGCGGCGCGGCCCACTGGCCCCGGAGTTGGAAACCCTGTTGGCCTGGGTAGCCTGCATTGCCGACGCCCAGCCGGTCGAGACCTATGCAGCGTTGCTGGCGGCGGCCGGCTTTGCGCCCGGCATCGTCGAACCGCATGACGCTGCCCTGAGCGAGATGGTCGCCGGCGTCCGCGCTAAGCTTCTGGGCGCGGAGCTGATGGTCGCCTTGAAAAAGCTGGACCTGCCAAACGTGGATTTCACCAAGGCCAAGCAGGTGACGCGGAGCGCTGCCGATGCCATCGAGCGCGGCGAGTTAGGCTACGCCATTCTCACGGCCGTCAAAGCAGCGTAGCGGCGCTTGCCCTCTGCGCGCGCCAGATGGTGATGTAGCCGAAAGCCGTTGGCAGCTCGGCGCAGGTTTGGATGTCATCCAGCCCGGCTGCCTGGATCAGGGTTGGCAGCTCACCCTGGGCATTGGCTTCGGTGGCATCGAAGCCGTCAAACAGACGTACCGGCAGAAAGGCCAGCCTTTCCAGCCATGTGCGGGGTGCGTCGTAGTCGGCCGCAAGCAACACGCCGCCGGGACACAGGACGCGCCGGATTTCGGCCAACGCCTGCCGCTTCTCTGCCGTGATAAGGTGGTGCAGGAGGAGCGAAGTTGTCACGGTATCAAAGGTCGCGTCGGCAAAGGGCAGGCAGGTGGCCGAAGCGACGGTGAGCGTGAGGGGTGCGCCGGCGGCAGCCGCCTTGCGCGCGGCAATCGCTAGCGCCGTCGGGTCGGCATCGACGCCGAAGAATCGCGCCTGGGGTTGACGCGCGCGCAGGCGCAGCAGCAGTGTGCCCGTGCCGCAGCCGACATCGAGAACCGTTTGGCCGGGCCGCAGTGAGAGCAAGTCGGCCAGTTGTGCCTTGAGGGTGTTGTCGCGGACGGCAACCCGCGCCACAACGTCAAACCAGGGCGTGAGGGTCGAAAACGCCAGCGCCGGCCGAAAACGACCGCCCGGCGCGGGCGACGGCCCGCGAGTCGGTGATGACCCAGTAGGCAAGGTGACCTGCGGCATGCGTACCTCCTCTGTTTCAAGGGCCGGGGGCGTGACCGTGCTTGAAGGCAAAGTCAGAAGGCAAAAAAACGCGGTGGGGGAGGCCACCGCGTGAGCAGAGAGGAGGAATGTACACTACGCCACGAGCAACTGCAGCCCAATCCACCAGGGATGTGGCGAACTGTTGCTCGCAAAGTATGTTGCACTGCAATGCGCCGTAGAAGTTCCGGAAATTTCAACACACCTGCTCCTCAGGACAGAACGCAGTCAGTGAGCGGTATGCGGTGCAACCCCTGTAGGCGTGGCCGTTGCCTCCTCTGTTCCCGTGCCGATCACACTGACCCGGTGCGCGCTGAGCCGCCGCCGTTCAGGGCAGGCAAGGCGCGGACCAGGATTTATGGAGTCGAGCCGTCCTATGGGGTTTGGCTGCGCCGAAACTCCCCCTGCGGCTCGTTTTCAGTGTGGCGTCTGCTGTTGCTTGATGTACTGGCGCGCGATGGCAAGCGGCGCGCCGCCGGAGCTTACAGCCAAGTCGGACGGCGACCACAGC
>CALGZC010000023.1 GCA_937934745.1 uncultured Blastocatellia bacterium
CGGTCGCTTGCTGCGCAAGGAGCGGTCCGACATCCAGAAGCGTGATCGGAAGGGGGCGCTGTGGTCGCCGTCCGACTTGGCTGCAAGCTCCGGCGGCGCGCCGCTTGCCATCGCGCGCCAGTACATCAAGCGACAGCAGACACCACACTGAAAACGAGCCGCAGGGGGAGTTTCGGCGCAGCCAAACCGACAGCCAAGGACAGCTCTACGCCGTCCGCGCTCGCCTTCCCTGCCCTGAACGGCGGCGGCTCAGCGCGCACCTGGTCAAACTATACGAGCTGATTAGCCCTGCGCGGTCAGATGACACCGACGAACCTCGTCGGTGAGGCGTCGGTGCCGTGAGGCGCAGCGACTACTGCGCCGGGAAAGTCACCTTCATTTCCAGCACCTTCACCAAAAAGGCCCAGATGTCGGCGGCTTCCTCGATCAGTTTGGTCGTCGGCTTGCCGGCGCCGTGGCCGGCCCTGGTTTCAATCCGAATCAGCACCGGCGCGTCTCCTTTGTGCGCGGCCTGTAGGGCGGCTGCAAACTTGAAACTATGTGCCGGCACAACTCGGTCGTCATGGTCGGCGGTCGTGATAAGTGTTGCCGGATAGCGTGTCCCCGGCTTCAGATTGTGCAGCGGCGAGTAGGCGTACAACGCTTTGAACTCCTCCGGGTTTTGTGGTGAGCCGTAATCTGACTCCCACGCCCAACCAATCGTGAATTTATTGAAGCGCAGCATATCCATTACCCCTACGGCCGGCAGCGCCGCACCAAAGAGTTCCGGGCGCTGCGTCATGCACGCGCCGACGAGCAAGCCACCGTTGCTCCCACCTTGGATAGCCAGCTTGGCCGGCGTGGTGTATTTTTCCCGAATGAGCCACTCGGCCGCCGCAATGAAGTCGTCAAACACATTTTGTTTGTTGAGCTTAGTGCCGGCCTGATGCCAGGCCTCGCCGTACTCGCCTCCGCCGCGCAGGTTGGGAATGGCCAGCACACCACCCATCTCCAACCAAGCGATCCGCGCCGGTGAAAAGGTCGGCGTTAGCGAAATATTGAAGCCGCCGTAGCCGTACAGCAGTGTCGGGTGCTTGCCGTCACGCTTGAGTCCCCTGCGGTGGGTAATGAACATTGGGATGCGCGTGCCGTCCTTGCTGGCGTAAAAGACCTGCTTGGTTTCGTAGTCCGCCGGCTTGAACGTCACCTTGGGTTGTTTGACTAACGTGCTTTTACCGGTTTTTAGGTCGTACCGATAAATGCTCGTCGGTTGGGTGAAGCTCGTAAAGGCATAGAAGGCTTCGGTGTCGGTCGGCTTGCCGCTAAAGCCACTGGCCGTACCGATGCCGGGTAACGCCACTTCGCCAACCGGACGGCCGTCCGTCGCAAAGACTTTGACCCGTGTTTTGGCATCGGCCAGATAAAGAGCAATAAACCGCCCACCGACAAAACGGACGCCTTCGAGCGTATCAGTGCTCTGGGGGATAATTTCGCGCCAGTGGGTGGGGTCGGGGTGCTGCGCATCAACCGCAATCAGGCGACCACGTGGCGCTTCCCAGTCGGTTCGGAAGTAAAACGTCGTCCCATCGTTGCCGACCGGCGTGAAATCGGCGATAAAGTCGGTAATCAGCTCGACAACCGGCGCGTCAGGCTGGGTCAAGTCCTTGTAGAAGAACAAATTCTTCGGGCTGGTGCCCATGGTGACGACAATACCGAGATAGCGCCCGTCATCCGTGACATAGCCGCCAAACCCCCAGTCCTTGTGATCCTTGCGCTCATACACGAGCCGGTCTTCAGACTGCGGCGTGCCGATGCGGTGGTAGTAGAGCTTCTGAAAGTAGTTGGTGGATTGCAGTAGGTTGCCTTCCTTTGGCTCGTCGTAGCGGCTGTAAAAAAAGCCCTTTGCATCCTTTGTCCAGGACGCACCGGAGAATTTGACCCACTGCAGCCGATCTGGCAGGTCTTGACCGGTCTCGATGTCGCGCACCCGCCACTCGTTCCAATCCGAGCCGGCCGTTGCCAAACCGTAGGCAAGCCACTTGCCGCCATCGCTGACGGCGTAGCCCGTCAGCGCCACAGTCCCGTCCGCCGATAGCGTGTTCGGGTCAAGCAACACACGCGCCTGTGGGTCATCGGGCGACTTGCCTACATAGAGCACGCTTTGATTTTGCAGGCCATCATTGCGCGTGAAGAAATACTTACCTCCTTCACGAAAAGGAACGCCGAACTTCTCGTAGTTCCACAACTCGGTCAACCGCTCACGGATACGCGCCCGTTCGGGAATGCTTTCCAGAAAGCCAAAGGTGACTTTGTTTTGTGCCTCAACCCAGGCTTTCGTGTCTTCGGCGTCCGTGTCTTCGAGCCAGCGGTATGGATCGGCGACCTTGATGCCGTGGTAATCGTCCACTTGGTCAACCTTCTTTGACGGTGGGTAGGTCAGAGGCGCTTTCGAGGCTTTCATCGTATCGGAGAAACTCTGGGCACACAGTGTCGCCGGGGCAGTCAACATCACCGCTGCCACGCCGGCGGTCAGTGAACGTCGCCACGTTCGTCGCTCAAACATGGAGTGTCCTTCCTCACAGGTATGGAATGGTGTGCGCGTCGGCGCGTCCGCCGGACGCACCGAAGGCGGCAACCATGACATGGCGCAGCAGTGACGGCCTAGCGCCTACCTGCGCCACCGAACTGCTCGCCGCCCTTCGATGCCGGTTCGACTCACGGCCCAGACGGCGACTACACGTGCGGCTGCCGGCAGCCGGACCTGCCGCTGCGTTGCCGGTTGAACCTGCAATTCCCACGCTTCACCAGTTTGAATGGCGATACACCAGCACGCAATGTTCGCCGGATCGGCCACGTCCCAGACGACAACAGTACAGCCGGTTGCCGGTTCGGCACACACTGCCAGTTCAGGCGCATCCGGCACCGTGGCATTGAGCCAGGGTGAGGCCGGCACCAGTGCTGGGACCAGGTACACCTCGCGCCGGAGCAAATCCGACAGCCCACCTCTATTGCCGCGAAACACACGGAAGCTGAAGTGAATGTTACCGCCCTGCCGGTTCAGGCAACGGGCTAACCGAACTTGCGCTGCAATTTCAACCGCAGGAACGGCGCGCGGCGTCCCGTCTGCCACTTTGAAAGCGGCGCTCCCGGGCCAGACGTGGCGGCTCCGCCGATTCTGGGACAGCCACCATTCCAGCAAGCGGAGATAACTTTGCCGCTCGCGTTCAATCGGCCAGTAGAGCTGTGGCGCGAGGTAGTCAACCAACCCTTCAGAGAGCCAACGACGCGAGTCAGAGCACAGCTCCATGTATGAGTTCAGGCCCTGAATACCCGGTGGATGATCGGGCTGCCAGATACCAAACGGACTGATCCCAAACTTGACGTGTGGTTTTAGGCGGCGCACACCGGCTGCGACCTCCTCAAGGAAGACATTAATGTTGTGCCGCCGCCAATCGTCCCGAGTCCGCCACCCTCTGCCCTGTCCGTACCGCACCCAACTGGCATCGTCTGGGAAGGGAATCACATAGCCTGACACAAGACGCTCTTTGTACGGGTAGAAATAATCATCGAAGTGAACGGCATCAATGTCGTACCGTTCCACAACATCGAGGATCACGCGCAGCGAGTGCGCCCGCGCTTCCGGCTCACCGGGATCAAGCCAGTGATAGCGTCCGTAGGGCTTGGCCAAATCCGGCCGGCGGTGGGCAACATGTTGTCGGTCAATCCTGCCCTGGCGCGCCCGATGCAGCGCCCGAAACGGGTTGAACCAAGCGTGAAGTTCTAGGCCGCGGGCGTGCGCTGCTTCAACGGCGAACGCCAGTGGATCGTAAAACGGCTCCGGCGCCTGCCCCATGACGCCACATAAGTATTCAGACCATGGTTCATAGGGACTCGCATACAGCGCATCGCACATCGGTCGGACCTGAAAAATCACCGCGTTGAAACCGAGCGCCTGCGCCAGGTCAAAGATTGCCGTCAGCTCAGCTTGCTGTTGTTCCGGGCTGAGGGAACGCACAGAGGGGAAATCAATGTTCTCGACGGTGGCGACCCAGACACCGCGAAACTCGCGCGGCAAGCGTGGGATGTCGGCAATCGGTGCGTCATCGGCAACGACCCATTCTACCTTGCGCACTACCTTGCGCACCGCTGCAGACCCGAAGAGGATGGCTCCGGGTTGCCAAAGACTCCACCCGGCACTCAGCAGCAAGCCCCTGAGAAATTCCCCGCGCGTCATGCCCCGCCAATTGCTCACCTCAGCGCTCACCCTGCTCAGAAATCAACAATGACATTGTCGCCAATTCGCCGCCCACGACCATCGGCACTGGGGGGCGCGGCCGATGCTGCCTGCCTGAGTAGCTCGGCGCGGACGACCATCACCCTTGCCAATACCATGCCGTCAGGAATCGTCACGCCATCCCCGATGATCACCTCATGCAGTTTTGCGCCGGTACCGATCGTCACTTGATTCCAGAGGATGCTGCGCGACAGCTCGGCCTCGGCAGCAATCTGGCAACCGCTACCACAGATGACAGCCTGACTGTTACCCGCCAAATGGCAGGACAAATCAAGGTATCGCTCCGGCGTGCTGAATTCGTACCAAGCCTCATCAGGCGCGGCAAGATGCGCCATGACACGGCGACCGTCGGCGATGGCGCGCGGATAGATATCTGTGGTCGTATGCGAAAATACGCGCGCCGGAATGTAATCGAAGATGTCCGGCTCAAGGATTTGAATCCCGGTGAAGAACAACGGTGGCGGTTCATCCGAACCGGCCGCCATCGCCGGGGGCGGCCCGAACCCACAGATTGCGCCCTCTTCGTTGATGTCAACGACGCTAAACTGCTCCCGTCGTACATTTGGCTTAACGATAAGGGTCGCCAAGGCACCTGTCTTCCGGTGGGTCGCCAAGGCGGACTGAAGGTTAATCGTCGTCATGAGTTTGCCGTTCATTACGACGAACGTCTCGGTCGGGTTGAGCAACGCTTTGGCGTGATCGAGCGCTCCACCGGTGCCTAAAATGACATCGCGTTCATAACTGTAGGTAATCCGGCAACCAAAGGCGGTACCGTCGCCCAGTGCGGCGACAATGGCCTCTCCTTTGTAGTGGAGGTTGACAACCAGATCGCGACATCCAAAACGCGCCAAGTAGTCCGCGCCATATGTAATCAAAGGCCGCCCCAACACCGGCAGGGCCGGCTTCGGACGATCCAGGGTTAATGGAAAAAGCCGCGTCCCAAACCCGGCGGCTAAGAGCATGGCTTTCATTTTTTTGTCCCGTTTTTGTCCCGCAGCCGGTCACTACCAGGCTCATTTGTAACACCCTTCCTGTTACCAACCCAACTTCAGAATTCATCAACCGCCGATTCCCACCAATCCCGACGCCTGCTTCTCCCGGCCAAACTTCCGTTGTGCGACGCTTCTTCTTGGCAAAGGCTCTTTTTCACGCGAACACACCGGCGCACTCGGCCGGGCGAAGTCGGTCAACAAACCGGGGAAACAGTTCCCGCGCCCCAAGCGGCACCTGCGTTCGACGCCAATCATGGATGACCGACTGACTGTCCGCCGGTTTGAGATGAAGCTACTGACTATCGCTTAAACAGCTTCCCAATGAGTTCTCCGACGTCCTGTTGCAATAAACCTTTTTTAGGCTCACCGGACTTGGCAGGAGTAGTTGCCGATGATTTTGGTTGTTCACCCGGTTTTTTCGGGGTCGCAGCACTGACCTTAGAACTGAGCGCCAGCATCTGCTTCGCAATGGCGTTGTCAGGCTGAATAGCCAAAACGGTCTCAAACTGTTTGCGCGCCGACTTTTCCATTCCAGCCTGGTGGTACATGTGACCTAACGCCAGGTAGGCATCGACATATTTATCGTCCAACTTGAGAATCGCCAGGAGTTGTTCTTCGGCTTCCTTGCGCAGTTTTGAATTCTGCATGCATAACGACGCTAAACGTGAGCGGTAGCGAATGACATCGGGGGCTAACCGCACCGCCTCCCGGAGATAGGTCATCGCCGTCATGAAATCCTTCCGCTCAATGGCCGCACAGGCCAGCTCATAGCTTCGTGCGGCTGTTTCGGCTGCTGCTTGCGGCGCTACCGGTAAGGAACCACTTGTCGTGCCACCGCTTGATATGCCCTGCCCCTGGGTACTTGTTCCGGTCACACTGCCCATGGGCTGTGTGGCGGTCAGCGGCGATATGCGTCCAGTCGTACTACCGCCGACCGGAACGCTTAGCGATGCTCCAACGCTCGGCTGATGCGTCGCCGACCCCGTTACGGCAGCCGGCGGAACAGGGGATGGGGATGGTATGCGCCCGCTAGACGAACCAGAAGGTGCTGCTGAGGGTGGCGCGGTGACCGACGCAACTTTGGCTTCTGTTTGTTCCTTGCTTTGCGGTGTCAGCCCGATAAACTCGTCGTACCGCCGGCGAACTTCCGGGTCACGCAGTTTTTCATAGGCTTCGCTGATGCGGGCGAAAATCCATTCTGCGTCATCGAGCAGGTCCGGCGCGCCTAGCGTTCGGTACCGGTCAGGGTGGTACTTCTTGGCCAGTTGATAGTACAGACGTTTGATATCACCTTCGCTCGCCGTCGGCGGCAGATTTAACATGTCATAGTACGTGGTGGTCTTGAGCGACAAAAACTCACGTAACATCTGAAGCTCGAAGCGGGCCTCATCAACGTTGACGGCCTCGGTCTCAGGTGCACCGGCCGGTGGAGATGGGGTTGATGACACCATGGTCACCGGCGCTACCGGTTGCGGATTGGCCAGTGTCGGACGCGGATGGTCGGATGTCAGAATGCCGGCACAGAGCAACCCGTACACCACACGCAAGATGGTCATCTCCGGCACACCGCTAAACAGCACCAAGTCGTCAATTGTCATTCGCCCGGTTATCCGCGACAATACAAATCCCTCCGTACCGTCGAGGGTTGCCCGTTGCAGTTGGGTTGTGGCATCCGGCGAAAGCTCGATATGCTGCGTGGTCGGTCCGAGTGAGCGGCGAATGGCATCATCATTTGTCATCCGCCGGACGCCCATCAGGATGAGGTTGGGCGTCAGTAAATCGAGCTTGACATCGTGGGCAGCACGTGTGCCCTCTTCAAACGAAAACTCACCGTTCGTCCACTCGAAAGCCGCCAAGATAATCTCCGTCAAATGCTGGCGGGCGTAGGTTTCAACCTTTTCGTGCGGCATCACCCCCATCTCCACCAGCACCTGACCAAACCGTTGCTTGGCGTTGGGATTTTGCACGGCAGCGTCATACTGCTCGCGGGTAATGATGTCACGTGCCAGCAAAAAGTCGCCCAATCGTTCGTGCGGCAAATTCGAGAGGGCAAACACCAGGTTGCCCTGTTCAACAAACACTGCGCGCAGTTCACGGTCGCGGGTCATCCGTAACAGGCCTGTACGCCGCGACAGGTGTAAATCACGAATGATGTCGGCGAAATTGAGGAGTGAGAGTGTACCTTTCATCAGACTACTTCAACCCTTCTGATACGTCGGTCACAAAACCAGCCTTTGCCGTCGCCGGCACAGGGGCCTCACCGGAGCGACAGGTTGATTGTGCTTCGCTTTTCATAGTGACACAAGCGGATTGAACTTATGTCACGCCCTATCGGCAGCCAGGCTGGAAGGTATCTGACCAACCTTTAGGGTGGGCCCGGGAACTAAGAAATCGTCGGCGCAACACAACATCATGCTATGTTTGGCCCAGCCATGCCGTGGGCATCGGCTCCAGACATCCTAGTCGGCTTCCCAACGAGGTACTTCGCGATGCGCCAGCGCTCATTGTGTTTGTGCTTGCTGTTTTTTTGTGGACTCATTGGCCATCCCTACCTCCCCTGCGCCACCGCCCAGCCCCTTCCTCAACTGCCTGGCGCACCGACCGGAGCGGATGAATTTACACTCGACGTGGTGAATATCTCCCTCCCGGTGACGGTCCTCGACCGCCAGGGACGGTTTATTACCGACCTCAGACAAAACGACTTCGAGATTTTTGAAAACAGACGCCGCCAACCGATTATTGCGTTTCAGCGGCGGGACGGTCTTCCACTCAATGTTGCCATCCTGATGGACACGAGCACCAGCGTCCGCTACCGGCTGGCGTTTGAGCGGGAAGCGATTACAGAATTTCTCGGTAAACTACTCGACAACCGCCGTGACCAAGCCTCATTTGTGACCTTTGATGACGAACCCCGCATCCGCGCCGGGTTCACTAACGACTTCCAACAACTGGCCCGCGTCGTCAACAGCATCACAACTGCCGACGGCCGCACGGCGCTTTATGACGCCGTCAAAAAGGTTTGTTTAGAGCAAATGCCCTCCGCAAGTACTCGGCGGCGAGCTATTCTCCTTGTGACAGATGGCGGCGATACGGCCAGTGAAACCACCATTGATGAAGCCATTGCCGTTGCGCAGCGCATGGAAGTCACCGTCTATGCCATCAGTACCAAAGGCGGTGGCGTCTTTCGTATCGAAGGCAATCCGTACTTCAATCTCGACGACCGTAAACTCAAGAAGCTCTGCAAGGAAACCGGCGGCGATGTTTTCTTTCCAAGTGATTTGAAGCAGCTCAAGCGCGCCTTTGATCTGGCGAAGGACTACTTACGTAACCAGTACTTCCTCGTCTATGAGCCCAGCGCCGGACATACCGGTAAGGACTTCCGGGAAATTGAAGTGCGGATTCCTAAGTATCGGGATGCCCGTGTGCTGACGCGCCGGGGCTATTTTCCTTCGACATTGAGGTTTGACGCACAGTAGCGCCGTTCTGCTGTGCCTTACATCGGCCACAAACAAACTGTTGTTCTACGTTGTGCTATGGTGTCTCTAGTCTCGCGTTATGTACTTTGTCTTGGCTTACTTAGTGTCGCCATTTCACCATCCGCTGCTTCTGCCGACACCATTCGACTCAAAAACGGGCAGACCATCGTCGGTAAGATTGTCCGTTACGAGAATCGCCAGTTTGTGATTGTGTATGAACGGGCATCACCGATGACGCAGGCCACCATTGCTTTGGAAGATATTGAAAGCGTTGAATTTGACGGACGTCCACTGCCATCCGGCTACAGCGGCGGCAGGTCGGCGGACGAGCCGCAGTCCGCACCACCGACGGAGAAGCCATCGACCGCAACCGGTGCTCTTGTCCGCCTGGTCAACGTCGCTGCCCGTGATGACTGGACGTACACACAGCTTAACGTACGCCGGGGAGATCAGATTCGGATTTCAGCCCGTGGCGTCGTGAGTCTTGGCAGCCGCCGTCAATCAACGCCGGACGGCATCCCGGATGTGGATCCGGACAAACTGATGCCGGGGCGGCCGACCGGAGGTCTCATCGCCGTTATCGGTGATGACAATAACGACTTTATTTTTGTCGGTAGTGGACGCGAATTTACGGCGCAGCGCAGCGGCAAGCTCTACCTGAGCGTCAATGAAGGCGATCTGTCAGACAACAGCGGCAGCTATGAAGCCCGGGTTGAAATCCAACGCAACCCATAGGACAGCCAATTGTTCGGGAGCATACTTTCCCTCTTGAGCTGGACCCGTAACCTTTGAGAAACAAAGCTTTACACCTAACTTAGAGAGGGTTCAGGCCATGCCCATCTACGAATATCTGTGTGACAACTGCGGAGACCGGGTTGAAGTCATTCAGAAATTTTCCGATGCGCCACTGGTGACCTGCACTACCTGCGGACAGGATGCGCTCAACCGGGTCGTTTCTGCCCCGAGCTTCACCTTCAAAGGGTCTGGATGGTACATTACCGACTACAGCGCCAAGGGCCGTCAGGAGAGTGCCTCCGCCTCAAACAATGAAGTGCGGAAGTCCTCCGAAGCAGCAACCTGCACCGGTGATGCTACGACAACCTGCAATGCCGAGTCTTGCAAGCAAGCTGCCTAACCGCTTTCAAACGGTGACGCGTGGCGTTACCTGGGTGCTTCCTCTCATGGCGACACTGCTTGTCGGAGCAGCGTCGCTCACAGGCTGTCGGGCTTCCGCGGCCCAATCGGTCGCCGTCATCAAAACCGAGTTCGGCGACATCGTTTTTGAGTTTTTCCCTGATGTCGCCCCGAAACACACGGCCCGAATTCAAGCCCTGATCCGCAGCGGTTTCTACAACGGCACGGCATTTCACCGTGTTGAGCCGGGAAGCCTCATCCAAGGCGGCGACCCCAACTCCAAAACCGGACGTGAAGACACTTGGGGATTCGGACGGCCCGACTTACCCAAGATTCCAGCAGAATTCAGTGCGCTGCGCCATGTTCGCGGGACTGTTTCGGCCGCCCGCGTCGGCAATGACAAAAACAGCGCGACGACGCAGTTTTTTATCTGTTGTCGCGCCCATCCCGAATGGGATAATCAATACACCATTTTCGGGCGGGTGATTGCCGGTATGAACGTTGTGGATATTATTTCTAACGCGCCAACGGTTGAGGGCACTAGTCGTCCGAGACAAAAAATCACCATGCTTTCCGTCACCCTCGAACCGCGCAGCAACTACCCACCAACGCCACCGCCGTCCTAACGCCACAACCAGCTATGGCCGACCGCAACTCACATCCCTCTGACGCCGATCCAACGCGCAACCTTAATTTAGGCGAAGCGTCTTCAGAGTCGTCACCTCGTACAGATGAAGGCGATGATGACATTGCGGCAGCAATTGACGAACTGATTCACCCAACGGGTGCGTTTGCTCCGCTCTCGCTCGAGGATCAACTGGCAGCCGAGCGGCGGACGGAGGCAGAACTCAAGGGGATGTTCAGTTCCATCGTGTGGGAGTTCCTTGAACCGGTCGGGTTATCACTGTACACCTTGGCAGATTACGTTGCGCGCGCCGGCAATGTATCCGATCAAAGCCGCGTCGTCCAAGGCACGGTTGATGCCTGCATTGGGGCGTTACGCCCGCTTATCAAGGCGTCCGAGACGATTCAGTACCATGACATTCTCGACGTTCTCAAAGGCATCGAGCGCCCATTGTTGGACGTACGCCGGGGAAAACGCACCCTGACCGAGCGCGATACCAAAAACCTTACCCGTGACTTCAATGAGTTGCGCCGGTTGATTCGTCAAAGCCTGGCCTCGGAACCGCTACTGCCATCATCCGAATCCAACGCGGCAATTCCCGCCACGCCGCACATTGCGGATGTGGCCTCTTATTTCAAAACAGTTGATCCGGTCAGCCTACAACGCTTGCATGCGGCCGGGATCACGCGGCTGGGAGACATCGGCACGGCTTCAGCATATGAGCTGGCCACGGCAGCCGGAATCCCCATCCAGGTTGCCGAACATGTCAAGGCCTGTGCCTTCCGGGCCATCCTCGACAACGCTGCCGCCCCAGCGCCGCCGACGAGTGCGCCCGGTGTAGTCTCAGGGGGAGCGCCTCAGGTAACTTCGGCTGCAAGCACAGCAGGGACAAGTACATCTGCATCTGGCCTTGCACCGGAAATCCTAGACAGCCCACCATCGCTCGACATCAGTGGTGAGTTCGCTACCCTTGACACCGAACAGCCCATTACCGAAGCGCGCCGACTGGCCCACCTGCGCGACCTAATTCAGCAGGAAGGCACACGTTACAGTCAGGCAGGCGCACGCTTGAGCATCGAGCTACACCGTGCTCACCGGGCACTGTTGCAGCTACGCGCTGAACATAACCGCCTGCGCGGCGAGGTTGACTTTCACCGTGAAGAGTTACGGTCGCTATTCGATACACCGGTGTCTGCCGGGGAATCCGAAGATGCCTATAAGAGTTTACTGGCCGCAACGCAACAGACACTTGACGCCCTCACGGCGGCTATCAAAAAAGCCAACCTCTTCACCCAGCAACTCACCGAGGCCCTGACAGAAGCCCGCGAGTTGATGGGAGAAGTCAACGAGCTGCGTCGGAAGCGTCGCCTGCGGCGCGGCGATTCACGCGAACCGTAGTCTTGTCGGGTGGCATCAAATGCCGCTGCCGGACAGCTTCGTAAAGTACTACCCCGGCCGCAACCGAAACGTTCAACGACGTGATGTGACCCAAAAGTGGCAGCGATACCACGCTATCACACCGTTCCCGCACCAATCGCCGCACACCCTTACCTTCACTCCCAAGCACGATTGCCGTTGGTAGAGTGAAATCCCAACTGACATACGGGCGATCACCATCGCGCTCCACACCGACAATCCACACGTTGGCGTGACGCAGTCGGTCAAGTGTCGTCGCCACATTCACCACACGAACAACCGGAAGGTATTCGGTTGCCCCGGCTGAAGCTTTGACGACGGTCTCGGTTAGCCCAACAGCGTGGTGTTCCGGAATGACAACGGCATGGGCGCCGGCGCACTCCGCCGTCCGAATGATGGCACCTAAGTTATGAGGGTCTTCAACCTGATCCAAGACAACCAGCAACGGCGTGCCGGAGACACAGGCCAGCACTTCGGACAGATCGGCGTAGTCAACCGGCATGACATACGCCACGACACCCTGATGGTTGGCGTACCGTGTCAGGGCGTCCAGGCGCGCCCGGCTCGTTTCACCGACCGGCACACCCCTCTGTTGCGCCAATGTCCGAATTGCCCGCAACCGATGCGGTTGACTGCCCTGGGCCACCAAGATTTCCCGAACTCGTCGCCGTCCGCTGCGCAACGCTTCCAGCACCGGCGACACGCCGTAGATGACCGACATCACTCTGGTTCCTTGTTCAAGTTCCTTGTTCACATTACCTTCTCGCCCGTTGGGTACGGATGAGATGGCCGCACTGAGCACCACATGGTCTGCGCATTTCCTTATCAAGCTAATTCGGCTACGGTACACCGACTAGGATGCCCTAAGAGAGTCCCTGCCTATGTTCGTCCACTGCATTACGCTTCTCTTTCTCCTCAGCCTCGGTATCTTCTCGTGCTCAACCAGTAAACCGCTTCTGGTTCCTGGTGCAACCTCAGTGGCGGCACAGGCACTGCAGTTGCTCACGCCGGCGCCGCCCAAGCCGGATAGGGGTATCATCACCGGACTCAAACTGATCAAGAAACTTAATGTTCCGGCCGGACCTAAATCGCTGCGCGTGTTACCTGACGGCAAGCGCGTCATGACGTGCAACTTATACGGTCGCCAGGTGACGTTTATTGACGCCCAGACATACGAAATCCTCAAACGTGTACCGGTCGGTGGCGAGCCGGTTGAGTGCACGTTTACGCAGGGTGGCAAGTACGCCTGGGTGTCCCTCTACGGCAGCGAGCGGGTCGGCGTTACAAGCATCGTCGTGGTTATTGACACCAACTCCTACCAGATTGTCGCGCGTATTCCGGCCGGGCGCGTACCGAAAGTCGTTGCAGATAGCCCGGACGGCAAGTGGGTCTATGCCGCTAACTGGCTGTCCGAGTCGATCACCGTCATGGATGCCGAGAAGTTCGTCAAGGTCAAGGACGTGTTTGTTGGGCGTGTTCCACGCGGCATTTGCTTCGCACCCGATGGCAAGCTAGCCTACGTTTGCATCATGGGGGGAGCGTCGCTGGCCGTGATTGACGTCGAAAACGGCCACCAAAAGGTGCGGGACATCCCGACCGGGCCAAATCCCCGCCATGTCTGCGTGTCACAGGATGGCACGACGCTCTACGTCGCGCTCAATGCTTCTGGGACGCTCATCAAGATTGACCGCGCCACGGAAACCATCACCGGAAGGGCCAAAACCGGAACCCAGGCACGTTCGACCTCGCTTTCGGTGGATGACCGCTACGCTTTTGTGTGCAACTACGAAGACAACAACTTGGGTGTCGTTGACCTGGAGCAGATGAAACAAATCTTCACGGCCAAGACCGACATTCACCCAATTGGCGTGACGACCATGCCAGATGGCCAACATGTTTGGGTGTCAAACTACCGGCCGAGCACGGTGTATGTTTTTAAAATCGAGTACGCTGGCGGACGTGGCAGTTAGGCGTATCTAGGCAGCGGATAGCAACATCCGTGCGGTGTCCGGGCTTTGAACTTGCCATTTTTCAATCCAAAAGGTTGTTTGTAGGTGCAGCAGTACTCACGGTGGCTCAACCTGTCCACCGAAATCTTCGGGCAGGCCTATGCGCTTTTCCTTGAGCAGAACACGGCGGTGGCACGTCGTTCGGAGCGTGGCTTTGCTCTCTCGATGCCTAAGTGTCCCTCTAACACCAGCGCATGCGCCGGACACTCCAGCGGCCATTCGATCCCTCCTTAGGCAGCAGACTGACGCCTGAAATCGCTGCGATCTCAATGGCTTGATGGATGGCTACTGGCGCTCACCTGACATGCTGTCTATCTCCAAAACGACCGTGACCAGAGGCTGGGATGCAGTGCTTGCGCGCTATCGCCAACGTTACCAAGCAGAACGACGCACGATGGGCACACTCGACTTCCACGAGCTGGTCATTGAACCGTTCCGCAACACCTGTGCAAATCCGGTCATCACCAACGCCATCTGCCGCTTGCCGCCTGCTCCACCACAAACGGTTTCACCGCTGCCGCAAGGCAGCAACCCGGCACCGGACGCGCCACAGCCCTGCCTTCCGCCAG